>JACRIN010000044.1 GCA_016220085.1 Planctomycetota bacterium
ACACCAAGCTCGACACCAAGCTCGACACCAAGCTCGACACCAAGCTCGACACCAAGCTCGACACCAAGCTCGACACCAAGCTCGACACCAAGCTCGACACCAAGCTCGACACCAAGCTCGACATCGGGCTCGACATCGGGCTCCGCATCCACACCTGCGCCTCGCACCGCCTCCGGTCGCGCGCTCCAAGCCGCGCCGTCGCTCGGCGAGCGCCTGACCGGCCGGTGGCGGCTCTGCGCCGCGGTGCTCGCCGTCGCGACGCTCTTGTGGCGGCTCCCGGCGCTGTGGTACGCCTATCCGTTCGAGGGCACGCCCGACGAATGGGTCTTGGTCGAGAGCGCGGTCCGCATCCTGCGCACCGGCGACCTGAATCCGCACGTCTTCAACTACCCGAGCCTCGACATCTACGTGCTCGCCGCGGTCGACGCGGTGCTCGAGCCGCTCGGCGTGCTGCTCGTCGAGGCGCGCGCGACGCCGGAGCACTACGTCGTCGCGCGCGCTCTCGTGTTGCTCTCGTCGGCGCTGACGATCTTCGCGAGCGCGTGCCTCGGCTCGCGTTGCTTCGGTCCGCGCGTCGGCGTGGCGACGGCGGCGGTGCTCGCGGTCGCGCCTTTGCCCACGACGTTCTCGTACGTGGCGCGCGTCGACGCCACGGTCGCGCTGTGGGCGGTGCTCGCCACGCTTTGCGCCATGCGCATCTTGCTCGAGCCGCCGCGGAAGCGCGACTACGTGCTCGCAGCGGTTTGCGTCGGCTGCGCGATCGGAAGCAAGTACACCGCGGTTCTCGCCGCGTTGCCGGTCGCACTCGCGCACTTCCTCGGCGAGGGCTCGCTCGGACGTCCGGCGTGGCGAAGGCTCGCGTGGTTCGCCGTGCTCGTGCCGTTGTGCTTCCTCGCGAGCACGCCGTACGCGCTGCTCGATCACGACGGATTCCGCGCGCAACTGGGGTTCGTCCGCGACGCGTATCGCGTCGGCGTGCCCGGACACACGAGCGGCGGCTCGACAAGCTACGGCGCGAACCTGCGCGAGCTGGGCGAAAGCCTCGGCGTCGCGCTTTCGGCGCTGGCGGTGCTCGGCGTGTGGAGCGCGGCGCGGCGTGATCCGCGGCGCGCGCTCGTGATGCTCGCGTTCCCGATCGGGCTGGTCGCGCTGCTCGGCGCGTACTCGTCGCATTTCGCGCGGAACCTCGTCGGCGCGACGCCGTTCGTCGCGGTTTTCGCCGCCGTCGGGCTCGCGAGCGTCGTCGTCGCGCTCCGCGGCGCGCTCGCGCGACTCGTCAAGGGCTCGGCGGGCGCGGGGTCGCCGAGCGCAGGCTCGCCGCGCGCGTGCTCGGCGAGCCGGGAGCGGACGTTCGTCGCCTGCGTCGTCGCGCTCGCGTGCGCCGCGGCATTGCTCGAGCCCGCGAGCGTCTCCGCCGAAGCGCTCCGGCTCGCGCGCGTGCCCGACGCGCGCGGCGCGGCGTCGGAGTGGTTGCTCGCGAACGTCCCGCCGGGCTCGCGCGTGCTCTGCGAGCAACGCGGGCCGCCGATCGGCGTGCTCGCATCCGATCGCGACGTGAAAGTCGTGCGCTGCGCGGTCGAGGGCCGACGCCACGATCCGACGACAGGCTTCGACTTCGTGGTGCTGAGCGATTGGACGCTGCGGTGCGTTTCGGCCGAGCAACCGGAGTTCGCGCCGCTGCGTGCGGCGTACGCGAGCTTCGAGGCGAGCCACGAGCTCGTTGCCGAGTTCGTCGCCGATGGAATCCGACTGAGCGGCGACTCCATCCGCATCTACCGCGGCACACCGCGCGAGTTGGACGCGCCGCGAGAGCCGGACGCGCTGGGCGAGCCGGGCCCACCGCGCAAATCGGACGGGCCGCGCGAGACGGAGCCGCGCGAGGCGGACGAGTCGCGCGCTTCGCCGCCCGCCGGAGACGGCGCGCGGTAAGCACGTCGGTGCGTTTCTGCTGCGCGCGCCGGTTGCTAGCGTAGGCGCCATGCGCAACCTCCTCATCGCCAGCGTCCTCGGTCTGCTCGCCGCTTGTCAGTCCGCGCCGTCCGCGCCGAAGCCGATCGCGCTCTTCGACGGCAAGAGCCTCGCCGGATGGCACGCCGACGTGCCGGAAGCCGACGGCAAGCCGGACGCGCCGGCGTCGTTCGCGGTGCGCGACGGCGTGCTCGTCAGCCTCGGCAATCCGCCGGGCCACCTGATCACCGACGCGTCGTTCCGTGACTATCGCTTGGTCGTCGAGTATCGCTGGGCGGGCGAGCCCGGCAACTGCGGCATCCTGGTGCACGCGTCGACACCGCGGCGGCTGTACGGGATGTTCCCGCAGTCGATCGAGTGCCAGATGCACGTCGGCAACGCCGGCGACTTCTGGTGCATCGGTGAGGACATCGTCGTGGCCGACATGGAGAAGCGCCGCGGCCCGAAGGAGGCGTGGGGCGTCGACGGCGACAGGGCGCGGCGCATCCTCAATCTGACCGACGGCTCCGAGAAGCCCGCGGGCGAGTGGAATCAGATGGTGATCGAATGCCGCGGCAATCGAATCGACGTCTGGGTCAACGGCGACGCCGTCAACCACGGTGGGCACTGCACCGCCGATCACGGTCAGATCGCGATCCAAGCCGAGGGCGCGGTCGCGGAGTTCCGCAAGGTCGAGCTGACGCCGCTCGCCGATTGAACGAATCGCACCGTTGCGCGCTCTCCGCGCGATCGTTGCGGGGATGACGCGCGCACCGGTCGGCGCTCCGAATCCCCGTGGATCGGGTCGACCGCTCGCCGACCCGCCGCTGTAGCATCGAGCCGCCCCGCCGGGCCGCCGCGATGCTCCTCCTCCCGCCCCCGTTCGCGCTCGTGCTGGGCGCGTTCGTGCAAGCGCCCGAGCCGAGCGCCGACGACCTCGAGTTCTTCGAGCAGCGCGTGCGGCCGGTGTTGGAGGAGCGTTGCCTCTCGTGCCACGCGTCGACGCTCGCGAAGCCGAAGGGCGGCTTGGTGCTCGATTCGCGGCAAGGTTGGGAGCGCGGTGCGTCGCTCGGCGCCGCGGTGGTGCCCGGCGAGCCGGACGCGAGCCCGCTCGTGCGCGCGGTGCGGTACGACGAGTTCGATCTGCAGATGCCGCCGAAAGGCAGGCTGCCCGACGCGGAAGTCGACGCGCTCGTCGAGTGGGTCCGCCGCGGCGCGCCCGATCCGCGCGATGGCGACGCGCCGGTCGCCGCGCGCACGGTTCCGAAGCCCGAGGAGCACTGGGCGTTGCGCGCGCTGACCGATCCGACGCCGCCGACGGTGCGGGACGAGCGCTGGGTGCGGAACGGCGTCGATCGCTTCGTCCTCGCGCGGCTCGAGAGCGAAGGCCTCGCGCCGGCGCCGTTCGCGACCAAGCGCGAGCTGCTCGAGCGCGTGCACTTCGATCTCGTCGGCTTGCCGCCGACGTCCGAAGCGCTCGCCGAGTTCGAGCGCGATCCCGAGCCCGACGCGTACGAGCGCGTCGTCGATCGTTTGCTCGCGTCGCCGCACTACGGCGAGCGCTGGGGCCGCTACTGGCTCGACCTCGCGCGCTACGCGGACTCGAACGGGCTCGACGAGAATCTCGCGCTCGGCGAGGCGTGGCGCTATCGCGACTACGTCGTGCGCGCGTTCAATCAGGACAAGCCGTACGACCGCTTCGTCACCGAGCAGCTCGCCGGGGATCTGTTGCCGGAGCCCGAGGATCGCGACGCGCTCGCCGATCAGATCGCCGCGACCGGCTTCCTGGTGCTCGGCCCGAAGATGCTCGCCGAGCAGGACAAGCAGAAGCTCGTGATGGACATCGTCGACGAGCAGATGGACGTCGCGGGCAAGGCGTTCCTCGGGTTGACGCTCGGTTGCGCGCGCTGCCACGACCACAAGTTCGATCCGATCTCGGCGCGCGACTACTACGCGGTCGCCGGCGTGTTCAAGAGCACGAGCACGATGGCGAATCTCGACTTCGTCTCGCGCTGGCGCGAACGCGAGCTCGCGAGCGCCGCCGATCGCGAAACCGCCGCGGCGCACCGCAAGGCGAGCGAGCAGGCGAAGGCCGAGCTCGACGCGCTCGTCGCCGAGAACGATCGCGCGCTGCAAGACGGATGGCGCCGCGATTTCGCGCCGTACCTGCTCGCGGGTACGTTCGCGGCGAAGCGCGCGACGCTGATCGAGGCCGAGGAGTTCAGCCGCGGCAACCTCGCGGTCGACCGCGAAACGTGGGGCGACGCCGAAGTCGCGATCGTGCACACTCGGGCTTCGGGCGAGCAGTTCGTCGAGTACGACGTGACGCTCGAGAGCGCGAAACGGCTCGTGCTCGACGTCCGGTACGCGTCGGCCGAAGAGCGGCCGATGCGCGTGCTGCTGAACGGCGCCGTCGTCGCGGAGACGGCGCTTGGCGCGAAGACCGGCAGCTTCCTCCTCGACGGCCAACGTTGGACGCGCGTCGGCGCGTTCGATTTCCAGCCCGGCCGCAACGTGCTGCGCCTCGACAACCAGGCCGACGTGCCGCACCTCGACAAGTTCGTGCTCGCGCCGGCGGGCGCCGGCGACGCCGCGGCCGATGGAGAGCGCGAGTGGTACGTCGACGGGAACCCGTGGGCCGACGGGCTCGTGCCCGAGCTCGTGCGCAACTTCGCGGTGCATGTCGAGCTCTCCGCGCGCCGCGGGGATCCGGTGTTCGCGCCGTGGCACGCGTTCGCGGCGCTTGGGGAGGGCGAGTGGGCGCGGCGAGCGTCGGAAGTCGTCGCGCGATTGCGCGGCGAACGCCCGGAAGCGCTCGCGGTGCCGCCGACTCGGCTCGCGCCGCCGGCGACGCCGCTCGCGGAAGTCGACGCGGGGTTCCAAGCGACGCCGGACGAAGCGCAGGCGGGCGCGTCGAGTTCGCCTCCGTTGCCGCCGCGCGTGCTCGCGTTGCTCGACGGGCTGCCGCCGCGCTCGCTCGAGGAACTCGCGGGTCGCTACCAGACGCTCTTCTCCGCGATCGAGGCCGACTGGCGCGAAGCTCGAGCGCGCGACGGCGAGAAGCCGACCGCGCTCGCGAGCGCCGACGCGGAAGCGCTGCGCCAAGTGCTGCACGGCAAGCACGGACCGTTCGCGCTCACGACCGAGCGATTGGAGAGCTTCTTCCCCGAGCCCGCGCGCGCCGAGCTCGCCATGCGGCGCGCGAAGGTCGAGCAGCTCGCCGCGAGCGCGCCGAAGCCGTTCGACCGCGCGCTCGGCGTGCAGGACGGCGAGATCGTCGACGTGCCGGTGCACTTGCGCGGCAGCCACTTGAGCCTCGAAAAGGACGCGGTGCCGCGCGGCGTGCTCTCGGCGACAGCGCACGTGCTCGACGCACCCGCGATGCCGAGCGATCGCAGCGGTCGACTCGAATTCGCGCGTTGGCTGGTCGATCCGCGCCATCCGCTGACGTGGCGCGTGATCGCGAACCGCGTGTGGGCGGGACATTTCGGGCGCGGGCTGGTCGCGTCGACGTCGAACTTCGGCGTGCGCGGCGAGCTCCCGACGCATCCAGAGCTGCTCGATTGGCTCGCGCAGGAACTCCAGCGCCGTCACGGCTCGCTCAAGTCGCTCCACCGCTTGATCGTGACGTCGAGCGCGTATCGGATGAGCACGCGCGGCAACGCGGTCGCGTCGGAACGCGACCCGGAGAATCGCCTGCTCGCTCGCCAGAACCGGCGACGGCTCGAGGCCGAGGTGATGCGCGATGCGTGGCTCGCGGCGAGCGGGCGGCTGGATGCGACGCTCGGCGGCAAGTCGATGACGACCGCGAGCGGCGAGTACGTCACCAACGATCAATCGACCGACCAAGCGCGCTACCAGTCGACGCGGCGCTCGCTCTACCTGCCGATCATCCGCAACGCGATGTACGGCTTCTTCTCGGCGTTCGACTACAACGATCCGAGCACGCCGATCGACGTGCGGCCGGAGACCGTCGCGGCGCCGCAGGCGCTCTTCTTGATGAACTCCGACGAGGTCGTCGAGAGTGCGCGCGCGCTCGCCGAACTCGCGCTCGCCGCCGAGCCCGAGCGCGAAGGCGAGCGGATCGCGTGGCTGTGGCGGCGCACGCTCTGCCGCGAGCCGTCCGAGCGCGAGCGGCAGGCAGCGATCGACTTCGTGAACGAGCTCAAGAACCGCGACGCCGCGCAGCCGACCGCCGGCGGCGGCGACGAGCACGCAGCCGCGAACGGCGTCGAGCACGAGGTCGACGCGTCGCACGCCGCGGAACCGGTCGCCGCGCCGACGGCGGCCGCGCGCGAGCGGGGCGTCGACGGCTCGCCGCTCGCGATGGGCGCCGATGCCGCGAAGAGCGTCGCGACCTCCGCAGACGTCCCGTGGATCGGGCTCGCGCACGTGCTGCTGGTCTCCAACGAATTCCTTTACGTCGACTAGCCATGCGCCGCGTCCCGCTCAGTCGAAGACAACTCGTCCAACGCCTCGGCGCCGGGTTCGGCGCGCTCGCGTTGCAGGGGCTGCTCGCCGAGGGCGCGCGCGCCGACAAGACCGATCCGCTCGCTCCGCGCGCGCCGCATTTCGCGCCGCGTGCGAAGCGCGTGATCTTCCTCTTCATGCACGGCGGGCCGAGCCAGGTCGACACGTTCGACTACAAGCCGCTCCTGCAGCGCGACCACGACAAGCCGCTGCCGTTCGCCAAGCCGCGCGTGCAGTTCGCGCAGACCGGCAACCTCTACGGCTCGCCGTGGAAGTGGGCGCAGCACGGCGAGACCGGCAAGTGGGTGAGCGAGCTCTTCCCGCACGTCGCGACCAAGGTCGACGAGCTGTGCTTCGTCCACTCGATGCACGGCACCAACGAAGCGCACGGCGGCGCGCTGCTCGCGTTGCACACCGGCTCGGCGACGTTCGTGCGGCCGAGCATGGGCTCGTGGGTGCTGTACGGGCTCGGCAGCGAGAATCAGAACCTGCCGGGCTTCGTCACGATCTGTCCGACGCTCGGCCACGGCGGCGTCAACAACTGGTCGAGCGCGTTCCTGCCCGGCATCTACCAAGGCACGCCGATCGGCAACGCGGCGGTGCCTGCGTCCAAGGCGGTGATCGAGCATCTGACGCGCGCCGATCTGCAAGGCGACGTGCAGCGCGCGGAGCTCGACTTGCTCGCGGACCTGAATCGCGAGCACCAAGAGCGCCAAGGCGCCGACGATCGCTTGGAGTCGCGCATCGCGAGCTTCGAGCTCGCGTTCCGCATGCAGATGGAAGCGCCGGGCGTGCTCGACCTCGCGAGCGAATCGGAGGCGACGAAGAAGCTCTACGGCCTCGACGATCCGGTGACCGAGAACTTCGGGCGACAGTGCTTGATGGCGCGCCGCCTCGCGGAGTCCGGCGTGCGCTTCGTGCAATGCACGCACAGCTACAAGTGGGACCAGCACGAGAAGCTGAAGGAGCTCCACGAGAAGAACGCGCGCGAGGTCGACTTGCCGATCGCGGGCTTGCTCGCCGATCTGAAGGCGCGCGGCTTGCTCGAGGACACGCTGGTGCTCTGGGCCGGCGAATTCGGTCGCACGCCGACCGCGCAAGGCACGGGCGACGCGGTTGGCCGCGACCACAACCCGCACGGTTTCACCGTGTGGATGGCGGGCGGCGGCACGAAGGCGGGCCTCAGCCACGGCGCGACCGACGACTACGGCTTCTTCGCGAGCGTCGACAAGGTCCACGTCCACGACTTCCACGCGACGCTGCTCGCGCTGCTCGGGCTCGATCACGAGAAGCTGACGTACCGCTACGCGGGCCGCGACTTCCGCCTGACCGACGTGGCGGGCCGCGTGGTGCGCGAGCTCTTCGCCTAGGGACGCGGGGACCGGTGGCCTATCGGCCATCCCGCGACGCTTGCGCCGCGTCGAAGCCGGAGCGAGACTCAGAGTCCATTGACTCCGATGGACGAACGTGTCGACCGACTGCGAGCGCTACCCCGCGAGCGCATCGCCGAGTTCTGCAAGCGCCGAGGTATCCGGAGGCTCGCGGTGTTCGGCTCGTTCCTGCGGGAGGACTTCTCGCCCGAGAGCGATCTCGACGTGCTCGTGGAGTTCGAGCATGGGACACGCACCGGCTTCGCATTCATCGGCATGCAGGACGAACTCGCGGAGATCGTCGGTCGCCCGGTCGATCTGAACACGTTTCGCGGTCTGAGCCGCTACTTCCGCGAGCGAGTCTTGGCAGAGGCGCAGGACGTCTATGTCGCAGCGTGACGATCGCGTCGCCTTGCGAACGAGTCCTCGCGCAACTGTCGCAAACTCGGCGGGTAGTGCGTGAGTCCGATGAATCGTTGCGTCGAGCTCCTTGTCGTCGGGGTCACGCTGGTCGGTTGCGCGAGCGAGCCTCGGCCCGACGCTGTGCCGCCGAATCAGCCGATCCGTGCGCGAACACCGACACCCGAGCACTCGCCGCAGGTCGTCGCCGCTCCGAGCCGCGAGCCCGCGGCCGCCGCAGCGTTGCCCGACTGGTCGTTCACGGAGTACCGGCAGTCGTGGGCCGACACCGCGGAGTCCATCGAGCTCTTCCCCGACGGCACGTTCTCGCGGAAGTCGTGGGGGCACCTCGCGCGCACGCCGGTGGAGAAGCGAGGACGCGTGCGGCACGTCGACGGCTGGCTCGAGCTCGAGCAGGAGTCTCCGACGGGCTCGCGCTGGAAGTTGACGTGCTGCGTCGCGCGCCATCGCGAGCAGCGAGTCCTCCTGCGCAAGACCGAGGTCGTCGAGTTCGCCAATGCGGTCAATGGCGGCCTCTTGAACCCATTTCGCTACCTACACGCGAACGAGCCGGCATCTGCGATCGAGCCGCAGCTCGAGCTCGTGCTTCCGCCGGAGCTCCTGCGGTACTTCCTGCGTGAGCCGGTCATCGCGACGGTGCTCGGAGTGCGTGAGGTGCAGCGACCGGGCAGCAAGGGAGTGCGACTCGAGTTGACGGTCGACAAGGGTTCGGCCGATGGCCTCTGCGTCGGCATGGAGTTCTGGTCGCTCGATCCGGCCCTCGTCGACATCATGGCTTGGCCGGCGACGTTGACGGAGGTCGGCGAGCACTCGTCGCTCGCTCGTGCGTTTCGCACGAAGCTCGTGCCGGCGATCGGAACTCAGATGTCGACGCGTCACCCGCGCGCGGCGCATTGAGCGAGGGCGGCGGCGCGCTGCAGTCGTGAACGCGCGCTCATCGAAACGCGGCTGAAGCGCGCGAACGAGCGCTTTGGCGCGGTTCTCCGTCACCGACGAGCGGAAGAACTTTCCCTCGCGTCGGCGCACCTCACGATCGATTCGGCGGGTCCGCCACGATTCGCGGCAGCCGGATAGAATCGCCCGACCTCGGACGCCGCCGTGACGAAGCCCCTCTCGACCTCGCCGCGCCGCGCCGCGCTCCGTTTCGCCGTTCTCGCGCTCGCGAGCTGCCTCTTCGGCCTGCTCGCCATCGCATGCGCGAACCGCGGCTCGGTGTACACCTCGTACGTCGACGAGCCCGGCCCCGCCGCGCCCGTGCGCGTGCCGCGGGCCGAACCGCGCGAGCCGCCCGCGCTGCCGAAGTGGGCGTTCACGCGCTACGAGGTGACGCGCGAGGGAATGCGCGAGGCACTGGAGCTGCGCGACGACGGCTCGTACTCGTGGACGACGCTCGACGCGAACGGAAGCTGCACGCGCGACGAGAGCGGCCATGCGCGCATCGACTCGGGCTGGCTGCTGCTCGAACCGGAGCGCGGCGCGAAACCCGCGGCGAACTCCACGCGCCAAGCGGGCACGCGCGGCTGCGTGGTCGCGTACGGCAAGCAGCGTTGCTTCTTGACCGAGCAGCAGTTGACCGGCTTCTGTAATCTCGTCAACGCCGGCCGGCGCGCTCCCGCCGGTTGCATGCTCGCGGCCGAGCTCGCCGAGCCGAATCCCGAGCCGCTCCAAGCGACGATGCCGCGCTACTACGCCGAGCGCGTGTTGCGCGCGCCCGTGGTCGGGCGGGTGAAGGAGATCTTGGTCTCGACGGAGACCCGGCCGATCAACAACGCGGTCGAGTTCATCGTCGACATCGGCGCGAAGCAGGGCTTGCGCAACGGGATGCAGCTCTACGTCGTCGGTGCTCCCGCGGGCACGCGCGTGTGGCCGGGCCGCCTGATCGAAGTTCACGAGAGCTGGTCGCGCGGCCGGATGCGTTCGACCGACTACGTGCCGGAGGTCGACGGGAAGCTGTCGACCGCCGATCCGCGCGCGAAGAAGTAGCGGCGGCGACGGGAGCTGGGAGCAGCGGTCGCGTCACAAGCGTGCGAGCGTGGCGACGGTGCGCGCGGCACGACCGCACGCGAACACGAGAACGGGACCGGGCGAGAGCGAGTGTGCGCGAGTACGCCGATCTACCGGCCATGCGCCGACTCGCGAGCTCAGCGGCGCGAGCGCTTGCGCCCCGTCTTCGCGCGCGGCGGTTCGCACGGACTCGAACGACCCGCCGCGGGCTCGGCACTCGCGACGACCAGCTCGCGCGACACGACGAAGATGGTCTTGAAGATCCGCGCGAGGTCGCAGCGCTCGAAGCCCGCCGGCGCTTCGTCGAGCACGCGGCGCAACATCGTTTGCTCGCGCTTCGGATCCGCCGCGGCGAGCCCGTGGGCCGCCTTCGCACGCGCGATCTCGAGCGCGAGCCGCGCGCGGGCCTGCACGTCGGCGGCGAGCCGCGCGTTCAAGCGGTCCATCTCGGCGCGCAAACGCGTGACGTCGGGCGGAAGAGCGGGCTCGGACGGCTTTCGGGCCATGCGCGTCGGATGGTAACGTCGGCGCGATGGCGAGCGAGCCCGAGAAGCCGCGTGAAGTCGACGCACGGCGTCTGCCGGAGGTCCTGGCGCCCGCGGGCGACGAGCAAGCGCTCGCCGCCGCGCTCGCTGCCGGTGCCGACGCGGTCTACTTCGGGCTCGCGGAGGGCTTCAACGCGCGCGCTCGCGCCGGCAACTTCGAGCTCGCGAACCTCGCCGCGACCGTCGCGCGCATCCACCGCGCCGGCGCGAAGGCGTACCTCGCGGTCAACACTGTGGTGTTCGAGAGCGAGCTCGGTTTCGTCGAGCGCCTGATCCGCCGCGCGGCGGACTGCGGCGTCGACGCGTTGATCGTGCAGGACCCGGCGGTCGCGTTGCTCGCGCGCGAGCTCTGTCCGGCGCTCGAGGTGCACGCGAGCACGCAGATGACGATCTCGAGCCCCGAAGCGGCGCGCTTCGCGGCGAGCCTCGGCGTCACGCGCGTCGTCGTTCCGCGCGAGCTCTCGGTCGCGGAGATCCGCGCGTTCGCGCGCGGCACCGAGCTCGAGCTCGAGGTCTTCATCCACGGCGCGCTCTGCGTCGCGTGGAGCGGTCAGTGCCTCTCGTCGGCGACGTGGAGCGGCCGTTCCGCGAACCGCGGCGAGTGCGCGCAGTCGTGTCGCCTGCCGTACGAGTTGGTGGTCGACGGCGAGCGACGCGACCTCGGCGACGTGAAGTATCTGCTCTCGCCGAAGGATCTCGCGGGCTTGCGCGCGGTCGAGGAGCTCGTCGACATCGGCGTGCACGGTCTGAAGATCGAGGGCCGACAGAAGAACGCGCAGTACGTGCTCACCGCGACCGAGATGATTCGGAGGTTCGTCGACGGACTCGGCGCGCTGCCGGGTGGTTCGATCGAGTCGAGCGCGGCGCCACGAGCTTCTTCGCGCGTGGACGAGCGCTGCGGGCATGACGAGCTCGGCGTGCGTAACGAGCACGGCGTGCGCAACGAGCGCAACGAGCGCAACGAGCGCGGCGAGCGCGGCGAGCGCAACGTGCGCGACGTGCGCGACGAGCACGACGAGCACGACGAGCACGACGAGCACGACGAGCGCCGCGAGCGCCACCAGCACGACGATCGCGGTGAGCATGTCGAGCACGCGCGCGAACCCGACGGCGTCGACGCGAGCTCCGCGGCTTCGGATCTGCTGCGCGCGAGCCTCGCGTACACCCGCGGCTTCGGCGACGGCTTCCTCGGCGGGTCGGATCATCAGACGCTGGTCGAAGGTCGCTTCCCAAAGCACCGCGGCGTGTACCTCGGGCGCGTCGCGCACGTCGGCGCGAACACCGTCGTCGTCTTGCGCGACGACGAAGGTCGGCCGTGGACCGGCGCGCTGGCGACGGATTCGCGGCGCGAAGGGCCGCAAGGCGAGCCGTCGGCAGCGCTGAAGGGGCTCGGCGGTTCCGGTGACGCGAGCGACGGTCCGCGCCCGGCCGAGCTCGTGCCGCGCGCCGGCCTCGGCGTCGTATTCGACGCGGGCGAGCCCGAGAACCCGAACGAGCCCGGCGGTCCGATCTTCCGCGTCGACGCGGTCGACCGTGGTTGGCGGCTCGGCTTCGGCGTGCCCGGCCCCGACCTCGCGCGCGTCGCGGTCGGTATGCGCGTGTGGGTCAGCGGCGATCCGGCGCTCGCGCGCGAAGCGGAGCGCGTGGTCGCCACGCCGGAACCGACCGGTCGCATCGCGGTGGAGCTCGTCGTGCGCGGCGCGCTCGGCAAGCCGCTCGAAGTCGAAGCGCGCGCGATGCATGCGTTCGCGCGAGTGAGCTCGACTTCGGTGCTCGAGCGCGCGCAAGGACGTGGGCTCGACGATGTGTTGCTCACGGAGAAGCTCGCGAGCTTCGGCGGCACGCCGTTCCGGTTGGGCCGGCTCGATCGCGCGGGGCTGCACGGCGGACAGCACTTGCCGGTTTCGGAGCTCAAAGCACTGCGGCGCGCGTTGGTGGAGCAGCTGTTGCCGCAGATCGAACGCGGGCCCGCGCGCGAGCCGCGTGCGGGGCTGAGCTTCGTGCGCGACGGTGCGCGGCGTGCCACGGAGCAGGCTGCGCGGCGTGTCGCACCGTCGCAGTCGACGCTCGACTCCGCGCGCAACGCCGAGCTCGTCGCGCTCTGTCGCACCGACGCGCAGCTCGAAGCCGCGATCGACGCGGGGCTCGAAGAAGTCGAGCTCGATTGGATGGAGCTCGTCGGGCTCGCACGCGCGGTCGAGCGCGCGCGCGCGGCGAAGCTGCGCATCACGCTCGCCACGGTGCGCGTGCAGAAGCCCGGCGAGGAAGGCTACGACCAACGCCTCGCCGCGCTCGCCCCCGACGCGGTGCTCGTGCGGCACTGGGGCGCGCTCGTGCACTTCGAGGAGCACGCGCGTGCGCACGGCCGACCGCTCCTGCACGGCGACTTCTCGTTGAACGTCACCAACTCGCGCACCGCGGCCGAGCTCTTCGCACGCGGGCTCGACACGTTGACGCCCGCGCACGACCTCGATCGCGAGCAGCTGTTCGCTTTTTGCGCGGCGTCCGACCCGTCGCGCTTCACGCTCGTGCTGCAGCACCGCATCCCGACCTTCCACACGGAGCACTGCGTCTACGCGCACTTGCTCTCGCACGGTCGCGACTTCCGCACGTGCGGTCGGCCCTGCGAGCAGCACCAAGTCGCGCTCTGCGACGCCTACGGCCGCGAGCATCCGGTGATCGTCGACGTCGGTTGCCGCAACACGGTGTTCAACGCCGAGCGACAAAGCTCCGCGGAGCTCGTACCGGAGCTCCTCGCGCGCGGCGTCCGCCGTTTCCGCGTCGAGTTCGTGCGCGAGTCGCGCGCGGAGGCCACGACCGTGCTGCAGGCCTACCGCGACTTGCTCGCCGGCCGCGCGACGCCGAGCGAGGCGCTCGCGCGCGCCCGCGCCGAAGCGCGAGTCGGCGTCGGCGACGCGATGGCGGTGATGCGCTGACGTACGGCGGATACGGAGCCTGGCTCCGTACCCGGAGGAGATGATGCCGCGCTGCATGGCACTCCCGCCGGCCGTGGTCGAGTCGAGTAGGCGTGCCCCCGCGCGTGCGATGAGGGCGGAAGAACGGGTGCGGCACCATGTGCCCGAACCCTGGCTCCGCGCGCGACCGAGTACGATGTTGCGCCCCAAGGAGATTCACGATGCTCGCTCTTCGCATCTCGGCGTGCTTGACACTCGGCCTGTTGCTCGCCACCGGCGCGAACGCCGGCGACCTGCCCGCGAAGCAAGTCGCGGCGCCGCCCGCGGACATCCTGAACGGCGTGGTGCGTCTGCCCGAGCCCGCGGCGCTCCGCACGAACTCGCGCGCGCTCGTCCGCGAGCTCGCGTTCGCGCGCGAAACCTCGGCATCGTTGGGCATCTGGAGCGCCGAAGTGCCGCTCGCCGTCGACGTCGCGGGCGAGCTGAGCATCGCGTGGACGGCGCCGGACTTGCGCGAGTGGCGCGTGAAGCTCTGCGACGCCCGCGGCGGGTCCGTCGAGCTCGACCGCGCGTCCGAACTCGGCGCGAGTGAACGCAACGGCCAAGTGCTCGACGACGTGCTGCCCGGCTGGCTCGTCGAGCGACGCGACTTCTCGAACGCGCCGAGGGGTGAGTGGACGCTGCGCTTCGAGGTCGCGAGCGAGCGCGAGCCGTCGGTCGGGCTCTGCGTCGTGCGCACCGTCGGTCGCGCGGAGCTCTCGACGTGGGTCTCGACGCTCTCGACGGTCGCCGACGAGCGGATCGCGGTGCTCGCGGAGCTCCGTGACGCTGACCGGCGATTCGCGCACGCTTCGGGAAGCGTCGTCTTCCGGTCGCAGAGCTCCGTGGAGCGCGTCGCGCTCGCCGACGACGGCCTGCACGAGGACGGTGTCGCCGGGGACGGGCTCTTCGGCGCCCTCGTGCCCGCGAACTTCACTGGCGAGCTCCGCGCGGAAGTCGAGCTAGCGGCGAGCGACGCACACAGCGACACCGCGAGCGATCCCGCGAACGACTCCGGCCGCGACTCCGCGAATCGCCCTGCGACCCAGGCCACGAACCGGGAGACGAGCCATGCCGCGAGCTCTGCTCCGGGCGCGCGCACGCGCCGCAGCGCGCTGCTCGCGTTCCCCGTGCTCGAACGCCGCATCGTGCTCGACGGCGCGGTCGTCGCGAGCGTGCACGATCCGATCCGCCTGCGCCTAGAGCTCGGCGCGTTCGTGCTCGCGCCTGCGGCCAAGGTGCAACTCTCGGCCGAGGTGTGGGGGAGCGATGCGCGCGGCGAGCCCGTTCCGATCTGCTGGCTCTCGCGCATGGTGACGCCGAGCGGTGACGCGCACGCGACGCTGTCGCTGTTCCTCGACGCGCGTTGGCTCGAGCTCGCGCGTGCGTTGCCGCCGTTCGAGCTGCGCGAGGTGCGCGTGCAGGACCCCGACACGCACGTGGTGTTCGACGTGCGCGCGGCGTTGCCGCTGGAGCTCGGCGAGCTCCCGCGCGTCTTCGGGCGAGGCACGAGCTCGGTCGCGAAGTCGATGCTGACCGGTCCGGTGGTCGCGAGCTCGACGTCCGCGGGCGCGCACGGGCTCGGGACCGCGCACTCGACCAACCGCGCGCTGGTGCTCGCGCACGGCTACTGCTCCGGCGGCTCGATCTGGCCTGCCGCGGACTTCACCACGCCCAAGGTCGAGTTCCTCGATCCGAACCAGAACCGCACGCACGATCAGTTCGCGCTGCTCATGGCGCAAACGGGCGCGCCGCACGATTCGTTCGGCGTCGTCGCGCACAGCCAAGGCGGCGCTGCGGCGTTGCACCTGCTCACCTTCTACACCAGCGGCCTCGACTTCGCGTTCGGCCCGCGGCGCATCCAGAGTCTCGCGACGCCGTACCAGGGCACGCCGCTCGCGTCGCTCGGCCAGTTCGCGTGCGGCGTCAACAACGACATGACGACGTCCGGCGCTCCGACGTGGCTCGCGGGCATTCCGACGTGGGCGCGCGCGGAGGTCTACTACTGGACGACGTCGAACAGCGGCTCGGTCTGCAACTTCCTCGCGAGCCTGTTCCTCAACGATCCGGAGGACGGCACGACCGAGCAAGCGCGCGGCCAGCTCCCCGGCGCGAACTCGATGGGCCACACGGTCGGTTGGTGCCACACCACCGGCATGTCCAACCCGGCGAGCTACACCGACCACGCGCGCAATCAGCAGATGAACGCGTTCGCGGCGCGCTGACTTCAGCGCTCGTTCGCGCACTCGAGCGCGCCGACGTCGCCCGCATGGAGCGGGAAGCGACCGAGCTCGCGCTCGCCGACGCGGACCGAGAGCGTCGCGTTCGGCGCGACGTCGAGCAGCACGCGGAACGAGCCGTCGACTCCCGACGTCGCCGCGAGCCGCTCGCCGAACGCGCTGGGCTCGACGACCAGACGCGCGCCGCCGAGCGGCGAACCGTCGCTTCGGCGGAGCCGCCCGCTCGCCCACGTCGCCGCGCGCAGCGGCACCATGACGTTCGTCGCCTCGCCGCCCGCGTGCAAGAGCTCCGCGCTGCCGACCGCCTCGAGCGTGCGCACGATGAGCGTCGCGCGGTAGTCGCCCGGCGGCACCTGCGAGAACTCGAGCGGCAACGACCACCCATGCGTCCAGTCGATCACCTTACCGTCGGCGCCGGTCAGCACGCCCTCGATCGCACCGCTCGCGAACGGTCCGTGGAGGTCGCGGCCGTCGACGTGGACCACGATCGCTCCGTGCGGCGCGATCCGCAGCGTGATCGGCTCGCCGTCGGGCTCGTACGCGACCTCGCCGGACGCGCCGAACTCGCGGTGGAACGCGTGGAGCACCAACGGGCCGTCGCAGCCCACGTTCAGCTCGAAGCGCCCGTGCTCGTCGGTGCGCATCCCCACGATCGCCGGCACCGCGACGGAGCTCGCGACACCGCCCGGCCGCGCGGAGACGAACGCGGCGGCGACCGGTGTGCCGTCGTCGAGCTCGACCGTGCCGCGCACGACGTCGCGCTCGGCGAAACGTCGCAGGTGCACCGTGCGCGCAGCGTGCGGCGGCGCGATGCGCTCGACGTGCGCGACGAAGCCGGGCGCGCCGATGCAGAGCTCGAGCTCGCCCTCCGGAACGCCGCCGCGCGCCCGTCCCGCGCTGTCGGTCTTCAGCACGACGGACCGGTCTTCATGGCTCGCCGCGATCGACGCCATCTGGATCTCCGCGCCGTCGACCGGGCCGCCTTCGCCGTCGAGCACGGTCAGCGCGACCTCGTCGAGCGAAAGCGCGATGCGCGCACCGTCGGGGGAGACGAGCTCGCTCGTCGGGACGAGCCGCCGCGCGACGAACGCTTCGCGGCACGCGATGTTGAGCTCGAAAGTCGCCGACACCCGATCGACCGCGGCGACGAATTCGAACCGCCCGGCCGCGTCGGTCGTCGTCGATCCCGACCACAGCTCGACCCAGATCGCGCCGCCGCGTCCGGCGCCGAACACGATCCAGTAGGGCGCGCACGGACCCTCGACGACGCCGCGCAGCGAGAGGCGCGTGCGCGCGAGCAGCACGAGCTCGGGCTCGAGTCGCACGAGGCCCGCGAAGATCGGAAGCTCGGCGAGCTTCGCATCCGCGTGCGCAGAGCTGCCGACCTCCGTCGGCGCGAGCGAGAGCGTGAAACGCCCAGCCTCGTCGGTGTTCGCCACCAGGGGTCCGGCTTCGCGATCCCGCCCTAGGCCGAAACGCAGCGTCGCGCCGGCGACCGGGGTGCGCGCTTCGGCTTCGAGCAGGCGACCGTGCAACTCGACGAGGTCCGACTCGTTCGGCGGCGCGGGTTCGTTCGGCGACGAGGACGCGAGTTCGCTCGAGGTCGCTTCCGCTCGCCGTTCGGCGTCGACGTCCGAGCCGATGAGCTCGCCCGCGGGCTGCGCTTCGCGCGTCGAAGCCACAGGCCGAGTCGCGGGCGCGGTCGGCGGTTCGCGCGTCGCGAGCTGCCAAACGACGACCGCGCCGAGCGCGAGCAATACGAGCGCGACGAGCCAGCGACGGGAACTCACTCGACCCACGCTCGGATTGTAGACGAGGGAACGCGGCCCACCGAATCGGGAGGTACCGACGTGCCGGCTCGCGTCGCCGCGCACGCTCGCGCGCGTCGCGACGAGCGGATTCCAATCGAGCGCGAGCACGCTGTCGCACTCTGGTGACGTGCCGCCGGGGCGCGCGACGATCGGTCGCTGCACCGGACGCTCGACGCACGGCGAACGCGTGGCGGCGCCGCTGGGCACGGCACGCGCGGCGGACAGGTCGCGGAAGAGCCTCCGATTGCGCGAGACGCCGAACGAGTTCGCCGTCGACATGAAGCCTGCGCCGATGCTGCCGCTCGGTACGCAGGGCACACTGTTCGTCCTCGCTCGGTCGCGCGTTGTACCGAGCACGAAAGGAGTCGGCGGATGATCGCGAAGCGCTTCGAGTACGAGACGGTCTTCTTCGAGCCCGGCGGCTTCGCCGGCGGCAAGTTGAACAAGGCGGAGTTCGACGCGGCGCTCGCGCGGATGGGGGCGCAAGGCTGGGAGCTCGTCAGCTGCTTCGACACCAACCAAGGCTACGGCGCGACGCGTTTCGTGGTCGCGGTGTCCAAGCGCGAGAGCTCGGCGAGCTGACTTCGGCGGGCTACTCGCTCCAAAGATTGTCGAGCACGCCGTCGGCGAACGCGAAGCGCACGCCGCGCGACTCGGTCTCGCCGTCTGCCAGCTCGACATCGCGCGTGTACGCGAACGCGAGGCCCTTGTCGTAGCGGTACACGAGCGTGGGCTCGCCGAAGCGCGCCAGGATCTCGTTCGGCGTCGAGAAGCTGACCGAGCGGAACGCCGCCGCTTCGTCGCGTTCGCACAGGTCGCGCAGCGCGTCGATCGCCTTCCAGTCGATCGCCGGAGCCGCGACGACGATCTCCCGCGGCGTCGCGGAGCTCGCGGCGGCGCTCGACGGGCGCTCGACGAGCACGCGCAGCCGCTCCAGCGCGCCCTGCAGCGCGCGCACGCTCTCGCTCAACGTGTCGAGCGCTTCCTGGGCGACCGGCGACGGTCCGACCGCGCTGCGCAAGTCGGGCGCGACGAGCTCGGGTGCCTGCGCCGCCGCTTCGAGTCGCGCGACGGCAGCTCGCAATTCGTCCCACTCCGCGCGCGAGATCGTCGACGAGCTCGCGTCGCTCTCGTCGGGCGCCGGCTCCGGCGCCCAACACGAGTGCACCGCGATTCCGAAGATCGTGCCCGCCGCGAAGAGCAGCATCGAGAGCGTGAGCGCCGGTCCGAACGCGAGGGAGCGTTGCGAGCTCATGGCGTCAGCGTAACAGCGACTCGGCGAGGTCGCCTCGCGTCAACGCACCGGCGAGAGCCAGTCGATGTCCTTCGGCTTCCAGTCGATGCAACCGGGCGGCCGCCGCGGCGCGCCGTCGTCGACGCGATCGACGCCGACCGACCACATCACGAGCACGCCGTCGGGATCGACGCGCGAACGCAGCGGCTTGCCGTCGAACGGATCGATGCGGCCGGCGAGCCACGCTCTCGCCGCCGCCGTGCCGTCGCGGTGATTGACGAGCGCCGCGCGCGCGAGCTCGATCCGGGCTGCGAGCATCACCGCGACGTCGATCAACGGCTCGAAGTTCGGCCGGATGAGGTCCAAGTGCTGGAAGAACGCGGAGAACGGCCACGACGCCGGGACGAAGTACGGCGCGGCGGGAGGCTCGCGCCACGCAGGCGATTCGAGGTGGGCGAGCGCGCGAGCGAAGCCTTCGAGGTACTCGTCGTGAGTGACGCCGAGCATTCGACGGTCGAGCCAACTGAGCGCTTCGTCTGGCGTGACGACGTGCACGCCGGGGATGTCCGCGGACGAGAAGCGCCGCAGCGTGTTGTGGGCCGCCAAACGCTCCTCGCGAACTCCGTCGATCAGCTCGAGCCGCGGATCGAGGCGCGCGAGCTCCGATTCGAACCAGACGAGATCGGTGCCCGGCGGCAGCGCTTGCAGCAGTTCCTCCAGCCCTCCGAGCGCCAGATTCAACGTCACGGTCCAGCCGAGGTAACCCGTGAGCAACGGCGTACCGGACGCGACGCGCGCGATCTCGAACCCGTCGCGAGCGAACTCGGCAGCTTCATCCAGCTCGCCGTGCAGCATCCGATAGCGCATCGCGTCGACGGCGCAGCGACTCGCCCGCACCAGCGAGAGGATGTTCACGGTGCCGGCGACCTGCTCGAGTGGTCGGCCGCCGCTCAAGAGCTCCCGCGCGGGGATCACAGGCAGCTCGCGCGCCGCACGCGCGCCTGCCGCGCACGCGAGCGACGGAGCGCAGCGAGCTTCGAGCAGCGCACGCTCGCAGTCGGTCAGCGCGCGCGCTCGGACCGGATCGCGCAGCGCGGCGACGCAGGCTTCGTCGAACGCGCGCTCGCGCAGCTTCGCATCCGCGTAGGGCTGCGCGCAGTCCGCGAGCGCTTGGATCGCCGCCTCGTCGAGCGCGTCGCCGCACGCGTTGCAGGGCGGGCGGTCGTAGGAGGCGAGCCAATTGCGCAGCGCCTCGGGTAGCTCGCTCGTCGCAGGTTGGTCCTGCAACGCGAGCAACGGATCTCCGCTCGCGCGCCACGCCGCGAGCTCCTTCTCGAGGCCGCGATTGCCGCGCGCATCCAGATAGAGGATCGCCGCGACCGCGGAGAGCGCGAGCACGCCCGAGACGACGAGCACGACTCGCGGCCAACGCCGCCGCGGCGCATCCGCGGGCTCGCTCATCGCTCGCCTGTCCGCCGCACGACCATCAAGCGCGGTTCGCTCAGCTCCTCGAGCGCGTAGCGCACGCCTTCGCGACCGAAACCGGAGTCCTTGACGCCGCCGTACGGCATCGCGTCGGCGCGCCACGACGGCACGTCGTTGACGATCACGCCGCCGACCTCGAGCTCGTCCCACGCGCGATGCGCGCGCTCGAGATCGCGCGTGAAGACGCCGGCTTGGAGGCCGAAGCACGATTCGTTCGCGAGGCGCAGCGCGTCGTCGAAGGTCGCGAACGGTTCGAGCACGGCGACGGGGCCGAACGCCTCCGCGGCGCAGAGCGGCTCGTCGCGCGGCACGCCTTCGAGCAGAGTCGCTTCGAGCAGCGCGCCGCGGCGCGTGCCGCCGCACAGGAGCGTCGCGCCGCGCTTCTCTGCGCTCGCGATCCACGCTTCGAGTCGCACGGCGTCGGCCACCGTGATCAGCGGCCCGATGAACGTGCGCTCGTCCTTCGGATCGCCGCTCGCGAGCATTCGCGCGCGCGCGACGAGCTTCGACTTCAGCGCAGCGTAGATCGGTGCTTCGACGAGAATGCGCTGGACGCTGACGCAGCTCTGCCCCGACTGGTAGAAGGCGCCGACGACCAAACGCTCGACCGCGTCGTCGAGGTCCGCGTCCGCGCAGACGATGCACGCCGCGTTGCCGCCGAGCTCGAGCGAGACGCGCTTCTTGCCTGCCTTCCGCTTCAGGTCCCAACCGACTTCCGGCGAGCCGGTGAAGCTGACGAGCTTGATGCGCTCGTCGACGATCAACGGCTCCGCGTCGGCCGCGCGACAGGGAAGGATCGAGAACGCACCGCGGGGGAGCTTGGTCTCGGCGAGGATCTCGCCGACGAGGAGCGCGCTGACCGGCGTCGCGCTCGCGGGCTTCCACACGAACGGACAGCCGATCGCGAGCGCCGGCGCGACCTTGTGCGCGCCGAGGTTCAGCGGAAAGTTGAACGGCGTGATCGCGGCGATCGGTCCGATCGGGACGCGCTTGACGAAGCCGGTGTAGCCCTTGCCGCGCGCGGTGCGATCGAGCGGCAGGATCTCGCCGTCGAGGCGCACGCTCTCCTCGGCCGCGAGCTTGAAGGTGTCGACGAGCCGCGCGACTTCGCCGCGCGCGTCCTTGATCGGCTTGCCGACTTCGATCGCGAGCACGAGCGCGAGCTCTTCCGCGCGCTGCTGGAACCGCGCGACGCAATGCTCGAGCACCGCTTGCCGCTCGAAGCCGGCGAGTGCGCGCATGGCCGGTGCGGCGTCGTGGGCGAGAGCGATCGCGCGCTCGACGGCCGCGCGATCGGCGAGCGCGACGCGCGTCGCGACCTCGCCGGAGAACTTGTCGCGCACCTCGAGCGCCTGATTCGGAGCCAGCGCCTCGTTGCCGAGATAGTAGGGGGAGCTCGCGCGCAGCGTCATGCGCCCATTGCAGCGCGATCGACGTCGGCCGACAACCTAGGGTGGCCAGGCATCCAGACCACGTCGACCGCTGGGCGAACCGCAGCCGGCGGCCATCTGCGCACCGGAATCTGAGTGTCCGAATGGACTCGGCCGGCAGTTTGGCTAGCGTTGACGACTCGATTGCTCTGCGGGGTAGGAGTTCCGGCACGAATGACCTTCGAGGCGCACACGACACCACTGAACGAACTCAAGCGGCTGCTTGCGGCAAACCGTGCGAACTACGACGCGTGCCTGGATCACATCGACCATCAGGATTCTTGCGGTGGAGTGGTCGCGAGAACTCGACTGCACCATCTCAAGTTCGACCCGAATGGGCAGCCGAAGCTTCACGCGCTAGCGCGCTGCCTGGCCGAGCATGTCATCGAGTACGCCACGTCCGCTCGAACGCGCCCCACGCCTCAGTCGAGTCAGGAGTGGACGGCTCTTGTCAATGAAACCCGACGGATGTTCAGGGTAAATACTCAAGAGCGGGGTCTTAGGGATCTCTCCGGGGAAGCAGGAGAGATGCTGCTCTACTTTCTGCTCGAGGCTGTGATCGGAGCGCCTCAAGTCATCGCCAAACTCGAGCTCAAGACCAACCCAGCGCTAGAGTCCAACGGCTCCGACGGCATTCACATGCGATGGGATGAAAGCGATGGAGTCGTAGATGTGTATTTCGGCGAGGCTAAACTCCACAAATCGCTCTCAAGTGCCATCAGCGATGGCTTCGACAGCATCGAGAAATTCTACAGCAATGGCATGCGGGAGCACGAGTACGCGCTGGTCACTAGGCACTTCAAGGGCGTGGACACCAGTTTGAGGCTGGCCGTGGCAGACATTCTCAACACCGGCAAGCCCGGGCCCGATGCTCGCGTTAATCACGCCTGCCTGTTCGGCTACGACTGGTCAGCGATCGCGGCCACGCCCGGGACGGCTGTAGAAGTTCTGGTATCGGAATACCGGCGCCAGTACCTCGAGCAGTCCCCAAAGCTACACGCGAGATTGCAAAAGCACTTTGAGTCATGTAGCTGGAAACAGGTTCGCTTCGAAGTATTCTTCATTCCATTTGAAAGCGTACAGGCCTTTCGCGACGCGTTCGCCAAGGCGATGAGTTAGTCGCCGATGCTGCTGCTACTGACCGGACTCCCGTCTTTTGGAGGCGACGACCGAAAGTGGTTTGAAGCGACGTTCTTAAGGCTCCTCCAGTGGGACGTCTCAGCGCAGTTGCCCGGTCGGTCGCTTGCTGAGGAACCGCGGCTCGCCTCAAGCGAGGTTCGCCGACTAATGGCGCATGCGTCGGTGCTGTCACTGTCATTGGTACCGCAGGAACAGGGATTGGCGTACGAAGTGGCCACGAGGCTCGTAGCATTGCTAGGTGCAGAGAGTTCGAGTACAGTTCGGGGCGCGGACGTCATACTGTCTCGGATCGGGAACTTTCCGCAGCGACGTCTATTGCGGCAACGCTATGCCCGTGAGGGCGTCTCCGTGGGCGTTCCCCCGCAACTTGCGCTTGAGCGGATTGCCCGAGAGCTCGAAAATAGGACACTCGGAGCTGCGTCCGAAGTCGTCACGCTCACCGACTTTCAATACAAGTTGTTCGACGAATTAGCGGGGTCGCAGTCGGTTAGCGTTTCAGCCCCAACGTCCGCAGGGAAGTCGTTCGTAATGGGGCTAGATCTCGTGAGACGTTTGCGAAGCGAGCCGCGGGCTTGCGTTGTGTATCTCGTGCCAACCCGCGCATTGATTAGGCAGGTGTCGCGCGACTTGAGAGAACACTTGCGCAAGTCAGGTCTCGACGGAGTGCCCGTCCGCACCGTGCCATTTCCCATCGATGTTAGCCGCGCTACGCAGGGCGCGGTTTTTGTGCTGACGCAGGAGCGACTTATATCTCTCCTCTACTCACCTGGGATCGATCAGCCAATCTCTACCCTAGTTGTTGACGAGGCACAAGGGATCTCGGATGGCGCAAGAGGCGTGATGCTCCAGACCTCGATAGAAATTGTGCGCTCTCGATTCCCGCATGCGGAAATTCACTTCGCAATGCCGATGGCGACAAACCCAGAGTTGCTGCTGGAGACGATCGGGCGAAGAGCGAGCGGTCATACGCTCAGCCTGAGTCAATCGCCCGTTGCGCAGAATGTGATTCTTGTCTCTGAGGTCAGCCGCCAACCCCGTCACGCAGAGTTTTCGCTTGTAGCTGACGGAAAGACTCTGGATCTCGGACAGAGAGAACTTGAGTTTGAGCTGCGCGGAAGTAGCCATACGCAGCGTGCCATGCTCGCGCGGGCCGTCACCAGTGAAGGTGAGAGTGCGATCCTGTACGCAAACACTGCGAGTGAGGCCGAGAAGCTAGCTGCGGCTCTCGTGGAACTAATTCCGCCTCGCGATGCGCCTGATGAGCGGATCCGTGAGCTGATTGAGTTCATTCAAACGGAGGTCCACCCGGAGTACCCACTCATAACGTGCTTGCCGTCCGGCGTCGCATATCACTACGGTGTCATGCCAGCCATTGTTCGCGCTCGTATTGAAGACCTGTTCCGTTCAGGGAAGCTTAGATACCTGTGTTGCACGAGCACGCTCTTGCAGGGAGTGAACCTGCCCGCGCGGCACATCGTTGTTGAGAACCCGAAGCGCGGCGTATCCAGGCCGATGGAGCGCCGAGATTTTCTGAATCTCGCGGGTCGGGCGGGTCGCTTGCTCCACGAGTTCCACGGCAACGTGTGGTGCCTACGGCCAGCGAAATGGCAGAACGCGTCATTTGCAGGTGACCAGACGTATGAGGTCCAGACCGCGGTCGACTCTGCGATGGAGGACGGTGGTCGGATTGTCCAGCGCGTCGCTAACAACGAAGCGAGCGCATCCGAACTTGACTACGGCGAAGCCATGCTGGGGAAACTCTATTGTGATTTTGTGTGTGAGAACCAAGATCTCACTTCTTCGCGCTGGAGGACGCGAGAGAACGCCGCCACGCTAGAAGCAACGGCGCGAGCGCTAAGTGCGATGAAGGTCACACTACCCGCGCGCATTTTGCAAGCAAACCGGGCCGTCCGCCCAGACCGCCTTCAGGAGCTTTACGAGTACTTCTCGCGCGAGGCGGATCTTGGCTTGCTAGCGCCTCTCGCACCCTATGCCGTTGGCGCTAATGACCGGCTAGGGAAGATCATCCAAACCGTCGAGACGATACTAGGCGGCGTTCAGAACGATAGCCATCGCTTCTACAAGCAGTTGGCAATACAATGGGTTTATGATAAGAGGCTAAGCCAGATAATAGCGCGACACATTGAGTATCAGCGAAGTCGGGGCGGCTCGCAGTCTGTGTCGAGCATGATTCGGGAGCTGCTTGAGGTGCTCGAGGAGAATATTCGCTTTCGGCTCGTCAAGTACTTCATGGCCTACAACTCAGTCTTGGCACACGCTATGCGCATGCGCGGCGATGATATGGCTGCGGAGACTCTCGAGCCTCTGCACGTATATCTCGAATGCGGGGCGTCAAATAGAATCGCATTGAACCTGATCGCGCTGGGACTCTCCCGAGCCACCGCACTCGCAGTCCACCAACAGATCGAGTTCCCTGAGGATGCTACACCGGAGGATTGTTTGGCCGTTCTGCGAGTAACTGACGTAAGGTTGCTTTCGATGCCGCGGCTCTGTGCGCGAGAGATAATGGAGTTGACAGGACGAGAGTAGCAGCGCGCCGTCTTGATGGGCCGTAGCGGCTCACGGCGATGGGGAACCACGAACGCGCATCGAAGCCATAGACCGGTGAGGGGTCTGCCCGACGGAAGAGTGAAGGCCCCGCGCAGCCGCGCCGCTCCTCCCTTCAGGAACGACGGTTGCGCGGGGCCTTCGGATGACGGGTGAGCTCAGTTCTTGGCGACCTTGCCGTCGAGCTCGGCTTGGCGCGCGGCGAGCGCCTCCTTGCGTTCGAACGGGAGCACCTCGGGCTGCGAGGCGATCAGCTTCTCGAGCGCGAGCACCTGCGCCTTCGCGAGCGCCTTGTCCGACGCGATCTTCACGTCGGGCTCGACGCCGACGCCCTCCCAGTTGGTCTTCGTGATCGGATTGATCGCGCGACCCATCGGCAAGAACATCGAGAAGTGCTCGTGGAGGCGCGACATGCCGCCGGGATTCGCTCCGCCGCCGGTCGTCTCGCCGATCAATGTCGCGCGCTCTTGCGTCTTGAGGTTGTAGGCGAACTCCTCGGCGCCGCTGAACGTGTAGTTGCTCGTCAGCACGTACACGTCCTTGCCGACGTACTTCGCGCCCGGCACGTCCGGGTTGGTCCAGAACTCCTCCGTGCGATCGCCGGGTCGGAAGTAGAGGTCGTTCAGGTGCACTCTGCCCTCGAAGAGGTACGAGCAGATCCACGCGACCTGATCCGGCGAGCCTCCGCCGTTCTTGCGCAAGTCGAGGATCAGCGCGTCGGTGTCGGCGAGGAAGCCCATCACTTGCGTCGCTTTCTCGCTCGCGATCACCGCGGGCACGAACTCGCGGAAGTCGACGTAGCCCACGTTCCCTTCGAGTCGCTCGACCTTCACGAACCCGAAGTTGTTGCGCGCGGCTTCGGCGCGGAATTCGGCGAGCTCCGCGGCGCTGGGCTCGTGCTCGTGGTTCGCTTCTCCGGGCGGCACCGGTGCCACGGGCGGCAGCGCGGCTTCCTCGTACCTCACGCGCAAGTGCTTGTCGTGCGAGATCGCCTGCAGGTCGTCGGTGAGCTGCTTCGCGAACGCCTTCGCGCTCCCGAGTCGGTCGTACTCCTTCGACTTCTGCTTCTCCGCGAGCATCGCGGCCATCCGCTTCGCGACCTCGGGGAACACGTAGTTCTCTTCAAGGTCCTTCGCGGCCTCGGCGATCACCGCCGCGCGCACCGTCGCGTCGATGGTCATGTCCTTCGACTCGGGACGCGCGCCGAGCGGCAAGTTCTGCAGACACAGGATCAAGATTGCACTGAGCATTGGTTCACCTCTTGGAAAGGGCTCGCGCGCGCTTCGTCGAGACGCGGCGAACATTAGGACGCGCGACGAGCCCGTCCAGCAGACAGTCGGCGAGCGTCTCGACGTCGCGCTGCACCGCGGTGCGAGCGCCGAGCTCGCGCGGCGAGAGCGAGTAGGGGAGCAGCGAGTTGGTCGCGAGCAGCAGCGCGCGTGCGAGCGCTTCCGGATCGCGCACGCTGAGCTCGCCGGACTTCTTGCCCTCGCGCAGCACGCGCGCGAAGAGCTCGCTCTCGGACGCGAAGTAGCGCTCGCGGCGCTCCATGTACGCGGCGCGCAGCACCGCGAACAGCTCGTCGAGCCCGTGGTAGTAGCCGCGGACCGAGTCGATGCGGAAGAGCACGCGTTCGACCAACATCGCGCGCAGGCGCGCGGCGGCGGAGAGGTCGCTCGAGGCGAGCGCCTCGAGCCGCGCGCACAAGCGCTCGACCACGCGATCGATCGAAGCGAGCGCGACCTCTTCCTTGCCCGCGAAGTGGAGGTAGATCGTGCGCCGGCCGACGCCGGATTCGCGCGCGAGGTCGTCGAGCGTCGTCTTCTTGAACCCGAGGCGCCCGAGCAGCCGGTCGGCGGCGTCGAGGATCGCTTCGCGCGTCGGGGAAGGAACGGGCGTGTCCATGCACTCGAGGATACGACTGCACCAATCGGGCATTTGAGTGCAGTCGGTAACGAGTGTGTCGGAGCGCGCTCGGACGGGGCTCTCGCGCGCGCCGAGGGCGCTGCCCCGGACCTCCGGTGCGTGCAGATGCCCAGTCGTCGGCCGGTACGCCGGTGCCCATGTGCGGCGGTGCGCCACTGCCGAGGTGCTCGCGTGCGCAAGCACGGACTGGCCGGCGGTTTGGGATGCGACGTCGCACATGTCGCCGCCTCAGCCTTGCCGGGTCGTGCGAAGGCCACCTCCATTGCGCAGGGCTTCGAAGCGCCGGCACAGCGATGCGGGGCAGCCCGCTCACCAACGAGGCGGCAAGTCGACGAGTGGCGGTCGGCTCAACAACGCGCCGGCACAGCGATGCGGGGCAGCCCGCTCACCAACCGGCGCGCACGGCCAGGCCGAGCCCGCCGAGCACGATGCTCGCGATCCCGACTTGCCACCACGCGCCGTCGACGAAGTAGGGGAACACCATCAGCGCGACGCCGGCGGCGAGCTGAGGCGGCCGCGACGACTTCTTGCCGTAGAGGAAGAAGCCGAAGCCGACGGTGCTGACCACCATCGAGGCGAACAGGTTGCCGGCGGAGAAGTCCATGACGTGCTGCGGCTCATCGACCCGTCGCGTCGAGTTCCTAGAGCGCGAGCCAAGGATCCCGCGTTCGCACGTCGTCGGCCGCGCCCGGGCTACCTGTTCGCCGAGCCGACGAGCTGCCGGGTGGCCTGGCGTCCGCGCCGCCGCCGCGCCGGACCGTCGTCGCCACCCAGCGCGCTCACACTCCCATGATGTGGTAGCCGGCGTCGACGTAGAGCGTGCTGCCGGTGATGCCGCGCGAGTGTGGACCGGCGAGGAAGAGGCACGTGTCGCCGACTTCCTCGGCGGTGATGTTGCGTCGCAGCGGCGCCTTCGACTGGATGTAGTCGAGGATCGCGGCGAAGCCGGAGACGCCGGATGCGGAGAGCGTCCGGATCGGGCCCGCGCTGATCGCGTTGACGCGGATGCCGCGCGGTCCGAGGTCGTGGGCGAGGTAGCGCACGCTCGCTTCGAGCGCCGCCTTCGCGATGCCCATGATGTTGTAGTTCGGCACGACGCGCTCGCTGCCGATGTACGTCAGCGTGATGATCGAGCCGTCGCGGCCTTCCATCAGCGGCAACGCGCGACGCGTGATCGCGGTCAGCGAGTAGGCGCTGACTTCGTGGGCGACCATGTAGCCCTCTTTCGAGGTGTGATAGAAGTCGCCTTCGAGCTCCTCGCGCTTGGCGTACGCGATCGCGTGGACGACGCAATCGAGCCCGCCGAACTCCGTCGCGGTCCTCGCGAACGCGGCGTCGATCTCTTCGGGCTTGGTGACGTCGCAGGGCACGACGATCGAGCCCGGGAGGTCGGCGGAGAGCTCGCGCACGGATTTCTCCAGGCGCTCGCCGGCGTACGTGAAGGCGAGCCGCATCCCGGCGCCAGCGAGCGACTGCGCGCACGCCCAGGCCAGCGACCGCTTGTTCGCGACGCCGAAGATGATTCCGGTCTTGCCCTCTAGCAGCTTCTCCAACGCGTTCTCCTCCTCTGGGGACTCCCGCGCCGACCGGCGGGCGCGCGGATCGTACCGAGCGGCGAGGACGGAGGCCAAACCGGACTGCGTTCGCCCGCGCTGGCTCGTGCGTTGCACTTCGCTAGATGCGAACGTGCGACGATCGACTCAGGAGCGCCGAAGTCGCGCACCTCGATTGCATAGGAGCTCGTCGCGAGCGTAGGGTCGCCTCCGTTCGAAACCGGCCCGATCGGCGACGGATGCTGAACTGCGTCCGCTCGGACCGTACTCTTGGAGGCGCTCGGAAGAGCTCGCGCCTCGTCCCACCGACGCAGATGGAATCTTCGCCTTCGCAAGTCTCCCACGATCTCGGCGCGACCCGAGAGCTGCTCCCTCTCGCCCGCGGCGGCGACTCGGACGCGAAAGGTCGGCTGTTCGTGCGCTACGAGCGGCCGCTCTCGCGCTTTCTGCACGCTCGGATCCCGGCGGGCGCGCATTCGCTGGTCGAGACGCAGGACGTCGTGCAGGAGGTGTTCGCGCGCGCGTTGGAATCGCTCGACGCGCTGGAGTTCCGCGGCGCGGGCGCGTTCTGGGCGTATCTCCGGACCGTCGGCATGCGCCACGTCTACGACCTGCAGCGTCGCGCGCACGTTCGCCGCGGGGAGACGCTCGACCTCAGCGACTCCCATCGCGCGCCCGCGACCGTCGAGGCGAGCCCGCTCGCGCATTTGATCGGCTCCGAGCAGCTCGCGATCTACGAGCGCGCGCTCGCGAAGCTCCCCGAGCGCACTCGCCAGGCGCTTTTGTTGCGCATCGAGCTCGACCTCGACTACGCCGCGATCGCGAGCGAGCTCGACTACCCGTCCGGCGACGCCGCGCGCATGGCGATCGCGCGCGCTCTCAAGGATCTCGGCGAGGAGATGGGCCGTGGCCGCGAAGCCTGATCCCGCGGAGCCGGCGTCGATCGAGGAACTCGCGCGGCGCATCGCCGACGGCGAGACGATCGATTGGGAGCGTTGGACGAAAGAGCCCGCGCTCGATCGCTCGGCGCTCGAAGCGCTGCGCACGCTGCAGGTGCTGCGCGATTGGCAGCGCGGCGCGGCGCCGAGCCAAGCGCCGAAGGTCGACGGTTTCGAGCTGCGCGAGGAGATCGGACGGGGCAGCTACGCGCGCGTGTGGAGCGCGCTCGACCAGAAGCTCGGCCGCGAAGTCGCGCTGAAGGTCGTCGACGACGAGCGGCCATTGTCGCTCACGTCGCGCGAGCGCTTCCTCGCGGAGGCGCGGGTGCTCGCGTCGCTCGATCACCCGAACATCGTGCGCGTGCACTCGGTCGGCGAGGCGCAGGGGCGGCTCTACATCTGCCTCGAGCGCGTGCAAGGCAAGACGCTCGCCGATGTCGTGCACGCGACCGGACCGCAGAGCGCCGCGGAGGCCGCGCAGGTCGGACTCGACCTCTGCCGCGCGCTCGCCGCGCTGCACCAGAAGGCACTCGTCCACCGCGACCTCAAGCCTTCGAACGTGATGCGCGCGACCGGCGGACGCGTCGTGCTGCTCGACTTCGGCTTCGCGCGCTCGACGAGCGACGGCCCGGGTGCGCCCGGCGGCACGCCGCGCTTCATGGCGCCCGAGCAGTTCGACGCCGCGGCGGAAGTCGGGCCGAAGGCGGACCTCTACGCGCTCGGCGTGCTGCTCTACTGGCTCGTCAGCGATCGCTACCCGTACGAGGCGAGCGATTTCGAATCGTTGCGCGCCGCGGTGCTCGCCGGACGCTCGGTACCGCTCGCGGACCGCAACCCGAATCTGCCCGCGGCGTTCGTGCGAATCGTCGAGCGCGCGCTCGCGCCCGAGTCGAGTCGCTTCGCGACCGCCGGCGAGTTCGAGCGCGCTCTCCGGACGTTCTTGTCCGAAGCGGAGAGCTCCGCGGCGAGACCGCGGGTCGAAGTTCCGAAGACCGTCGAGGAAGAGCCCGCGTCGAGCGTGAACGTGCCCTGGAAGGGAATGTTGATCATGAGTGCATTCGTGAGTGTGCCCGCCGCCGCGTGGTGGGGGTACGAGACGCTCCAAGCCGGAGCGCAGAACGCCGCGGCGGCGCCGGACGAAGGCTCGTCGTTCTCGATGAAGCTCGTCTACCTCGGCTGCGCGATCGCGGGCGGCGTGGTGCTCTTCATCACCTTGGTGATGTCGTTGCTCGGCGGCGTGCACGACATGGACGTCGGCCACGAGGTCGACGTGGGAGGCGACATCCACCACGGCGACATCGACAGCCAAGCGGTCGGTCTGTCGGTGCGCACGGTCGTCGCGTTCATCACGTTCTTCGGTCTGACGGGCATGGCGCTCGCGACCTCCGGCGTGTCGGCTCCGTGGACGTTCGTCGCGGCGCTCGTCGCCGGCGGTCTCGCCTTCTGGCTGGTCGGCCTCGCGATGCTGCAGCTCAATCGGCTGCGCGCGAGCGGCACGGTCGACATCAAGAACGCGGTCGGCACGCAAGCGCGCGTCTACCTCGTGATTCCCGGACACAAGTCGGGCACCGGCGCCGTCACGGTGCCCATCCAAGGTCGCACGCTCGAGTATCGCGCGATCACGGCGGGAGATCCGCTCCCGACCGGTTCCTATTGCCGAGTCGTCGCGGTGCAAGCCGCCGACACGGTCGAAGTCACGGCGCTCTGAAGAGGATCGAATTTCGATGCATTCCCCGTTGTTCCTTCTCGCTTCGCTCACGGCCCAAGGCCGCGGCGTTCAGGTCGACGATTCGACCATCTGGGTGACGTTGATCGTCGTCGCGATCCTCGCGTTCGCGATCTCGATCGGCGTGCTGCTCGTCGTGCGGTACAAGCGCTGCCCGTCGAACCGCGTGCTCGTCGTGTACGGCAAGGTCGGCACCGGTCAATCCGCGAAGTGCGTGCACGGCGGCGGCACGTTCGTGTGGCCGTTGATCCAGGCGTACGACTACCTCAACCTCGAGCCGATCCAGATCGAAGTGCCGCTGCGCGGCGCGCTGTCGGCCGAGAACATCCGCGTCAACGTACCGAGCTACTTCACGGTCGCGATCGGCACGCAGCCGCAGATCATGCAGAACGCGTCGATCCGCTTGCTCGGCCTGACCACCGAGTCGATCAAGAACCAAGCGCTCGACATCATCTTCGGCCAGCTGCGCCAGGTGATCGCGTCGATGACGATCGAAGCGATCAACCGCGACCGCGATCACTTCTTGAAGAGCATCCAGACCTCGCTGGAGCCCGAGCTCGAGAAGATCGGCCTCGTGCTGATCAACGTCAACATCACCGACATCACCGACGAGTCGGGCTACATCGAGGCGCTCGGCCGCAAAGCGGCGAGCGAAGCGGTGCAGAAGGCCGAGGTCGATGTCGCCGAGCAAGTCAAGCGCGGCCGCATCGGCGTCGCCGGCGCCGAGCGGGACCGCGAAGTCGAAGTCGCCGCGGCGACCAAGGTGCGTGAGATCGGCGTCAAGGACGCCGAACGCGAGATGTCGGTGCGCGTCGCCGAGCTCGCTCGCGACCGCGCGGTCGGCGAGCAACGCGCGGCGTTCGACCAGGAGATCCAGGTCAGGGAAGCCGACCGGCAGAAGCGCATCCAAGTCGCGAAGGCCAACGCCGAGGCGGTCACCGGCGAGAACGTCGCGCAGGCGACGATCGCGGGCTCGGAAGCGGACCTGAAGGTCAAGCGCGCCGAAGCCTACGCGGTCGGCGAGACCAAGCAGCGTGAAGCGGAAGCCGCGGTGCAAGCGGCGCAGTCCCGCGCGCTCGCGATCGCCGCCGAAGCGAAAGCGAAGCAGATCGAAGCCGAGCAACGCGCTCAGCTCGAAGCTCCCGCGAAGGCGCAGAAGGCGCGCATCATGGTCGACGCGGAAGCGATGGCCGAGAAGGTGCGCATCGAAGCGCAAGGTCGCGCCGCGGCGCAGGTGCTCGAGGCCGAGGCGCAGGCGAAGGCGATCTTCCTGAAGCTCGAAGCCGAAGCGCGCGGTCAGTACGAGATCCTCGCGAAGAAGGGCGAGGGCTTGCAACGGCTCGTCGAAGGCTGCGGCGGCGCCGAAGCAGCGTTCCAGCTGCTGATGCTCGAGCACCTCGACCATCTCGCGGAAACCGCGTCGAAGGCGATCTCCAACATCAAGTTCGACAAGGTCACCGTCTGGGACGGCGGCGGCCAAAGCGGCGGCGCGTCGGGCTTCCTCTCGAGCCTGGGCAAGTCGATCCCGCCGTTGCTCGACGTGATGAAAAACATCGGCGGCGTCGAGATGCCCGCGTACCTCGGCAAGCTCGCGACGCCCGCCGCGAAGGGCGGCGAGATGCCGGCCGATTCCAACGCCGGCACGCCGCCGGGTGCGAAGGGCGGCGAAACGCCGCCGGACAAAGCGCCGAAGCCCTGAGGCCGGTTCGAAGCAGCCGCGGCCCGTCCGAGTCGAGTGTCTCGACTTCGGGCGGGCCGCGGTCGCGTTTCCGTCGCCAGAAGTGGGGAAAACAGCGGATCGGCGCCGGGCGGCGCAGCGGAGAAGCCGCTGGCCCCGCGCCGCGGCGACGGGCTCCATTCGGCGCGCGGAGGTCGCCGACACGCTTTGCGGGCGACGCTCGCGCGGCGTTCCGACCCCAAAAAAGTGCAACCGTCGCTACTTTCATCGATCCAGAGGAACATCCCCGGAGGCGAGGTTCTTTCGGAGCGACGGCGCGACGCCGGTCCCTCCGACTCGCCTTCCGGATCCGAGCGCGAACTCGAACCTCCAACGGCAACTCCCCATGCCTCCTCCGGCCTCGCATCCGACACCCGACTTCCCGAGTTCCGCCGCTCTGCGCGCGCGCGACCTCTCCCGCGATCTCTCGCGCGCGCTGCCCAACTCCTGTTCGGAGTCTCGCACCGCTCCTGCAGCCGATGCTGGCACGGAGCCGCGCGCGAAGGCCGCGACGCGGACGACGCGCCGGGCCGCCGATTGGCGCGCGCTCTTCCACGCGCACGACTCCCGCGAGGTGCTCGCGCGCCTGATGCACGACGATCCGCTCGGCCTGCGCGCGCGCGTCGCCGCCCGGCTCGCCGAGCGGGCCTACTTGCTCGACGTCGACCGCGCGTTGCTCCGCAGCTTCGCGCGCACCGCGCGGGCGGCGCTCGGCTACCGGGGCGACCCGGAGCTCGATGCGTGGCTCGACGAGCGCATCGACGAAGCGGTCGCCGACTTGCTCTCCGAGGACCACGAGGCCGAGCGCTCGGGCGCCGCGCTCGACGATCGCCAGGCGACGGTGTTCTCGACTCTCGGCCGACCGCTCGGGCTCGCGCCGGCCGAGCTGCGCGCCGCGTGCGTCCAGTTCAATCGTCTGCCGCCGGCCGACCGCCGCGCGTTCCAGGCGTTGGTGATCCAAGGGCGGACGCTCGACGAGCTCGCCCACGAACGCCGCGAATCCGCCAGCGACGCCGCGCGCGCGGCGCGCCGCGGGCTCGAAGCCCTGCTCCACGGCGCGAACGCGCGCCAAGTCCCTACTCCACCGAGCCGACCGTGAACCGAAATCAACTGCTCGAGACGTTGCGCGCGATCCTCGCCGACACCGGTGCGGACGAACCCGAATCCGCTCGCCACTTCTCGCTGCGCCTCGCGCGTCGCCCCGCTGCGCACGGCGGCCCCCGCGGCGCTGGTGAGCCCGGTGGAGCCCGCGGCGCCGGTGAACCCGCTCGCGCCCGCGGTCTCGCCCAACCGGGGCTCGCGGAGCTCGAGCGCGTCCACGCGCGCGAGGTCGCGTACCTCTTGCGCGAGGCGGCCCGCTTGCGCTCGACGTTGGATCCGCGCGGGCGGTCGTGGCGGTGGCTCGCGGGCAAGGCGGGGTCGCTGGCGGCTTGGCGCCGCGCGCTGCACGCGGAGCTCGAGTTGCTCGCACTCGACCGCTGTCGGCCGTCGTGCGACCTCGCGCGGATGCTCGAGCTCTGCCGCGGCGAGGACGTCGCGGATTGGCCGAGCGCGCTCGAACTCGCGGACGCGTCGCTCGCGCTCGCATCCGACGAGGCCGGGCGATTGGAGCGCGTCGTCGCGCTGCTCGCGGGCGGCGATTTCCGGGCGGCGGCGCGTCAGGCGGCGGGCGAGCTCGATCCGTGGCTCGCGCCGCGCCGCGAAGGCGAGTTCCTCGCCGCGTTGGCGGCCGCGCGCGAAGGCCAAGCGCGCTTCGACGAGGCGCTGCGCTTCTACGAGCTCGCGCTGGAGCGCGTCGAGCGGACCACCGGCGCCGTGGCGATCGCCGCGCACCTCCTCTATCTAGCGTTGGCGCTCGGCGAGCGTGCGGCGGCGTTGCGCGCGGCCGATGCGCTCGTCCATCACGCGTCGCGCGGCGATTTCGACGCGCGCGAGTTCGAGCGCTGCACCGGCGAGCTGCGCGCCGCGACCGCGCGCTTGCGCGACGAGCGCAGCTTCGGTGTCCACCCGACGATGGAACGTCAATACCTGCGCTTCACCGCGGCCTCGCCGGCGGTGGTGCGGCGTGTCGCGGTAGCGCTGAGCTGAGGCCCCGATGCGCGCACCTTTCACACTCCGCCGCGCCCGTCGCGCCGCGTTCCCGTCACCGGATCGCCGGCCCCGACCCTGAACGGACAGGTCCCATGGTCCACGCGCGCGACGACGTGCTCGAACTGCTCTTGCCCGGCGCTCCGGCCGAGCTCCAGCGCCGCGCGATCTCCTTGACGACGTTCGCGCGGCTCCTGGCCGCGGACGCGCAAGACGTGCGCTCGCCAAGCATCTCAGTGACGCTCGACCACGCCGCGCGCGAGTTCGAGCGCGATGGTGCGGAGCGGCGGCGCGCGGCGCTGCGCGAGCTCTTGGTCGCGCACTTGGTCGCTGCGCTGCGCGCGTCGTCGTTCCTGTGGCTCGGCGAGCCGAGCGCCGACGCGCCCGAGCTGTGGCGGCGCTTGCAGGCATCCGGGGGCGAGCCGCTTGCGGGCGCGCACGTGCCGCTGCCGGGCGAGAGCGCGCTCGCGGTCGCCGCGCGGCTCCTCGATGCCGCGGCGCAGGCCGGATTCGACGAGGACGAGCTCGCGCTCTGGCGCGTGCGCCGCCGCTGGGCGTCGGACGGCGTGCGCGCGGTCGTCGCCGAGCTCGACACCGCGTGCGCGCATGCGTGGAACGCGCGGTCGCCGCGCTGGACGACCTGGCTCGCGCACCGCGTCGAGGCGGCGCTCGAGCGAGGCGCGGTGCGTCACGCGCGCGCGTGGCTCGACGAGCACGCGCGCTGCGGCGCCGGCGACGACCGCCTGGTCCAGCTCGAACAGTGGACCCGGCTCGCCGCGGGCGAAACGCCCGAGCGCGCGGCGCTCTGGCGCGGCCCGGTGCCGCTCGCGCTCGCCGAGTGGCGGGCGGCGTCGCCGGCGACGGTGCCGTTCCTCGCCGGACGTGCGCCGACGGCTCCGGATCGCGGCGAAGCGCGCGCCGACGGCCGGCACGACCTCGGAGCGAGCGTGCTGGTCGTGGTCGCGGTCGGCGACGACGGCGGTTCGCGCGTGTTGCTCCGCGACATCGCCGCCGGCCTGCGCGCGCGCCTCGACGCGTGGCTCGCCGGTCGCGACGGCGCGGCGTGCTCGCGCGGCACGCCTGTACAACGCGCGGTCGCGACCGCGCGGCGGGGCGTGCGCCGCCGCG
>JACRIN010000043.1 GCA_016220085.1 Planctomycetota bacterium
CCGACGAGCCACTCGGGACCGCGAGCGGCGCAGTGCCAACCAAGTAGATCGGCCGGTCCCGACGAGCCACTCGGGACCGCGAGCGGCGCAGTGCCAACCAAGTAGATCGGCCGGTCCCTCCGGGTGGAGGAACCGGCCGTTGGTCGGTCTCGTGGGACGAGCCGAGCTAGACGGACTCGCGCAGAGCTTTGCCCATGCGGAATCCGACACGCCTTCCGGCTTCGATCCGGATCGGTTCACCCGTGTGAGGGTTCCGTCCGACGCGGGCCTTGCGGGCCTTCACCTCGAACGTGCCGAATCCGGCGATCGTCACGCAGTTGTCTTCGCGGAGGCCTTTTTGGATGCCGGCGAGCACCGTATCGACCAACCGCGAAGCCCCTAGGCGCGAAGCCCGGAGCTCCTGAGCGACGTGGTCAACCAGTTGACTCTTGTTCACCGCGAAGCAAGCGGACTTCAGGCCTTCTTGGCGCGCTTGCCCTTGCGACCAGCCTTCTTCGCCGCCTTCTTCGTCTTCTTCTTAGCCATGATCGGAATCTCCTTTGGACTCTGGTCCGAATCGTGGGCGCCTGTCGACGCCCGTCCACGACATCAATGCCCTCATCGGCGCAAGCGGGGCAGAGCTTGCCCACGATCTCCGAACTTTTTTCGAAGCGATGGGGCGCGAGCGAGCAGATCGCATTGCGTGCGCTGCTTCGAACGAGCGTTCGAGCGCGTGGAGCGAGCGCTCGAACGACGCGCGCTCCGAGCGAACGGCGCGCGCGGATCCATGGCTCGCGCCGCATCTCGACGCGTCGACGCCGTCGTTCCTAACTGCCTGGTTCGCGCGGGACTTACGCGCGCGACTCGCGGGGCTCGTCGAGTTGCGCGCACGTCGCTCGTGACGCGTGTCCACATGCATCGAGCGGTGCAAACGAAACCACGCGCGGAGCGACGAGTGCGCTCCGCGCGTGGTGTGGATCGGATGTTCGCGCGAGCTCGTCGCCGCGAACTAAAAAATCAGGCGGCCGACGCCTTCTTGCGCTTCGGCTTGACGACCTTGCCGCTCTTGATGCACCGCGTGCAGATGCGGATGCGGGTCGCTTCGCCGTCGATCTCGACGCGCAGTCGCTGCACGTTCGCCTTGAACTTGCGCAGCGTGTTGCCGGTGATGCGCAAGCCGACGCCGCCCTTTTTCTTGGGCAAGCCGCGACGAGCGATCTGAGCGCCGCTCTGGGTCTTCTTGCCGCAGATCTCGCAAACCCGTGCCATCCGAAATGCTCCGTTGTCTGGACTACGCCCGGGACTCCGGGCACTGAGGGGCGAGAAGGATAGCGGGGCGCCCCCTGGACGGCAAGTCCGGGGGCACCCCGCGTTCGGATCCGCCGCACAGGCCGGGTCGGAGGCCTAGAACAGCTTGTCCAGGGCCGCCGCGGCGTCCTCCGAGAAGTTGTCGGAGAGCATCGGCTGCTTGGATGCCGGCCGGTTCGAGATCTCGCCGAAGACGCCTTCGAGCCGGCGCGCGGCCTCCTTGGCGTAGAAGCGGACGAGACCGAGGTTGGTGCGCTGGTCGAAGACGATCGCGAGCAACGTGCGCTCGCCGACGAGCTGGAGCTGGATCGAGTCGCGCGCTCCCTGGTGGAAGAGCACCGAGAACTCGTTCTCGCCGAGCTGGCGCGCCATCTCGCGCGTCGCCGCGAACGAGCCGGCGATCAGCGCGGACACCGACTCCATCGATTGCGCCATCGGCTCGCCGCGGCGGGTCACCAAGTGACCGTCGCGGTCGATCAGGAACGCGGAGCGAGCGCCGGAGAGTTCGAGGAAGCCGTCGAGCTCGCCCTCGAGGCGTTCGACGTCGTCGGCGTAGAAGACGAGACGATCGTCGCGCAGCTTGGAATCGCGGGTCATGGCGCTCCTTAGACGAAGTTGAGGACGAGCCAGGTGGCGACTCCGCCGACGACGAGCGCGCCGGCGACCATCGCGAACATCATCCCCTTGCCGGAGGACTTCGCAGTCGGTGTGGGCTGCGGTTCGACGCGCGGCATCCGCGGACGGAAGCGCGTGCCCTCGAGCGGGTTCTGCGCCTTCTTCGGCGCCGAAGGTGTCGGCCGCGGAGCTTCGGGCTTCGCAAGCATCGGCGACGGCGCGTGTGCGTTGGCGTGACCGCCCGCGTGAGCGCTCGGATGCCCACTCGAATGCATGGGCGCCTGCCCGTTCGGCGCGAATCCAGCGCGCGAGGCGAGCTGGAGACTCCCGCCCTGCGCCGGCGGTTGCCCTTGCGCGTGGAAGCCGGTCTGCACGGCGGTCTGCTGTGCCGGCGCGGTCGGAGCGTAGCCCGCCTGCACGTTCATCGGCTGCTGCTGCATCATTGGCAGCGGTTGAGCTTGCGCCCCCACCACCTGCGTGCGTGCCAACGGATCGACCATCGGTTGCTGCGGCGGCGCGTTGTAGCCCTGCTGCGCGAAGGCGGCGGCTTGCATCGGTTGCGGTTGCGGCGCCGGAGCGCGCAACACCGGCGCGGGGGCCGCGTGCGGCATCGGCGCGGCGGGCTGCGGCGCGGCGCGCGGCGCGGCTTGCGGCGGCGTGGTGCGACCGGACGGAGCTTGCTGGCCCGACGACGTCTGGTGGATCGTCTCGAGCACGCGCGCGGCGAGCGCCTTCAACGTCGGGAACACGCCTTGACCGGTGTTCGCGATCGCTTCGTAGCAAGGCGCGTTGTGCGCGTTGAGCAGCTTGTTGAGTTCCTCGACGGACAACGCGTCCGGCAGGTCGCGCTTGTTGAACTGGATGACGTGCGGCATCGTCGCGAGCGACTTGCCGTACTCGCGCAGGTTCTCCTCGAGGTTGCGCAGCGACTCCAGATTCTCCTCGACCATGCTCGCCGAGGAGTCCGCGACGAACACGACGCCGTCGACGCCCTGCAGCACGAGCTTGCGGGTCGAGTTGTAGTAGACCTGGCCGGGCACCGTGTAGATCTGGAAGCACGTGCGCATCCCGGCGACGGTGCCCAGATCGAGCGGCATGAAGTCGAAGAACAGCGTGCGATCGCCGTCGGTGGAAATGCTGGTGAGATCACCGCGGTTTCCGGACGGGGCGCGCTGGTGGACCACCTCGAGGTTGGTGGTCTTTCCAGACATGCCGGGGCCGTAGTACACGACCTTGGCGTTGACCTGACGTTGGGCGAAGTTGATTTGGACCATGTCAATCCTGCCCCGTTACCGCCGGGGATTCTGAGGACCTGTTATCGGCGTGCACGAACCCCGGTTCTTGATCGGAAGCGCGAGAAGGGAGCGCTCCATCGGGGGCGTTCGGAGGCGGTTCCGGCGACTCGTTGCGAGCCCCCATTCCGCGCAAGATGCGCTGCATGCGCGCGACGGCGCCCTCCATCGGGAGTCGCAGCTCGTCGGGGCTCACGCCGCGATCGCAGATCGCGACGAGCACCGCGCCCGGCACCGCGAGCATCACCAACGTGCCCCGCGCGGCGCGCAGCACGACGCGCTTCGGCGCATTCCAAGAAAGCGGCGCGACCGAGCGCGCCAGTTCGAAGAGCCAGCTCGTCGCGAGCGCCGCGAGCGAATCGGCGCTCTCGCGCGTGCCGTCCTCCGGCACTTCGGCGTGCTTGCCGCGCACGCACACGGGCACGCCGTCCGGCGCGACCAGCACCGCGAGCCGCACTCCCGGGATCTTCGACAGGGGATCGAGCACTTCGATCATGACGCTGCTTCCTCGGTGGCGACGACGACCCCGGCTAGGCCGGCGAGCTCCACGAGCCCGCGGCGGTGTCGATCCTCGGGATCCTTGTCGAGCCAGAGCGCCGCCGACGCGAGCTCGCCCGGCGTGATCAAGAGCGTGCCGAAGTCGCCTTCGACGGCGATCTCGGTCGCTTGGCCGAGCCCGAGCTTGCGAGCCGCGCCCGCGCTCTTCTGCACCACCTCGCGCACGGCGCGCGCGTGGCGCTCCGCGGTCGCGCCCTTCGGGCCTTGAACGAGCGCGGTCGCGCCTCGCACGTACACCGCGGCGTGGACGCCTTCCTCGGCGACCATCGCCTGCAGTCGCGGCCGCACCGTGCCGTTGCTCGGCGCCGGAGAATCGGCTCGCGGCTCGTCGTCGACCAACCGGCCTTCCTTCTCGGCGAGGCGAAGCGCCTGGTCGACGTTCGGCGAGCGATCCACGCGCGTGCTGACGGCGCGGTAGCGCGCCTCGTGATTCGGATCGCCGGGCTCGATCTCGAGCAAACGCGCGAGCACGCGCTGCGCGTCGCGCCATGCACCGATGCGCTCGTAGATCTCGAGCTCGAGCTTGTGCGTGCGCACGTCGTTCGGGAGCAGCTTCTCCGCCGCCGCGACGAGCTCCAGGGCGAGCCGTCCGTCGTCGCGCCGCTTGTCGGCGAGGAAGCGCCGCGTGCGCGCCTCGGCGCGCACGAGCTGCGCGTTGCCGTCACCGGTGTGCGAGTACCACTCCGCAGCGCAGTCCTCGGCGCGCGCAATGCGGTTCGACGCGAGCAGGATCTCGCAGAGCTCGCGGTAGATCGCCGACCGCGGCGCCTCGCGGAGCTGGCGGTAGAGCTCGCGAGTGCGGTCCTCGCGTTCGAGCTCCCGCGCGCGCTCGACCAAGCGGAGGAGCTCGGCGTTCGACGGGTAGAGCTCCAAGGCCTCCGCGCAGACGCGCTGGACTTCCTGCATCTCGCCGCGTTGGACGTGCTCCTGCGCGAGCGACAGGTAGTTCTGCACGCTCGGGCTGTCCGCGAGCTTCGAGCGACGGTCGCGCAAGCGGACCGTCGAGAAGATCTTGTCGACCAAACTCATTTGCGAGCACCCTCGTTCTTCGCTTGCCACTCGGCGATCGCGGCGATGTTCGCTTCGACACGCGCGCGCGGCGCCCACTCCTCGGGCGCGACCTCCAGGCACTCGCGGTAGTCCGCGAGCGCGTCCTGGAAGTCGCCGTTCTCCATGTGCACGTCGCCGCGCAGGTTCGCGGAGTCGGCGTGCGCCAGCTGACGCGCGCGCTCTTCCTCGCGGACGCGCTCGGCCTCGGCTTGCTCGGACACCAGCTTCTGGATCGACACGCGCAGGTCCGCGCGCTCGCCCGACGCCTTCCACATGCCGAGCCACATCGGGAACGTGTCCATCAGCCCGTCGAGCGAGGCCAAGCGCTCGCGCAACGAGCCCAGATCCTTCACGTCGGCGGTCGGCAACGCCTCGTACGCGGTCTCGACGTGGTGTTCCCACCAGACGACGGCGCCGATGACGCTCGCTGCACAGATCGTGAGCAGCGCGCGGCGCAAGCCGCGCATCGAGCGCGCGCGCCGCTCGGCGACTTGGAACCGCAGGTCGCGGATCATCCGCGCGATGTCGCGGCGCGAGCGATCGACCATCAGCGCTTCCTGCAGCCACGGGATCGCCTCCTGGGGCCGATCGGCGGCGACCGCTTCGTTCGCGCGCGTCAGATAGCGCTCGAGCAAGCGATCGGACTTGCCGTTGCGACGCAGCATCGATGCGAGTTGATGACCGATGCGCTTGTCGGTCGGCATGCGCTCGGCGAGCAGCTCGAGCAACGCGTGCGCGCGGTCGAACTCGCCGCGATGCTCGAACAGCACCGCGAGACGCTTGCCCTCCTGCCCGAGCGGCACGCCGTCGTGCTCCAGCGCATCCGGGTGCGCGAGCCCGAGCACGATCAACGATTCGAGCGCCCTGAGATCGGTCGGATCCTCGCCGAGCCGCCCGACCAGGGCCTGGATCGACTTCGAGACCTCCGCGACGTCGAACTCGGACTCCGCGCGCTCGACGTGCTCGCGAAACGAGTCGGCCGTTCGATCGCCGCCCTCGATGGGTCCGGCGAGCGCCTCCATGACGTCGTCGACCAGTTCTGTCGTCTTGGGTTCGGACACGTGATTCCTCCCCGCGGTGAGAGCTCCGCGCCGGGTCGAAAGACCGGCTCCGGCGCAAGCGGGCGTCGCGCTGTATCGGGCCCCGAACCGGCTCGACCTTGAAGCGATCCGACGAAATCGCCCCCTGCAGGCCTCGTGAGGCGCCGCAGGGGGCGGAAAGACGTGTCGAGAGGCTACGGGACGATGATCGCGCCGGTGATCGTGCCCGACGTGTTGCCGGCGAGGTCGGGCAGGTCGACGAGCTCGAGCTCGTCCCCGGCGATCGGCGGCAGCGACAGCGTCACGCGGTAGTAGCACGCCGACACCTTCTCTACCGAGAGCACCGAGAGGCCCGGGCTCGCCGTCCAGTTGGTGTCGTCGGTCGCGAACGTCTCGTCGACGTCCTCGTTGAAGAGCACGTCGACGACGTCACCGAGCGCGGAGACGCGCCAGTTGACGAAGCTCGACTGGAAGTCCGCGCCCGTCGAATCGCCGCCGACGACCGCGTTGATGTTGGCGTCCGGCGACATCGCGTTGCCCGACGCATCCTCGAGCCCGGTGATCTGCACGTTGAGCGTGCCGCCGGTGACGAGCTCGGCGTCGGAGCCGAGCGTGATCGTCACGGTGTCGTCGACGCTCGAGTAGGACGCAACCGCGCCGCTGAGTGAGACCGACGTCGCGCCCATCGTCAGCGTGTAGTTCGACAGGTCGGTCGCGGAGGACTCGAGCACGGGCTCGTCGAACTCGACCTCGATCGTGTCGAGCCCCTCGTCCGCGACCGCCGTCGCCGTGATGACGACGACCAGCGGACCGGTCGTGTCTTCGCTCGTCACGACCACCGACGCGGACGCCGAGTTGCCGGCGAGGTCGGGCATCGTGAAGTCGAGCGTGTCGCCCGCGGCGATCGCGATGCCGAACGTCAGATCGACGTTGCGCGGCCCGGTCAGGGTCGCCGCGGTCGGGTGAGTCCCGCTGATGTCGTAGTTGTTCGTGTCCTCGGCTTCCGTCGCGTCGACAGCCTCGTCGAATTCGAGCACCAGCGCGCCGGTCGGCTCGTCGGGGTCGAGGCGAGCGCGCCCGGCCGCGATCGACGGCGCGGTGGCGTCACCGGAGACCGTCGGGCCGACCGTGTGCGGCGCCGAGAGCTCGACGCCCTGGATCGAACGCACGTTCTCGACCGTGATGTCGTACGTGGCGCCCGCGATCAGGCTGTGCGCGTCTTCCGCGTTGAGGCGGATCGTCACCGTGTCGGACCCGTTGAACGAGAAGTCCGCGTCGGAGATGTCGTACGGCGTCAAGCCGATCTCGAGCGTCCAGTTCGACGGATCGAGCAGGCCCCAGGAGCCCATCGGCTCCGCGAAGACGGCGGTCAGCACGTCGTTCTCCTCGCCGGAGACCGACAGGCACGCGCTGACGACATCGAAGGTCGGCTCGCTGGTGTCCTCGGCGCCGATCGAGAACTGCTCGATCGGGAAGAAGTAGTTGCCCGCGAGGTCGGTCGGGCCGTAGATGGAGAGCGTGTGGTTCGCGGTCGAGACCGAGAAGCCGAAGGTCAGCTCGACGCCGAGGCCGTCGGAGTCGACCGTCGCCGTCGCCGGCGTGCCGACGAGGTTCTGCGACAGATCGTAGATGCGGTAGTGCGTGTCTCCGGAGATGTCGTCCAGGAGGTCACACGGTTCGCTGAACTTGACGTGGACCTTGTTCAGCGCGCCCGTTTCGACCCAGAGCGACTCGACCTGGGGCAGTGTGGTCTCGCCGTCGATCGTGCCGAGCACGGTCGCGCTGCTGACCGAGTTGCCGCCGAGGTCCTGCATCGACGCGAAGCCGACCTCGAAGTCCGAATCGTTCTTGAGGTTGATGCCGTCGTTGCCGTCGAACACCAACGTCGCGGTGCGCGAGTCCGTGTCGTACGTCACCGTGGCGTTGGTCGTGTCGAGCGCGGTCCCAACCGGCGATTCGACGGTCCAAGACGCCGCGGTCTCGACTTCCGACTCGACCATGTCGTCGTTGAACGTCACGACCAGCGCGTCGTTGTCGGCGCCTTCGTAGGCGTACGCGGTCGCGCTCGAACCCGCGGGAGCGGTCGAATCCGAGGAGCTCAGCGAGCTCGCGACCACCGCCGTCATCGTGTTGCCGGCGAGGTCGTCCACGCCGGAGACGTCGAGCGTGTCGGTGCCCGGCAGCGCATACGCGTCGAGCGTCAGGCGCACGGTGGTCAGGCTCGGCAGAAGCGTCGCCGCGGCGACGTTCTGGCCGCCGGAGAACGTGTAGTTGCCGATCGTTTCGGCGGTCGTCGTCTCGACGGCTTCGTCGAACGCGACGTCGATCGTCTCGCCGGACGAGTCGAGGCTGCGGTTCTGCGTGATGCTCGAGATCGTCGGCTCGACGATCTCGCCGTCGACCAGCGACGCTTGGGTCGAGACGAACGTGTCGCCGTCGACATCGTGCGGCTCGCTGCCGGACAGCGCGCCGAACTCGAACGACGTCCCGTTCGCGTAGTCGTCGGCGAGCGTGATCACCAGCGTCTTCGTTTCGAGGTCGTAGTCGAACGTCGCCGTCGAGAGGTCGTACGGCGTGCCGTCGGGGATCTCGAGCATCCAGTACGACGAATCGGTCGCTTCGTCGGGGTCGATCGCCTGATCGAACACCGCGGTCACGGTGTCGTTCGCGGCGCCGGAGGTCGTCGAGAGCTCGGGCGTCGACGTGAAGTCGTTCGGCATGGTGGTGCCGGCGGTGACCGGGGTCGTCGTCGAGCCGAGATCGTTGCCGTGCGCGTCCTCGAGGCTCGAGAGGTCGATGTAGTCCATCCCGGGGACGACCGGCGCGGAGAACGTCACGCGGAGCACGTCCTCGGCGCCCATTTCGGCGTCGACGGCGAGGTCGCCGTCGCTGGTCGTGAAGTTGGCGAGCACCGGGCAGAACACCGGGTCCATCGCCTCGTCGAACGTGAATTCGATCACGCGACCGAACTCGTCCTCCGCGAGGTTCTGTTCGACGCTGAGGAGGCTCGGCGCGGTCGAGTCACCGGCGGTCGAGGCGTTGACCGGCGTCGCGTCGAGCGCGACGTCCGCGACGCTCTTGACGTTGGTCGCCGCGAGGTCGAACTCCTCGTGCAAGTTCGCGTTCGGTCCGGTGGTGATCGTCAGGATCTGCGTGATCGGATCGAAGTCGAAGGTCGAGCCCGCGAGGTCCATCTCGGTCGCGTCGACCGTCAGCGTCCAGTTGTCGAGGTCCTCGACCAACGCTTCCTGCACGTGCGGCCCGGTGAACCCGATCTCGATGGTGTCGTTGCCCCAGCCCGCAACCAGTTGCGCATCATCGACCGTCCAGGTCGGCTCCGACGCATCCGAGGTTTCGACGTCGGCATAGGTCGTGTCGATCGTGCTCTTGCCGATCACGCGAACGCGCGACGAGGGCGTGACGATCGCGTCCCACGTGACGGTCGCGACGTCGTCGACGACGTCGACCGTCCACGGCGTCTGGCCGTCATCGCACTCGAAGTTCGCGATGTCGAGCGCGCCCGGCGCGCTGGCGAAGGTGACCACCGTGGTCAGGCCCTCCGCGTCGACATCGAGGTCTTGGAGGACCGTCAGCACCGAGTTTTCGTCGGACGAGGAGCTCGAACCTCCTCCTCCGCATCCGACGAGCAAGAGCGACGCGGACGCGAACCACCACACGCGGTGACCGAGGGACATGTGTTCTTCCTTGTTGCGCACCGGAAAAAATGAACGGGGCTTCGACGCGCCCGGCGCTGCGGAGTGACTTCGCGCAGCGGACACGACTTCTGCCAGGGATAGGGAACGAATGGCCCTATCGGGTGGTCCCTCGCCGGGGCTTGAAGGCGAAGCCGCAGCGCGGACGCGGCTCCCGGATCCGGGAGCAGGAGCTGCCTCTCACCGCTGTGCCAAGACGGAGGGAAGGACGCGCCAAGGGAGGATCTCGCCGACGCTCCACGGATGCTCCTCGAGGCCGAGCTCGATCGCCGAAGTCGCGAGCGGCTTGCTGTCGATCCGGGCGCGGATCGAAATTGCGGTAGTCGCTCCGGATCGGGAAGTGGCCCGTGAGCCGACGCCGCGTCTTCGCCTTCGCCCAGGTGCTGCGCGCGAAGCGCACCGGGCGCTCGGGGCGCACCGGGTGCACCGCGCGCAACGGGCGCGAGACGCGATCGCTCGCCAACGCACTCCGGAACCGCACGGCGAGTCGAGCTCCGTGCGAAGTCCAGCCCGCACAGACCGCGCGACCCCGCCGTGGTGGCGGCTCTAACGCGTGTTCGGCACAGCGGTGAGAGGCAGTGTCGTCAGAGGATGACCGGTTCGACGACCGACACCGAGAAGTGCAGCTTCCCCCCCGCACGCGCCGCGGCCTGCACCGCGAACGGAACGCCGATCGCGGAGCTCGAGCTCGAGAGCGGCGCGCTGAAGAGCGCGGTGCCTGCCGCGTCGCTCGGCCGCGCGAACACCATCGGCCGCGCCTTGCGGTCGATCCACAGACTGCCCACGCAATTGGGGAACGTCTGCGCGGTCGGCGAGAGCGGGCCGACGACGAACAGAGTGATCGACGAGCCGGGATGGTGCGCGGCGAGCTGCAGGTTGCCGCCGTGGCGCGGCGCCGCGACGACTTGCAGGTCGCGTTCGCCGGTGTCGTACACGCGGAACTCACCGGTCGAGCCGAATTGGTTCGCGTGGACGTGCTTCATGCCGACGGCGACGCGCGTGCCGCCGTCGTCGAGCGAGAGCGAGAGCGCGCTGGCGGGCAAGTCGATGCTCAGCACCGGCGCGGCGAGCGCCTTGTCGACGAGCACGAGCTCGGGTTGGGAATCGAGCACGCCCCACGACGCGAACGCGGCGCGCCGGCCGTCGGGGGTGACCGCGACCGCTTCGGGGTAGTTCTGGAGTCCGGCGGGCGGCCCGGCCTGCAGCGCGTACCACGTGCGCGTCTGCGACGGTCCGTCCCAGAGCTCGAAGCGGATCGAGGCCGGCGAGATCGAGTTCCACCAACCCGCGGCCCACGTCGAGCCGTCGTCGGAGAGCGCGACGCGCGTCGCGAGCTCGCTCGGCGCGGAGGTGACGGTGAACAGGCTCGTGTAGCTCGAATCGGGGGCGCGAGCGAGCACGCGCAGCTTGTTCTGCGCGCCGACGATCAAGCGCGATGCGTCACCGGAGAGGCCGAGCGCGTACGTCGCGGCGCCGAGGCTCTCCTGGTGCACCTTCACGCCGTTCGCGTCGAAGACGAAAAGCGTCGTGCCTACGACCAGCGCGGTGCGCGACAAGTCGCGCGAGCAGGCGAGCGCGCGCAGCGGGCTCGCCGCGAAATCGACGCGCGCGAGCAACGCGCCGGTCGAGCCGTCGAGCCAGTCGATGCGCGCCGTGCCGGTGTTCGCGTCGGAGAGCGCGGCGACCGCTCTGTCCCCCGTCGCGTCGCACGCGAGCTTCACCGGGCCGTTGACGAAGAGCCCCATGTCGTGCGCCCAGCGTGGCGCGAACGTGCCGCTCACCGCCGACACGAACGCGTCGTGCAACTCGATCGTCGTGCGCTTGTGCGATGCGTCGATCGTCGGGAACTGCGCGGCCGAGAACAGGCGATCCGCGCGCTTCGCGCCCGCGACGGCAACGGTGCCGGACGCGCCGGCGAGCGACGTCGAGTCGACGAACTCGGGCGCGATCGCGCCCGACGGGGCGCTCGAGAGCAGCGCGAGTCGGCTCGCCGAGCCCGAGCCCGCGGCCCACACGAGCTCTCCGCCGGCGACGAAGTCGACACTCTGCGGCAACCACGCCTCCGCGGTCGTCGCCGCGTGCGTCGAGCGCAAGCCGGGTTGGAACGGATCGGACTGGAACTGCGCATTCGCGAAAGTCGCGAGGCACAAGGTGGCGAGGGCCAAAGGACCCTCCCGCCGCGTAGGGAGTCGGAGCATGGGAGCGCGAGCGAGGTGAGACGCCCCGCCGGCGAACTCTACCCCGACCTACGTAGCGCGGTCGGGACGTGAAGCGCCCTTGGCGGCCCGGCGCACTTTCACTAGAGTTCTCGCCCTCGCGCCCCGCCCGCATCCCCCGTCCACGAGGAAGGAACTTCGCGTTCGGCCCCGAACCGGCCCGTCGCGAGCCACCCATGAAGCTCACCGCCCTGCACGACGTCCACGATCGACTCGGCGCCAAGCTGATCGACTTCGGCGGCTGGCACATGCCCGTCCAGTACGGGCCGATCCTCGACGAGGTCACCACCGTCCGGACCAAGGCCGGGCTCTTCGACCTCGGGCACATGGGGCGCGTCCACGTCACGGGCAAGGACGCGGTGCGCTACGTCGACAGCCTCGCGACCAACTTCTGCGCGAAGATCCCGACGACGGCGATCCGCTACTCGCTCTTCTGCCGTGCCGACGGCAATCCGATCGACGACATCCTGCTCTACAAGGAGGAAGGCGGCGGCGTCTTCATCGTCGTCAATGCGTCGAACGCCGCCGCGGACCTGGCGTGGATGCGCGAGCACACCCAGGGCTTCGACGTCCGCGTGCACGACCAGACCGACGAGCTCGGGATGATCGCGATCCAGGGCCAGGTTTCGCGCGACGTGCTGCAGAAGCTCGTCGAGGGGTACGACCTCGGCCAGCTCGGCTACTACAAGTTCGCGTTCGCGACCATCTGCGGCATCCGGAACATGCGCGTGTCGCGCACCGGCTACACCGGCGAGCTCGGTTACGAGCTCTACGTTCCACAACGCGAGACCGAGCGCGTCTGGAACGCGCTCGCGGAAGCCGGCAAGCCGTTCGGCGTCGCTCCGATCGGGCTCGGCGCGCGCGACATCCTCCGCCTCGAGGCGGGCATGCCGCTCTACGGCCACGAAATCGACGCGACGCACAATCCGATCGAGGCCGGCCTCAACTTCGGGGTCTCGTTCGCGCCCGAGAAGGGCGATTGGATCGGCCGCGCCGCGCTCGAGCGCATCAAGGCGAATCCGACCCAGCGGCTGATCGGCCTGACCACCGACGGACCGCGGGTCCCCCGCCAGGGCACGCCGGTGTTCCGCGGTGCGGAGCAGGTCGGCGCCGTCGCGTCCGGCGGCGTGTCGCCGACGATCCACAAGAACATCGCTTCGGCCCACGTCAAACTCGGCTGCGATCAGCCGGGGTTGGGGCTGGAGATCGATTTCAAGGGCAAACGCCAAGCCTGCACCGTGCAGGAGCTCCCCTTCTTCTCGCGCACGCGCAAGTGAGCGCGAGACCACGACTCGAGACCTCCGAGATCACCGATGACCTCCAAGACCATGCGCCCCGACGACCGCAAGTACTCCGAATCGCACGAATGGGCGAAGCAGGACGGCGACGCCGTCCTGGTCGGCATCACCGACTTCGCCGTGGCCGCGCTCTCGAACGGCAACGACAGCGACCTCGTCTATTGCGACCTGCCCGAGACCGGGCGCGACCTCGCGCAAGGTGAAACCTTCGGCGAGATCGAGTCGGTCAAGGCGGTCTCCGACCTGAACTCGCCGGTCGCCGGCGAGGTGATCGAGGTCAACCACAAGGTCGAGGAGCACCTCGAGATCCTCTCCCGCGATCCGTGGAACGAAGGCTGGATGATCCGCGTGAAGGCCGCGTCGAAGACGTGGGCGAGCGAGAAGCTGATGAACGCGGCCGATTACGAGAAGTACCTCGAGTCGCAGAAGCACTGAGCGCGCACGTCCCCCGCGTTCGAGCCCGGGCTTGCGGAATCGACAACCAGGCTCCGCTTCCGAGCAAGCGGCCCGTCGCGATGGAGTCCTCCATCGAGCGGGCCGTTCGCGCGGCGGCGGAGCCTGGTTTCGCACGGAGCGCCGGCTCGCTCCCGCGCCGCGCGATCCCGTATCCTGAATCGCCATGGAACTCTGGCGCCTGATCAGCACCTTCGAGGCGAGCCCGGAGTTCAACATGGGCCTCGATCAAGCGCTTCTGGAGACGCCGGAGGCTCCGCCGACGCTGCGGCTCTACACGTGGAGCCCGGACACGCTCTCGCTCGGCTACTTCCAGCGCTTCGACGAGGTGCCGCGCTCCAGCGAAGCCGGCGCGGTCGTGCGTCGGATCACCGGCGGCGGCGCGATCCACCACACCGGCGAGCTGACGTTCTCGCTCGCGTGCTCGCTCGAGCATCCTCTCTACCGCGGCGCGGTCGGCGACTCCTACGCGCGCATCCACCGCGCGATCGCGGTCGCGCTGGCGAAGTTCGGCGTCGCGGCGGAACTGCGCGGCGCTCGCTCTCTCGCTTCCGATCGCGAGGGCACCGGCATGTGCTTCCACCACTCGACCGACCTCGACCTCGTCTGGGACGACAGGAAGGGCGTCGGCTCCGCGCAGCGGCGCAAGAGCGGCCGAGTGCTCCACCACGGCTCGATCAAGCTCGCGAGTTCGCCGCTCGAAGGCGACATCGCGACACTCGAGCGCTACGCGACGCTCGCGCCCGAGGATTTCGCGCCGCTGTTGCTCGAGGCGTTCCGGAGCGAGCTCGCGATCCGCACCCGCCCCTCCGCCGCCGAAGCCGACGAACGCGACTTCGCGCGCACGGTCGGTCCGGGCTATCGCTCGGAGACGTTCTTGCACCGGCGTTGAGCATGCGACTCCGACCGACGCTGCTCTGCTTCGTCGCGCTGCTCGCCGCGTGTTCGCGCGAGGAGCCGCGCGAGCGATGGAACCTGCTCGTCATCACCGTCGACACGCTGCGGGCCGACCACATGTCGTGCTACGGCTACCCGCAAGCGACGACGCCGCACCTCGACGCGTTCGCGGCGGACGCGCTGCGCTTCGAGCACGTCGCCTCGCCGCGCGCGAAGACGACGCCGGCGCTCGCGTCGCTCTTCACCGGCTTGTATCCGCACGAACACGGCGTGCGCGACCTCACGGAGCCGCTCGCGCCGGGAGTGCCGACGCTTTCGGAAGCGCTGCAACGCTCCGGCTGGCGCACCGGCGCGGTGATCGGCAACTGGGTGCTCGCGGAGGGTCGCTCCGGGCTCGCGCGCGGCTTCGATGCGTGGGTCGAGCGCTTGCCCGACGAGCTCGGCGTGCCGCCCGACGCCGTGCCGCAGCGCACCGCCCGCTCGCTCACCGACGCCGGGCTCGCGCTGCTCGCGCTCGGCGCCGCCGATCCCGCGGACGGCATCCGCGAGCCCTTGGTGCGCGCCGACGGCGCGCCGTGGTTCCTCTGGCTCCACTACATGGACCCGCACGGCACCTACGATCCGCCCGCGGAGCACCGGGTCTTCCGCTCGGAGCCCGACCCGCTCGGCCCGCCGCGCGACGACACCGTCCACAAGCGCCGCATCGCCGAGTACAACGTCCCCGCGAGCGCGATCGACGGCGCGGGCACGATCGACGCCGCCGCGGTGCGCGATCTCTACGACGGCGAGCTCCGCTACGTCGACGCGCAGATCGGACGCGTGCTCGACGCGATGAAAGCGCGCGGCGACCTCGCTCGCACGTTGGTCGTGATCACCTCGGATCACGGCGAGAGCCTCGGCGAGCACGAGTACTGGTTCGAGCACGGGCTCTACGCCTACGAGAGCACGTGTCGCGTCCCGTTGATCGTGCGCCTGCCCGACCTGCACCCCGCGCGGCCGACGCCGGGCGTCCGTGCGACGCCGTCGTCGTTGGTCGACGTCGCGCCGACCGTGTGCGAGGTGCTCGGGCTGCGGCCGTGGCTCGCCGCCGATGAGCGCTCGCCGCGCGGCACGTCGCACGCCGCGTCGCTCGCCGCCGACGAACCGCAGGACCGAGCGGTGTTCTACGAGAAGGTCGAGCGCGCCGACGAAGCGCGCACCGTGCAGACCAAGGGCGTGCGCTTCGGACGCTGGAAGCTGCTGCGGCGCTACACGCATCGCGAGCGCGACGGCCGGCGCGAGCTCGTCACGCTCTCCGACGAGCTCTACGACCTCGCCGTCGATCCGCTGGAGTCCCACGATCTCTCGCAGACGCGGGGCGACGCGCCGATCGAGCGATTGAACGCCGCGCTGGAGCACTTCACCGCCGCCGACCGGCACTTCGCGGAGCTCGACGACGTCTTGCGCCGCCGCCGCGAGGAGCTCGAACGCACCGATCCCGAAGCGGCGCGCCGACTGCGCTCGCTCGGCTATTGAACGCGCGACTGCGCTCTGGGCGGCGCGGCGCGACGAGCGTGCGCCCCCCAATACCGCGTCGCGACGCCGCCTCGCGACGCCGCGGCTCGCGTCCGCGCACGATCGCGGCGAGAACACACGGCGCCCGCGAAGCCGGCACGCGTAGAGCTGGCGGGCGAGCGACGTGACGCGCCGCCGCTCGAATCGCTCGGCGGGCGCGTCGCGAAACTCGCTCCATTGCGGACGGCCATCGAGCTCAACGCGATCGTCGTCGAATGGCGGCCGCGCAGCGCGCGACTCTCGACTCGAGGCCGGCTCACTTCGCGCAACACGCGGTTCGAGGTCGTCGCCCGTCGCTCGCCTCTGCGCGTTCGCGCTTCGCGCGCCGCCCGTCGCAAGTCCATCGCGCCTCGCGCGACGTTCGACTCATGGCCGTCGCGCAACGCGCGGCACTCGACTCGGCGCGTTCGCGCTCCGCGCTGCGGCTGGGCGCGCCGGCCGTGGCGCGCTTCGAAGTGGTTACCCGGCCAGGACTTGAACCTGGAATGAGAGGACCAAAACCTCTTGTGTTACCGATTACACCACCGGGTAGGCCGAATCAGAGGCGCGAGACTTTAGCCGGGGCGAGCTCGGCGGTCAATGCGGGAGCGCCCGCCAGACGAGCTCGAGCGCCGCGTGAGCCGCGAACAGGCGCACCGTGTGGCGATCGACCGGCGGAAAACGTCCCTCGTGGCTCGTCACGGCGCCGTCGACCGACAATCCGAAGCAGACCAGGCCGACCGGCTTCTCCGCGGGGCCGCCGTCGGGTCCGGCGATGCCGGAAACCGCGATCGCGATCCGCGCGCCGGTCGCTCGCGCCGCGCCGGCCGCCATCGCCGCCGCGACCTCGCGCGAGACCGCGCCATGGCGGTCGAGCAGCTCCGCGCTGACGCCGAGCCGCGCTCGCTTGGCTTCGTTCGCGTACGTGACGAAGCCCTCGCGGAAGACCGCGCTGATGCCGGGCACCTCGGTCAGGAGCTCGGCGACCATGCCGCCGGTGCACGACTCCGCGGTGGTGATCGTCAGGTCGCGCCGGACGAGTTCACGCCCGAGCGCGAACGCGAGCTCTGGCTCGGTCTCGCTGAAGAGCTCGCGCGCGAAGCGTTCGCGGAACTCCGCCGCACGCGCCGCGACCAGCGCTTCGGCGCCGATCTGCGTCGCCGCGCGCGCGCGCAACGACACACGCAGCGTGCCTTGGTGCGCCGTGACGCCCATCCGCGGATTCGCGCCGCGGGCCATCCAGTCGCCGGCGCGGTCGGCGAACGTGCTCTCGGCGAGCCCGACGAGGTAGAAGCTCGCGCGCGCGAAGCACTCGCCGTGACCGCAGGTCGCGGAGAGCCACGGCACGAGCTCGCGCTCGAGCATGTCGACCGCTTCGCGCGGCGGTCCGGGCAGCACCGCGAGCACGCCGCCGCCGATCCACACGCGGAAGCCCGGCGCGGTGCCGTTCCGGTTCCGCATCACCTGCGCGCCGTCGGGGAACTCCGCTTGGCGCAGGTTGGACGCCGGGAAGTCGCGCTTGCGGCGCGCGAACCACTCGCGGAGTTCGTTCGCGGCGCCCTCGTCGCGCACGAGCTTGACGCCGGCCGCGTCGGCCGCCGCCTCGCGCGTGACGTCGTCGAGCGTCGGCCCGAGTCCGCCGGTCGCGACCACCATCGGATACTTCTCGCAGAGCTCCCAGAACGTCGCCGCGAGCCGCGCGCGATCGTCGCCGAGCACGCGGAACTCGACGACCTCGATGCCGAGGTCGGCGAGCCGCCGCGCGATCAGCCCGGAGTTCGTGTCGGCGTGGCGTCCTTCGAGCAGCTCGTCCCCGATCGCGACCACCGCGGCCTTGCGCGGATCGCGGATCACGCCGCGGCCTCCGCCCGCTTCTTCTTGCGCGTCGCCCAACGACCCATCCAGATCCCGAGCTCGTAGAGCAGGATCATCGGCCCCGCGAGCAACGTCTGCGAGTACGGATCGGCCGACGGAGTGACGAAACCCGAGATGACGAACGCGACGACGATGAAGTGCTTGCGGTACTTCGCGAATGTCTCCGCTTGCACCATGTCGAGGCGGATCAGCACCTGGATCAAGAGCGGCATCTGGAACATCGCCCCGGTCCAGATGCAGGTCTTCGACAGGAACTCCATGTACTCGTCGAGCTTCGGGTTGAACTCGACGAGGTCCTGCGGAAGCGTCTTCTGTAGGTAGTAGATGCCGGTCGGCACCAGCAGGAAGAAGCTCATCGCGAGCCCGGCGACGAAGAGCAGCAGCGAGGCGGGGAAGTACCCCATCACCATGCGCCTCTCCTTCTGATAGAGCCCGGCGGCGATGAAGCCCCACATCTGCCAGAGCAGCACCGGTCCGCCCGCGGCGACGGCGGCGTACATCGCGTTGCGGAACGAGAACATGAAGATCTCGCTGATGCCGGTCGCCTGCAGCTTGTCGTGGAAGGGCTGTTTCAGGCGCTGATCGGCCGCGTCCTCCGAGACGAAGAACTCGGTGCGCGGGAGCTCCGGGTGCTCCTTCAGGAACGCCTCGTGCTCCTCGACCAAATCCTCGTTCAGCCAGCCGACGGCGCGCATGAACGGCCACTGCATGCCGCGGGCGATCGGCTCGTTGAACTCCCACGCGACGCAGAACGCGAGGAACACCGCGATCACGCCGCGAAACACGCGCTTGCGCAGCTCGTCGAGATGCTGCGCGAGCGTCATGCGCGTCTGCGCGAACGGATCAACCGGGTCGGCCATCGGCGAGGGGCACTATCGTGACGAGCGCGGGTCGCGGATCCAAGGCGCGCGGCGAGCGCGGGTTCGGAAACGCGCGAGGCGGCCGACGTCGCGAAGACGCCGCCCGCCTCGAGCTCGCTCCGTCGCGTGGATCAGAACGCGAAGTAGCTGCGCAGGTCCTTGAGCGCCATGATCACGACGCCCTTCGACTCGGCTTCCTTGTAGACGGCGAGTTCGGACGGTTGGATCGGCGTCTCGACCGGGTTGCCGTCCCCGTCGAGGTAGAGCTCGCCGCCGACGATCAGGTAGTCGGTGTTGAGGTCGAGCGCCTCTTGGACGGTGATCCCCATCATGCCGAGCAGGTCCTTCAGCTCCTTCTCGTTGTACTTGCCCGAGAAGCGGCCGGCGAGCACCGCGTGGCGCTCGGTCTTCGGGTCGAAGAGCGGGTTGTAGACGACGTCGCCGGGCACCACCGGGTCGAACGCGTCGCGCACGTCGAAGATGCGGACTTCGGCGCGCGATTGCTCGACCGAAGTGACTTCGCAGCGCGCCTTCTGGGTCGTCGAACCGACCTTGCCGGCCTGGATCGTGAAGACGGTGCCGCGCGACACGCGCTGGTTCGCACCGATGTCGATCCAGCCGAGCGAGAGGTCCTTGCTGACCGCGAGGAACGCGCCGTCGGCAGCTTGCGGCTCCTTGAGGAAGCGCAGCTTCTGGCCCTGGACCGCGAGGCGGGTCTCGAAGGTCTTGATCGAGTCGGCGTTCTGGCGGACGACTTCCTCGTACTTCCCGTTGGCGGCGCGGAGCTCGGTGTCGAGCTGGCTCGCCTGGGCGCGCAGGGCGTCGGCGATCTTCGAGTCTTCCTGCTGCTTCTGCGCGGACGCCTCGGTCTGATCGTTGAGCTGACGGCGCAGGTTCTCGATCTGCGTCTCCTTCTCACGGATCGCGTCGCGGAGGCCGGACTCGGCTTGCGAGGCCTTGCGGCGGGCTTCGTTGAGCTCGTCTTCCTTGCCGGCGACTTCCTTGCCGCGGGCTTGGTACTCGGTCTTCGCGAACGCGAGCAGACCCTTCAGGTCCTTGACGTCCGCGGGGGCGTTCAAGGCGGACTTGAGGTCGTCCAGGTCGGTCTTCAGCGTCGCCAGGTTGGTCGCGGCGGAGGCTTCGGCGGCGTCGGTCCAACCGACCATCGTCGAGAGCTCGGCGAGAGCCTTCTTGGCCTCGGTCGTGGTCTTTTCGCTCTCCACGCGCGCCGTCTTGTCGGTCTGCGCTTCGACGACCGCCTTGGCCTTCGCGTCGAAGCCCATGTACGCGATGAACAGCGCCACGAAGAACAGAACCAACGTGACGACCATCCAAACGATGCTGACGCGGACTGCGCCGCGCTGAGAACGCTTCATGACGTGTGGACCTCTGAGACTCTCCGGAAACCGGGTCGGAGCAGTGTGGGACGCTCTACCTTGTGAACCGCGATGAATCGCGCTCGATCGGAGCAGGTCCGGCCGGTCGCGAGGGGGCATGTTGATACCCTCCGGGCACCGAACTCGGCAAGGGAATTCGCCTTCGGACAAGGTCCGCGGCGGCCGCCCCTTGACGACCCTTCCCCACCTCGTAACCTGTGCCTTCGGTAGGCTTCGGTCGCGAACCGGGAAAGGCGCCCCGCGCGGGGGTCGAGCTCGATCGCACGCGTCCCCTACCCGGCGTTCCTGGTTCGGTTTCCTCCGGACTCGCCGAGAGGCCGCTGACTCGGCTCGCGAGTCGCGGGAGTCAGAGGAGTCCCGCCTCACGCGTCCCGCCTCGAAGCGAGTCGCGCGGCGCGAGCAGCTCGCGCGGCTCCCGAGCGACTAGCGAAAGGCCCGGGCGATTCGCGAGGCGCTCTAGCGACGAGCGAAAGGCCCGGCCCACTCGCGAGGTGCTCCGGCAGCGACCCGCACTTCGGCCCAGCTTCACGCCGGCGCTCCACGCCGGCGCCCCCTACCGTCCCGCGAGGCCGCGGTCGACCTCGCGACGCCCGGCCCCACCCACCGTGACCCTACTTTCCACCTTGGAGCCCACGACCCAAAGTCCCCAACCGACCGAGCGCCCCGCGGTGATCGGCGTGCTCGGCGGCATCGCATCGGGCAAGTCGTCGGTCGCGCGGTTGCTCGCGGGCCCGCGCGGCCGCGTGATCGACGCGGATCGACTGGTCGACGAGGCCTATCGCTCGCCGCGCTTCGTCGCGGAGCTCGCGCGAGAGTTCGGCGCCGGCGTGCTCGACTCGGACGGCGGCGCCGACCGGCGCGCGCTCGCGACGCTGGTCTTCACCGATCCGAAGAAACGCGCGTGGCTCGAAGCGCACATCCATCCCGCGGTGCGCGAACGCATCGCCGAGGAACTCGCCGCTGCGGAGCGCGAGCACGCGCCGCGCGTGGTGCTCGACGTACCGCTGCTGCTCGAAAACGACGCGGCGCACGGCCTGGTCGCGCGCTGCGACCGGCTCGTGTTCGTCGAGTCGCGCCTCGAGGACCGCGAGCGCCGCGCCGCCCTGAACCGCGGCTGGGCGGCCGGCGAAGTCGGCCGCCGCGAAGCCGCGCAGCTCCCGCTCGAAGCCAAACGCCGCCGTGCCCACGCCGTGGTCTCGAACTTCGCGGGCTCGCTCGAGCTCGCGCGGGAAGTCGCGCGCGTCGAACGCGAGCTCGGCCTCCCCCCGCTCGCTCCCTAGAACCCTCCAACCCCGGCTCGCGCTCCGCGCGCCGGGCCCAAGCAACGAAAGCGCTCTCCGATGTCGCAGTTCCAGAAGTCGTTCAAGCGTCGCCGCAACAAACACCGTCTCCAACACGCCGGCGGCGGCGGTGGCGGCGCGCCGTTCTTCGTCAAGAATCCCGAACGCCCCTGGATCGACTTCTCGAAGCTTCCGGCGGATCTGTCGCCGGAAGCGCTTGCCGAGCTCGAAAGCGCGCTCCCGAAGCCGCGCGCGAAGGCGAAGCAGAAACCGCTCGACTACGCGGCGGTGCAGAAGATGAAGCTCGAGGAGCTCCACGAATACGCCGAGGAAGAAGGCATCGAAGGCATCGGCGGCAAGAAGCGCGAGGACGTCGTCTTCGAGATCGCGTCGTTCAAGCTCAAGGAAGGCACGCCGGTGCACACCGAGGGCTGCCTCGAGATCACCAAGGAGAACCACGGGTTCCTGCGCAACCCGGCCAACGCGTATCTGCCGAGCTCGGACGACGTGTTCGTCCCGGGCTCGATGATCAACCAATTCGGGCTGCAGACCGGGATGACGCTGAAGGGCTCGCTGCGGCCGACACTCGAGAACGAGCGCTACTTCGCGTTCGCCCATCTCGAGCTCGTCGACAAGCACGACCCCGACGACGCCGCGGTGCGTTCGCCGTTCAAGGAGCTCGTGCCGCTCTATCCCGAGCAGCGCATCCTGCTCGAAGGCGGCCCCGAGAACCCGCTCGAGATGCGGATCGTCGACCTGATCACGCCGATCGGGCGCGGCCAACGCGGCCTGATCGTCGCGCCGCCGCGAACGGGCAAGACGATCCTGCTGCAGATGCTCGCGCGCTCGATCGTCACCAACGCGCCGGACGCGCACCTGATCATTCTCTTGATCGACGAGCGTCCCGAGGAAGTCACCGACTTCACGCGCATGCTGCCCGAGGGCAAGGCCGAGATCGTGTCGTCGACGTTCGACGAGCCCGCGTGGCACCACATCCAAGTCGCCGAGATGGTGATGCGCAAGGCGCGTTGCCTGGTCGAGGCGGGCGAAGATGTGATCATCCTGCTCGACTCGATCACGCGCCTCGCTCGCGCGTGCAACATCGAAGCGCCGTCGAACGGCAAACTCCTGTCGGGCGGCATCGAAGCGAGCGCGCTGCAGATGCCGAAGAAGTTCTTCGGCTCGGCCCGCAAGATCGAAGGCGGCGGCAGCCTGACCATCCTCGGCACGGCGTTGATCGAAACCGGCTCGAAGATGGACGAGGTGATCTTCGAGGAGTTCAAGGGCACCGGCAACATGGAGCTCGTCCTCGAACGCCGCCTCGCCGACCGCCGCATCTTCCCCGCGATCGACATCAATCGCTCGGGCACGCGCAAGGAGGAGCTGCTCTTCACGCCCGAGGAGATCCGCCGCGTGTGGATGCTCCGCAAGGTGCTGAACGAGATGGACCCGGTCGAGGCAATGGAGATGCTGATCCAGAAGATCAAGAAGACCCGCGTCAACGGCGAGTTCTTGCTCTCGATCGGTTCCTGAGCGCGGCGAGTCCCGCCGCGAGCACGCCGCCGACCGCGCCGGCGGCATGCGCTTCCGCCACCACCCGAAGCTCGCCGTCGAGCGAGGCGACCACCGCCGTGCCGTCGCGTTCGAACCACGTCTTCGCGGCGAACAGCGCGAGCGCGGCGACGGCGAGCACGCGTCGGCCGCGCGCGCCGGGCTCGAGGACGAGCTCGACCGCGAGCGCCGCGAAGACCGCCGACGAGAGCGCCGACGCGCCCTGGTAGCTCGCGACGTCGGGGCGGACGAACCACACCGCGAGCGTCGCGAGCGCGCCACCGGCCGCAACCGACGCGACGAGTAGCGCGCGGGACCGGAACTCGAGCCACGCGCCGAGCACGAGCAACACTCCGAGGTCGAGCGCGGCGAACGCGCGGCCGGTGTGGACCATGTGCCCGCTCGCGAGCCGCCAGAGCTCTCCATCCCTTACCGCGTCGCGAGTCAGGATGCACCGTTCCGCCGCGCCGTCGACGAAGCTCGCGACGCACGCCGCCGCGACCAACCCGAGCGTGCACCAGGGCACGCGCCGCATCACCGCCGCCGACGCACGGCACCCGCGAGCAAGCACAGCGCGGCGACGACTTGCCAGCCGCCGAAACCGCCGGCGCCCGCGACGCCGCCGTTGACCGTCAGCGCCGGAGTGCCGCGCCCGCGCACGGTGCCCGACTTCGCCTGCTCACGAAACTCGTCGAGCGAAGTGTTCAGGCCGGCGATCAGCTCGTCGGTCGCTTGCACGAACCCCGCGTCCGCGGCTTCGCGCGCGACGCGCTGGACGTCGACCGCGGTGGAACGCTCGGCGAGGCTGCTCGCTCCCGACGCGTGCAACAAGAGGGCGCGCGAGCGCACGTCGAACACCGTCGCGTCGACGATCGTGCGCGTCTCGTTGCGGTTGCCCTCGACCATGAACGCGCCTACGACGGTCAGGTACATCAGAGACGAGCGACTCTCCTCGTTGAACTGCCGTTGCTCGTACGAGACGAGCGCGATCACGTCGAAGCCGTACAGCTTCGCGAGCTGATCGACGTTCTCGAAGCCGCCGCCGGGCGTGAGTTGGCTCGTCGGCAAGAGCTCGACCGCGCCGATCTCCGGCCGATCGCGGAACGCATCCGCGATGCGCTTCAAGAGATCGCGACGGGTCATCTCGTCGAGGTCGTCGACGTTGCCGGAGTACGCCGGCGTCGGCGCGAACGCGAGGCCGACGCGCAACGGCAACTGGAGCGCGACGTCCTGCGCGGGCTGCGCCGCCGCGCCGCTCGGATAGAGGTAGTCGACGACGTTCGCCTTGCGCTGCACGGTAGGCGCCACGCACGCCGCGCCGGTCCAAGCGAGCACGACAGTGAGGAAGAAACGCACGAGCATCGGGTTCATGATCGGACTCCGGGTTGGAAGGTAGGCGCGCCACGCTATCGGCTCGACGGACGCGACGGCGCTCATTCCCTCCGAGCGCCCGAATCGCGGCGGCGAATCGACGCGCACGGCGAGCTCGCGCGAGCCGCGACTTTACTCGGGGACGGCGGGCGCGCACCATGGTCCGCTCTCCGTGCGCATCCTCCTCGGCATCGAAACCCTCGGGTTGATCGGCGGCAGCGAGCGTTACGCGTTGGCGCTCGCGCGCGCCCTCGCCGAGCGCGGGCACGAGGTCGCGGGCCTCTGCGCGCGACGGACCGAGGACGCGCCGAACGGTCTCTGCGTGTTCGAGCACGCGAGCTACGCCGACGACCGCGCGCGCGACGAAGACCTCGAGCCGCTGCTTGCGGATGTCGCAGCGTTCGAGCCCGACGTCGTGGTGCTGCTCTCCGGACGCGGCCGAGCGCTGGTGCGCGCGTTGCTCGGCGTGCGACCGAAGCTCCCGCTCGTGCGCTTCGTGCAAGACCACACGCTGTTCTGCCCGGGCCTCGACAAACTCCACGCCGACGGCAGCCCGTGCGAGCGGCCAATGGGTCTCGAGTGCCTCGCGCGCTACTACACCGGCGGCGGGTGCTTCGGTTTCCGTCGCGAGCTGCACGCGAGCCCGTTCGACGGCCTCGGCGGTCTGGTCAAGCATCAGGGCGCTCTCGCCGACGCCGGCCGCTTCGAACGCTTGCTGGTCGCGTCGAGCTACATGCGCCGCGAACTGCTCGCCGTCGGCTGCGCTCCCGAGCGCGTCGACGTCGTCCCCTACTTCACCCATTCGGCGTCGGATGCGCTCGCACCGCGCGAACCGGCCGACGCCGTGCGCGACTTCGTGCTCGGTTCGGGCGAGCCCGTGCTCTTCACTCCCGCTCGACTCGCGTTGCCCGACAAGGGCGTCGACTTCCTGCTCTCCGCGCTCGGCAAGCTCGCGCGACCGTTCCGCGCGGTGATCGCGGGCGCGGGGCCGGCGGAGGCCTGGCTGCGCACCAAAGCGCGCGAGGAAGGTCTCGCCGAGCGCGTGCGCTTCACCGGTTGGCAGGACGCCGCGTCGATCGAGTGGCTGTACGCGCACGCGACGGCGATCGCATTCCCTTCGGTGTGGGACGAGCCGTTCGGCCTGGTCGGCATCGAGGCGATGGCGCACGCAAAGCCGGTGGTCGCGTTCGACGTCGGCGGCGTGCGCGAGTGGCTGGTCGAAGGCGAGACCGGCTTCGCCGTCGCACGGCGCGACACCGACGCGTTCGCGCGGGCGCTCGAGCGCGTGCTCGACGACTCCGCGCTCGCCACGCGTCTCGGCCGAGCCGGCCGCGCGCGCGTCGAGGCCGAGTTCCGCGCGCCGAAGCACCTCGAGCGGCTCGAGGTCGCGCTCGAGCGCGCGCTCGACTGACGCGCGGGGACACTGCCTCTCATCGCGGTACCAAGACGGCGGGGAAAACGCGCCGGCGGAGGAGTTCGCCGACACTCCACGGATGGACCTCGAGGCCGAACTTCATCGCCGGCGTTTCGAGCGGCTCGTGGTCGATCCTCTGGAGTCCAACCCGCACAGACCGCCGCAACCCGGCCTTCGTGGCGGAGCTCGCGCGTTCTCGGCCCAGCGGTGAGAGGCAGTGTCCGCGGGGACGCGTCGAAGGCGCTCATTCGGGCGCGCGCAGCCGCGCCAGCGTGCTCGCGAACGACTCCACGGGCCGCGGCGCGGCGAGCGCGGCTTCGGCGCGCTCCAACGCCAGCGCGAGCCATTCCAAGCGCTCGCGATCCTCCGAGAGCCAGGCGTCGAGCGCCTCGTGCTCGAGCGCGGCGACGTGCGCCGCGAGGTCGGACGCCGCGAGGTGCTTCCACTGGAAGAGCCACGTGTTGCGCTCGATCGCCGCGCGCACGAGGCGCTCGCTCGCGACCTTGCCGATCGTGCCGCGATGGCGATGCTCGACCGACGACGCGACGACGAGCCGCGTGCGCTTCCCCGCTCGCCACGCGCGCCAACCGAGGTCGGCGTCCTCGAAGTAGAACGGCTCGAAGAGCGGATCGAAGCCGCCGAGCTCCGCGAAATCGCGCTTGCGGAAGAGGCACGCGCCGCCGACCGGGAACGCGACGTCGACATCGCGCCGTGGCGCGCGCGCGCGGCGCGTCAGACTCGGCTGATCGAAGCGCACGCGGCCGTCCTCGCACGCGAACTCGACCCACGACTCGACGCGCCGTTCGTCGCCGCCGAGCAGCACGCGCGGCACCGCGGCGAACACGCTCGGATCCTCCAGCGCTTCCACCAACGGCGCGAGCGCGCCGACGCGCACCAGGACGTCGCTGTTCAGCGCGCGGACGAGCGCGTGCTTCGCGACCTCGATGCCGTTCGTCAGCGCGCGCGCGAAGCCGCCGTTGGTCGTCCGCGCGACGCAGCGCGCCTTCGGGAAGCGCTCGGCAAGCCGCGCCGCGAGCTCCCCGCCGCCGTCGTCGACCACGACGACCTCGTCGATGCCGCCGCGAGCGTTGAGTTCGAGCTGCAGCGCGACCAGCGTGCGCAGCGCGAGCTCCGGGTCGCCGTAAGCCGGCACGACGATCGAAATCGGAGAGTTCATCGCGCGCGGCCCCGTTTGTCGCGAGTCGCGCTATCGCGAGTCGCGTCGGCCTTGCCGCGAGGCGCGCCGGCATCTCCGCGAGTCGCGTCGGGGTCACTGCGAGGCGCGGCGGCACCGTGCGCGCCCGCAACGTCGCCCAGCCTGCCGTGCGTGTCCGTTCCGCCGCCCGGCACGTCGGCGCCGTCGGGCCGCGCGCGCCAGCGTTCGAGCCGCTCGCCGAGCGCGCCCTTGCCGAAGAGCCCGATGCGATCGTCGAGCGCGGCGCGCATCTCGGCGCGGCGCCATTCGAGTTCGCCGCGCCAATCCGCGAGCCGGACGCGCGCGGCGGCGATTTCGTCGGCGAGTTCGCCGTCCGAGGCGGCGCCGGTGTCGCGCGCGAGCTCGCGCAAGCTGCGCTCGAGCCACGCGACGTGATCGCCGACGCGCTGGCGGTCGATGACGGCGACGCGGACGAGCTCCTGGATCCGCCGGTTCGCGTCCTGGCATTCCGCGAGCGCGGCGGTCGCGGTCGCGTGGGCCTCGCCGGCGCGCGCGACCTCGGTCTTCAGCTCCTCCGCGTGCGCGACGAGGCGCGCGAGCTCGAGGTCCGCGGCGCTCTTCGCGGTCGCGAGTGCGTCGCGCTCCGCGACCAACGCCGCGTGCTCGACTCGAAAGCGCTCCGCGAGCTCGCGCTGCGCGCGCGCGAGCCGCGCGACCTCGTCGCGGGCTTCCTTGCGGCGTTCGAGCGAGCGCGCGAGCCACTGGCGTTCGCGCCGCGCGTCGCGCGCGCGGTCCAGCACGTCGCGCGCGGCGCTCGAACGCACGCTCGCCGCGAAACCGCTCGCTCCGCCGACGCCGACGTGCGCGCGGAAGCGTTCGAGCCCGCGCGCGACGCGCTCGGTCAACGCCTCGAACGACTCGCTCGCGATCGCGGCGTGCTCCGCTCGGAACGCGACGAGGCTCGCGGGCGCCGGCACGGACTCGCGCCGCGCGGCGAGCAAGCTCTGGTAGTGCCCGAGCGTCGCGGTCGCCTCGTCGGCGAGCGTCCGCGGCGCGCGCACGCCCGCGCGCAACGCTTCGAGCGGCGCACGGTCGCGGATCCAGCCCGCGAGCACCTCGCGCCACGCCGCGACGTCGCCCGGCGCGACGAGCACGCCGTCGACACCGTCGCGAACGCTTTCGGCGAGCGCTCCGACCCGCGAGGCGAGCACCGGTCGACCGGCGGCGAAGCTCTCGCGGATCACCAGCGGCGCGTTCTCGTCCCAGATCGAAGGCACGCAGAGCACGTCGAAGCTCGCGAACACGCGCGCGCGCTCGCCGGCGTCGAATCCGCCGTGCCACGTCGCGTCGACGTCCGCGGCGTGCGTGCGCAGCCTCGCTTCCCAGCGCAGATCGCTGGTCGAGCCCCAGATCGCGAGCTTGATGCGCGGACCGAGGCCGTCGAGCGCGGCGAGCAGGACGTGCAGGCCCTTGTGCTTCGACGTGCCGCCGACGAAGCCGAGGCGCAGCGCGCCGGACGTGCGCGCGGGCTCGACGCTCGCGAGCGCGGCGACGTCGATGCCGATCGGCTCGTGGACGACGCGCTCGCGTGCGAGTCCGGCGCGGACCAACTCGTCGGCGTAGAACGCGCTCGGCGAGAGCACCAAGTCGACCTCACGGAACGCCGCGAACCGTCGCTCGTCGAGCGCGCGCCGCTCGTCGAGCACCGTGCGCGCCTTGCGCGACGCGAAGTCGTCGCCGAGCGCCGCGGCGAGACGTTTGCGCACCGCGGGCTCGAGATCCGCGGGGAACATGCCGGCGTGGTAGTCGCCGAGTTCGCGGTGACGATTGAGCTCCGCCGCGGCGAGGTCGCAACGCGCGCACGCCTGGGCGTCGCCGATCCGCTCGCAGCGCGCGAGGTCCGGCCGCAGGTGCGTGACGCGGTGGCAGAACGCGAACGCGTCGTGCGCGGTGAAGACCACAGGCATTCCAGCGGCGCGCGCGGCGGCGAGCACACCGAGCCCGAGCTTCGCGACGTGGTGCACGTGCACGATGTCGGGCCGCTCGCGCTCGAGCCACTCGGCGAACGCCTGCTCGACGCCCTCGACCTCGAGTTGCGCGGCGGCGGAGCGCGGCGGCTCGTTGCGCGCGAGCCAGTGCACGCGATAGCCGTCGCGCGCTTCGAGCCGCAGCGCGAGCTCGGAGAGCCGCGGCTGCCGGCGCGGCACGAACACGTGGACGTCGTGTCCTCGGCGCGCGAACTCGCGCGCCAGATCGGCGACGTGGTTCTCCACGCCCGTGCGTTCGAGCGGCGGGAAACCGTGCGCGACGAGCGCGATGCGCATACCGCAGAGTGTAAGAAGCCGACGACCCGGGTTCGACATGCATCGACAGCTTGCGTCGCGAGGCGTAGAACCAAGCGCGTTCGCCATGCGCCTCCTCCCGGTGCTCCTCGGTCTCTTGCTCGTCGCCGCGGCGGTGCTCTACTTCGCGCTGCGCGCGCCCGCGCGCACCGAAACCGCACGCGCGGCGGAGCAGGCGCCGAGCGTTGCCGAGCACGCGAGCTCGACGGCGACGCCCGCGCTCGACGCGCCGGTCGGCGGAGCGACGGATGCACGCAGCGAGGCGCTGCCGAGCGAGCTCGCAGAGCCCGCCGCGAGCTCCGCGGTCGCGACGCTCGCCTCCACCGCGCTCGCGCGCAGCGCAATCGTCGGCCGCTTCGTCGACGCGCGGGGCGCACCGCTCGAAGGCGTCGAGGTGCAACCGCTCGGTCGGGACGGGCCGCCGGAGAAGAGCGACGCCGAAGGACGCTTTCGCATCGCGTTCGATACGCAGCAGGCGAGCCTCGGTCGCGCGCTCACGCTCTCCGCGAAGGCGCCGCGTCACGTCGCGGCCGAACGCGACGTCGCGCTCGAGCTGGGTCGCGAGACCGACCTCGGCGACTGGCGACTCGAGCTCGGCGGCGTGCTCTCCGGTCGCGTCGTCGACGCCGATGGCGGCTCGGTCGCCGACGCGCGCGTGCTGACGACGCGGGCGACGGAAGTCGATCGCGATTTCGCGCGACGCAACGGTCTGTGGAGCGACGAAGGCGAGACGCGCACCGACGCGCGGGGCGAGTTCCGCCTCGGCGCGGTGCCGCCGGGCCGCGTGCGCGCGTGGGCATCGAAGTCGCGCTTCCTCAATGCGATCGGCGAGCCGCTCGAGCTGCGCGCGGGTGAAGAGCTCGCCGGGCTCGAGCTCGTACTCGAACCGGAAGGCCCCGGCGATGGGCTCGACATCACGGTGCTGCGCCCCGACGGATCCCCGTGCCCGAACGCGCGCGTCGAGTACGAATACAACGGCGAGCGCTACGGCGGCTCGGGCTCCGAGGACTGCGACGCGGAGGGCCGACTGCATTTCGTCTTCCGCGTCCGCACGCCGCACGATTTTCGCGCCGTCGACCGCGAGAGCCGACACGCGCTCGCGTTCGCCGAACGCGTCGAGCCCGGCAGCCCGCCGCTCCTGCTGCGCCTGGGCGAAGCGCGGCAGTTCGTCATCGAGGTCGTCGATGCGCGCGGCGAGCCCGTGCGGTCGTTCCAGGCGCAGCTCGTCGACGCGCGGCCCGACAAGGGCGACACGCTCGGGTCGTCTCTGCGCGCGCTGCCGGACCCACCGGGCCGCACGGTCGCGGTCGTGCCGCCGCACGCGTTCTCGGTGCGCGTCTCGGCGGCCGGCTTCGCGAGCGCGACGCTCGGCCCGTTCGAAAACGACACGGTGCCCGAGCTCGTGCGCGCGGAGCTCCGAGCGTTGCCCGGACTCCGCGGACGCGTGCTCGCCGGCGATCGGCCGCTCGCGGGAGCGAGCGTGGGCTCCGCGCGCGCACTCGAAGGCAACGTGGTGATGACGGTCAACGGTTTCCCCGCCGAGCGCCAATACCCGAGTGGCGGGGAAACCGTCAGCGCGGCCGACGGCTCGTTCGCGCTCTACCCGAAGACGCGCGGAGCGACCTGGGTGCGCGCCGAACTCGTCGGGCACGCGCCGGCGATCGTCGGGCCGATCGAGTTCGATCCGGAGGTCGGGCGCGACGGCGTCGAGCTCGTGCTCGGCCTTGGCGGAACGATCGAAGGCCGCGTGTTGCTGCCGGGCGTCGAAGAGCCTGCCGGCGTGATCGTCGGCGCGTCGTGCGGCGACGGTCGCGCGCAGTCGATGCGCGTCGGCAGCGACGGAAGCTTCCGCTTCGAGCACTTGATGCCCGGCCGCTGGCTCGTGAAGCGTTGCGATGCCGAGATCTCGCCGCACAGCACGTCGACGTCGACGCAACGCGGCACGTCGCCGAGCGGGCTGCCGTGGAATTGCGTCGTGCGCGAAGGCGAGGTCACGCGCTTCGATCTCGACCTGCGCGTCGATCCGCGGCCGCGCGCACGCGGGCGGCTCGCGTTCGGCGGTACGCCGATCGTCGGTTGGATGGTGATCGCGCGCACCGAAGGCGACGTGTACAACCCGTCCGGCCGCGGCGAGACCGACGCGGACGGACGCTTCGACGTGCGCGCGCCGAGCACGGGCCGCGGAACGCTGATCCTCCAAGCGCCGGGCGAAGAGAACGGGTGGAGCACGCTGACCGTCGCTCTCGAATGGCGCGACGCCGAGTTCGTGTGGGACCGCGACTTCGCCGCGGGCCGGCTGGAGCTCGCGCGCGGTTCGGCGAGCGCTCTCGACGGCTCCTACCGGCTGAGCTGGAGCGCGCCGGGCGAGTCGGCGTCGCTCGAAATCGGCACGCCGCTCTCGCCCGGCGGTACGCGCGTGTTCGAGCGGTTGCCCGCGGGCACCTGGAGGCTCGCGCGCTGGGAAAACGAGCGGTGGCTCGACGAAGGAACGGTCGAGCTTCGGCCGAACGAAACGGCGAGCGCTAGGCTGCCCTGACGGTCGCTCCAACGCAGGGGAACTCGAACATGACTCCGCTCCGCTCCGCAGTCGCGCTCTTCTTCACGTGTTGCGTCGCCGCATGCTCGAACTCGCTGCCGGTCGGCGGAGCGGCCGCGACGGGCAGCGTCGTCGGACGCTGCGTCGACGCCGGCGGAGCGCCGGTCGCCGGGGTCGCCGTGCACTGGCAGAAGAACGCCGACTCCGCGCAGTCGGACGCGGACGGCCGGTTCCGGAGGGAGTTCAGCTTCGACGCGCATTTCCCGTCGATGCAGTACGTGCTGGTGCTCGAGAAGGAAGGCTTCGCGCCGCTCAGCGTCGACCTCGAGGTTAAAGACGGCGACGCGCTCGACCTCGGCGACTTGCCGCTCGAGTGACGGACGAGTGACCGTCTCGCGACGTTCGGTGTCGCGCCACCGCTTCCCGGTTCCGCCGTCGACGTACCGTGCCACACCGTTTCCTCCAGGTTCCGTCGAGGCACGCGGAAGTCGCTCGCGCGTTCGACGAGACCTGGAAGAAGTGGTGCGGCACGGTCCGTCGGAAGCAACGGTGCGGCACCGTCGGTCACATCCACTCGATGCAACGCCGCATCTGCTCCTTCATCTCGTCGCGCGTGAAGCGACAGCGCGTGCCGTGGCCGGGCAGGATCCACTCGAAGTCGAAGCGCGCGAGTCGCTTCATCGATTCGAGCTGCACGCGCCAATCGAACCAGCACGCGTCGCGGAACGCGTAGACGTGGCCGCGTGAGCGGCTGAAGGCGACGTGGTCGCCGCTGAAGAGGAACTTCGAGCGCCACAAGAGACACGCGGAGCCCGCGGTGTGGCCCGGCGTCGGCACGACGACGAGCTCCGGCTCGAGCTCGATCGGCTCGACGCCTTCGAGCTCGCGCTCGACGCCCGCGACCGCGTCGCGTTCGTGCATCACGCGCTCGGCGCCCAGGAACTTCGCCCAGCGCGCGGACGCGCCGACGTCGTCGACGTGGGTCAGGAAGAGCCTGCGCGCGCCGCCGAGCTCGACGATGCGGCGCGCGAGTCCGTCGTTCCAGCGCGGCACGTCGACCATCACGTTTCCTCCGCCGGACGCCGAACGCACGATCAGGTAGCTCGCCGCGCCGAACGATGCTTCGTCGTGGAAGCCCAGGTGGTGCACTTCGTCCTCGACGACCAAGGGGAACGCAGCGCTCGCCGCTTCGAGGTCGTGCCGCTCGCGCACACCGATCGAGCCGGTCGGGCACGCGACGAGCGCGAGCTCGGCGGCGAAGCGTTCCGCGTCGTCGTCGGGCTGACGGTGGACGCGCGAGTGCTCGCCCGCGCGATCGAACGTCGTCGGCGCGAGCCACCGACACGTATCGCAATCGATGCAGCTCGAGTCGACGAAGAAGTCGCCGGGGACGTTGGAGTCGAGCGCGCGTTCGCGTGAGGCCATGCGCCGATCATGGAGCGCGCTCGAGTGAGTTGCGAGCCCTCGCGTCCTACCGACCCGTCGACGCGACGCGCGCCCCGCACGATGTCGCATCACCTTTTTCCGGGATCCGTCGAGGCACCTGGAAGTCGATTTCGAGTTCCGGGGAACCTGGAGGAAGTGGTGCGACACCGTACGTCTGGCGAGTTCGCGCGTCCGCACCTACACTGGCCCGCCATGCCCACCGGTGAAGACTCGGTGCGAGCTCTGCGGGACGCGCTCGCCCTTTCCCCCGAGAACGTCCCCCTGCGCAAGCTGCTCGCCGACACGTTGCGTTCGCTCGACCGCCTCGACGAGGCCGAGGGCGAGTACCGCACCGCGATGCAGCTCGCGGGCGACGATCTCGACCTCAAGCTCGCGCTCGCCGAGTGCTACTTCGCGAGCGGCAAGGGTTCGCACGCCGAGGTGATCCTCGACAGCCTGCGACTGCGCGACGCGATGAACGCGCGCGCCCACGTGCTCGCCGCGCGGCTCGCGCTGCGCGAAGGCGACCGCACGCGCGCGGCGAGCGAGTACCGCGCGGCGCTCGAGCGCGAGCCGAAGCTCGACGCGCCCGACCTCGCGTCCGCATTCGGCAAGCCGGTCGCGCAGGCGTACGGCGCCGGCGGCGATGCGTCGGGGCCGGAGGAGCTCGTGTCCGACGACGAAGACGACGACAGCGACGACTCCCCGCGCCGCGCGCACGACGCGCCGGTCGCCGAGCAACCGCGCATCGACTTCGCCGATGTCGGCGGGATGGACTCGGTCAAGGAGGAGATCGCGATCAAGATCATCCAGCCGCTCCAGCACCCCGAGCTCTTCAAGGCGTACGGGAAGAAGGCGGGCGGCGGGATCCTGCTCTACGGTCCGCCGGGTTGCGGCAAGACGCTGCTCGCGCGCGCGACCGCGGGCGAGGTGAAGGCGCGCTTCCTCGCGATCGGCATCCACGACGTGCTCGAGATGTGGGTCGGCCAGAGCGAGAAGAACCTGCACGCGCTGTTCGAGGAAGCGCGCCGCACCGCGCCGTGCGTGCTGTTCTTCGACGAGGTCGATGCGCTCGGCGCGCGCCGGGCCGATTTCCAGCACAGCGTCGTGCGCCAGGTGATCAACCAGTTCCTCGCCGAGCTCGACGGCGCGCGCGATTCGAACGAGGGCGTGCTCGTGCTCGGCGCGACCAACGCGCCGTGGCACGTCGACTCCGCATTCCGGCGCCCGGGGCGCTTCGATCGCGTGCTGTTCGTGCCGCCGCCGGACCTAGAGGGTCGCGTCGCGATCCTGCGCATCCTGCTCGCGGACAAGCCGCAGGGCTCGATCGAGCTCCGCCGCGTCGCCGAGAAGTGCAAGGACTTCTCGGGCGCCGACCTGCGCGCGGTGGTCGAGCGCGCGGTCGAGGCGAAGCTGCGCGACGCGCTGAAGGCGAAGTCCACCGCCCGCGGCGTCCCGACACCGATCGAGGAGCGGGACCTGCTCGCCGCCGTCAAGGACGTCCAACCGTCGACGCGCGAGTGGTTCGCGACCGCGCGCAATTACGTGCTCTACTCGAATCAGGGCGGCATGTACGACGACGTCGCCAAGTACCTGAAGCTCTGATGGGACCGCACTTCGAGCGAGGGCGGCTGCTCTTCGAGCAAGAGCGCCACGATATGGCGATCCGCGAGTTCGAGCTCGAGCTCGCGGAGGATCCCGATCAAGCCCACGTGCACGCGATGCTCGCGCTCTGCCGCCGCGCGAAGCAAGAGCACGCGCGCGCCGCCGAGCACGCGCGCCGAGCGATCGAGCTCGCGCCCGACGCCGCGTTCGTCCACTACGTGTACGCGCAGGTCGCGCTGGGCACCGAACGCTTCGCGGACGCGCTGAAGTCGCTCGACGAGGCGATCCGCCTCGACGCGGACGACGCCGACAGCCACGCGCTGCGCGCGGCGGTGCTGTTGCGCCAGGAGAAGCGCAAGGAAGCGCTCGCGGCGGCCGAGCAAGCGCTCGAGCTCGACGCCGAGAACTCGCTCGCGCAGAACATCCGCGCGAGCGCGCTGGTGACGCTCGGCCGTGCATCGGAAGCGCGCGCGGGCCTGAGCGATGCGCTCGAGCGCCGACCCGAAGACGCGTTCACGCACGCGAACCAAGGTTGGACGCTCTTGCACGCCGGCGATCACCGCCGCGCGATCGAGCACTTCGGCGAGGCGCTGCGGCTCGATCCGACCGACGGCTGGGCGAAGGACGGACTGCTGCAAGCGCTGAAGGCGCGCTACGTCGCGTACCGCTGGATGCTCGCGTTCTACCTGTGGCAAGGCAGATTGACGTCGCGCACGCGGTGGATGCTGATCCTCGGCGCGTACTTCGGCATCCGACTGCTCAACTCCGCGGCGGACAAGAACCCGGCGCTCGAGCCGTTGGTCGCGCCGCTGTCGATCGCGTACGGCGCGTTCGTTTTCCTGACGTGGACCGCGGACGCGCTCTTCGACCTCGCGATCTTCTGCAACCGGCACGCGCGGCACTTGCTGACGCCCGCGCGCCACGCGACGTCGATCGTGCTGTTCGTCGTGCTCGGCGTCGCGGCGACGGCAGGCATCCTCGCAGCGGCGACGAGCTCGGTGACCGTCGGCTGGGGCGCGGCGGGTCTCGCGGTGACGATCCTGCCGATCTCGATCGCGGGGAGCCGGCGCGCGGGCTGGCCGCGACTCGTGATGGGCGGCTATTGCGTCGTGCTCGTCCTGCTCGTCGCGCTGATCGTCGTCGCGTTCACGCTCGCGACTCCGCCGCGTGTCGACGCATCGCCCTTCCTCTGGGGCGTGATCGGCGCGGGCTTGTCGACGTGGATCGGCAGCTTCCTACCGCGCGGTGACGGCCACTCGGACGAGTGACGCGAGCTCAGAAGCCCCAGGGATCGTCGCGTTCGGAGCGGCGGCGAGCCATCACCGCTTGGTCCACGAGCTTGCGCACGTGCGACTCGAGGTTCGCGACCCACTCCGTGCCGAGGACTTCCTCGAGGTCGGCGAATTCCGGACAGTCGTAGCGCCCGGTGCGCGGGTCGAAGGCGAACTGCACCGATTGCTCGTGGCCGTCTTCGTCGCTGAGCTTGACGTGAACCGCCGAGGCTTCGGCGTCGATCTGGCAGGTGAATTGGACCATGGTCGTTCCGGGTTGGGCGCGACCTGGATCGGCAGCTCGCGGCGAGCGCCTTGAACGCCAAACGGCGAACCGAGCGGATTCAGACCGCCCGCGGGCCTTTGCGGGGCGTCAGCATCGGCAGCGTCGAGCCGCGGGCGGAGCACTCGATCAAGACGTCGAGCCTGCGCTCGCGCGTCGGCTGCTGTTTCGCGCTCATCACCCAGAACACGGCGGTGCGGCGATACCCGGGCGGGCGCGCGCGGAAGAACGCCCACGCGCATTGCTGCGCACGAAACTTCTTCGCGAGATCGGGCGAGAGCTCGCGCGCGCGCGTCTCGAACGAGTAGCGCCGCGCGTCGTTCGGATCGCGCGCACGGAACGCGGCGAGCCCGGCGGCGTGCATGCGCCCGGCGGCCTCGAGCTCGGTCGCGAGCCGGATGTTGACGAGACTCCAGCGACTCCCCGCCTTGCGCGGCGTGAAGCGGACGCTGAAGCTCTCGGCGTCGAGCCCGTTGCGCACGCCGTCGATCCACCCAAAGCAGAGCGCTTCGTCGAGCGCCTGCTCGTACGTCGCGCCGCGCTCGGCGAAGTCGACCTTGAAGCAGCGCACGACGAGCTCGGCGGCACTCGCGTGGTGCGCGACGAGCCACGCACGCCAGGCCGCGGCGGAGCGAAAGGCGCGCGGAGGGCTCGTCGGTGTCACTCGAGCAGGATAGCGGCGCCACTGCCGTCGCGCCGGGCGCGCAGTCCATCACCTGATCACCGATGCCCGACGAAGCGCAGTCGTGCGGCAGGGCGCAGCCTCATCGCTGCGCTCCGGCCAAGGTCGTAGCGCGGCGCACCCGAGTGAGGTTAGGCTTGGAAACGTCGCTTCGCTCGCTCGCAACGCACATCAGGGAGATCTCCATGTTCGCAATGTGGTTCGCGCTCGCATTGGGTTCGGTTCCGTCGCCCGCCTTCGGATCGATCGCTCGTCCAGCCCAGTCGTCGACATCGGCGAAGCCCGTCGCTCAACGACCGACACCGATCCTCATCGGTCGCGCCGAACTCGGACCGGACGCGCCGGGTCACACCTACATCGTCGATGCGAGCGGCGGCGGCGACTTCCTCGATCTGCCGCCCGCGATCGCAGCGAGCCAAGCGGGCGACGTGCTGCTCATGGTGCCCGGCGACTACTCGAAGTTCACGCTCTCGAAAGGCCTGACGATCGTCGGATCCGCGGGTGTGCACGTCGGCGCGGTCACGATCGCGAACGTGCCCGCGGAAGAGACCTCGGTCTTGGTCGGGCTGTACAACTTGAAGCCGGTGTCGATCGCTTCGTGTCCGGGACACGTGGTGCTGCAGGAGCACACGGGGGCGTATCAACTGACGATTGATCAATGCTCCGACGTTCGACTGCGTGACGTCGACGTGCGCCACCTGATGCACGGCGGCTACGACGCGTTGCTGGCCAGCGCGTCGCGCATCGAACTCGCGGGCTCGTTGGTGGAAGGGAGCTACCTGGACGTGGCGCCCGGCGTTGCCGGGACCGCCCTCATTGCGGAGAACGGGTCGCGCGTGCACGTGGTGGACTCCACTGTCTGGGGCGCGTTTGGCGGCATCGTCAGCAACACCAGCTTCCAGGCGCCGGATGGCGGCTTCGGAGTGTTCGTCGACGCCACCAGTGAGGTGCTCGCGATCGGCCCGTTGACGCGGGTCTTCGGGGGGAACGGCGGCTGGAACATGGACTTCGACAACTGCGACTACGACGGCGAAGGCGCTTCCGCAGTCGCCGGGTTCGGCGTGTTCGCGCATTCGACCGTCGAGCTCCTAGGCGGCTGGACTCCCGGTTTCGGTTGCACGTCGGGTGGGCAAGCGGCTTCGTTCGAACCGACGGTGATCCACGTTGCGTCGTCGCCGCTCGATCCGGAGCTGCTCTTCGTCGGCACGCCGGTGCCCGGTGCGACCGTACAAGTGGAGGTGCTCGGGGAGCCCGGCGCGAGCGTCGTTGTGTGGCTCGGGCGCCAGCTCGTGCTCGGACCCGGCTCGACCCTGACCGTCGAGCAACTGGTGTCGCACGGCTTCATGCTTCCCCCCGCCACACTCGACCCGAATGGCCGGGCAGCGTGGTCGATCACGCTCGATCCGAGCCTACATCCCGGTTTGGTGTTCGCGATGCAGGCGGAAGTCACGGCGGCGAGCGTGCTGCAGCGCACGAACTCGGTGCCGGTCGTCGTGCGGTGACTCGCGCCAACGCCGCGCGCGACGCCGGCTGGGGCGCCGACCAGCCGACGCTCGAGGCCCGAGCGGAGCCCGCGATCTTGCGCTAGCATCGACCGCCTACCGCTCGCTCGCATCGTCACGCAGAACCGGGAGATCGGCATGCTCGCCATCGCATTCGCAACGGCCGCGTTCCAACTGGCACCCGTCCAAATCGGCGACGCCACGCACTCGGCAACGAAGCCCAAGCCGCTCTGCACGGACGCGGTCGGCAAGGGTGCGCCCGTGAACTGCGGAATGCAGGAGCTCGGTCTCGGCGCTCCAGGAACGACCTACATCGTCGACTCGCACGGCGGCGGCGACTTCCTCGATCTGCCGCCCGCGATCGCAGCGAGCCAAGCGGGTGACGTCTTGCTCGTGATGCCGGGCAACTACTCGAAGTTCACGCTGTCGAAGGGACTGACGGTCATCGGCTCCGGGCTCGCGAAGGTCACTGGCCCGATGACGATCGCGGGAGTTCCGTCCGAGGAGCTCGCGGCCGTCGTCGGCTTGGAGTGCGACCACCCGTGGCGAATCGACGCATGCGCGGGACCAATCCTCGTCCAGGACGCGTACGGCGCGCGCGATATCCGCGTCGATCAGTGCGCGGACGTGCGCTTCCGAGCGTTGAAGATGCTCGCGACGTTCGCCAGCGGACTCGACGGCGTGCTCGCGCGCGGTTCGCGCATCGAATTGGTGGACTCGTTCGCGGGGGGAAACTCGCTCGACGTGCCGGGCACAGCGGGGGCGGGAATCGCTGCGGAGTCGAACTCGCGGATCCATGCGGTCAACACGCGCGTTGCCGGAGCGTTCGGCGGCATGGTGAACAACCCGAACTGGTGGGCGCCGGACGGCGGGTGTGGCGTCTTCGTCGAGGCGGGCAGCGAGGTGATCGCGATCGGTCCAACGACCTGGGTCAGCGGCGGCAGCGGCGGCTGGAACATGTACTACGAGGAGTGCGATCAGGACGGCGCAGGTGCAGTCGGCGTCAACGGCCAGGGAGTGTTCGCGTACTCGCAAGTCGACGTCACCGGAGGCTGGTCGAGCGCATTCCAGTGCACGCTCGGCGGCAGCATGCCGCCGTTCGGGTCGCAAGTCGCGGCAGTCGCGGTTTCGCCGCGCGATCCCGAGCTCGTGGCGTTCGGCGCGCCGAACGCGGGCTCGACCTTGCTGGTCGAGGTCGTCGGCGAACCGGGCGCGAGCGTGGTTCTGTGGCTCGGCCGCAAGCTCGTGCGCACGCCGACGCCGGGCGTCGTCATCGAGCAACTCGTCTCGCACGACTTCGCGGTTCCGTTGGGCACGCTGGACGCGAACGGCAAGGCGGCGAAGTTCCTGACGCTCGACGCGGGGCTCACGGCCGGCCTCGTGTTCGGCATGCAGGCGGAAGTCACGGCGGCGAGCGTGCTGCAGCGCACGAACTCGGTGCCGGTCGTCGTGCGGTGACTCGCGCGCGCGACTACGCCCAGCCCGCGTCGATCGTCGTGCCGGCGGCGCGCGCGTGCTCGGCGAGCTCGCGGTACGCGGCCAGCGCGTGGGCGAACTCGGCGTCTTGCCAAGCGCTCCAGACGCTCGGATGGCCGCCGCGCTTCGCGAGCGCTTCGCGAATCGCGACCTGGTGCTTGGAGAGCACGTCGAGCCAACGCAAGAACGCCTCCGGCGCGAGGTCGACCTGCTCCTCTCCTTCGTCGGCGTCTTCGTCTCCGTCGGCGTCGTCCGCCGGCTCCGCGAGCGAGGGGATCGTGCTGACACCGAGCTGCTTCAGCACGCCGTGGTTGTCCATCCAAACCGTCGTCGCGAAGTCCTCGTCGAGCTCGAAGAAGTAGTGTCCTTCGTCGCAACCGCAGCCGAACGACATTCGATAGCCCATGTCCGATGCTCCACGGAAATCGCCGACCGCTCGACCGTTCACCGGGTCACGAGAAGGCTTCGATGTCGGCGGAATCGAAGCGCGTCGGAGACGAGGACGCGAGCCCCATCTCCTCCGCAACGATAGCGGGTGCGCCTCGCGCGTCCACCCGCCGACGCCGGCCGGTTGGAACCCCGTCGACCGCAGACGAGGCGCTCTCTCCGCGTGAATCCACGTCGCGGGGACCGCCGATCGGCGCACGCGGAACACCCCGACCCTGCGGAGCCCGGCGAGCGGCTATCGCCCTCCAGCTTGGCGACGTTCGAGCGCGTAGATCTCGAACTCCGGCCGCGTCGATTCGCCGAGCAGCACGCGAAAACGGCCCGCGCCCGCTTTGCGATCGGCCTCGGAGATCGGACCCGACTCCGGGTGCGAGTGCAGAGCGAAGACCAGCGTTGCCGCTTGCCGCAACGCGTCGCGCACCGCGCTCGCCGGAGCGGAATCCAAGCGCTCGCCGCCGCACGGCACGACGACGTAGTCGGCGTCGAGCCCGCGCACGAAGTCGTCCGCGCGCTCGGTGATCGCACGCCAACGCGCCTGCTCGGGATACAACGCCGCGATGTCCCAACGCTCGCCGCGCCAGTCATCGTCGAGCACGCGTCGCTGGTACGAGAGCCACGGGCTCACGAAATGCAGCGCGAGGCCCGGGCGCGGAGCGAAATGCTCTCCCGTTCGCACCAGCGGCAAGTCGTAGAACGTGTGGAGCGCGACGCGCTCGTGCTCGCGATCGACGTGGGCGCTCACCCACTCGGCGAGCTGTTCCATCGGATGCGGCTGCAGTCGCTCGCGGGACTCGGTCCACACCGCCCACGTCGGCGGCGCGAGTGCCGCGACCAGCAGCGCACCGCCGACCGCGCGGCCGAACGACGAGCTCGCGAGCCGCGTCCACGCCGCGCGCGCGCCGCACGCCGCGAGCACCGCGACGCACGGCACCAGCGGCAGCGCGAACCGCTGCTGGGTGTACGCGAAGAGCCCGAGCACCAGCGCATACGGCACCGCGAACGCGAGCACGACCAGCAACGCGCGGCGCGCGCCGAACGCGAGCGCGGGATCGGACTCCGCGCCACGGCGTCGCGAGGCGAACGCAGCGGCGACGAACGCGAGCCCGCCAACGCACGCGAGCACCAGCGCGACCGGCTCGTAGTACGCGAACGTCCGCGCGAGCACCGAGAAGCCGCCGCCGTCGAAGTCGCGCGGATCGATCGCTTGTTGCCAGCCGAAATGGACCACGCCGGACGCGCTCGGCGCGTTCGGATCGCTCGGCCACTCGACGAACCAGAACGGATACGCGAAGCGCACGACCGACGCGATCGCGACCAACGGCACGAGCAACCGCCAATCGACCAGCCGGCGCGGACGCTTCGGCTGCAGCCACCACGAGGCCGCCGCCGGAAACAACGTCGCGAGCCCGTTCGGCAACTCGACGATCGCGAGCGAGGTGACCAGGCTCGCGAGCACGAGCGCGACGAACGCGCCGCTCGCCGCGAAACGCACCCACGCGACGACCGCGAGCACCATCCACGGCGCGACGAACGCGTGCGGACGCGCCATGCGGCCGAACTGCAGCGCGAGCATGCTCGTCGCGACGAGCGCGACCGCGAACCACGCCCACGGCGGCGACAGGAACGAGCGCGCGAGCCACCACGTCGCCGGCACGAGCAGCACCGAGAAGCACGCGACCAGGAGGCGCACGTCGAGATACGGTCGCGCGGCGGCGTCGAGGTGCAGAGTGAGCTCGGACACGCTCGAATCCAGTTCGGGCTCGCGGCCGAGCCCGAGCGCCAACTCGATCCGCGCGAGCAGCACCGGGTACGCGGAGATCGCGTACCACGCGTCGTCGGGCACCGGCCCGCGCGCGAGGACGAGCACCTGATCGACGACCTCGGTGTCCGCTTCGCGCGCGAACGGCAGACCGTAGTCGAGCGTCGCGAGCCGCGCGCCGAGCGCGGCCAACGTCAACAGCGCGACGACCGCCGCCGCGCGCCAACCTGCGAGTCGCTCCACGGTCGGCCGAGCGTAACGAGCTCGCCGCGCCGCGCCACGCTCCCTTCGCGGAGCGCGCCCGCGCTCACCCCATCCACGCGCCGCCGTTGATGTCGAGGCCCTGGCCGGTGACGCCGCGGGCGTCGGGAGAGCAGAGCCACGCGACCAGGCCGGCGACGTCCTCGGGCTCGCTCATGCGGCCGAGCGGAACCTGGCCCATCGCCATCTTCCGAAACTCCTCGGGCGTGACGTCGATCTTCTTCGCGATGCCCGCGATCCCCTCGCTCGCCATGTCGGTGTTCACCCAGCCGGGACAGAGCGCGTTGACTTGCACGTTCGCGGGCGCGAGCTCGTGCGCGAGCGCGCGCACCAGGCCGAGCACACCCGCCTTCGACGCGCAGTACGCGGTGTAGCCCGGCACGCCGAAACGCGCGAGCACCGACGCGGTCGCGAGCAAGTGGCGCGCGTCGGGGCCGGGCGCGAGATGGCGTTCGGCCGCGCGCAACGAGAAGTACGCGCCGCGCAGATTGGTGTCGACGACGTCGTCGAAGCGGTCGCTCTTGCCGGGACGGTTCTCGCCGCCGATGCCCGCGTTCGCGACGCAGACGTGGATCGGCCCGAGCTTCGCGGCCGCGGCATCGAACGCGGTATCGACCGCCTTCTGCTTTCGCACGTCGCACGACGCGACGAACGTCGCACCGGCGCCGAGCTTCTTCGCGAGCGCCGCGGTCGCCTCGAGGCGCTTTGCGTCGCGCGCGAAGAGCGAGAGCGAAGCTCCCTCCTTCGCGAAACGCAACGCGATCGCGCGCCCGATGCCGGTGCCCGCGCCGGTGACGACGACGTGCCGAGCTGATTTGCGCTTCGCCATCGCTCGCTCCCTTAGTGCGCGCCTTGGCGCTCGAGCCAACGCTCGCAGTCGATCGCCGCCATGCAACCCATGCCCGCGGCGGTCACCGCTTGGCGATACACCTTGTCCGCCACGTCGCCGCCGGCGAAGACGCCTTCGACCGACGTGTACGTGCCGTTGTGGACCTTGACGTAACCGGTTTCGTCAAGGTCGAGCACGCCTTGGAAGATCTCGGTGTTCGGCTTGTGACCGATCGCGATGAAGATGCCGTCGGTCGGGACGACGCTCTCCTCGCCCGACTTGGTGTCGCGCAACTTGACGCGATCGACCTTGCCCTTCGGTCCGGCGAGCATCTCGATCGGCTCCTTGTTCAAGAGCCACTCGATCTTCGGATTGGCGCGCGCGCGGTCGAGCATGATCTTCGACGCGCGGAACGACTCGCGGCGGTGCACGATCGTCACCTTCGAGCAGTGGCGTGTCAGGAAATTCGCTTCCTCCATCGCGGTGTCGCCGCCGCCGACGACCATCACCGACTTCTGCTTGTAGAAAGCGCCGTCGCAGGTGGCGCACGCGGAGACGCCGTGGCCCATCAGCGTCGACTCGCTCTCCAGCCCGAGCAATTTCGCGCTCGCGCCGGTGCAGACGATGATCGCGTTCGCCTTGAACTCGTTGAAGTCGGTGGTCAGCGTGAACGGCCGCTTCGAGAAGTCGACTTTGTTCACCTGCTCGAAGACGATCTCGGTGCCGAAGCGCGCGGCCTGCGCCTTGAAGTCCTCCATCATCTTCGGGCCCATCACGCCTTCGGGGTAGCCCGGGTAGTTCTCGACGTCGGTGGTGATCGTCAGTTGTCCGCCGGGCTGCATCCCTTCGAGCAGCATCGGCTTCAAGTTGGCGCGCGCGGTGTAGATCGCGGCGGTGTACCCGGCGGGACCCGAACCGATGATGATGACGTCGCGGATGTCGCTCATGTCGAACTAGCCTGCGTAGAGGAAAGGCGGCGCGATACCGAGGCACCGCAGATAGACCGTGAGTTGGCCGCGGTGGTGCCAGTGCTCGTCGTAGACGAAACCGGCGACCTGCGAACCCTTGAACCTGCCATAGAACAACGCGACCTCGCGTTCGAGCTCGGCGGGCGTCGCGTACGCGAGCACTTCGCCGCGCCGCGCGTGGGCCCGCGCCATCAGCGCGAACGCCTCCGATCGGGACTTCACCGGCGGGCCGACCTCGGCATCGTGCTCGACTTGCGTCAGCGCGCCTTTCTGGAAGCCCTTCCAGCACGCGAGCTCGGCCCCGTAGAGGTGCGCGACGAGTTCTCCGAGCGTGCGCGCGCCCGGCGCCGGCGCGAAGCTCCACCGATCCGAAGCGTGGGCTCGGGCGAAATCGCCCGCGAGCTCGGCGGGCAGGTCGCCGGGAGAGTCATCGGGGATCGCCTCGAGCATCTTCCTCGTCGCCGCCTCGGTGTAGGCGAGCCAGCCG
>JACRIN010000042.1 GCA_016220085.1 Planctomycetota bacterium
ACGGCCGGCGTCGCCTCCGCGGGCGTTGCGACGGTCGCCGCGACCGGCGCCGGCGCGGGTTCGATGGTGGACCGACACGCGGCGACGAGCACGAGGGCAAGGACGGTGAGTTTGCGCATGGGGACCTCCTGGAGCACGGGACGAAGGCGAGGCTACGCGCGGAGGGGTTCTCCGACAAGCCGACCGTTCACCGTCGTCGCGGGGCCGGGCCGAGGAGCGCCACGAGCTCGCGTCGGCGGTGAACTCGCGCGAGGTCGAGCACCGAGAGCCCGTGGTCGTCCTTCGCGTTGCGATCGGCGCCGGCGGCGAGCAGCGCGACGAAGAGCCGTTTGTTGCCGCGCGACGCGGCTTGGTGGAGCGCGGACCAACCGTCGGCTCCGCGCAAGCGCAGATCGACGCCCTTTGCGATCAGCCAAAGCGCCTCCTCGACCCGGCCCCAGCGCACGAGCTCGTTCAAGATCGGCTTGCCGTCGTGTCGGGCCAGGTCGAGCTTCGCGCCGTGCGCGAGCGCGAGTTCGGCCCACTCGCGGTTGTCGCGGAAGAACGATGCTTCGAAAACGCGGGTCGGGTCGGCGCCGCGCGCGAGCAGGAGCTCGAGCAAGTTGCGTTGACCCGCATGGATCGCGAAGTAGACGACCGGCAACAGATGCGTGCGCTCGCGGACCTCGGCGTTCGGGTCGGCGCCGTGGTCGAGCAGCGTGGTCGCGAGCGCGAGGAGCTCTTTCGCCGTCTTGGCGTCGTCTTCGCCGAGTCGGCTCGCCGCGGCGGCTGCAAGCGCGGTGAACGTGCTCGCGTCGCGGGCGAGCGCGAGCTCGGGATCGCGCGCGAGTGCCCTCTCGACGCGTGCACGCTTGCCGAGCGCCGCGTCGGTGAGGAAGTCCTCCTTCGCGCCGGCGTCCAGCAGCCGCGCGACGAGCTCGCGCTCGCCGGAGAACGCCGCGAGGAGCAGCGGCCGGACCGCGAGCCAGCTTCCGCCGAGCTCGAGGTCGACGCCATGATCGAGCAGCCGTTCGAGGCACTCGAGCTGCGCCGCGGGGGAACCGAGGCGCTCGGCGTGCGGCTCGGCTTGGATGACCGCGTGGATCGGCCGGTAGTTGCGCCAGAGCGCGTTCGGGTCGGCGCCGGCGTCGAGCAGGAGCTCGAGCACTTCGGCGCGGGCGAAGCGGGCCGCCTCGAGGACGACCTGGGGCTTCTTCGCGAACTCGGGCCAACGCGAGATCGAACGGCGGGCGGCGGCGCGATCGTCGGCGCGGATCGCGTGGAGCAGCTCCTTCATCCGCAGGAGTCTAGACGTTGGCCGCGAGCGGGCTGGGCCCGCGCGACTTGGGCGGCTGGACGTCCGATGGATCGCGGCGGTCGAGGTGTCGGACCTGCGGCGGGCGCCGGTCGGACTCGTCCGTTTCCCGCCGCGCCGTGGAGCGCAGGGTCCGAGGTCCGGACCCGCCGTCTTAGGAAAGCGGTTCAGTCGAGCGGTGCGATCGAGCGGTGCGATCGAGCTCGGCAACTCCTGCAACGTGCGCCGTGCGGTCGTGCACCCGACCGGCGCGAACCAGGACGGACGGTTTGGAGCGGCTGGATCGCGAGCTCGCGTCGGCCCCGCCGTTTCCGAATCCTGGGCAGACATTCGCAGATGAACGTCGTGTCGTACAGCTGCGGCACGGTAGCTGCTCTACTCGACCCAGCTTCCCGCCCACCCGAATCGCTCGCGTCGCTTCCGTCCCGCCCCTCGGTCCCGATCCATGGCACACGCATCCGACGCCTTCTTGTTCGGCGCAGCGCTCTGCCTGATCTGCGCGCCCGCGCTGCTCAGCGGGAAGCTCGACGACTTCAGCGACGACGCGTTCGAGGTGCACGCAGCGAAGAGTGCGGTCCATCCGAGCCCCGCGGTGAAGCTGCAGCCCGCGCTGCCGATTCGCCCGGAGCTGCCGAAGGACGCGCGCGGCAACCCGCGTCTGCCGAAGCCCCGCTCGACTCCGTTCGACGGCCGCTGAGTTCGGCGCCTAGTAGCGCCAGAGCACGAGCTCGACGCCCGCGAGCGACGCGCGGACCCGCTTGGGGTCGAAGAGTTCGTGGACGCGATCGACGAGCGGAATGCGCGGCGAGCGCACGGCTCGGTCGGTGACCGCCAGTCGCTCGACGGAGTTGGGAAGCGTCCCGAAGTGGCCTGACGCCGCCTGGATGAAGTCCTCACCATCGAGCTGCGGCCGAAACCAGAGCACGCGCCGACGCTCGAAGTCGAAGCCTGCGACGCCGAACGACCCCGCGACTGCGACGTGACCGCTTGCGTTGGCGCGCGGCGTGCGACCCAAGAGTGGTGCGGCGTAGTACGACCGGCCTGCGGTTGCGAGCTCGAGCGGATTGCCCGCGCAGCCCGGTGAGAACCAGACGCCGCGCGCCTCGCGGTCGGCGAGCAAACCGAGCGGCTCGCCCCAATGACCGTAGTGGTCGTCCGAGAACCAGAGGGTCTCGCCGTCCTCGGCGTCGAGCACTCCGATCGCGATCCCGACCGCGGCCGCGAAGACCAAGCGCGTGCCATCCAGCGTGAAGACGAGCGAGTTGACGCTGCGAGCCTCGCCCCACATGTCCGGCGACATCGACCGCGCGCGGATCAGCTCGAAGGTCTTCGCATCCCACAATCGCACGCAACCGTCGGCGTGGCCGGTCGCGAGGCGCCGACCCTCGATGTCGAACGCGATGCAGAGGATCTTGGACGGTGTCGCGAGCATGCCTCGCACCGAGCCATCGCGCGGATCGTAGAAGCACACGTCGCTCTCTTCGCCGCGGGCGAGCATGGAACCATCCGACGTCCAGGCGAGAATCGGAGCCCACGAGTTCGGCGCGGCGATCGGGAGCTCGACACTGCGATTCGAGTTTGCGTGCCACACGACGACGCGCCGATCGCGGGCTTGCATCGCCATGAACTCGCCCGTTGGGTCGTACTCGAGCCACACGCTGAATGCGTGCTCCGAATCTCGGAGCGGACCGAAGAACGGCCGAGTCATCGCCATCTGCGCGGCGGAGTCGCACGTGTACTCGGAGAGCTCGCCCGCGGTGGTCATCACGGCGAATCGCGGAGCCGTCGGGTGCGCGGCGATCGCCCAGATGGCTCCATTCGCGCTCTCGAACTCGCACTCCATCGCGCCGGTGAGCAGGTCGAGCCTCTGCAGGCCGCCGCGCGCGTCACCGACGACGATGCACTTGCCCGGCAGCGACGTCTCCGCGTAGAGCCCACTCTGCGGTCGAGATTTCGGGTCCGCGGCTTCGCACGGAACGATCCAACGGAACTCGCTCAACAGCCGCGTCTCGATGTCCTCGCGGATCGCGCTCATCATCGCCTTGAAGCGCGGCTCGTCGCGCAGCGCCCCGAGATCCCCGTCCCATTCAGCGAGTGCGGCGTCGCGAAGGCCGAGGCGGCGCGCGTCCTCGAGCGCGGCAAAGGCTCGGTCGAGATCGCCCGAGCGCGCGGCGACGCAGGCGAGCGCGTAGGCGATCGTCGAACTCTCGGGCGCGAGCTCGCGACAGTGCTCGAAGCCGATCTGCGCGTCGTCGAGCCGGCCGGCGACCAACGCTCGATCCGCGGCGAGGTGCTCGCGCATGTAGGCGAGCGCGGCGTCGACGTCGGCCTGGGGGCAAGAGGTGAGGAGCATGATCGTGTTCCCGACTCTTGCCGCAGCGTCGGGAAACGCAACGGGTTGCCTTGCGCTTTCCTCACCTCCAAAGCACGAGCTCGACCCCCGCGAGCGAAGCGCGGACGCGCTTGGGGTCGAAAAGACTCGCCGCGAAGTCGGTCAGCGGCTCGCGACCGTGGTCTCGCATGTAGCGTTCGATGCAGAGCGTGCTGAGCGCGAGGGGGATCGTGCCGAAGTGTCCGGACTCGGCCTGCAACAACTCTTCGCCTTCGGTCCACGGCTTCGCCCACAAGACATGCCGACGCGCGACGTCGAAGCAGGTCACGCCGTACCAGGACGCGAATGCGACCCGCCCGCTCGGGTTGTTCCGCGGCGTCGAGCCGTGGAGCATCGGGACGCGAGCTCGGCCGTTCAAGCTGATCCCCTCCACGCAAGCACCGCCGCAGCCCATCGAGTACCAGACGTCGGAGGCGTCGCGGTTCAGCAGCAGGCCGACAGGCTCGCACCAGTGGCCGTCACCGTCCTCGGCCGCGCGGAGCACGGCGCAGGTCGACGACTCGACGACACCGATCCCGATGGACTCGCACGTCGCGTACGCGAGTCGCGAACCGTCGAGCGTGAACGCTACCGAGTTCACGTCTCGCTCCTTGTCGAACGTTGACGGAGCGATATGGACTTCGCCGACGGGCGCGAACGTGCGCGCGTCCCAGAGTCGCAGCGTCGCGTCGTCGTGACCCGTCGCGAGCCGCTCGCCCGTCGGGTCGAAACGCGCGCAGTAGATCGGTGACGGCGTCCCGAACCGGTAGAGCTCGGCGCCGTTCGTCGAGTCGTAGAGCGCGAGCTCGCACCCCTCGCGCCGCACGATCGCCGCGCCGTCGGCCGTCCACGCGAGATCCACGTACCACTCGTCGGGCTCGAGGCGCTCGAGCTCGAAGTGACGCGTGCCCTCCGAGCTCCAGACCGACGTCCGGTGCACATTGTCGCGAACGGCGACGCGCGAACCGTCGGGCGAGTACTCGAGGAAGCTGCGGAACGGGTACTGGGGTGAGTTCGACTCCCGCGGGAACGCGAAACCGCGTGCTCGCGGACGACTGTCGTCGGTGGAGAAGAACGAGAGCTCTCCGTTGACGGTGAGCACCACGAATTCGGACGCGCTCGGGTGCGTCGCGATACGCCACACGGACCCGTCCAAGGTCGCGTAGTCGCACTCGAACCCGCCGTCCGACTCTCGCAGGCGCTGAATGCGTCCTTGGGAGTTGCCGACGACCACGCAGCGACCAGTCACCGAGAAGTCGGCAGCCGTCGTGTGCGGGCCACGCTCGTCGCTGCTCGGAGGTTCCACCCGCCGACTGAGCCACGGGAAGCTCGGGAAGCCGGCGGGCTCGCTCAAGATGCGGAAGCCCGCGAGCAGGGGTTGCCAACGCGCGTCGCCGCGCAACGCCGCGAGGTCGGCGTCCCACTCGGCGAGCGCGGCGTCGCGGAAGCCGAGGCGGCGCGCGTCCTCGAGCGCGGCGAAGGCTCGGTCGAGATCGCCCGAGCGCGCGGCGACGCAGGCGAGCGCGTAGGCGATCGTCGAACTCTCGGGCGCGAGCTCGCCGCAGTGCTCGAAGCCGCTCCGCGCGTCGTCGAGCCTGCCGGCGACCAACGCCTGGTCGGCGGCGAGGTGCTCGCGGATGTAGGCGAGCGCGGCGGCCTCGGTGGTCTGAAACGTGGGTGTCACGAGCATCTGCGGAGTACGGGCGTGCTTGCCACGGCGCCTGCGAACGCAACGGTCCTCGCCGGTTTTCGGTGGCGAGCCGACCGGACGAGCGAGCGCGCCGGAACGCCGAACGGCCTGGGGCGAGCGTCGAATCGTCCGTGCACTGTCGCCGCCGTTTCCCCTGCGGTTCAGAAGTCGTCCGTAGCGGAAGTGATGCCCCAATGCAGACTCGCAGTCGGCTCGAATCGTTTGCCCACCTCGCCGCGGTCATCGCGATCGTCGTCTCCCTGTGGTCCGTCCGAGGTCAACGGGACCTCGAGCACGAGTCGTACACGCAGACGCTCATTCACGACCAGTACGAGCTCTGTCGCGTCTTGGACGCGTTGCGCGTCGAACATCCGGAGATCAGTCACATGCTCGCCCTCCCGGCGCAGTCAGGCGACAAGGTCTGGGAGACCTACGAGCTCTTCGAACGCGAGGTGCGGGCCCTCTTCGATCCGAAGGAGGATCTTGCTCGCTCGCGCGCCGCGCTCTACCTCCAGGAGCACGCGGTCGCATTGCACGTCGCCGACATCTACGAGCAAACGCTCTACCAGCACGAGCTCGCCAAGGACTCGGGCGATGACGCGCGAGCCGAGGTGCTCGAGATGCTCTGCAAGTACTACGAGGGTCGCATGCTCCGAAACCCGCGGCTGCGGTATCACTGGGACCACGGCGTCTCCGACATGATGGAGACGTCGACGCGCATTCGATACGACCACAACGTCCGCGAGGCGTACCCCGACGATCCCGTCGACGCGACCTCGCCGCTCGAGTGACTGCTGGCCGACGCTTTCAGCGCCGCATCGACAGCACGATGCCCGAGTCGCCCTCGTGGGCCTTCGCGAAGTCGGTGCGCGACGTCAGGCCGTGCCAGCCTTCGGCGATCAGGATCTGGCCGCACACGCCGCCGAGCGTGTTGCCCGGGCCGGGGAGGACCAGGTGCTCGGGCGCGTGTTCGCGCAGCGCGACGCGGACGCTCTTCGAGAAGTCGTAGGGCTCGACGATCTGGTTGCCGAACGTGTAGTCGCGCAGCGCTTGCGCCGACGCCGACCACGGCGAGTGGCGCACTCCGCGGCCGTCGATCAATGTCATCGACGGGCGGTGGAACTCGAGCTTGGCGAGCCGTTCCCTCGCGCGCGCGGCGACCGGGGCGCACAGTTGCGTGTGATACGGCCCGTGCTGCATCAGGCGGAACGGGTACGGCGTCGAGCCGAGCTTGATCGAGGGCAATGCGCGCAGCAGATGCGTCATGCCGCTCTCGGTGCCGGCGAGCACCGCGTAGCCGCCGAGCTCGATCGATGGAAACGCCTCGCCGTTGGAGTTCGCGAGCGCCGCTGCGACCGTCGCGCGCCGCTCGGGATCCGGCCGCCACTCGTCGTCGATCGTCGGATAGATCACCTGGCCGCCGCCGGTCTCGCTCGCGGCTTCCTGTTGGAGGATCGCCATCTCCTGCACCAATCGGAAGCCGTCGTCGAACGAGAGCGCGCCGCCGACCGCGAGCGCCGTGTACCAGCCCATCGAATTGCCGGTGACGCACGTGACTTCGTGCAGTTTCGCCGCGCCCGCCGCGTCGAGCATCGTCACGAGCCAGATCAGCGGCGACACGTTCGCGGGCGCGAGGTGCAGGCGCTGGTCGAACTTCGGCGCGTGGTCGAGCGAGACGAGCGATTGCAGCCCGTACTCCTCGCGCAGCGCTTCGGCGCGCGACACGAACGGATGGTCGGGCGGCAGCGAGCGGAGCGCGCGCTCGGTGTACGAGCCGCGGCCAGGGCAGAGGATCGCGATGCGGCTCATGCGCACACCGCCTTCACGTGTCCGCGCTTCATGGGCACATCGCCTTCACGTGTTCGCACCTCATGCGCACACCGCTTTCACGTGCGCGCACTTCATACGCACACCGCCTTCACGCTCCACGTGCGCGCACCTCATGCGCACACCTTGCGAGCCATCGCGATGATCTCGTCCTCGCCGACGAGCATCGCGGCGGTTGCGGAGCCGAGCGGCACGTAGCAGTCCGCCGCGCGCACCGAGCCCGCGACGCCGTTGAAGCCCGCCTCCGCGAGGCCCGCGACGATCGCGTCGGCGATGCCGCCGCCGGTCGCGCGGCATTCGTCGACGACGAGCAAGTGCTCGCATGCCGCGAGGTGCGTCGCGATCGCTTCCATCGGCAACGGATTCAGCCAACGCAGGTCGAGCACGCGCGCTTGGATGCCGAACTCCTCCTTCAAGCGCTTCGCGGCGCGCAGCGCGAGCCGCAGGCCGTTCGCGTAGGAGACCAGCAGCAACTGGAAGTGGTCCGCGTGGTACACGCCGACTTCGCCGGGCAGGATCGCTTGCTCGGGCGGCGGGTACTCGAACAGCCATTGGTGGTCGCCGTCGGCGTAGAGGTCGCGCTCGTGGTAGAGAGCGATCGGCTCGAGGAAGCACACGACGCGGCCGCATTCCTTCGCGACGGTCAGCGCGCCGCGCAGCAGCTTCGCGGCGTCGTCGCCGCGCGACGGCGTCGCGAGGATCAAGCCGGGGATGTCGCGGAGCGCGCCGATCGAGTTGTCGTTGTGGAAGTGGCCGCCGAAACCCTTCTGGTAGCCGAGCCCTTGCACGCGCACGACCATCGGGTTGGTGAACTGGCCGGCGGAGAAATAGGAGAGCGAGCACGCCTCGCCGCGCAATTGATCGAGCGCGTTGTGGATGTACGCGAGGTACTGGATCTCCGGCACCGGCAGGATGCCGACGTGCGCGAGGCCCTGGGCTAGACCGAGGATCGACGTCTCGTCGAGCAGCGAATCGAACACGCGCGCGACGCCGAAGCGCTTCTGCAGTCCCGCGGTGATGCTGTAGACGCCGCCCTTCTTGCCGACGTCCTCGCCGAACAGCACGAGCTCCGGCCGCGCCGCGAGCTCGTCCGCGAGCGCCGCATTGACGTGCGCGGCCATCGTCTTCTTCGTGGCGCTGGTGACGAGCTCGGGGAGCACCTCGAACGCGCGCCGGCGCTTCTCGGGGTCGCGCGGGACCGCCGCGGCGCTTGCGCAGCGTTCGGCGTCGTAGGGCGCGAGCGGCGCGACGATCTCCTCGCGCGTGACGAGCTTCGGCCGGCCCGCGGCTTCCTCGGCCGCGGCCATCACGCGCGCTCGGACGTCGGCGACCAGCGCGCGGAGCTCGTCGGGCGTCGCCGCGCCGGTCTCGATCAGTCGCTTGGCGTTCCGGAGCACCGGGTCGCGCGCTTCGACCGCTTCGATCTCGTCGTGCGTGTGATAGGTGGTCTCGACGTCGCTGCCGGCGTGCCCCCAGAGGCGCACGGTTTCGAGGTGCAGGAACGTCGGCGTGCGCGTGCGACGACAGCTCTCGATCGCCTGCGCGGTCGCGTCGTGGATCTCGTCGAGCTCGCCGGCGGCCTGGAAGTAGTCGAGGTACGGCAAGCGCGCGGCGGTGTCGGCGATCCAGCCCTTCGGCGTCTCGACCGAGATGCCGATGCCGTTGTCCTCGCACACGAAGAGCACGGGCACCGGCGCACCGCGCCGTTTCGCCCAGCGCGCGGAGTGGATGCCCGCGAGCGCCGTCGCGTGGTTGAAGGAAGCGTCGCCGAAGCTGCAGCAGACGATCGAGTCGGCCGCCAGGTCGTTCGCGACGCCCAAGCGACGCGCGAGGCCGATCGCGACCGCCATGCCGCTCGCCTTGGGCAGATGCGAAGCGATCGTCGAGGTCTGCGGCGGGACCCAGAGCTCGCGCGAACCCCAAACTTTGTGGCGGCCGTGCGAGATCGGATCGTCCTTCGACGCGACCAGCGACAGCAGCGTGTCGAACACCGGCGTCGAGCCCGGCAATTTCCGGCTGCGCGCCATCATCAAAGCGCCGGAGCGGTAGTGGAGCACGCAAGGATCGTCGAGGCGCAGCAGCGCGCCCAGGCACGCGTTGTTCTCGTGGCCGGCGCTGCCGATCGTGTAGAAGCTGCGCCCGGTGCGCTTGAGCTCGCGGGCGGCGACGTCGAGCGCGCGGCTCTCGAGTTGGCATTCGAAGAGCCCGACAGCCGCGCGAGCGCTCAAGCCGCTACCCTCACGGAGCGGCGCGTCGTCGTCGAGGAGCTCGGGAGGCGCGACGGCTTGCTCGAGGTAGGCGTCGAGGTTCGACTCGACTGCGGCGACGCGGTTGGTGGTCACGGGGAGCTCGAGCGCGGAGGAGTATGAGGTAGTCGAATGGAACGCGAGCGCGAGAAGCGAGGGGCGAGAAGGGTTTCGCGGGCGGGCAACGGTGTCAAGCCCGGCGCGACGGCATCGGAAAGCTCTTCCGGCCTCGCCGCGAACGCTTCGTCGGCAAAAGGGGCCGCTGCGCTCCACGCGCAAGCGAGCGAGGTCCGAAAAGAGCCCCTCGCCCCGGTCCCCATGCCCTCGCGCCCGAAGTTCGACGACCCCGAATCACGCCGCCTCGACGAGGACGCGGTGCGCGACGCGAACTGGAAGCGCTGGGGGCCGTATCTCGCGGAGCGCCAGTGGGGGACGGTGCGCGAGGACTACTCCGCCGACGGCTCGTCGTGGGACTACTTCACGCACGATCAGGCGCGCAGCCGGGCGTACCGGTGGGGCGAGGACGGGCTCTTCGGTTTCTGCGATCGCCAAGCGCGGCTGTGCTTCGCGCTCGCGCTCTGGAACGGTCGCGATCCGATCCTGAAGGAGCGCCTCTTCGGTCTCACCGGTCCCGAAGGCAATCACGGCGAGGACGTGAAGGAGTGCTACTTCTACCTCGACGCGACGCCGACGCATTCGTACATGCGGGCGCTCTACAAGTATCCGCAGCGCGCGTTCCCGTACGACGAGCTCGTGCAGCAGAACCGCGAGCGCTCGAAGCTCGACCCCGAGTACGAGCTCGTCGACACCGGCGTCTTCGACGACGATCGCTACTTCGACGTGTTCGTCGAGTACGCGAAGCGCTCGCCCGAGGACGTCTGCATCCTGATCACCGCGAAGAACCGCGCGAACGAGTCGGCCGAGCTCACGCTGCTGCCGACGCTGTGGTTCCGCAACACGTGGAGCTGGGGCCGCAGCGGCGAGGGTTTCGGCGAGCGGCCGACGCTCTCCGTCGATCGCCGTGGCCGGTTGATCGCCGAGCATCCGGCGCTCGGGCGCTACGCGATGGTCGGCAGCGCGGGCAAGCAACCGCTCCAATGGCTCTTGACCGAGAACCAGACGAACACCGAGCGTCTCTACCAGTCGCCGAACACGAGCGCGTTCGTCAAGGACGGCTTCCACGCGTACGTCGTCGACGGTGACGCCGATGCGGTGCACGCCGGCGGCACCGGCACGAAGGCGGCAGCGGTTCAACGCTTCGTCGTGCCGGCGCGCAGCGAAGTGACGCTGCGTCTGCGGCTCTTCGCCGTCGACGAAGATCCGAAGCAGCCGCTCGGGCCGGGCTTCGACGAGCTCTTCGCCACTCGCGCGCGCGAAGCCGATCTCTTCTACGCGCAGCGCGTGGCGCCGGGGTTGTCGCCCGAGGAGCTCGCCGTCGCGCGCGTGTCGTACGCCGGCCTGCTCTGGTCGAAGCAGTTCTACTACTACGTCGTGCGCGAGTGGGTCGAAGGCGATCCCGCGCAGCCGACTCCGCCGCGCGCGCGCGCGGCGGGCCGCAACGCCGCGTGGGACCACCTCTACAACCGCGACATCATCTCGATGCCGGACAAGTGGGAGTACCCGTGGTACGCCGCGTGGGATCTCGCCTTCCACATGATCCCGTTCGCGCGCGTCGACATCGAGTTCGCGAAGTCGCAGCTCTCGCTCTTCCTGCGCGAGTGGTACATGCACCCGAACGGCCAGATTCCGGCGTACGAGTGGGCGCTGGGCGACGTCAACCCGCCGGTGCACGCATGGGCTTGTTGGCGCGTCTACAAGAAGTCGGGTCGGCCCGGCGCGCGCGACCGAGCGTTCCTCGCGAGCGCGTTCCAGAAGCTGCTCCTGAACTTCACCTGGTGGGTGAACCGCAAGGACGCGCACGGCAAGCACATCTTCTCCGGCGGCTTCCTCGGGCTCGACAACATCGGCGTGTTCGATCGCTCGCAGCCGCTGCCGAACGGCGGGCTCCTCGAGCAGGCCGACGGCACCGCGTGGATGGCGTTCTACTGCGGCACGATGCTGTCGATCGCGCTCGAGCTCGCGAAGTACGAGCCCGCGTACGAAGACATGGCCTCGAAGTTCTTCGAGCACTTCGTCGCGATCGCCGAGGCGATGAACTCGTTCGGCGAGCGCGGGCTCTGGGACGATCGCGACGGCTTCTACTACGACGAGATCCACAAGAACGGCGAGGGCACGCCGCTGCGGATGCGCTCGATGGTCGGTTTGATCCCGCTGATCGCGGTCGAAGTGTTGGAGCAGGAGACGATCGACCGTCTGCCGGGCTTCAAGAAGCGGATGATGTGGTTCCTCGAGAACCGACCCGACCTCGCGCGGCACATCGCGTACGCGACAGCGCACGGCGACGCGCACAAGCGTCTGCTCGCGATCCCGTCGAAGGAGCGCCTCGTCCGCGTCTTGCGCTACATGCTCGACGAGAGCGAGTTCCTGTCGCCGTTCGGCATCCGCTCGCTGTCGCGCGTCTACGCCGACGAGCCGTATCGGCTCGAGATCGACGGCGTGCGTTACGCGGTGCCGTACGCGCCGGGCGATTCGACGTCGACGCTGTTCGGCGGCAACTCGAACTGGCGCGGACCGGTGTGGTTCCCGGTCAACTATCTGCTGATCGAAGCGCTGGAGCGCTATCACCACTTCTACGGCGACGAGCTCCAGGTCGAGTGCCCGACGGGCTCGGGGAAGTGGCTCGATCTGCGCCAGGTCGCCGAAGAGCTCTCGCGCCGCCTCGCACGGCTCTTCCTGCCCGACGCGCGCGGCGCGCGTCCGTGCCACGGCGCCGACTCGCGCTTCGCGAACGATCCGCACTGGAAGGATCTCGTGCTTTTCCACGAGTACTTCCACGGCGACGACGGCCACGGTCTCGGTGCGAGTCACCAGACCGGCTGGACCTCGCTGGTGGCGACGCTGCTCGACGACCTCGGCCGGCAGGGGCCGCCCGCGAGCACGAAACGCGCGCCCCGCGGCGTTCACGCGCGCAAGCGCTGAGTCGCTTCGGCACCGCGCGCTTCTTCGGCGCCGCGCGTTCCTTTGGCGCCGAGCGCTTCTTAGGTGCCGCGCGAGTCTTCGGCGCCGCGCATGGCTCGGCGGATTCGTCGCTGACACGTCCGTGGGCGGCGCGCAGCGCGAGCACTTCGTCGCGAAGCACTTTCGCGCACCGCGAGCGTCTACGATCTGGACGTCGGGGCTCACATTGCAGCTCGACGATCGAGCGACGGATCCGTCGAACGCGAAGCCGCCGCGCAGAGGGAGCGTTAGGATCGATCGCCGTCCCCTTCAGGAGATTCGATCGTGCAAGCCAACCTCGCGGCAACCCGTGTCCTTCCCGTGCTTCTCTGCGCGCTCGCGTTGCCGGCGCCCGCGGACGCGCAGCTCTCCGGCGAGCGCGCGATTCCGTTCGGCGCGCACGCGAACGCCGAATGGGTTCGCCGTTTCGACAACGGCATCCAGGGCCACGACAACGCCGGCGCGGTCGCCGTCGACTCGCAGGGCAACGTGATCGTCGTCGGCTCGAGCCTCGATCAATACGGTGCGGCGTTCCTGTACGACACGACGACGCTCAAGTACACGCCCGGCGGCACGCTGCTCTGGCAACAGCGCTATCACGGCCCCGGCTCCGGCTTCGCCAGCTCCCCGATCGACGTCGCGACCGATGCTTTCGACTCGATCTACGTGTTGGCGAACGATCCAGGCTCGTCGAGCAATCAGGACATCCTGCTGATCAAGTACGACACGAACGGTCAACAGCAGTGGCTTCAGCGCTTCGACAACAACTGGTCCGAGAACGCGGTCGCGTTGGCGATCGACGCGTCGGGTGACGTCTACGTCGCGGCGAACTCGTACTACGCCGGCAACGTGACCGACATCGTGCTCTTGAAGTACGACGCGAACGGCAACGCGCTCTGGAATCGCAACTGGCACGGCGGCTTCGGCACCGATTGGCCGGTCGGCCTCGCGCTCGATCCGCACGGGAACGTGGACGTCGTCGGCAACACGATCAACGTCTCGGCGGGCACGAACTTCGACTGGGTCGTGCTCGAGTACGATCCGTCGGGAACGCTGCTGTGGACGAAGAAGCTCGCCGGCGCGCTGCTCGCTCCCGACTACGCGAACGCGATGGCGGTCGCACCGAACGGAGACGTGTACGCGACCGGTTACTTGGTCCAGACCGCCGGCAACGCGCACCACACGACCGCCCGCTGGAACGACGCGGGCACGCTGGTGTGGTCGAGCACTTTCGCGGCGCCGTCCGGCGGCGGCAAGTCGATCGGTTTCGATGCGCTCGGGCGCGCGTACGTCGCCGGGCAAGCCGGCCTCGTCGCGTACGACATGCTCGGCACCGTGCGTTGGCAACGCGTGTTCACGATCTCCGGAGCCTCGTGGTCGACCGCGAACTTCATCGCGCCGCTTTCCGCCGGACGCTTCGCCGTGTGCGGTTCGGGTTGGTTCAGCGGCCCGGGCAACGAGTTCGCCATCGAGGTCTACGACGTCGCCGGGCACGAGCTCGAGGAGCTGGTGATCGGTCCGCCGAACGCCGGCAGTCCGAGCAACTTCTGGGCGCAAGGCAACACGCTCTACCTCCACGGCGGCGGCACCAACGGCCACGATCAGGATCTGCTGACCGCGAAGATCTCGGTGCATTGATCCGCGCGTGCGTTGCGTGACCTTCGGCGGCCGCGCGCTGTGGCTCGGGCTCGCGGCGATCGGCTGCGCGTGCCGGACCGAGCTCCCGGCCCAGCCTCTGCTCGTTCCCGAGGACCGCGCGTTCCTCGAAGGACTCGCTCGCGACGTCGTCGAAGCCTCGCGAGTGCCGGTGGGCGAGAGCGCGGGCGGCCAGGGTCCGAACTCGACGGGGCGCACGCTGATCCGGCCCGGCGGGCGCGAGGACTACCCGGCGTTCTGGATTCGCGATTACGCGATGTCGCTCGATTGCGGGGTGGTGCCGGGCTCCGAGCAGCTGCCGCTCCTGCTGTTGACCGCTGCGGCTCAATCGATCACCGCCGCGCCGCGCGAGCTCGCGAGCGGGAGTTGCGTGCCGTCGGGCTCGATCCCCGACCACATCACGTTCCGCGGCGTGCCGATCTTCTTCCCCGGCACGCTCGACGACGACGAGCACCAAGGCGGCGAGCTCTGGGGCCGCCTTCCGCCGCTCGACGACGCGTTCTACTTCGTGCACATGGCGCGCGAGTACGTGCGTGCGACCGGCGACCTCTCGATCTGGACGCGCGAAGTCGACGGTCACGCGCTCGCGGAGCGGCTGTGGTTCGCGGTGTCGATGCCGCCGCGCGGCGCGGAGTCTCCGTTGGTGCGTGTCGCGGCGGACGAGCGCGGCGTCGGATTCGGCTTCGACGATTCGGTCACGCACACCGGCGAGCTGCTGTTCGCGAGCGCGCTCGCGTACCAAGCGTTCGAGGAGCTCGGCGAACTCTGTCGCCTTGCCGCGGAGCGCTCGCCCGCGCGCGAACGCGAGCTCGCGGACGCCGAACGCTGCGCTGCGATCGCCGCGGAGCTGCGAACCGCGCTCGGGGCGACCTTCGCGACGCCGAGCGGTCTGTTGCGCGCATCGACCGGCACTAGCAGCCAACCCGACGTTTGGGGGACCGCGTTCGCCGTCTACGTCGGGGCGCTGGAGCCGGACGTCGAGGCTCGCGCGTGCGCCGCGCTCGCGCGCGAGTACACGAACGGCCACATCGCGTGGCGCGGATCGATCCGCCACGTGCCGACGAACGCCGACGCGCGCGCGGACTCCGCGTGGGAGCGCTCGCTCGCGCCGCTCAACCGCTATCAAAACGGAGCGTACTGGAGCACGCCGACCGGTTGGGTCGCGTACGCGCTCGCGAAGCAGGATCGCGAGCTCGCTGCGCGCCTCTTTCGCGAACTCGTCGCCGATCTGCGCGCCGGCGACTTCCGCAAGGGCGCCGAGTTCGGAGCACCGTGGGAGTGTCAGCACCCCGACGGCGACCATCGTCAGAATCCGATCTACATGACCAGCGTCACTTGTCCGCTCGCGGCGCTGCAGAGGCTCGAATCCGGACGGTGAACTTGCGCCGTCGGTCGGGTGCTTCGCGGCAAGCGCGGTGAAGTCGCGCGTCTACGCCGACGAGCCGCATCGGCTCCAAATCGACGGCACGCACAACGCCATGCGCTACGCGCCGGGCGACGCGACGTCGACGTTGTTCGGCGGCAACTCGGAACGGCGAGGGCCGGTGTGGTTCCCGGCCGACGTCCTCTCGATCGAAGCGCTGGAGTGTGGTCACCACTTCCATGGTGGCGAGCTTCACGCCGAGCGCCCGACGGGCTCGGGGAAGTGCCTCGAGCTGCGCCAGGTCGCCGAGGGGCTCTCGTGCCGCCTCGCGCGGCTCTTCCTGCCCGACGCGAAGGGCGCGCGTCCGTGCCGCGGCGCCGACGCGCGCTTCGCGCACGATTCGCACTGGAAGGAGCTCGTGCTTTTCCACGAGTACTTCCACGGCGAAGAAGGCCACGGCCTCGGCGCGAGCCAACAGACCAGGTGAACCGCGTTGGTCGCGACGCTGCTCGACGACCTCGGTCGGCAAGCGCCCGTCGTGAGCGCGAAGCGAGCGCCGCGCGGGACTCCGGCGCGCAAGTGCTGAACCGCGGAGGGGCGCCACGTCCTCCAGGACCTGGGCACGCGCGGCCCGCGCGGCGCGGCGCGGTCGTGATCGGCGTGCGCTTACGGCTGCCCGTCGTCCGCGTCGTCGACCACGCTTTGGATCGCGGCTTGGATCGACTTGCGATGCAGGTTGCCGAGGTGGCCGCCGGCGGGGAAGAAGCGCGCGCGCTCGCCCAGCACCGACTTCAGCCACTCGAGGTCCTCGGGGCGCAACAGGAAGTCGTTCTCGTTCGCGAAGACTCGCACGCGGTCGTTGCTCGCCAGGCCCGCCTCGATCGCGCGTAGGTCGCAGCGCGAGAAGATCGTCCGCCCACCGGCTTCGTCGAACGAGATGCCGAGGTCCTTGGTCGCGAGGTACGGCAGGGCGAACGCGTACATGTACTCCATGTACGAATACTCCGACGCCTCGCAAAACGCCGGCGCGCGCCGCAAGCGCGAGCGAGGGGTCTGGAGGACGCCGAGGTCGTGGCTCTCCTGCGTCTGCAGCAACAGGAACTGGAGGTCCATGCGGAACGAAAGTCCGATCAGGAACTCCGCTTCGAGGCGCGTGAAGGGCAAGGCGACGCCGGGCTCGAGCTCGCCATGGCTGAGGTAGAGCACCTTGGCGAAGATCTCGTCGATCTTGGCGTCGCGTTCTTCCACGGGGAACACCAGCGGCGCGTTGTAGAAGCGGTCGAGCTGCTCCAACGCGTGCTCGAAGGTCACCGCGGGGTCGAGCGCAACGTAGATGTCGAATCGGAGCAGCCCGTCGGCGACGCGCTCGCGCTCGTTCGCGGCGATGAAGAGCGTCAGGAACGCGCCCAGCGAGATCCCGGCGAGCCGTTTGGACGTGAACGCGTCCGGACGGAGGCTCGCGAGCCGCGCGTCGATCGCGGACAGCACGCGATGCACGTCCAGCGAGTCGATCGGCGCGTAGCCAGGCAGGTCGACGCTCGACGCGAACTTGATGAACTCCCAGTTGGTCGGGTTCGAGATCGTCACGACCGAGTTCCCGTCGACGAACAGCAGCTCCGCGAGCGCGAGCGTCGCATCGCCGAGCCTATGCCCGCCGAGCCCGGGCAAGAGATAGACGAGCGGCGCGGGCTTCGGCTGGAGCCAAAGCGTGTACGGAAGCGCTTCGCCGGTCCACTCGATCGGGATCGACTCGGTCGAGCCATCGCTCGGGAACGCGAAGTCCTTCGGCGTCAGGAAGATCGCCTCGAGCGATTGCGTCGCGCTGCTGTCGTCGGACTGCCAGGAGAAATTCGACGCGTCGACTTCACGGTTGAGCGTGTTGACGGTGCGCGCGAGCTCGTACGCGTCGTAGTTGATCTCGACCAAGCGCAGCGCATCGTCGACCTGGTCGCTGATCGCGATGAAGCGCCGACCGAGCGCCGCGGGCGGGTAGTACGTCGTCGGATCGGTGTACACGTCGGGGATCTGGCCGAGCCCGTCGCGCAGGCTGCTCGGACCGAGGATCGGCAGGTAGAGGTAGAGGCTGCGGCGCCACCCCCAAGTCGCGAGCGTCTGTCCGAAGTCCTCCGGATGCGGATGCAGGCCGAGCTGCGTCGCCGGATCGAACAGCCCGAGCAGTCCGACCGTGGTGTTGAGTGCGAACCGCGCCATCTCCTCGCTCGTCGCGTTCAACTTGCCCTGCAGCAGGTTGTTCACGAAGCGCGTCGGGAACAGGATGTTGTCGCCTGCTTTCGCGAGGTGCACGCGCACGGCCTGCGGCACGAGCAGGCGGTAGAAGCTCGCGAGCGGTGCGAACACGAAGCGCGTCAGCTGCAGATCGGCGAACGCGAGCACGCGGTTGGCGGGCTCGATCGGATCGTCGAAGTGCGGGAAGACGATCTCTTCGCGTTGGAGGTAGCTCGCGCCCGGCCCGTCGTAGCTCGACCAGTCCTTGCGCCGGACCGGCGAGGCGCACGCGGCTCCGAGGAGCATCGCGATCACGAGCGCGGCGAGCAGCGTTCGACTGTGTGTCACCGGGATCCGCGGAGCAGATGGCGAGAGGCGAGGCACGTTGGTTCGCTCGACGAGTTCGGTTCGCATCGAGATCGCCGATGCGCGGAGCGTAGCACGCGCGCTCTCGCCGCGAGCCCGCGAAGCCTTCGAGCGCACCCTGCGCATCCGGAGAGTCCGAAGAGTCGCTCGCGACGATCGGTGGCAATCTCATCGCCGTGCTCACGGCGCTCGCGCGCTGAAGGAGCGCAGTGGCGTCGACGAGCGACGGCCGTGGGAGCGCTTCGAGGTTCGAAGCCCATCGCGCGCTCGAAGGATTCGGTCGCCCGCGCTATGCGCAGCCTCGGACCTCGCCAGCGTCGTGCAGGGCGCCGAGCGGAAGCTGTTCGAGCGCGGGCGACCGGTTTGCGTGTCGCGGAAGGCGATGTCGTCAGTCGTGCGCGGGCTCGCCGCCCTCGTCGACCGTTCTGTCGCGCGCCCGAGCGCCCGGCTCAGATCCACTGCGGCGGATTCGTGGAAGGCTGGTCACTGCCTCGGCGTCCGCGACGACCCGCGCGTCCGCACCGCCCGAGTCATTGCGGCGAGTGGTTTCCCGTCGCACGTGCTCGTAGCCCGGCGGCTCGTACTCGGCGAGCGAGAACCGCGTGTAGCGTCGTTCGAAGCGCGCATCGAGCGCCAGCGAGCGCGAATCCCCCGGGTCCACACGGTCCACACGGTCCACACGGTCCACACGGTCCACACGGTCCACACGGTCCCCTCGGTCGCCTCGGTCGCCTCGGGCCCCCGGTTCCCCTGGGCCGTCGGGGATCGGCCTCACCGATTCCGTCGACCAACTCCTGTCCGATGCTTCGGCGCCGTCGTCGGACATGCGGTCCTGCTCGGCGCGCGACACGTCGGCTTGCTCGGCGGACTGATCGTGCTGGAGGCGCGGTTCGGCGTCGTGCAGGCCGGGCGCGTCGACTTCCGGGTCGCCCGCGAAGCCGTGGCGTCGCGCGTAGCTCCCGCGGACGTAGTCGCGTTCGTCGTAGGGATCGCGTCGGTGCGATCGAATCACTCGCTCGGGCGGTTGGTTCGCGGATCTCCGCTCGACACCGTTCGCGGTCGAGCGCGTGGCGCGGCGTCGGCGTTCGTCGGGATCGCGTTGATGCATGGGCGTCCTCGTGGTGTCGATGGTTTCGAGCGGGGGTCGACGACACGGCGTCGTGCGACGATCGGAGCGTTCAACTGGTGTGCCTTCGACAGTCCGCATGGGCGCCGGCGCGCCGCACCTGGAGGCCCGAGACTTTCTTCAAAGCTCTGCCGGCCAAGCGCTGAGACTCGTCGCGCCGCCTCAGAAGACGACCACGAGCAGCAGGATGACGAGCGTGATGATCAGCGGACCATCGCCGCCTTTGTCGCGCTCCGGTGTCGCGACAGGCGTCGCAGGTTCGTTCGGCGCGCGCAATAGGGCGCGCACGTGCTCTTCGGTCCGCTCGGTCGCGTCCTGCGCGGCGGCACCTTCGGTCGGCTTGCCCGATGGCTCCGACGACTCGTGCGAAGCTCCCTGCAACTGCTCGGGCTCGCGCGCAGCGCCGCGCTCGGCGCCGGTCTCGGTGACGACGAGCAGCGCGAACAGCGGCGGATAGAGCTGGGACTTCACTTCTTCCTCCTCTCTCACGAGTGTGGCTCGCGTTCCGTCGACGCCCGGCGCGCCCGCGTGTTGGGCATTGCCGCGGCGATCGCGCGAAGGCTCGAGCTCACGGACGCGCGCGCGCGATGCGCGAGCGCGAGATCGATCGAGGGTGACATCTGGACCATGGCGGTGCTGCTCCGGCTGGGGCGCATGCTCGTGATCGTGAAGGGGCGAACCCCCTCGAAGCGGAAGCGGCAATTGACGTTCCTTTTCGCGGTGACGATCCGTTCGGATAGCGAAGCAGCCGCGAACTCTCGGTGGCGCGCCGTCCGCCGATGGGACGCGCGCACGTCGCTGAGCTCTACGTCGGGATGGACCGTCGTGCGCCGCACGCGTTCGAGCGTTCGGTCGAAGACGAATGTGGAATCGCGCTGGACGCACCGCGGTGGGGTCGACGGCGCGAGTCGAGCGCGAACGCGAACACGACTCCCGATCCGGCGGTGATCCAGGTTCGCGGCGTCGTGCGCGCCGCGGGTTCCGCTGCGCGATGACGACTCGCGGTTGCGCCGCGCGCGCGCTCGCCGAGCCGTCGCGCACGGTCGAGCGCGAATGCGAGCAGCGGCGCTGCGGCGCCGCGAACGCGCGTGCTCCACACGACTAGATCGACTCGCAGAACGAGTCGATCTCCTGCTTCGCTCGCTCCCGTTCGAAGCCGTAGAGCCCCTGCAGCTTGCCCTCGAGCTGCTCGCGCTTGCCGCGGGTCTCTTCGAGGTCGTCGCGCGTCGAGCGTGCCCCAACGTTCTTGGACCTTGCCGTACAGCCGCTTCCAGTTGCCTTCGATGTGATCCCAGCTCACGGGCGGTCTCCGTGTCCGACGTCGTGCGATGGCCGAGCGACCCTCGATCGGCTCTCGTCCTCGCGGGGCAACCACCGTGCCCGCGCGACCGACCGCGCAAGACGCAAAGCGGCCCCCACCTCGAAGATGGGGGCCGCCGAGGAGAGAGGGGTTCGACTTGCTCGAGCGCACGACGGGGCCTTGGGCCCAGACGCCGCGCGAGCGTGATTCCAGAACGGCTCGGTCGAGTAGTACGAGCACAGATCCGCCATCCACTCGCGGCTCGACATCCTGTTCCAGTCGTTGGAGACGAACTCAGGAGCCTTCTCGAGCTGCGACTTGGTGGAAATCGTGCGCGTGACGAGCGAGCGCTGATCGTCCGGATCGCGGGAGAGCTCGATCGCCTTCCACGGCAGCGCGATCCGCTTCTCGCCGAGCAGCGGCAACGAGAGCAGTATCGAGCTAGACCAGACGATCTCGCGTCGCGTCCGACGCATCGTCGTGCTCAGCGCTCGGCGTTTGCGCGGCGTCGGCGATTCGAACGACCTGATCCTCCTGGCGGCGCGGGACGTCACCGAGTCGCGCCTGAACGAACGGCGCGTCGCCGAGCTGCTCCAGAACGAGCGCGAGAACGCGCGTCGACTGCGCCAGCTCGCCGCGGCTGCGCTGAGCCTGAATCGCGTGCACACTCGCGAACGCGTGCTCGAAGTCCTGCGCGCGGAGTCCCAGCGCATCTTCGGGCCGCGGGAAGCGACCGTCGAACTCGCGTCTCGGCACCCCGGGTCGTCTTCCGACGGCCATTGGTCGTCGCTGGTCGGCCGCGATGGTCACGCGCTCGGCTGGGTTCGACTCCGCGGCGACCACGCGGGGGTCCATGCCCTCGACGAGAACGACGCGGCATTGCTCGACCAACTCTCGGTCGTTGCGTCGGTCGCGATCGAGAACGCGCGCCTGTACGAGGAGCTGCGCGACGGCGATCGTCGCAAGGACGAGTTCCTCGCGACGCTTGCGCACGAGCTGCGCAATCCGCTCGCGCCGGTCAGCAACGCGTTGATGATCCTGCGCTCCAGCAACGCGGAGAAGCGCGATCGCGACCAAGCGTCGACGGTGATCGAGCGTCAGGTCGCGCTGCTCGTGCGCTTGGTCGACGACCTGCTCGACGTTTCGCGCATCACCCGAGGCAAAGTCGCGTTGAAGAAGCAGCGCATCGACCTCGCCGAGGTCGTCGCCCGCGCCCTCGAGGTCAGTCGACCGATCGTCGATGCATCGGGCAACACGCTGACGGTCAAACTCCCGCGCGAGCGGATCACGCTCGTCGCCGACCCGGCGCGGATGGCGCAGGTGCTCTCGAACCTGCTCAACAACGCGGCGAAGTACACGGAGAGCGGCGGACACATCCGACTCGACGCCGAGCGACGCGACGACGAGCTCGTCCTGCGCGTCAGCGACGACGGCATCGGCATCCCGGCCGACATGCTGCCGCGCATCTTCGACATGTTCTGGCAAGTGAGCCACGCGCTCGAACGTGCGCAAGGCGGCATGGGCATCGGTCTGTCGCTCGTGCGGCACTTGGTCGACCTCCACGGCGGTAGCGTCGAAGCGAAGAGCGATGGCCTCGGCCGCGGCGCGGAGTTCATCGTGCACCTGCCGCCACCCGCGCGCTCGACGGAGCCCGACGCGCCTGCCGCGCCGCGACTCTCGGAGGTCTCGCTGATCGGCGGTCGAGGCCGCCGCATCCTGTTCGTCGACGACAACTTGGATTCGTCCGAGCTCCTGCGCGTCTTGCTCGGGCTGCAGGGGCACACGGTGCGCTCGGTGCACGACGGTGAGGCGGCGGTCGAGCAGGCGGAGGCGTTCGAGCCCGAGTTGATCTTGCTCGACATCGGCTTGCCTCGCATGAACGGTCATGACGCCGCGCGAGCGATCCGCGCTCGCCGCGGTGCTGGCGTGACGATCGTCGCGATGACGGGCTGGGGCCAGGCGGAGGATCGTCGCCGCTCGAAGGAAGCGGGCTTCGACCACCACTTGGTCAAACCGATCGATCCGTCGCTGTTGCGCGAGATCCTGCTCGAGCTCGACGGCGCGCCGGCGGCATAGCGGCTCGACGCGTCCGCGGCCGGTCGGCGTGCCTGGTCAGCGCAACCGAGGTTCGAGCGGGACGCGGGCGAGCGCGAGGCTCGCGTAGCCGACGAGCTCCAGCGTCGTCGACGCGGGCTCGGGGGGCTCTCGCGCCGCGGGCGGCGTCGCGCCATCGCGAGCAGGGCGACCGGAGCGAGCGCGAGGCGCGTCAAGCGCTCGCTTTGCGCTCGAAGAGCCCGAACAGCACGTACGCACCGAGCGCTCCGAACAGCGAAGCGGAGTACGGCCATTCCGCGAGGCCGATCGACGGCCCGAGCAAGTACGTCGCGGTGCCGACGATCAACGCCGCGAACGCGGCGCGGACGCCGCCGAAGCGCGAGTGCAACGCGAAGAGCATCACGACGAAGACTCCGGAGCTGCCGATCGCCGACGCGCTCTCGACCATCTCGTAGACGCCTTCCGCTTGCAGCGCGAGCAGGTACGCGGCGATGCCGAAGACGACGACGCCGACGCGCGCGAGGCGGACCTTCTGCGCCTCGGTGATTCCCGGGCGCAGCGGGACGATCACGTTGTGCGACGCGAGCGACGACGCGACCAAGAGGCAACTGTCGACCGTCGACAGGATCGCGGAGACCAACGCGCCCGCGAACAGCACGAAGATCACCGCGCCGAAGCGCTCGTGCGCGAGCGTCGGCAGGACTTGTTCGCCCGCTTCGAGGCCGGGCACGAGCTTGGTACCGGCGAGACCGAGGAACACCGGCAGCAAACCGACGAGCAAGTACGCCACGCCGGCGGTCAACGTCGCGTTGCGGGCGATCCGCGCGGTCTTCGACGAGCTGATGCGCGCGATCAGCTCCTGCGCGAAGACGGAACCGCAGATCGGCAACGCCCAACGCTCCAGGAGTTCCATCGGCGACGCATCGAACGAGCCGCGGAACGAGAGCTTGTCGGGCTCGATCGCCGCCAACGTCTCCGGGACGCCGCCGAACTCCCACGCGACCGCGATCGTCATCACGACCAGGCCGAGGATCAGCGCGAGCCCTTGCACGACATCGGTGACTGCGTCGGCCCACATGCCGCCGGAGGTCGTATACACGATCACCACGGCGGCCGCGATCGCGATCGCGAGGTCGACCTCGAGGTCCGACGCGGTCGCGAGCACCTGCCCGAACGCGCGGATCTGCGCGGCCGCCCAGAAGATCGACGACGGGATCAGGACGATCGCGGTCAGGCGCTCGACTCCGGGCGAATAGCGCTCGCGGAACAGGTCGGCGAGCGTCGTCAGCTTGCGCCGCCACAACGCGCTCGCGAACAGCGCGCCGGTGATCAACACCGCGAGGCCGTAGGCGAACGGATCGGAGGTGTTGGCGGAGACCCCGTGCTCGTACGCGCGGCCGGCGGCGCCGACGCACGTCTCCGCGCCGAACCACGTCGCGAAGATCGAGAACCCGGCGAGCCAGGGCCCGAGCTGTCGACCGGCGACCAGATAGTCCGCCTCCGTGCGCACCCGCTTCGAGACGACGAAGCCGATGACGAGCTGGACGACGACGTACCCGAGCACGCCGAACAAGGTCGGACTCACGCGATGTCTCCGGCCTGCGTCATGGCGGAAGTTCTAGCGCGCGGCGCGGGCGCCGTCAGTCCGCCGGCGGAGTCGAACTCGAAAGTCGAGCCCCGAGAAGAAAGGCGAATTGAGCGCAACTTCTTCCCGGCGCGGCGTGCTCACCCATACGGCCGCTGGGCCCCGTTCGATTCCATTCACCCACACTTGGAGATTCCCATGCCTCGCTGGTTGCTCCCGTTCGTTTTCGTCCTCGCGTTGTTCGCCCGCTTCGCGCCCGCGCAGGACCACGAGATCATCACCGTCAACCCCGGTGACGGAGTGCCGGTCGCGGTCGGCGGGTGGCTTCACGTCGACAACCACACCAGCAACTTCGTCTGGGTCCAGATCAAGCGCGCGGACGGGTCGCTCGTCGCCGAATTCGGCATGGCGCCGAAGTCCGTCGCCGACTACCGCGTGCCGAAAGACGCCTCGTTGATCGGCCAGAAGCTCACGACGACAGCGACCGATGGCACGCACACGGCGACGGCGACCAATCCGATCGTCGCGCCCAGTGTCGCTAACGACGACGCGGACCCCATTCGCGCTTCGTTCCTCGATCGGGCGCTTGGGACTCCGCAGGCGCGCGCGCAGCCGCTCCCGCTTGCCATCGTCTAGACGCGGACGACGGCCGCCGGACGCCGCGCGGGGCACACGCTCCGCGCGGCGTCTCCGTCATGCCGAGTCGCGTACCTGGCGGTGGGCGCGGAGGAGTTCGATCAAGAGCGCCGGCCTCCGTGCGCTCCTCTCCGCGCCCTGCGATTCGGCGCGCGGGGGAGCGCGCGAAGCGACGGAACTCGCTTCGGCGCGCGCACCCGCCCTGCGTCACGGCAGATCGAGCTTCCAGAGCCCGACGAACTTGCCGAGCGGCGGCAGCGGACCGTTGGGATCGCCGAAGTGGCCGTCGAGCTTGCCGAGCACCGGCCTCGGCGTCGTCGGATCGCCGTCATCGGCGCCGAGGAAGCGCAACTGGTACGCGCCCTTCTGCAGCGCGGGCGAATAGCTCCACTTGCCGACGACGTCGGCGACCACGATATCGGTCGTCGCGTCGCGGAGCTCGCCCTTGATCGGCCCCTTGCCGTTGCCGGGCTGGCCGAAGCCGGTCGCGGCGTCGAGCGCGAAGAGCTTGGTGCCGTCGGGCGCCAGCAGGAACCCGGCCATCGTGCCGTGACCGTTCTGGCTCGGCAGCGCGAACACGCCTTTCGCGTGGCCATGCGGATCGGCGGGCGAGTCGTCCTGCGCGGCACCGAGCGGCGCCAGGCACACGAGAGGAAGCGAGAGAAGAGCGGACGAGAGCAGCAGTTTCTTCAGCATGTCGAGTTCCAAAGGTTGTGGGAGTCTGCTGTGGACACCGCGAAACCCGCGTCGTCGCGCCGGGTTCCGGAGCGCGGACGGATCTCGACAACGCGGGACACCGGCGTCGCTGCCGGTCTCGCGCGGATGCAACGGACGCAGTGCTTCGGAGCGGTGGCGCGCGAGGCTTGCCGAGCCGCGTCACTTTCCTATCGCCAGTTCTCCCACTCGGCGTACCTCTGCGCGAGCTCGTGCTCGACCTCGGCGATGCGTATCTGAGTCTCCTTCATGCGCGTCGCGTTGCGGTAGACCTCTTCTTGGACGAGCTCGTCGTTCAGGCGCTTCTGCTCGGCCTCGAGCTCCATGATCCGCGCTTCGAGCTTCTCGAAGAGGAAGCGATTGCGGATCTTGCCCGGCGCGGACGCTTTCGCTTGCTTCGGCTCTTCGCGCTTCTCCTCGCGCTTGGGCCTCTCGGCTTCGATCGCGCGCGCGGCTTCATCGGCCGCAACCAGGCTCGCGCGCCACGCGGAGTAGTTGCCGTTGAAGACGGCGACGCCTGCGCGATCGACGCTGATGATGCGGGTGCAGAGCGCATCGAGGAACGCGCGGTCGTGACTGACGCAGAGCAGCGTGCCGTCGAACTCGGACAGCATCTCCTCCAGCGACGCGCGCGCCGCCAAGTCGAGGTGGTTGGTCGGTTCGTCGAGCGCGAGCCACGTCGGCTTCTCCAGGACGAGCTTCGCGAGCGCGACGCGCGCGCGCTCGCCGCCCGAAAGCGCCGAGATCGATTTGTCGACCTCGTTGCCGCGGAAGAGGAACTTCGCGAGGTGCGAGCGGATCTCGAGGTCGGTGAGCTCGCGGTGCGTGCGCCGGATCTCCTCGTGCGGCGTCAGCGTCTCGTCGAGTTGCGACGTGTCCTGATCGTAGTAACCGCACGCGGCCTTGTGGCCGAGCTGGAGCTCGCCGCCGAGCGGCTTCTGGAGCCCGGCGAGGATGCGCAGCAGCGTGCTCTTGCCCGCGCCGTTCTCGCCGACGATGCCGATGCGGTCCGCGCGACCGACGCGCAGGTCGAGCTTGTCGAAGAGCTTGTTCGCGCCGTAGCCGCCGGAGAGGTCGCGCGTTTCGAGGACGAGCTCGCCGCCGCGTTCCGCCTTCGGCGCGCGGATCACCGGGCGGCGCACGTCGTTGAAGGGCTTTTCGAAACGCACGAGGTTCTCGAGGCGCTTCTGCCGGCCCTTGGCTTCGGCGGTGCGCTGAGAGCCCATGTGCTTGCGGATGAAGTCCTCTTCCTTGCGCAAGAACTCCTGCTGGTCCTCGAACGCGCGGAACTCGCTCTTGTAGCGCTCCTCGCGCAGCACGACGTACTTGTCGTAGTTGCCCGGATAGCGGCGGATCTCGCCGCGCTCGAGCTCCAGGATCGCGTCGACCGCGCGGTTCAAGAGCCGTCGGTCGTGGCTGACGATCAGCACGGCGCCCTTCTGCTCGTGGAGGAAGCTCTCGAGCCACTCGATGCCGGCGAGGTCGAGGTGGTTCGTCGGCTCGTCGAGCAGCAAGAGGTCGTGGCCGGCGACGAGTTCGCGCGCGAGCGCGGCGCGGCTGCGCTCGCCGCCCGACAACGTGCGCGCCTCGCGCGTCCAGAGATCCTTCGCGAGGCCGATGCCGGAGAGCACGACTTCGATGCGCCGCGCGATCTCCCAGCCGCCGAGGTCGTCGATGCGTTGGCTTTTCGCTTCGTGCTCGTGGACGAGCTTCTCCAGCGCGTCGCCCTGCGCGTGGCTCATGTGCTCGGCGATCGCGTCGAGCTCACGTTGCAGCCGGCGCACTTCCTCGAGCCCTTGCTCGACGTACTGCAGCACCGTGACGCCGGCCTCGAACTCCGGGATCTGCGGCACGTGGCCGAGGCTCGCGCCCTTGCGCAGTTGGATGCGGCCGCCGTCGGGCCGCTCGACGCCTTCGACCAGGCGCAGGATCGTGCTCTTGCCGCCGCCGTTCTTGCCGATCAAGCCGATCTTCTCGCCCGGATCGATCTGGAACGTCGCGCCGCGCAGAACGTCCTGCGCGCCGTAGTGCTTCTTGACGTCCTGGCAGATCAGCAAACTCACGCGAAACCTTGCTCGCGCATCGGGCGCGGGCGTGAGCGTCGATCAGTGGTGGGCGTCGCCCGGACCGTGGACGTGACCGTGCATCGCTTCTTCGCGCGTCGCGTCGCGGATGCCGGCGACGATCACGTCGTAGTGCAGCGTCTTGCCGGCGAGCGGATGGTTGCGATCGAGCGTCACGTCCTCGCCTTCGATCTTCACGATCGTCGCCGCGACCGGCCGACCGTTCGGATCGGTGCCGCGCAGCAGCATGCCGACTTGGAGGCTCATGTCCGCGGGCAGCGTCGAACGCAGGACCTTCTCGACGTGCTCGGGGCGATGGTCGCCCCACGCGAGCGCGGGCGGGATCGTCACGGAGAACTGCTCGTCCTTCTTCTTGCCTTCGAGCGACTGCTCGAGGCCGGGAAGGATCGCTTTCACGCCGTGCAGGTAGATCAGCGGCTTGCCGCCGCGTCGGTTGGTCTCGACGACCTCGCCCGCATCGTTCTTGAGCGTGAAGTACACGGCCACGACCTTGTTCGGGCCGACGACTTGTTGGGTGTTGGCTGACATGGGGGCGAAGAGCTTAACCGCGGTGAATCGCCGCGCGGCGCGTCGGAGCACTTTCTTGGCGAAACCGCGGTCCTGGCGCGGTCCGAAACGGCGCGAGCGCAGCGGCTCGGCGCGCCAAGAACCGTCGGCTCACCGCCGTCGGCGACGGGGCTGGGCGTCCTCGTCGGCCGACTGGCGGTCGACGAAGATACCCTGCTTGCGCAGGGCGCGGTCGAGCACGGAGCGCTGCGAACCGTCGAGCAGCTCGAGCACCGTGTCGGTCAGCGCCCGGACCTTTCCGCCCGCCGCCGAGGCCACGCGCCGGGCGGTTGCGGCGTCCGGGCAGCGGACGATCTCGACGTTCGACATCTGCACGCGCACGATCGAACCGAACCAAGCTCGCACCTCGTGCGCGACGTTTTGCGGGATGGCCCTCGCGGAGACGCGCGTGAGCTCCTCGAGCGCTTGATCCGCGCTCATCCCCGCGGCGGAGGCGACGCGACACGCATCGCGCGTGATCTCGAACAACGTGCCGACCCCACGGCCGCGGCGCGTGCAAAAGCGGGCGATCACGGCTTCCGCGGCGGAGGACGGAGCCAAGAACACGACTTCGAAGTTCGGCTGGACGATCACTCTTCCCGCGGCGACGGGGCTGACGTCGTGCTCGATTCGCTCGCCGGCGCCGATCAGATAGCGACCGATCGGGGTGAGGCGCATGCAAGTGCGTCCTTGCTCCCCGACGGCCAGCTCGATCCCGCCGAACGGCCACATCCAGTCCGCGATCGCACTCGCCAACATGCGAAACCACGTGCGCTCGAGTTCGTCTTCGCTGCGATGGCGGAGCTCCCAGGGCAAGAACTCGAGCGCGTCGCGCCCGTTCTCCGCGTGCAGCAGCGGATTCATCGTCGCGGCAGCGTGTTCCAGCCATCGACCGATTTCGAAGAAGCCATCGCGGTCGAGCTCTCGCCAAGCGCGCAAGAATGCCTCGCGACTCGACTCGCCGTCCTGCGACGTCGAGTGGAGGAACTCGTCGGGAAGCAGCCAGTGGAGACAGTCCGCGTACCCGAGGTTCGCGCGCAGCCCGCGAGCGTGTCTCGCGTCGATGGTCTCGGCGATGCGCAGGGGTCCGAGCAACCCTCGGACGCGCTCATCGGAGTCGGCGCCCAGCCAGCGGCGGCCGGCGTCGGTCACCGAGACCACGTTCTTGCCGTCGTCGCGCGTGCGGGCGAACCAGGCGCGGGCGAGCCCCACGTTCAGGGCGCGCTCGACGCGTGCGGGACGCGACTCGAACGCGATGCCCGACGCCAGCTCCATCGCGCCGACGGAATCATCCAGCGCCTCGCCGAGCCGCTCGAAGTCGCGCGCGAAGACTTCGTGCTCGTTCGCCTTGAGCCGCGCGGGCGCTTCGCTCAGCGCGACGAGCAATGCCGAGAGATCCTCCAGGCGGACGATGCCCCCGTGCTTGGTCCGCGCGTCGACGGCCGCGACTTCGAGCGTCGTGCCGCGGTTCAGTCGTTTCGCGAGCGGCGGCCAGATCCCGACGATCGGCACGCCGTCGGCGTCGACGTCGGCGAAGAGCAGGCAGAAGCGCAGGCAAGCGTGGAGCCCGTTCTCCCAATCGATCGGCTCGACGCCGGCGAGGCGCTGCGGGAGCTCGGTGAACGGAATGGGAGCGCCAGCGCTGATCGCCTCCCGCAAGATGCGCCGCGCGGCGTCGATCGCGCCCTTGCTCCCGAGACTCGGCCGATCCGCCTCGTCGCCTCCGAGGTTCGCCGGAACGCGTCGATCGCGCTCCCATCTCTGCGGGTCCGCGGCGTCGAGGAAGCCTCGCAGATGCGCTTGGCTGGTGATCCGGATCCTGACGAGCGGGTCAGCGCCGTACCACGCGTGGGGCTTGTTCGCGACGAGCCCGAGTCGTTGAGTGTCGTTGAAGTGCTCTCCAAGGTACGCTCGCAACGTCTCGTCCCGCGGGTCGCGAAGCACCGGAACCCGATGGAAGGCGCGGAGCGCGCGAAGGAACGAATGCGCTTCGGGATGCGGCCGCGCGGCGTCGCCTTTCGCGGTCGGTTCGAGGAAGCGCGTCTCCAACAGACGATCGAAGTCCGCGCCGAAGACGTCGCGCGTCTGCTTCTCGCCGGTCTTCATCGATCGGAGCGCGTCCCGACTCCGCGGGCGCAAGCTCGACCAGTGCGCCACCCGGCGCACGAAGTCGATCCAGTTCTTGTCGAGCAGCTTCATACCGGGTTCGGACCGATCGCGTCGTCCGCATCGGCGTAATCGGCGATTCGGTATGCGTAGCCTTGCTCGCAGAGGAAGCGTTGTCGCGCGAGCGCGAACTGCTGCTCGGTCGTGTCCTTGCTCACCAACGTGTAGAAGTGCGCCTGATTGGAGCCTCGCTTCGGGCGCAGGATCCGGCCGAGCCGCTGCGCCTCTTCCTGGCGCGAGCCGAACGTGCCCGACACCTGGATCGCGAGCGAAGCGTCCGGCAAGTCGACCGCGTAGTTCGCGATCTTCGTCACCGCCAACGTTCGTAAACGGCCTGAGCGCAAAGCCGCGTAGAGTTCGTCGCGCTTGCGCTGCGCCGTGCCGCCCGAGATCAAGGGAATGCCGAGCTCGCGAGCCAGACGCGTCATCTGGTCGACGTACACGCCGATGATCAACCCGGATTCGTCCGGATGCCGAGCGAGGATCCGCGCGACGAGCTCCGTCTTCGCCGGGTTCTCGGCTGCGATCCGAAAGCGATCGCGCTCTTCCGAAGCGTCGTAGCGAACGGCGTCCTCGATCGGAAGCGGCAGTCGGATCTCCGTGCAGCGCGCTTTCGCGATCCAACCTTGGCTTTCGAGCACTCGCCACGGCACGTCGTGGACCTTCGGACCGATCAACGCGAACACGTCGTCCTCGCGTCCGTCCTCTCGCAACAGAGTCGCCGTCAGCCCGAGCCGCCGCCGCGCTTGCAGACCCGCGGTCGCTTGGAAGACCGGTGCGGGGAGCGTGTGAACCTCGTCGTACACGATCAGCCCCCAGTTCTGTTCGTCGAAGACCGCCAAGTGCGGGAACGCATCGATCTTGCTCGGGCGCCACGTCAGCACTTGATAGGTCGTCACCGTCACAGGCCGCAGCGCTTTGCGATCGCCGGTGTATTCGCCCACTTGGTCGGCCGAGAGCGTCGTCTTGTCCAAGATCTCGGCGATCCACTGACGAACGGCGGTCGTGCTGGTCGTCAGGATCAACGTCGACGCGCCGATTCTTGCGAGCGCGGCCAGGCCGACGACGGTCTTGCCGGCGCCGCACGGAAGCACGATCACGCCGCTGCCGCCGCGTTCGGTGCCGCCGGAGTGGAATCGCGTCGCGGCTTCGGCTTGATAGTCGCGCAGCGAGAAGCGCTCGGACCTGAGCTCGACGGCGAGCGGGGTTCCCGCCGCGTACCCGGCGAGATCGTGCGCCGGGAAGCCGGACTTGACCAGCGTCTGCTTGATCCGCCCACGCACCGCGAGCGGCAGCTCGAACTCACGCTCCGAGCGGCGAACTCCCAGCAACCGCGCGACGCTGTCGCGACGGAGCAACTGCTCGGCGAGGAAGGGAGTGTCGGTGCGGAGTCGCAGCTCTCCGTCGACGCGCACGAGCTCCACGCGGCCGAAACGTTCGGCCCACTCGCGCATCTCGCGTTCGACGACCTCGGGCACTTCGTAGCGCGAGAGCTCCTTCAACGAAGTGATGAGCGAGTCGGCGGTCGCCCCAGCCGAACACGCGTTCCAGATCGTCAGCGGCGCGATGCGCCACGTGTGGACGTGCTCCGGCGCTTTCTCGAGTTGCGCGAACACGAGCAGGCGATCGCGCGCTTCCTCGAAGCGAGGGTGCTCGACTTCCAAGAGGACCTGGAAGTCGCTCTGGACGATGAGCGGACGGTCCGACGACATGGGCGTGGAAGTCTAACGGCGGAACGTCGATTTCGGATCGGTTCCGATCGTGCTCGTCCTTCCGCACCGCGTCCGCACCAAGCGACCCGGTCGGAGTCAGCGGCGCGGTTGCACCTCGTCTCGAGATTCCAACGTGCGCCGAGTGCGCGCGCGGAACACGACGGCGATGCGCGGACTCGTGGCCGCGATCGGCTACTCGGCGAACGCGAAGACGCTTCCGTCGAGCGAGCTCGCGAACACGCGGCCGCCGCAAAGCGCAGGCGAACCGGGGAATCCGTGGGCGCCGTCGGAACTCGACGCGGACGCGAAGCGCCATATCGGACGCCCTGTCGAGCGCTCGACGGCGACGAGGCCGCCGTGGTGGGGCGCGAGGTAGCCGCCTTGGCCGCTCGTGCCGACGTAGACGCGCTGCGCGCCGACCGCGGGCTGGCCCCACGCCCAACCGTGCACGTCGGTGATCCAGCGCGCGTTGCCCGTGCGCGCTTCGTACGCCGCGAGCACCGCCGCGTCCGACGAGCCGACGTAGACGTCGCCGTCGCGCACGCTCGGGCTCGATTCGATCCACGAGAACCAAAGGTAGCGTTGCCACGCGACCGCGCCGGTCGCGATGTCGAGGCCGAAGAGGTCGTAGCTGCGGCTGCCGACGATCGCGCGGTCGCCGACCAGCGCCGGCGTCGAGACGACGGGCTCTTGGGTGTCGAACTTCCAGAGCTCCTTGCCGGACTTCGCGTCGAGCGCGCGCACGCAGCCGTCCCAGCCGCCGAAAACGACGCGCTCGCCGTCGACCGCGGGCGCCGCGAGCACGCCTTGCGCGCCGTCGAAGCTCCAGAGCTCGCGCCCGTCGTTCGGATCGAGCGCGACGACGCGTCCATCGTGCGCGCCGACGTAGAGTTTGCCGCCGTAGCTCGTCACCTCGGAGCCGAAGCGGTCGTAGCGCGACTTCGGATCGTCGAACGGAAGGCGCACGATCGGTGCGCGTTCGACGCGCGCGCGCCAGAGCTCGGCGCCGCTCGCGAGATCGACGCGGTAGACGAGCCCGTCGTCGGAGTGGATCAGCGCCGAGTCGTCGACGAGCGTCGCGCGCGAACGCAAGCGGCCGCCGGTCGCGAGCTGCCAGAGCTTCGCGCCGCTTTCCGCGTCGAGCGCGCGCAACACGCCGTCGTCCGATCCGACCAGGACGCGTTCGCCGGCGCACGTCGGACCCGGCCACGCCGCCGAGCCGGTCTCGAACGTCCACAGCGGCTTCGCGAGCGGCGCGCCGAGCTCCTTGCGCTCGGGGAACTCCATTGCATCGACGCGCCGCAGCGTGAACGCGAGCTCGTACACCGGCGCGAACGTCTCCGGCACCACGCCGGACAGCGTGCGCGCCCGCGGGTTGTGGCGGAGCTTGCCGAGCCATTCGAGCTCGACGTCGTCGCCGTCGAAGTTCGGCGCGAACTCGCCGAGCGGTTGGTGCAGGACGTGGATCGCGGGCAGGTCGATCGCGATCGCGAGCTTGCCGTCGCTACCGGACGTGATCTCGAGCGCGTAGGGAGTCGACGCGCCGGCGTGGACGGCTTCGCCCGACCAGTTGCCGAGCAGTTCGGCCGAGGAGAACGCGGCTTGGAGCGCGAGCGCGAGGAGGAGGCCCATGGCGCACATCGTCGCCATTCGCGGCCGCGCGCGTCGTCACGATCGAGTACGAGCCGCGTGGTGGTTGCGTACGACGCTCGGTCCGCCGCGGACCGGATTCGCGCGCGCCCTCGTGACTCGCCTGGGCGTCGCGACGCGTCGTGAGCCGCGGATCGTCGGCCGAGGACACGCGCGCCCCGACGCACGCCCCGACGCACGCCCCGACGCCACGTCGAGTCGCGCCGCGCGCGCCCCGCATCGTCGGTCGCGGATTCGCGCGGCCGACGCAGGTCCGCCACCACGCTCAGTCAGCGCGGTCAGTCACCGCGGTCAGCCACTACGCTCAGCCGCCGCGCGCTCAGCCGCCACGCCGAGGCTCGCGACGGACGTCACGGACCGCACGGGTCGATCACGACCCTCTCGATTCCCGCGCGACCCTCGCTGACGAACAGCGTGTGCCGCGTCGCGTCCGCCGGATCGAACGCGATGGAGATCGCCTGTCCGGCGAGAGGCACGAACGAGATCGGTCCCGCGAGGTCGGACGGCAACACGCCGACTCCGTCGTCGAGGCACGCGACGTAGAGGAACTCGGTGCCGCAGTCGGTCGGTCCGACGAGCACCTGGGTCGGCGAAAGACGCTTGTGGTACGCGCCGAAATCGCTTGAGAGGTCGCGCTTGGCGAGCCGCACCAGCTTGTACGGCGACGACGCGTCGTACGCCGCGAGCCCGCCGGTGCCCCACGCGACGAAAAGTCGCTGCGTGGCCTCGTCGAGCGTCGCGCGACCGGCCTTGAACTTCGGATCGACGCCGAGGAAGTCGACCGTCTTCTGCACCTTGCTGAAGTGCGGCTGACCCGCGCCGTCGAGCGTGACGCGCAACACGACGACGCCGGCGCGCGCGCTCGCGAGCGAACCCGTGGAGTCGCCGTTGACGCCGTAGGGGACGTAGACGGCGAGCTCGCGACCGTCCGAAACCTCCGCGAGCGCGATCCCTTCGAGCAAGTCCGACGCCGGCGCGTCCTGCCACGTCGCGGCGAGCGCAGCGGGCGTGCACGGCGGCGGGCAATCGGGATCGTGCGGGTCGTTCTGCGTGCCGAGATCGAAGAGCTTGACGGTGAACGACGCAGCGACGTCGAGGCCGTCCGATTGCGTCGTGAACACCCAGCGACGTCGATCCGCGTCCGCGGGCTTGGTCCCGCTCCACGCGCCGAGCGCCGCCGCGACCGCGAAGCCGCGGCCGCCCTTTTGGAGCTCGAAGCCGAGCGGGATCGGCGTCGACGGCGCGGAGACGTCGAACACCTGCAAGCCGCCTTCGAGCGACGGCGCGCCGAGCTGCGTCGCCGCGAGCAGACGCCCGTTCGGATTGAGGAACGCGGTAAGGGTCACGGCTCCGCGCGGCTCGGTGCACGGCGCCGGCACGGTGCCCAAGCTCCCGCCCGCGCAGCGCGCATCGGCGAGCCGCTCCGCGAGATCGAACGTCGCCACGCCGTCTTCCGTCGCGACGTAGAGGTACGTGCCGGCGCCGTCCTCGAACACGACCGAGTGATCGTGCGCCGAGAGCGCGACCTTGCCCGGATCCTCGCTGTCCCAACGCGCCTCGGTTGACGTGCTCCACGTCGTCCCGAACAGCGTCGAGCGCATCACCGCGAACCCGCGCGTGTCGGTCGCGGCGTAGAGGAAGAGCTCGGAGCTCGAGCCGTAGCGCGCGACGTGCATCGCCGACACGCCGTCGAAGTCGTGCGGCGCGGGCGGGGAGTACACGATCTCGCCGGTCGGTCCGTTGACGCCCGCGAGCCCCGGCAGCGGATCCTCGTTGGTGTCGAGTCGGAACGCGTGGACGCCGTGCGCGGAGTTCGACGCGAGCATCGCCGGAGCGGTCGCGCATTCGGCTCGCGACGAATCGCCGAAGTACTGCCACTCGCCCTCGAAGCTGCGCCCCCAGCCGACGAAGAGCCTGCCGCCCGCGCCCGGCGCGACCTCCGGCGCCGGATCGAGCGCGACGACGTTCGCGTACGCTTCGCGCTGGCTGCCCTGGTTGTCACGCATCACCAGCGGCCAACTCGGACTCGCGTCCTCGCTCAGCGCGCCGTTCGCGACGTCGAACGCGAACACGCCGCGCGAGTAGGCGGCGACGTAGGCGCGCGCTTTCGCGTCGTCGATCTCGATGTCGCGCACGATGCACTGCGGCGAGCTCGTCGCGCCCGGCCACGCCGTGACCGCATCTTCGGTGACGACCAGCACACCGCTCGAGCAGTGATAGGAGAAGTCGCGTCGCTGCAACGAGCCACGTTGGCCGCCGAGTTGCGCGCAATCGGCGCCGACGAGCACGGTGAAGCTCGCATCGTTCGTTCCCGAAGGCGGCGGAGCGATCGCAACGCTCGCAGCGACGCTCTGCACGGTCGCGCCGAGCTCGAACGAGGCGCGCAACGCGAGCGAGTCGCTCGCGACGTCGTGCTCGAGGATCAGCAATCGCCCGCCCGACGGCGCGGGCGCCGGCTGACCGCCGTCCGCGTCGTCGGTGCCGACGATCACGATGCGCTTCCCCGGGCAATGCACCGCGTCGCCGTCGAGTACCGCGACCGCGCTCGCGCCCTCGGTGCCCGCGAGCGGCGTCGCATGGACGATCTGCGCGTTCGAGCGTCGGACGACGACCAGCCCGTTGCGCCACGTCGCGGCGTAGACGTGCTCGGCGGTGAGCGCGAGCTCGCGCACGAACCCGTGCGTGACGATCGTCTCCGGCGCGGCGAGCGCGAGCGGCGCGAGCGGATCGCCCGGCGTGTGCTGGAGCGTGAAGATGCCGCCGCCCGCTCCGTCGTAGACCGCGCCCTGGTCGTCGACGGCGAGCGCACGGCTCGCGACCAACCCGTACCCATCGACGACGGTTCCGGTCGCGTTCGCGCCCGGCGACACCGCGCCGTCGCCGCCGCCCGAACCGCCGCACGCGACCAGCGACGAAGCGACCAGGAGCGCGGTGCCGAAAGCGCGAGATCGTGCGAGCGCGGGGCGTCGTGTCATGGCGGTGGCTCGTTGCGGGAGGGTGTCTGCGGTCGCCGACGGTACGGAAGCCAGGCACGACCTCGAGAGTTCGTGGACGGCGGAGGCGCGCTCGACGGCGTGGATCGAACTCACGGGGGTCGAGCAGGCTCCTGGCGCCTCGCCGCGCGCTGACGAATGGCGTGCCAGCGCCGCGAGGTCGAGTCGCCCTCGCGAACTTTCCGTCGGCGCGGTCCGCACGGCGGGGTCACGCGCCGGGCCCGCGCTTGGCGAGCGACTTCACGCCACCACCTTTGAAGAATCTCGCTCGCGCGACCGGACCGTCGCTGCACGCGTGGAAGTTCGATCGAAACATCCGCTCGCCCGCGGCGCTCGTAGAGGCACGGTCGTGTGTTCGCGAGGTCCGAACGGGCCCCCGATGCGCACGACCGTCGCGCATCGGCCGGCGTGCAAGAACGGCGTGCACCGGGCGTCATGCACGAACTGCATGCACGAGCGTCGTGCACGACCGGCATGCACCCGCCGCCCGCAGCGAAGACGCCGCGTCGGGCGCAATCCCAGCGGGCGACTTCGGTGCGCGGTTCCGAACAGTCCGTCCGAGCGTCGGACCGGAGAGTCGAGGGCGAGCGCAGGAGCTCGTCCCCGCCGCTCCGGCCGCCGCTTTCGAGCGTCACGTCCGCTTTCCGTCCCCCCCGCCCTTCGAGTCAGGAGCTCATCACCATGCGAAGCCTCTCCATTCCTTCCTTCAAGCAGTGCGTGTTCGCGAGCGTGCTCGCCGCGCTCGCGTCGACCGCCTCCGCGCAGGTCGTCTGCATGCGCGCCGATCTCGACGGCCTGCAAGAGGTGCCGCCGAACCCGTCGACCGCGACCGGCACGGCGTACGTGCTCGTCGATCGCGCGACCAACACGGCGTCGTACTCGATCACGTTCACCGGACTCAGCGCGCCCGAGAACAACGCGCACTTCCACGCCGGTCCGGTCGGCGTCAGCGGCGGCGTGAAGGTCGGTCTGCCGCTCGGCGCGAACAAGGTCGGGAGCTTCGTCTACGCCGAGGCCGACGAAGCGACGCTGATCGGCGGCGGCTGGTACATCAATATCCACTCGAACAACTTCGGCGCGGGCGAGATCCGCGGACAGGTGCTGCGCAGCGACAGCCTCGCGTTCATGCGCGCCGACCTCGACGGAGCGCAGGAAACGCCGCCGAACGCCTCGACGGCGAAGGGTTCCGCGTACCTGATGATCGACACGGTCGCGGACTCGCTCTTCTACAGCCTGACGTTCGACGGGCTCAGCGCCGTCGAGATCAACGCGCACATCCACGCGGGCGCGGTCGGCGTCGCGGGGCCGGTCAAGCTCGGGCTTCCGACCGGCAACTCGAAGAGCGGCACGCTGAACTACGCGGCGGCCGACGAAGCGACGCTGCTCGGCGGCGGTTGGTACTTCAACATCCACTCGGGCAACTTCCCGGGAGGCGAGATCCGCGGCCAGATCGTCGCGGGCGGCACGAATCCGTCCGCGTACTGCGTCGGCAAGACCAACAGCAAGGGTTGCGTGCCGAGCGTCGGCTTCACGGGCTTGCCGATCCTGAGCGGCGCCGACACGTTCACGCTCTCGGCGACGCAGTGCATCAACAACAAGAACGGCATCTTCTTCTGGGGCACGGTGCCGAGCGCCGCGCCGTTCCTCGGCGGCACTCTCTGCATCAAGCCGCCGCTGAAGCGCCTGCCTCCGCAGAACTCGGGCGGCAATCCGCCGCCGAACGACTGCTCGGGCACGTACTCGTTCTTCTTCAGCCACGCGTACATGGCGTCGCAGGGCCTCGGCGCCGGCAGCCAAGTCCACGGCCAATTCTGGATGCGCGACCCGTCGCACCCGGACGGCACGGGCGTCGGCCTGAGCAACGCGCTCTACTTCGCGATCTTGCCGTGATCGGCTGAGCGAGCTCCGTTCGCTTCAACCGGGCGTCACCTCGAGAGGTGGCGCCCGGTCTCGATTCGGCGGCGTGGAATGCGAGCATCGAGTGTCGAGCTCAAGGTAACCGCAGGTGTCGGATTGCGCGCACGCCAGCGGTGCGGGCCGGCCTGTCGGGGACGTACTCGCGAGGTTCGGTCCACGCGCGTCATCGAGCGCTCGCGGACGACAACCACACTGGTGGGAGGATCGCCGAGGTGTCGGCTTCGCGACCTACCGGCCGAACCACGTTCGGACGCGGTCCGCGAGCTCCTCGGGCAACCGACTCGCGGTCTCGGTCCATGCGAGCTCGAATTCCGCGGCTTGCTCCGGGAACGGCTCGCGAACGCGCACCGATCTCAGCGCTTCGGTCAGGAATGCCGTCGAGCGAGCGACGACGATCGGATCGCCGTGGACTACACCTCGAAGCGCTTCCGGAAGCGCGTCGAGACGACTTTGCGCGAGGAGCAGGCGGATGGCCAGTCGCGCCGTATGAGGGTGGCGGCGCTCGTCGAGCGAGCGACGCACGCGAGCGACTGAGAACGCGCCTCCCGACGCGAGCAATGCGGTACACGCCGCGCGCGCAACCCGCGGACGCGGGTCAGCGAGCAGCGACTCGAGCCACTCGACTCTCGCCGTTCGATCGAGTGCCGCGATCGCGCTGACCGCGGCTGCAGCAACGGCAACGCTGGGAGCCTGCTCGAAACGGGCGAGGAGCATTCCGACGTCCGCTCGCGTCCCGGTCTCGCCCACGCCAAGCAAGGCCGCCGCCGTCGGATCGGTTCGAACCCGATCTCGGTAGAACGCGTACGCATCGAACGGCGGCGCGCTCGTTTCGCGCAGGTAGAAGCGAGCGGTGGCGCGAATCGTCGCGCTCGGGTCGAGGAGGAAGCTCCGCAGCGCGTTCGAACGAGCGTCGTCCGCCAGCCGCAGTTCTCCGACGAGCACGGCTCGCCTGACCATCGTGGACGGATCGCGTCGCGCCGTCTCGACGAGCTCCACTCGAGCCGCGCCGTCGAGTCGATCCAGGAGATCTCGTACCGCGAACTGCCGAGTGGCCGGGTCGGGATGGGCCACGAGTTCTCTCGTCCGCGCGACGCCGAGTACGGTCGACGGGCTCGCGATAAAAGACCGCATGAAGTGACGAGCGGCGCGATCCGACCACGAGAGCACTTTCGCGAGGGCGGGCCCGGCGTCCTCACGCGCGAGTCGAGCCTTCAAGCGACCGACGAACTCCTCGTGCTCCGCGCGGCTTCGATCGCGAATCGTCGCGACCAGCCCGAGCACCTCGACCCAGACTTCGGCCGGCGCGCTCTCCAACAGCGAATCCAGCGTGGCAGCGGCGCGACGGCGGACCGCCGGAACCCAATCGCTCACGCGCAGCACGAGGTACGGCAGCGCGTGTTGGGTCGCAGCCGCGGACTCCAGGCGCTCGACCGCAAGCTCCCGTACCTACCCATTCCCGTGCATCGTGAACAGAGCCCAGACGGGAGTCGGCCACGTCGCGAGGCGCAGTGTTTCGGGCGTCATGCCGAGCCACGACGCGCTGCGCCACGTAGGTTCGCGAACGAAGCGCTCGAGCTCGGGGAGTCGCGAGGGCGGAATCGCCGCTGCGAGCGAACACACGGACTCGATCGCTGCGTCGCGAATGCGCGGTTGCGGGTGTGCGAGCGCCGCCAACGCGAACGGCATCGCGGCGACCGGGTCTCGCTCCGAGGTCGCTGCCGCCTCCAAGGCGCTCTCGGTCTCGCGCGAGGACTCGGCTCGGAGCGAGCCGCGCAGCGCGTCGCTGAGGTGTTCCCAGAAACTCGACGTCATCGCGTCACCGTATCGCGTGCGCTGCGGCAGCGGTACGGGGTGCTGCCGTACGGATCCGGGCTCGACCCGCGCGTTCGCGGACGGCAGAGTCGCGCTCGCCGCCGCTGGTCGAGTTCTCGGGACGCGAGCCTGGCGCTCAGCGCCTCGCCCACGCGTTGGCGTACTTGACGACGTCGCCGATCCAGCCCTCGAGAGGCTTGGGCGACCAATCGACGGGATGCATCGGGATGCAGCCGGTCTTGCCGTCGGCGCGGAAGAGGGTGCAGTGCTGGGCGAGCAGCGGGGCGCACGCCCACGCGCGGACCGGGTGACGGATCACCGGGACACCGGCGGTGAAGCCCGGCGTGTTGGCGGCGATCATCGCGAGGTAGCGGTCCTTCGTTTCGAGCGCCTTGCGATCGATCGCGCGCGTCGCGTCGAGCACGAAGGCGTCGCGGCCGTACGGGCCCGGCGGTTTGGCGAGGCCCGAGTCGATTCGCGGGTGCGACGCGCTCCCTGGCCCGCGATGCCTCCCGGGCCTACACTGTTCCCGTGGACTACTCGAAGATCATCACGATCGAGCCCGACAAGCGCGGCGGCAAGCCCTGCATTCGCGGGATGCGTATCACCGTCTACGACGTGCTCGACTACCTCGCGTCGGGCATGACCGAGGACCAGATCCTCGGCGACTTCCCGGAACTCGTGCGCGAGGACATCCGTGCTTGCTTGGCGTTCGCCGCCGATCGTGAGCGGAGGCTGTTGGGCAAGTCGGCGTGAAGCTGCTGCTCGACCAGAACCTCTCATCGAAGCTCGTCGCGGAGTTGGATCGGCTCTATCCGGGCACGGCGCACGTCCGTGAACTCGGTTTCGCGAAGCAGAGCGACGAGGCGATTTGGGAGTACGCGCGTCGACATGGGTTCGTGATCGTCTCGAAAGACGCGGACTTCCATCAGCGGAGCTTCGTCTTTGGCCACCCGCCCAAGGTCGTCTGGATTCGTCGCGGGAACTGCAGTTCGGACGAGGCACTGGCGCTCTTGCTCGAGCATCGCACCGAACTCGAGGAGTTCGACCGGCATCCGGATGCGGCGTTCCTCGTCTTGTCCTGAGCTCGAGGTCCGTTTCGCCTCCGCGGTTTTCGAGTCCGACGCCAGGCTCCAACCTCGCGAGTTTGGGTTCGAAGGCGGGCGAGGCGCGGTATGGAGCCAGGCTCGACCCCCGCGAGTTCGAGGACGGCAGAGGCGAGCTCGACGTCACAGGGTGAGCTCTCGGGGGCCGAGCCAGGTTCCTAGCGCCTCGCCCACGCGTTGGCGTACTTGACGACATCGCCGATCCAGCCCTCGAGAGGCTTGGGCGACCAATCGACGGGATGCATCGGGATGCAGCCGGTCTTGCCGTCGGCGCGGAAGAGGGTGCAGTGCTGGGCGAGCAACGGCGCGCACGCCCACGCGCGGACCGGGTGGCGGATCACCGGGACGCCGGCGGTGAAGCCCGGCGTGTTGGCGGCGATCATCGCCAGGTAGCGATCCTTCGTTTCGAGCGCCTTGCGATCGATCGCGCGCGTCGCGTCGAGCACGAAGGCGTCGCGGCCGTACGGGCCCGGCGTGACGAGCATGAAGTCGGGCGTCACGTCGTCGCCGCGGATGCAGTGGAAGCCGGTTGGGTTGTCGCGATAGCGCGTCAGTCGCGGTTCGACCCACAAATCCATCGTCGCGGCGCCGCGCTCGAGCACGATCTTGCCCGCGAGGAACAGCGCGCCCGTCGCGTCGCCGCGGGTCGTCCAGCCGCGCGCGTCGAAGGCTTGGAGGAGCTTCAAGCCGCACCAACGCTGGTAGAGATACGGCACGTCGGCCGCGGCGACCGCGTCGTGCAAGAGCGAGCGCACGTAGCCCGGCAAGAAGCTCGACGGCGAGGACCAGAACGTCGCTTGGCGGCGCAAGCTCGACCACGCGGGAGTGCCGGGATACGGCGACGGCGGCGATGCGGACGGTTGCAGGTTGCGGCCCGCGTGGCGACGCACGAGGTCCTCGGCGCGCACGAGCACGAGCGCGGCTTCGTCGAGTCGTGCGCGCAGGAGATCGAGCGCGAGCTCGTCGCTCTTCGCGAAGCGCGACGCGCCCGCGCGGGCGATGCGTGCGTCGGCGACTTGCTTGGCGACACGCTCGCGAACGATTTCGAGCTTCTCGCCGCGGTCGCGCAACTGGCGAATCAGCCAGCGCAACGCCGGCAAGTCGGGCTCGGGCACCGGCACGAGGCGACTCCAACGCTTCGGTAGGATGCGGGGGCCGACGCGCACCCAATCGCACGGTCGGCGCGAGAGCGAGGCGCGCAACGGCGTCGTCACTTCGTGCTCCTCGATGCGCGTCGGATCGTCGCGCGTCGCCAAGTCGGCGAGCAGGCCGGGCACCAGCGACGCGAGCGCGTGCGCTCCACCGAGCTCCGCGCGCATGCCCTGTGCGCGCGGAGCTCCGGCCTCGATGCGGCCGCTCGTCGCGAGGCCGGTTTCGAGGAGGTCCGACGAGAACGCGCGCAGGTCGGCGACGATGCGCTCGACGAACAGCTCGTTCGTGCGTCTCATGCTTGGCTGACGTCGAGGCCTTCCTGGAGCGTCTCTTCCCAGCTCGCGATCAAGCGCGCGCACTCGGGCAGGTTCTTGCCGCGGCCCTCGCGCTCGGACCAGTCCTTCAAGCGCTCGACCATGTTGAGGTCGGCGGGATCGCCGACGAGCAAGCGCACCTTCGACAGCACTTCCTGCACGAGCACGAGATCGATCGCGCCCCACAGATCGATGCCGAGCCCCGGAAGATCGTCCGCGCACGCCTTGAGCGAGAGCGCGCTGCGCAGCGAGAACGTCGCGCCCTTCAGGCTGGTGATGAAATCGAGTCGTCCGATCGCCTCGATCTGCTCTTCGTCGAGCGTCAAGCCGGCTTGCTGCACCGCGTGGCGCGGATCGATCGTCACTTCGACGACCGCGGCGCGGTCGAGCACGCGCGGCGAGAGCGGGCGAGTCGTGTGGTCGTTGTTGATCGTCGCGACGAAGCGCGCGGCGGGCGAGAGGAAGAGCTCCGCGGCTTCCGTGACCGGCCAACCGCGCACGCCTTGGCCGCCGAGCTCGAGCGTGCGATCGCGGCGTGCGCTCGCCGGGAACTGCGAGCGCACCATGACGTCGGAGAGCCAGTACTCGGGCTGGCTCAGGTTGAACTCCTCGAACACGACCAGGAACACGCGCTTGTCGCCGTGCTCCCACGCGCGCGCCGCTTGGTGGAGGAAGTTCGTGAAGCGAGTCGGCTCGAACGTGTTGTGGATCGGATTGACGTAGCCGAGCAGGTCCTCGCGACCGCGCCAAGTCGACGACACCGGCACGACGAGCGTGCGCTCGCGCGTCGGATCGTCGATCAAATTGAGCGCGAGCGTGCTCTTCCCGACGCCCGGATTGCCGCGCAGGATCAAGAGCGGCTTGGTGAGCGTCCCGACCGAGATCTTGGTCAACGTCGCTTGGCCGTGGCGCGCGACGATCCACTCGCGCTTGGTCGGCTCGACGAGGGAGAGCTGCGAGAGCGCGGCCCGCGCGGGTTCGAGCATCGGGATCGCGCTCGCGAGCTGCGTGCCCGGCGTCGATTCGCTCGCGGACATTTCGGAGGGAACTTCGGCGACGTGGGCTTCGCCGGCGGGAGCGCCGGTCGGGCTTTCGCTCTTCACCGCCTCCGCGAAGCGCTTGAACGTCGTGCTCGCGGCGCCGAAGCGACTGGCGCGCGCCTTCAGCGCTCTCGGGCCGTTCGCGGGCTTCCTCAGGCGCCTCGCAGCGGTGTCGAACCACGCGGAAAGATTGCGCGCGAAGTTCGCGAAGCGCTGCTCGTCGGTCGGCGTCTGCCATGCGATGCCGGCGTGCGCGGCGTCTTGGCCTTGCTTGAACACGCGCTCGACCGACACGCGCTCGACGGTCTTGATGTACGGGCCGGGGAGGTGCTGGAAGCGCGGGATCTCGAGCTTCAGCGGCGTCATCCGACACCAACCGTCGGGGTACGGAACGATGCGCCAGTCGAAGCGCCGTCCGTTCTCGAAGCGCTCGATCTTCTGGATGCGATACGCGCCGAACACGAGCTTCGGCGTGCCCCAACCCTCGGCGATGCCACCGGGCTCGCTGAATTGGCGTCCCCAGAGGATCAGGATCTGATCGTCGAGCAGGTGCGGATCGTCTTCGAGGATCCAACCGATGCCGTCGTCGGGGACGAGCAGGTTCGGGCTCGTTTCCGCGAAGAGATTGACGTGGAAGCAGCGCCGATCGCCGCGCGAGCAATAGTCGTCACGGAAGTCCTGCTTGGCGCCGCACGACCAACTCGATGCGTTGCTGCAGATCGTGCCGTCCCAACCTTGGCGGTGCGAGTTGACCGTACAGCCGACGGCGTACCCGGGTTCGATATCGAAGCTCATAGCAATAGGGGATAGAGGACGCGAACATGTGTGGAATCGAGCGGTGGACCCGCCCGCGACTTCAATCTAGCACCGCCCCGAAAACCCGATGGCTTCCATCTTCACCCGCATCATCCAAGGCGAGATCCCCGGTCGTTTCGTGTGGAAGGACGAGCACGTCGTCGCCTTCCTGACGGTGCGGCCGATCCGTCCGGGCCACACGCTGGTCGTGCCGCGCAGGGAGGTCGACTACTGGATCGACCTCGAGCCCGAGCTCGCGAACCGCGTCCTCTCGGTCAGCCAAATCGTCTCGCGCGCGATCCAGAACGCGTTCGCGCCGCAGAAGGTCGGCCTCGCGATCGTCGGCCTCGAAGTGCGCCACGTGCACTTGCACCTCGTGCCGCTGCAAGGGATCGCTGACCTCGACTTCGCGAAGGCGGACCCGAATCCGGACCCGAAGGCGCTCGACGCGGCGGCCGAAAAGCTCCGCGCGGCGCTGCGCGCGCTGGGCCGCCGCGAAGTCGCGTAGCGCGAGCACCTGTGCTCGCGCGTGCGACCGGCGCCGCGCTGCGCGGCGCGGACCGCGCATTGCGTCCGCTCCGCGCGCCATGTCGCCCGAGTCGGTTCGCGCGAGTCGGCCAGTCGCGCGAAGAACGCCTCGAACTCGCCCTTCGGATCGGTGCCGTAGCCACACACGCGTTTGCCGTCGTCCGAGACGGCCGTGAGCGAGTGCAGCGTCCAGCCGCTCAGGTCGACGCCGGCGGCGACGCGGATGTCGCTCAGCAGCGGAAACGGAAGCCCGTTGGAGTCGACGGCGTTCCGATGCCCGGCTCGATTGGCCGCCCCGCGGGACTGCGCTCGGCGTGCCGAACGCGGATCCGTAGTCGACGTTGAGACTCCGCGCAGCGGAACGTGGCGAAGACGCGGCAACGACAGAGGCGCACACGATCACGAGACCAGCCAATCGAAACATGACGGAGCTTCCCGCAAAAAGACGAAGGCGACGGAGGAGCGGCGGGGCGAGTCGACTCTCCAGCGCGTAGGGTGGCCGCGCGTTCCTGTTTCGTCGGAGCGAAGCAAGACCCGGCGACGCGTCGAGCGATCGCGCTCAGCGCTACCGCTCGTTCGACGCACGCTCCGCTGCCGCGGGCTCGTCGAACGCTCTCAGGCGCGCGAGCGCGCCAGCTCGCGACCGACGATCGTTCCGTAGAGCGCGTTGTACGCGACGGCGATCGAGAGGTGGAGCGAACCACTGAGGTTCGCGAGCAACTGGAGTTGGAGCCCGAACAGCGTCACCGTGAGCACGGCGCCTGCCCCTTGACGCACCTGCGCGACGCCGAACGCGATCGAAGCGAGCAGCCACGCGGTCGATTCTGCTCCGGTCGCTTTCAGCAAGATCGCGAAGAGGGCCCCGCGATAGACGAGCTCGCAGCCGATGCCGAGCAGCAGCGCAGCGACCCACCACTCGCGCAGGTCACGTCGATTGCGCGGAGCCCAGTCGAACAAGCGGTGCTTGCCGTTGCGCAGGGCGACACGGAACCCATACCAGCCGACGACCAGGAAGGCGGCGAGCGTGAACGCGGCGAGGCGAATCGAGCGCGCGTCTGCACCGAATTCACGCCAGAACTCGAGGCGCTCCGAGCGCATGGCGATCCACGCGAGCACCAACTCCGGAACGAGAGCGACGATCCACGGTATCACCGCCCGCCGCATCGTGACCGGTCCTTCGATCCCGCCGGAGTGAACTCCGATCGATCCCGCCACGCGCGGTAGCACGAACACGGCGCAGAGGAAGATCCAGCCCGCTGCTCCGAGCCCGTTCGACGCACTGGGATCCGCGAGCGCGCTCATCGGCCGACGGATCCTAGCGGCACAGCCCGTCCGTGTGCTGAAGCGCGCGTCGAGCGCGCCCTGCTTCGGACGGCTAGCGGCGCAGCGCGTTGCGTTCGCGGGCCAGGAGTTCGCGGTGCGCGCCTGGGGCGAGGTCGGCGAGCTCGAGCGAGCCGAACGCGACGCGTGCGAGCTTCAGGACCTTGCTGTCGATCGCTTCGAGCATCCGGCGGACTTGGCGATTGCGGCCTTCGGTGATCGTGAGCTCGAAGAGCGTGCGTTCCTTCGACCGGCGCAGCAGCGCGACGCGCGCGGGCAACGTGCGGCCGTCGGAGAGCTCGACGCCGCGGCGCAGGCGCTCGAACTCGGTGTCGTCGATGCGGCCGCGCGCTTCGACGCGGTAGCGCTTGGCGACGTGCGAGGTCGGTTCGAGCAGGCGCGCGGCGAAATCGGTGTCGTTGGTGAAGAGCAGGAGACCCGAGGTGTCGCGGTCGAGCCGTCCGACCGGCGCGAGCCACGCGCCGAGGTCGCCGAGCAGGTCGTACACCGTCTTGCGGCCCTCGGGATCGCTGCGGGTGGTCACGTAGCCGACCGGTTTGTGTAGGGCGACGTAGAGCTTCGCGCGCTCCTTCGCTTGCTCGCGATCGAGCTCGATGCGATCGCGCTCGGGCACGACCCAGCGCTCCGGATCGCGCACGACCAGCCCGTTGACGCGCACGCGGCCGGCGCGCACGAACTCGACTGCCTCGGTGCGCGAGCAGAGGCCGAGCCGCGAGAGCGCTCGGTCGATCGTCTTGCGCTCGGCGCGCGCGTTCCTGTCGATCGGTTTGCGTTTCACGGGATGCTCAATGCCCGCCGCCGGAGCGCGGCTTCGCGTTCCAGATGCGCAGGCAGAGGAGGAACCCGATGATCGCGAACGGAAGGAGGAAGAGCGGCCAGAACTTCCAATCTTTCGTCGTCAGGTGCCCCAACACGAGCGCTTGCAGTCCGGTGCCGAGGTAGACGAAGCCGTCGATCACGCCGGTCGCGGTCGCCGCGGCGCGCCGTCCGCCGAAGTCCATCGACGCAGTGCCGGAGAGCAGGCCGTGCGTGCCGATCACGCTGATGCTGATCAGGAAGACCGCGACGGCGAGCGCTTGCCAATGCTCGGGATCGGGCGTCAGCGTCAGGATCATCACGCCGACACAAACGGCGCAGAGCGCGTAGAAGAACGCCGCCGACGGGCCGCGCCTGCTCTGGAAGAACAGATCGGAGCAGAAGCCCGCGAGATTGCCGCCGATCACGCCCGCGACGAAGAGCAAGCCGCCCCAACCGCCGCCGAACGCGAACGGGAAGAGCGCGACGACCGTGCCGAGCGTGATCGCGAGCCGCCGCGTGCGCCCTTGCATCCGCGTGCCGCTCCAGATCATCGCGACGCCGATCACCAGCGCGGCGACGAGCCCGAACACGCCGCCCGCGTGCTCCCAGGAGCCGGTGCGCAGCGGGTGGGCGCTCTCGAGCTTCCACACCTCCTTCGCGTAGATCGGGAACCAGTTCATCACGCCCTGGCGCAGCACGCCGGTGCAGAACTCGATCAGCGCGATCACGATCAGCACCGGGTGCGTCAGGATTCGCAGCGTGAGCTGCCAACCCGAGAGCACCTCGCCCTCCTTCGCAGTCACCGCGTCGCCTGTGTCGAAGTCGGCGTGACCCGCAAGGCCCGGCGTGTCGCGCAGCAACAAGCTCTCGACGATCACCATCGCGAGCAGGCACGCGCCCGGCGCGTAGAAGACCCACCACGTCTCGTCGACGCCGCCCGTCGGCCGCGTGAAGTCGAGGATCCAACCGTTGACCGTGAACGCGAGGAAGATCCCCGACGCGATCATCGTGCCGAAGATGCCGCTGAAGCCGCCGCGCTCGCGCACGTGGAACCAGTGCGCGTTGACCTTGACGATCGCGACCGCGGCGAAGCTCTGGAAGTACATGTTGACCGCGTACAGGCAGAGCGTCGGCCAGTAGAGCGCGCTCTGCGAACCGAGCGCGTGCTGCACGAACGCGCCGAGCGCCAGGTTGACGATGCCCGCGCCGGTCGCCGACATCAGCATCGCGCGCCGCCCGCCGATGCGATCGGTCAGCGGGCCGTTGAGCAGGAACGAGAGCCCGTAGACCCACGTGCCGACCGCGAAGATGTCGCCGAAGTCTTCCTTCGACATCAAGCTGCCGAGCGACGTCTTCGCGACGGTCAGGTTGTAACGCCCCATGTAGAGGAGCGCGTAGGTCACCCCGAGGGGGAACCAGTTCCAGAAGCGCCGCAGCCGGTATTCGCGTGAGTGTGCCGGGGGAAGAGCGCTGGTCATCGCCGCTGAGTTTCGCGGCGGCGCTCGACGACGGCAAGCAGATCGGCGACGTCGTCGATGATTCGGTCGATCGCTCCGTCGGCGCGGGTGTCGAGCACCCAGCTCGGCGTGTGGCCGTGGCGGCGCAGGACGAGCTCGCGCGGAGCCGCCGGATGGCCCTGCATGCGCATCACGTGCGGCAAGGCGAGATCGAGCGAGAAGACGTCGCCGACGACCAGCTCCGGCCGCTCTTCCTCGATCACCTGGGCGTAGCGCGGGCGGTCGACGACGATCTTGCGGCCGCCGACGGTGATCGAGTCGCCTTTCGGGCCGAGCAGGAACTTGCCCGCCGAGCCGCGGACGCGCAGCGCGTGGGTCGCGCGCTCGCCAGCGTCGACGCCGGCCTCGCGGAACCAACCGATGATCTTCTCGGGCGGCGAATTCGAGACGACGACGATTTCCGCGCCGGCGCGGCGCAGCGCTTCGAGCGAGAGCACCGCGCGCGGCACGAGCGCGGGCGGATGCTCGCGGCGGAAGGAATGCGTCGCCGCGTGGAAGCAGTGGTCGCCGAACGCGGTCAGCGTCGCGAAGCCGGAGTCGAGGATCGCCTCGCGGTAGACGTGCGTGCGCGGATCGTCGCGCTCGCTGTCGATGTACGACGTGATCGAGTTCGGCTCGCAGAACGGATCTTCGTCGACGTACGCCGTGATCCGGCCGTCGGGGGCCCAACCGAAGCGCTCGGGCGTGCTCTTGACCGCGCGTTCGAAGTGCAGGAAGTCGCTCCTGGCGCGCTCGGCGTCGATGTCGGCGAGCCGCGCGGCTTCGGCGGCGACGTAGAGCTTGACGTGCTCGGCCTCGAACGCCTGGTTGGTCCAGACACCGTCGAAGTCAGAGAGGATCTTGATCGACATGGCGTGGGGCGCGTCAGTTTGGACGATGGCGCGGAACCACGCTCTCGGCCTCGATCAAGCTTCGATCAATTCGCCGGGTTCGTGCGGTGCGACGGCAGCTTGCTGGTGACCGCCCAACCGCTCGCCGACTTGCCGAGCACGAGATACCACGCGCGACCTTGCGAGCCCGAAAGCGTCCACACGTGACCGCAGTAGACGATCGCTTGCGTGTGATCGGCGTTGAAGCCGATGCGCGAGAGTTCGACGTAGCCCGGGTACGTCGGCACGCGCGGCGCTTGCGCCTCGGTGATGTAGACGTTGCCGTGGACCAGGTCGAGCTTGTAGTCGAGGTCCGCGGGCTCCTGGTTCTTGTTCCAGAAGTCGTCGAGCGTCGACTTCTGCGTCAGCTTGGTGTTGTCGCGGACGAACTTGTACGGCACGTCCGAAGCGGGGTCGTGCAGGTGGTTCGGGACGGTGATGTTGAGCACCGGCATGCTCTCGACCGGTTGGCAGACGTCCTCGATCACGCGCTTGTAGATCGAGTACTCCTCGCTGCTCGCGTCGATCGGCGTCGTCGCGGGCGTGGTCGTCGTCGTCGATTGGCACGCTTGGGCGAAGGGGAGAGAGAGCAGGGCGAGGGCGATAAGGAAGTTCGTGCGCATGGCTATGTGGGTGCGGGGAGTGAGCGCACAGGCTAGCAAGTCGCAGCGACGCTTTCTGCGGCCCGCCGCGGGAGAGCTGGAGGCGAGCGACCCGCCGCACCGGAGCCGACGGCCTTCGCTCGACCGCGCGGGCGACGACAGCGAGCGACCTGCCGCGCGCGAGCCGATGGAGAGCGAACAACCGCGCGGAGCGGGCGGCGCGCGTTCGGCCGCGCCGGAACCGACGGCATTCGCTCGACCGCGCGGGAGCCGACGGCGAGAGACCGGTCGCGCGCGAGCCGATGGAGAGCGAACAACCGCGCGGAGCGGGCGGCGCGCGATCGGCTGCTCGGGAACCGACGGACGATCGACGTGCTCTTCGCCGGGCGCCTGCGGACTTCGCGGTAGCCGACGCTCGGCTCGACCTCTCCGCCGCGACCGACGAGGTCACAGCGTCGCGCGCACGACGTTGCTCACGCGGCACGCCCCGCGTTGGAAGGCTTGGAAGCGCAGGTCGGCGCCGGCGAGGCCGGCGGGAGCGACCCACTGGAAGCTCGCGTGGCCCGCGCCGTCGGCGGTCGCGGTCGCGAACACGCGCGGCGCGTCCATCGCGAGGCCGAGAGGTTCGCACGTCGCGAGCGTGAAGTAGCCGCGATCGAGCGGGTCGTCGTGGTCCGCGGCGAGGTACACGATCTGGCCGGGTTCGGCGCCGCCGACGTCGAGCGTGTTGAGCTCGCCCGCGACGCCCGGAACCAGCGCGCTCGCCTGCAGCGCCGCCGGAGTCAGCAGCACCGTCCGGCCCTGGAAGCTCGACGGCACGTGCGAGGCGAACCCGGCGATCTGGCCGGCCGCGTTGACCCGCAGCGCGGAGAGCAGGTTCTGCCAGTTGCCGCTCGGCCCGATGTCGGGGATCAGCGGCTCGAGGTCGACCACCGCGCCGCCGGGGTTCCAGAGCACGTCGGCCTGGCCGTTCGAGTTCGGGGCGTACCCGACGATCCAGCCCGCGTCGTTGATGTCGAGCGCGGCGACATTGAACGGGAAGTGCTGGATGCCGAGATCGGGGAGCTCGGTCATCCCGTTCGCCGCGGTCCACAGGAACGCGTGTTCGTGGCCGCCGATCGAGCTGGTTCCGACGACGCGACCGTGGTTGTCGAGCGCGCGCGGAAACACCGCGCCCTGGCCGGTCGGGTCGAGGCTGCCGAGCGGGATCAATGCGCCGTGGTCGTAGAGGAACCCGCGCGGGACGCCCGCGGCGTCGACGCGGTAGCCGACGATCTGCTCGTGGTCGTTGATGTCGGTCGCGCGGCCGAGGTCGGCGACGAAGCTCGGCGTGAGCATCGGATCCCAGACGACGGCCCCCGGAGTTCCCGCGGGCTGCGCGCCGGCGTAGCCGACGATCCAGCCCGCGTCGTTGATCGCGGTCGGAAACGCGCGGAAGCCCAGCGGCGTCAGGAACTCCTCGCTCACGCCCGCGCGCCAGCGAAAGCCGCGCGCGAGAAAGCCCGAGAGCTCGCCGAACGAGCCGACGAACGTGCCCGCGTCGTTGACGTCGACGACTTCGAAGCCCTGCCACACGATCCCGGCGGGCGGCGCGGGAACCACCGTGCGCCGCGGCGACCAGCGGAAGCCCATCGAGTCGAAGAGCGGACCCGAGGTGAAGACCCAGCCGGTGACGAAACCGGTGTCGGACAGTCCGGCGACCCCGACCGCGGAGCCCGGGACCGCGTCACCGACGTTGGTGATCGTGTACTGCGTGAACTGCGCGTGAGCGGGGAGCGCGGAGCCCGCGAGGAGGGCGGCCGCGACGAGAGCACATCGTTCGAACATGGAACTGCCCGCCGGTCGAACACCGCGCGCCGAGCGTCGGACGAGTGCGAACGCGCGAGGAACGCGCCGCGGTGATGGAGTGCGTCGTCTGCCGCGACGCGCCTCTCGCTACCGATCTGGACCGCGCTCGCTACCCGCGGTTTCGGACCTCAACGCATTCGGAACCGGATCGATACGAGCAGCGAGCGCATCCTCCGGCGTCGCCGACGGTCGCCGCGTCAACGGATCAGGATGTCCGGCCGTCCGTCGAGCTCCGGCCACGCGCCCGTCCGCGTCAGAACCTCGCCGCTGGAGAGCAGCGTGTCCTCCGACTTCGTCCCGGAGATCGACGGGTTCCAGCCGAGCAGTTGGCGCTCGGCGACGCGCCGCGTCTCGCCCGGCGTCACGAGGAAGTCGCGCGCGGCGTAGCCCATCGGCCCGCCCTGGTGATGGAGGCGCCACTCGTCGGCGAAACCGGTCTCGCGGTAGACGCGCTGGGCCTCGGCGAAGATCGCGCCGAAGCTCGCGCCCGGCCGCGACGCGGCGTGCAGCGCGCGATCGACGGCGACGACCGCGCGGTGGCGTCGCGCGAGCTCGTCGGACAGCGGTCCGAACGACGCGAGTCGCGTCAGGCACACGATCAGTCCATGCCGCTCGGCGCAGAGCACCGTCATCAACGTGCTCTCGACGCGCTGCGAGGTCGGCGTCGGATGGCGGAAGCGCTCGATCCGTTGATCGGCGGCGATCAGCACCACCGGCGCGCGGATGCCGCGGACCAGCAGGCGGCCCGTCAGGTCCGCGGCGACCTCGAGCTCGCTCGCGCCGCGGCGAACCTCGCGCATCAGCGCCTCGACCGCTTCCGCGCTCTCGCGACCGAGCACGCGCACGCGGTCGAGCTCGCGATCGACCAGCGGCGCGCGCAGCGGCTGCACGCAGTCGTCGGGCCAGTCGCACGCGAAGGAGCCCTCGGGCGGCGCGAACGGCTCCCACCACGGGCGCGCGACGATCTCCCAATCGCTAGCGAATTCCTCCGCGGCGAGGCGCGCGGCCTCGATCGTGTCGGTCAAGACTTGCTTCTTCGTCGGCGTCCAGAGGAGCGATGCGACGCCGAGCTCGCTCGCGCCGAGCACGTGCACGTCCGCGCCGTCGGCGAGCCACGCGACGTTCGCGCGCCGTCGCAGCCAAACGCCGTCGACGCCGCGCTCGGCGACGAACCGCTTCAGTCGCTCTTCCTTTTCAAACACGACAAGTCTCCGTGCGGAGCGGGCCTCGCGAGAGTGCCCGCGCGCTCCGCGGCGCGCGGGCAAGCGACTCCCGACGCGCTCCGCGGCGTACGTCGAGACGACGGCGTGCCGCGAGTGAGAACGCGAGGGGCGGGCCCGCCTCCGTATGCTAGTGTCTCGGGTTCTACCGAATGGTTCCAATGGCGAACAGCGGACGGAAGCAGAGCGGCGCCCCGGCGCGCCGGAGCAGACCGATGAGTCAGAACGACGCGGGAAAAGGCGAGCGCGATCACCTCGACAAGGTGCGCGACATCCTGTTCGGCGAGCAGGTGCGCACGGCGGACAAGCGCTTCGCTAAGATCGAGGCGCAGCTCGCGAAGGACCTCAACGAGGTCAAGAGCGACATGGCGAAGCGGCTGGAGTCGCTCGAGCAGTTCGCGAAGAAGGAGATCGAGGCGCTCGCCAAGCGCACGAAGGAAGAGCAGGCCGACGCGTCAGGCTCGCTGCGCGAGCTCGCGAAGGAGGTCGCCGAACTGACCAAGGCGTTCGAGAAGCGCACCGCCGCGCTCGCGAGCGACCACCAGAAGGCGATCGCCGAGCTGCGCCAGCAGTTGCTCGACCAGACCAAGACGCTGCGCGCGGAGATCGACGCGAAGACGACCGACCTCTCGACCGAGATCGTCGAGGAGCGCCAGGAAGTCGACAACACGAAAGTCGATCGCGCTGCGCTGTCGGCGCTCTTCGCCGACCTCGCGATGCGGCTGTCGGACAAGAAGTCCGCGAAGGCGTGATTCCACCCCGCGCGGATGCGCGGGGAACGCATGAGCGAGAGTCCTGAGTCGGAGTCGGCGCGCGAGCAAGAGCTCGACCTGGTGCGCCGCATCCTGCTCGGCCGCGAGCAGGAAGAACTCGCGCGCCTCGAGCGACGCGTCGACGAGCTCAAGCCGGACGCCGAAGACGTCGGACGAGTCCTCCCCGACGCGATCCGCATCGAGACGAAGCGCGGCGATCGTCTCGCGCGCTCGCTCGCGCCGGCGGTCGAAACTGCGGTGCAGGAATCGGTGCGGCGCAACCCCAAGGCGCTCGCCGACGCGATCTTCCCGATCATCGGGCCCGCGATCCGCAACTCGGTCGAGGCGATGCTCGCCGCGATGGTCGATCGCCTGAACCGCGCGGTCGATCATTCGCTCAGCCCCCGCTCGATCGGCTGGCGCTTCGAGGCGTGGCGCACAAATCGCTCGTTCGGCGAGATCGTGCTGCTGAAGAGCTTGGTGTACCGCGTCGAGCAGGCGCTGCTCCTGCGCACGGACTCCGGCTTGCTCGTCAAGCACGTCGCGCACCCCGCGGTCGTCGCCCAGGACCCCGATCTAGTCGCGGGAATGCTCTCGGCGATCAACGACTTCGTCGGCGACTCGTTCGCGAAGGGCAGCGACCAGGCGCTCGAGCACGTCGAGTACGCCGACAAGACGCTGGAGCTCGTGCGCGGCCCGCGCTTGACGCTCGCGGTGCACGTGCGCGGTCAGGCGCCGCGCGAGCTGCGGCTCAGGATGCAGGCGTTGCTCGAGGAGCTGCACACCAAGCTCGCCGAGCTCGAAGGCGAGAACGCGAGCGACGACACGATTGCCGCGGACGTCGAGCCGCTGCTCGCTCGCGCGCTCGAAGCGCAGGAACGCGAGCAGGCGAAGAAGTCGAGCGCGATGTTCGTCGTCCTGGCGCTGGTTTGCACCGCGTTGGTGCTGTTCGGCGTGTGGGGCGTGCTGACGCGCGCTCGTCGCGCGGAGCGCTTCGAGCTGCTCTCGAACGCGCTGCGCACCGAACCGGGGTACGTCGTGCTCGCCGCGGAGCGCGACGGAGAGCGGATGAGCTTCGACGGCCTGCGCGATCCGCTCGCGCGCACGCCCGAGGAACTCGCTCAGGCCGCGGCGCTCGAGCTCGAAGGCGCGAGCTTCTCGTTCGAGCCGTACGCGTCGCTCGACGCGCCGATCGTCGCGAAACGAGTGCTCGCGGCGCTCGCGCCGCCGCCGGGCGTCGAGACTACGATCGCCGGCGAGCGGGTCGTGCTGACCGGCCGCGCGCCGCACGCGTGGCTCGTGCTCGCGCGCTCGCTCGCGACCGCGTTCGGCGACGCGACCCGGCTCGACACGAGCGCGCTGGTCGACATCGAGCTCGAAGCCGTGCGCCGTGCGGCCGCCGCGCTCGACGGTCGGGTCTCGTGGGGCGCGTCTGGGCCGAGCAGCGGCGAAGCGCCGACGCAGTCGACGCTCGACACGTTGCGCTCGGAGCTGGAGCAGCTCGATCGCCTCGCGCGCGCGGCAGACGTCGACGTCGCGGTCCGCATCGTCACCTCGGGCTCGCCGAGCACCACCGAGCTCGCCGCGCCGTTCGCTCGCTCGCGCTTCGAGCGCTGCAAGCTCGACTTCGTCGTCATCGGCGCCGACGCGGTGCACGGCGGCAAGCTGTGGGCGCTGAACCCCGGCTCGTTCGGTTGCGAGCTCGCGGTCGTCGGAGGCAGGCCGTGAGCCCGATGCGCGCGAAGGTCTGCATGCTCGGCACGTTCGCCGTCGGCAAGACGAGCCTGGTGCAGCGCTTCGTCAAGAGCCTCTTCAGCGAGCGCTACCAGACGACGATCGGCGTGCAGATCGACAAGAAGGAGCTCGTGCTCGACGGTCGCGCGCTGACGATCATGTTGTGGGACCTCTACGGCGAGGACGAGTTCCAGAAGCTCAACGAATCGTTCCTGCGCGGCGCGCACGGCTGCCTGTTCGTCGCCGACGGGACGCGCGCGGCGACTCTGGCGGCGACGCTCGAGCTCGCGCAGCGCTTCGAAGCCGTCGTCGGCGGCGTGCCGCGGCTCCTCTTGATCAACAAGCGCGACCTCGGCGAGCAGTGGGAGCTCGGCGACGACGAGCTCGCGAAGCTCGCGGCGAGCGGCTGGGACGTCCTCCTGACCAGCGCGAAGACCGGGGCGAACGTCGAAGCCGCGTTCGAGCGGCTCGGCCGGGCGATCCTGGCGCGCGCGTGAGCTCCGCATGCGGACGAAGCGCGAGCTCGCGGCGACTGAACGAACGGTGAGGCGCCTCGCCGCCGCCGGCGGGTAGTCTCCAGCACGCCATGGCCGACTCGATCGCCGACGCGCTGCTCGCGAAGCTCCAGTGGGCCGTCCTCGAGGCGCTCGACGACGGTCGTTGGCGCATGCACGGCGCAGCGCCGGTCTGGCTCTCGGCGCGAACGAGTGAGCTCGCTCCCGACGACTTGCCTCCGTTCCTGGAGAGCTTCCTCGCCGAAGCGCGCGAGCACTGGTCGACGGGCCGCAGCGAGCCGCTGCGTTCGTTGATGTGGCGCGAGGTGACGTCCGACGGTCGCGAATGGCCGCTGCAGGCGAGCGCCTTGGTGCTCGGCGGTCATCCCCGGAGCGAACGCCGAGACGAAAGCGCGGCCGAGCGCCGTGCAGCACGCCGTGGAGAGCGCGGCGACGAGCGCGGCGGCGAATGCGACAGCGAGCGACACGGCGAACGACACGGCGAACGACAAGACGACCCCGTTGACGAGCTTCCGGGCGAGCGCCGGTTCGTGTTCGTCGAGTGGCTCGACGAGCGTTACGCCGAGCTGCGCGCGATCCTGCAGCGCGCGCGGGCGACGACGCTGGAGTTCGAATCGCTGCATCGCGAGATCCTGAAGAAGGAAGTGCTGCTGCACTGCATCGTGCACGACCTGAAGAGCCCGCTCGCGGGCATCGTCGGGACTCTGTCGCTGCTGAAGGACGGCGAGAACGATCCCGCGCGGTCGAGGCTGCTCGAGCTCGCGCTCGAGTCATCGCGCAAGCAAGAGGTGATGATCCGTCAGGTGCTCGACGTCTTCGCGAGCGAGCTCGAATCGATCCAGAGCTTCACCGATGACCCGAAGGCCGCGCCGGACCTGGTCGAGTGCGTGCGCTCGGTCTTGCAGGTCTACGCTCCGGTCTTCCAACGCCGGTCGGTCGCGCTGGTCTGTCGCGCGATCGCGGCGCGGCGCGAGCCGTTGCCGGTCGTCGGCCGCGCGGACCGGCTCGAGCGCGTGCTCGCGAACCTCCTCGAGAACGCGCTGCGCTACAGCTCGTCGGGCGACGCGGTCGAGCTCGAGTTCGAGGACCTCGCGGACTACGTCGAGCTGCGCGTCGACGATCGCGGCCCCGGCGTGCCCGAGGCGATTCGGGCGACGCTGTTCCGCAAGTTCGTGCAGAGCGGTCCGTCGCGCGGCGTCGCGGGGCTCGGGCTCTTCTACTGCGAGACCACCGTCGAGCAGTGGGGCGGCGCGATCGCGTACCAGCCGCGCTCGCCGCGCGGGTCGAGCTTCCGGCTGCGCCTCGCGAAGCCCGCGCGCGCGTAGCCGTGGAAACGGGAGGAGCGCGCCGCACGACGCGCTCCTCGGAAACACCCTCTACGAGGATCGGAAGAGGTTTGCGACCCCGCCTTGGGCCGGACTCGGGCGAACCGAGCCGAGGAGGACTCGCGGACCACTTGCGTGGCCCGCGGCCTGACCCTCTTGAAGTGCACCGAGCGCGCGAGAGTGGGATTGCTCGCGCGCCCGAGCGCGGACCACGTTAGGGACGAGCGTCGCGCCGGCGACTTACGGCTCCGATAGTCACTACCCGATCTGCGGCAAGCGGCGGACGGCGCGGTAGCCCTTGCCCTGGACCGTCTGGATCAACGGCCGGCCGTGGCGGTCGAGCTTCTTGCGCAACCGACCGAGATGGACGTCGAGCACGTTCGTTTCGGGATCGAACGTGATGTCCCAGACGTCGCGCAGGAGCTCCTCGCGGCTGACGACCTCGCCGTTCGCGCGCACCAGCGCCATCAGCAGATCGTACTCGCGCGGCGAGATCGGCACCGACACGCCGCCGCGCTCGACCTTGCGGCGCGCGGTGTCGACACGCAGGTCTCCGAACTCGATCGGGGAGAGCCCGCGGCGGCGGCGGAGCACCGTCTCGATCCGGACGATCAGCTCCTCGTACTCGATCGGCTTGATCAGGTAGTCGTCCGCGCCGAGCCGCAGGCCTTTCACGCGGTCCGCGACGGTCTCGCGCGAGCTCGCGAAGATCACCGGCGTCTCGCTGCCGGCCTCGCGGATGTCGAGCAGGAAGTCCCAGCCCGACGCGCCAGGCAGGTTCACGTCGAGCAGGATCAAGTCGAAAGTGCCGGCAGGCTCGCGGCGGAGCGCTTCGAGCGCGTTTTCGGCGCTGCGGACGCCGGTGCTCTGCATGCCGGCCTTCTCGAGCGCGGCGCGGGTGAAGGCGACGAACGCCTCGTCGTCGTCGACGATCAACAGGCGACGGGCGGGGGCTTTGGACGAAGTCACGTGAGGGAATCCAATCGTGAGGTGAGACGGACGGAGCTCGCGGACTCTGCACGCGTCGATACCACTGGCACGCCGCGCCCTTCGCGGCGCGTGGTCGGTACTAAACGACTTGTGTTCGTGTGCTCGACGGTAGGCATGCAGAATCCTCGCGCAGGCTCGGTCTGCCGCCGCTCGTTCGCTTCCTGGCCGAAGCGGGCGATCCGGTGTGTCTGACCCTTCCGAAGGGTACCGGTTCCCGGGTCCGCGGTCTTCGGGCCGCGGACCTTTTGCCGTCGACGCGCGCGGCGACAGCGTGACAGCGCGACGCGCGTTGCGCGCGACGGTGATAGCATCCGACGAGAGCGTCCGACGCGACCTCGAGGAACCGACCCCATGCTCCACGTGTCTCGTCTCGTCCTCCTCGCGTTCGCGTGTTTCGCTTCTGCACCAAGCGTGCGCGCGCGGATGTCGTTCTCGGCGGATCGGACCGCCGAACAGATCGTCGCCGACGCGACCGTCGCTCAGCGTGCGCTCGCCGAAGCCGGGCGCCTCGGCGGCAAGACCAGCGCGGGGTTCAAGGCGTCGGCGCGGCACCTCTGCGCGCTCGTCGGCGAGCTGCGCACCGTCGACCCCGCGCACGCGGAACTCGCGCGTTGGCTGCCGCGGCGTTGGGAACTCTTGACGCAGGTGCTCGGCGAAGCGAGCGCGGTCGATGCGGAGCTCGTCGAGCTCTTGGCGAAGGAGCCGAACGGCGCACTCGATTGGCCGGCGCGCTCGATGCTGGTGCGCGCGCGGATGGAGCTCGCCCGCGGCTCCGCCGACAGTGCGGTCGCGCGCCTCGGCGAGGCGTTCGAGGACGTCGTGAAGCGCTACGGCGACAAACCCGAGATCGCGGATCTCTTCTTCGACTACGCGGAATCGCGTCGCGACGACCCGAAGCTCCATGCGTCGCTGATGAAGCGCTTCGTCGAGAAGTTCCCGAAGCACAAGGAGGCTGTGAAGGCGCGAGAGCGGGCCGAGCAGCTCGGGCGCGTCGGCTCGGAGTTCGTCCTGGAGTTCAAGGACGCGCTGACCGGCAAGCAAGTCGCGACCAAGGACCTGCGCGGCAAGGTGCTCGTCGTCGACTTCTGGGCGACGTGGTGCGCGCCGTGCATGCGCGACATGCCGCGGATGAAGAGCCTCTACGCGAAGTACGAGGAGCAGGGCGTCGAGTTCCTCGGCGTCAGCCTCGACAAACCCGAGGCCGAAGGCGGCCTGCAGGCGTTGCTCAACGTGTGCGAGTCGCAGGGCATGACCTGGCCGCAGTACTACCAAGGCAACTACTGGCAGAGCGAGTTCTCGAGCTCGTGGGGCATCCGCAGGATCCCCGCGGTCTTCCTCGTCGACTTCGAGGGCAAGCTCGTGACGACGTCCGCGCGCGGACAGCTCGAGACATTGATCCCGCAGGAACTCGAACGGGCGAAGGCCGCGAAGAAGTGATCCGGGGCGTGCGCGCGTCTTCGACGCAGGAGTTCGGTTGAAGTCGGAAGTCGCTCGCGCGGCTGCGTGGGACTGCGCGGTCGTCGGCGCGGGAGCCGCCGGATTGGTCGCGGCGCTGTTCGCGGCGCGCGGCGGCGCGCGGACGATCGTGCTCGAGGCGAAGGAGAAGCCCGGCGCGAAGATCCGCATCTCCGGCGGCGGGCGCTGCAACGTGCTGCCGTCGGTGGTCGAGCTCGCGGACTTCCACACGTCGGGCTCGACCCACGCGCTGCGCAACGTCTTCGCGACGTGGCCGCTCGAACGCGTGCGCGAGTTCTTCGAGGACGAGCTCGGGCTCGCGCTCTACGTCGAGCCGGACACCGGCAAGGTCTTCCCGAAGAGCGACGACGCGGGCGAAGTGCTCGAACGGTTGCTCGCGGCGCTGCACGGCGCCGGCGCGCGATTGGAGTGCGGCGCCAAGCTCGCGCGGCTCGAGCGACTGGATCCCGCCGCGTCCGACGCGCGTGCGACGACCGAAGTCGCACCCGGCTCGCGGCCGCGCTTCCGATTGAGCGCGGACGACGGCCGCGAGTTCCTCGCGCGCACGGTGATCCTCGCGACCGGCGGCTTGAGCGTCCCGAAGACCGGCAGCGACGGTCACGGCCTCGCGCTCGCGCGCGAGCTCGGTCACGCGCTCGTGCCGACGCATCCCGCGCTGGTGCCGCTGTTCTCGGCCGACCCGCGCTTCGCCGGGCTTTCAGGCATCGCGTTGCGCGTGCGACTCACCGCCAAGCGCGGCGATCGCGAGCTCGAGACGCGCGAGAACGACTTCCTCTTCACGCACAAAGGCTTCAGCGGGCCGGTGGTGCTCGATCTGTCGCGCCACGTGACCGCGCCGGACGCGAGCGGCGTGCGGCTGTGCGCGCATTGGCTCGGCGAGCATCGCGTCGACTACGACGAGCTCCTCCGGCGCGGCGGCAAGAAGACCGTCGGCGGACTTCTCCGCGAGGAGCTTCCGCGCCGGCTGGTCGCCGTGCTCTGCGCGCGCGCCGGCGTCGATCCGGAGCGCAAGGCGAGCGAGCTCTCGCGCGAACGGCGACAGGCGTTGCTCCGCGAGCTCGTCGACTGCGAGCTCCCGCTCGCCGGCGACGACGGCTACCGCACCGCGGAGGCGACCGCGGGCGGCGTCGCGCTCGAAGAGCTGGTGACGAAATCGCTGGAGAGCCGGCGCGTGCCCGGGCTCTACCTCTGCGGCGAGATCGTCGACGTCGTCGGCCGCATCGGCGGCTTCAACTTCCTGTGGGCCTGGGTGAGCGGTCGTCTCGCCGGTCGCTCGGCGGCGAGCGCGTCGCTCTTGGCTAGCGAATCGTGATCGGCAGCGAGTGCGTGAGCGAGATCGCGCCCAGCGGCGAAGTCGTGCGACCTTGCGCGACCAACAGTTGACCCGCGACCCAACTCGCGGGCACCGGAATCGAGAAGCTCGCCGTCCCGCTCGCCGGCAGCGTGCCCAGGTCGAACGTGCGCAACGGCAGCAGCAGCTGATCCTCGACGACGTTCACGACGTCGACGACGGTGAGCTTGCGACCGACCAACAGCGCCGCCGTGTCGCCGGGTGCGCCGGTCACCGTGAACGTCAGCGTCTGGCCGGGTAGCTGCGCGCCGATGAAGCTCAACGTCGGATCGTCGGGCACGGCTTGCGTGATCGTGCCGACGATCGGAGGCACAGGCCCGCCGCACGACGGGTAGACGTACTGAGCGGCGGTGACCGTCGCTCCCGATATCCGCAGGGTCGCGGCCGGATCGACCACGATGCCGCTCGCGGGGTGTCCGTCGTAGTAGCAGCTGTTGCTGAGCCCCTGCGCGCCGCCGGCGATCGAGTCGGTCGCGATGCCGCTGACCAGCGCGGAGCCGCCCGCATCGATGCGAAGCCCCGGTTTTCCGTCGCCGGCGTGATTGCTCTGGCACTCGACGGCCTGCGCGTCGCCGCCGTAGCCGCCGGAGAGCGAGCTTCGCGCGACGTGCACGTCGGCGCTCGTGCGTACGACGACTCCTTCGCCGCCGGGCTGAGCCCAGCCCGCGTAGTACCAGTCGCACGTCTTGCCGTCGACGCCGTCGAGCGTGCAGCCGACGATCTCGACGCGCGACTGAGTCGCGCGCAGCGCGGGCCGCCCGTTCGTGGACGTCCCGACGATCCGCGCGTCGACCGCGCGCAAGCGAACGTCCGTGCACTGATCGACGTTGATCATCGCCGGCGCGGTTCCGAGTTGCGTGTCGAGCGGCGCGACGAGCACATCTTCGATGGTGACCGCCGTCGAGCACGACTCGATGCGCAGCGTACGCAGCTCGAGCCCGGCGAGCGTCGCGCGCGGCGCCGCGGGTAGCCCGCTGAGCGTCACCGCCGACGTGATCAGCGCACCGGGATCGCCGACGATCGACGCACCGTACGTAAGCGTGAATCCGGTGTAGCTGCCCGCGCGCACGAGGATCACGTCGCCCGGACCCGCGGCCGCGACCGCGGCCGTGATCGACGTGAAGTGCACGCCGATGCCGCCGTCGTCGTCGACGATCCACGTCGAAGCGGAGGCCAGGGGAGCGAGCACGAAAGCGACGCGGAGACGTTGGATCGAGTTCGCGAGCATGAGCGGACCTCCGGTAGGGGAACGAGCAGCCGTCTCCGTCGCACGTCACGCTAAACGGGGTGCCCGCGCTCCGCTACCCGGGTGCCGGGCGGCCCCGACTCCGCCGAGTTCGCCGCGGGCTCCGCGCCGAGAACCCGGTTCAAGAATCCGGCGAAAACCTCGGGCTCGAACCGCCGTCGTCGTCGAGCTCGGTCGTCGTCGACGTTGCGAATGGAGCGAGCCCGCGAAGTCGCCACGCGTGTTAGCCTCGTCGAGCCCCGAGCTCGCTTTCACGCTCCTCGAACCCCGCCGATCCACCATGCAAACCACGTGCTTCATCGCCGCGCTCGTCGCGAGCTCGTCCTTCGCTTCCGCGCAGCAGACCTTGACCTACGACGTCGAGCCGACGCAATCGAACTTCACGTGGAGCGGCACGACGTCGCTCGGCAACATCGTCGGCAATCCGTCGAACGCGTTCCAAGTCGACGGGACGATGCTCGCATCGATCGCGCCGGTCGCGGGCTTCGGGTACGGAGCCGTGCAGCTCGTCGGCGGCGATGCGTTCGTCGTGCCCGACATCCACGGCAAGATCCCGAACCCGATTCCGTTCCTGCCGCCGCTGGCGACGCTCGACGTGCTCAATCTGCACCTCAGCCCGACGTCGGATCCGTTCGCCGTGAACCCGATCGGGAATTCGTTTTCGACGATGGTGACCCTGACGGCGCTCTCGGGCACGTTGGTCGTCACGCCGCTCGGCGGCAGCGCGCAGACCACCGACCTGACCGGCAGCGCGTCGACGCCGAGCGCGGCGAGCGGAGCACTCGGGACGAGCCTGTCGCTGCAGACTTCTTTCCTCAGCGTGCCGGTCAACAGCACGTTCCCCTTCAGCGACTCGGGCAGCGGCGTGTCCGGCACGATCACGGTCGTCGGCACGCTGACCGCGGGTTGGGGCCCGCAGTTCCCGATTCCGTACTGCACGGCGAAACAGAACAGCCAAGGCTGCACGCCGGGCATGGGCTCGTTCGGCGTCGCGCTGTACTCGACTCCCAGCGCGCAGCTCTTCCTGATCAGCGCGGCCTTCGTGCTCAACAACAAGTCGGGGTTGCTCTTCTACGGCTCTCAGCCCGCGAACCAGCCGTTCCAAGGCGGCACGCTGTGCGTCCAACCTCCGATCAAGCGCACGCCGGTGCAGAACTCGGGCGGCAATCCGCCGCCGAACGACTGCTCGGGAGGCTTCTCGATCGAGTTCAACTCGTACATCGCGAGCGGCGTGGACTCCGCGCTCGTGCCCGGCCGCGTCGTCTACGCGCAGTGGTGGTACCGCGATCCGGGCTTCGTCGCGCCGAACAACACCGGCCTCTCGAACGCGCTGCAGTTCGCGATCTTGCCGTGATTCCCGGGTAGGAGCTCACACGCCACCCGCGCTCGCCATCAGCACGAGCGCGAGGAGGCCGAGCTCGAGCCCGAAGCTCGCCCACACGATGACGACACGCAGCACGCGCTGTTGCCGACTTCGCGGAGTGAGCACGGCAAACCAAGCCAGCGCGAGCGCCGGCAACACCACCGCCGACGCGCCGAGCGCGATGACCCAACTCGCGTGGCGACCGTCGTGATTCCACCGCCAACGGTCGCCGGCGATCCCCAACGCGACGACGATCGCCGGCCAAGCGTAGGCGAGACCGCCGATGATCCGGCGGGTACTCCGCTCGCGCGTCATCCGCGACGTGCGTCGGTCTCGTGGTCGCGGATCACGCGCGCGAGCTGACGGTCGTGAAGGCGCGCGAGCAGGAGCTGCGAGCCGAGCGCGCCGCACAGCGCGAGGCACATGTCCCACTGCGTATCCCACACGTCGCCTTGCGTGCCGAGGAACGCCGTCGCCCCTTCGCCGGTCGCGAGCGCGGTCCACCATTCGACGAGCTCGTAGAGCGCGCTGATCGCGAGGCACGTGCACGTGACGACGAAGAAGAGCCAGCCGCCGCGCTTCAGCGGCGACGTGCGCACGAAGATCTCGCGCGCGACGAGCGCGGGGACGAAGCCTTGCGCGACGTGACCGATGCGGTCGTAGTGGTTGCGCGCGAAGCCGAACGCGTCCTGCATCCAGAAGCCGAGCGGCACTTCGGCGTACGTGTAGTGCCCGCCGAGGATCAGGATCGACGCGTGGAGCGCGATCAGCGCGAGCGCGAGGCTCGTCCAACGAAAGCGCGACCACGTCGCGGCGATCAATGGCACCGCGATCAGCACCGGCGCGACCTCCAGGAACCACGTGAAGCGATCGCGCGGCTCGATCCCGGAGATCGCGAGCTCGACCAGCACGATCAGGGCGAGCACGAGCGCGTGGGAGGTCTTCACCGGCGGGGATCCGCGCGCATCCTGCACGTCGAGCGAGCGCGTGTCGAGCCCGCGAAGCCGCGCAGCGCACTTCGAGCCGCGCCACGTGATTCGAGCCGTGTCGGGTGATTCGCGCCGTGTCGCGTGACTCGAGCCGCGCGAAGCCGGGCCGCGTGGGTCCAGCCGCTCCGCGCGATTCGTCGTGCCGCGTGACTCGAGTCGCGCCGCGCGAACCGAGCTGTGCCGTGCGCCTCGCGCCGCGCACGTCGAGCCGTGCCGTGCGCCTCGATCCGCGCCTCGCGACGCGGGCTGTGCGGTGCGACTCGAGCCGCGCCGCGCAGGTCGGGCCGCGCCTCGGGCGCCGAGACGACGCCACGGCTCGAAACGGGACACGGCACGGAACGATTTTCCGGCGCGCGGGGAAAGTCGAGGGCGTCGAAGCTCCGAAAGGAGGAGTCTGCGCGCCGACCCGGGGCCCGCGGTCCCGATGCGCACCTCCCTTCAGCTCCCGAAGTCGCGTTGCGCGACGAAGCGCGACACGCGATGAGCGACGCCGAGCTGCAAGCCGAGCGCGCCGAGCGTGCGCGGATCGACGCGCTGCTCGCGGAGCGCACCCGTGAGCTTGCTGAGCTCACCCGCGAGCTCGCGGAGCGCACCCGCGAGCTCGGGAGCGCGAAGGACGAGCTCGCGCGGCTCGCCGCCGGCCTCGAGTCGCGGGTCAGCGAGCGAACGAGCGAGCTTTCCGCCGCGCGAGAGGACGCGCTCGCGGCCGCACGCATCAAGGCCGAGTTCCTCGCGAAGATGAGCCACGAGATCCGCACGCCGATGAACGGCGTGCTCGGGATGACCGAGCTCGTGCTCGGCACCGAACTCGACGAGGAACAACGCGAGTACGCCGATCTGATCCGCAGCTCGGGCGAAGCGATGCTCGCGTTGATCAACGACATCCTCGACTTCTCGAAGATCGAGGCGGGCAAGCTCTCGATCGAGACGATCCCATTCAAGCTCGAGGACAGTCTGGTCGGGATGCTGAAGACCAGCGCGTTGCGCGCCGCGCAGAAGCACCTTTCGTTCTGCTGCCGCGTCGCGCCGGACCTGCCCGAGCTCGTGCTCGGCGATCCCGGACGGCTCCGTCAGGTCCTCCAGAATCTGATCGGCAACGCGCTGAAGTTCACCGAACACGGCGAGATCGAAGTGCGCGTCGACCTGCTCGAAACGACCGCGGACTCGGCGCGCTTGCGCTTCGAAGTGTCCGACACCGGCATCGGCATCGAGCCCGAGCAGCAACAGCGCATCTTCGAAGCCTTCGCGCAGGCCGACGGTTCGATCACGCGGCGCTACGGCGGCACCGGTCTCGGGCTCGCGATCTCGGCGCAGCTCGTCGAACGCATGGGTGGTCGGCTCGAGCTCACGAGCGAGCCGGGTTGCGGCAGTCGCTTTGCCTTCGAGCTCCAATTCGCCGCGCGCCACGACCGTCGCGGGCGCACGCAGATGAGCCCCGGTGACCTCGCCGGCCGCCGCGCGTTGATCGTCGATTCGCACCCGAAGCATCGCGCGGTCGTCGCCGAGCTCCTCGAGCGCTGGGGCCTCGTCGTGACCGCGGTCGACGTGCTCGCCGCCGGTCAGCGTGCCGTGGACGAAGCCGCGGTCGCTCGTCGGCCGTTCGCGTACGTCTTCCTCGACGCCGACCGAGGCGCGCGCGACGGCTCGGATCTCGCGTTGCCCGAAGGCGGCGAGCGACCGCTGCTCGTCTTGATGCTGAGCGTCGGTCGCCGGAGCGGACGTCGCAGCGACGACGCGAGCTCGCGCCGCACCTACGCGCTGAAACCGATCCTCCCCGGTGAGCTGTTCCGCTTGCTCACGGTCGCGCCGACGACGGGCGTGCGCCGCGCGAAGGCGCCGGCGCGCGCCGAGCCGCGCGAGACGCTCACAGGCGGCCTCGACGTGCTGATCGCCGAGGACAACTTGGTCAATCAGAAGATCGCGGCGCGCTTGCTCGAACGGCAGGGGCACGCGGTGACGGTCGTCTCCAACGGACGCGAAGCGGTCGAAGCGGTGGTGGCCGGCGATTTCGACCTCGTCCTGATGGACGGTTCGATGCCGGAGATGGACGGCCTCGCCGCGGCGCGCGCGATTCGAGAGCGCGAGCTCTCGACCGGCGGACACATCCCGATCATCGCGCTGACGGCGCACGCGATGAAGGGCGATCGCGAGCGCTTCCTCGACGCGGGCATGGACGCCTACGTGACCAAGCCGATCCAGCTCGCCGAGCTCTTGACCGCGATCGCGCGCGTCACCGCGAAGCGCGACGACGGCGCGAGCGCGGCGTAGCTCGAGCGCGGCGTAGCTCGAGCTCAGCGCACTCCGTCGAGCAGCTTCGCGAGCGCCGTGGCGCCCGCCAAGCGTCGGCGTTCGAAGTCGGCGAAGTCGACGCGCAGCTTCGGACGCCACAGACGCTCGGCGAACGCGGGCACGCGTTCGATCAGGCTCTCGAGCTCGCGCGACTCGGGCTGCTCCCACGCGCACAGCATCGCGCCGAGCACGCGATCGGTCGGCTCGACCTGGATGCCTCGGGAGGCGGGGAAACCCTCGATGAAGTGCTGCCAGAGGAAGCGGTTCCAGCCGTGGATCTCGCGCGGCGACCAGCGGCGATCGTTGACGACGTAGAGCGGCTTCCACGCGGCGTTGACGATCGTGTAGCCGTCGCGGAGCAACGCGTCCGGCGGGTAGTAGAGCGCTTCATACGCGACGACGACGAGATCGCGCGGGATCTCGACCGCGCCGCCGGGCGCGAAGCCTTCCCAGACGAGCGTGCGCTTTCCGTGGCGCTTCACGACCGCGTGCATGTGCACGAGGAACTTGCGGTAGAGCTCCTCCGCGTTCGCGACGCCCTCGCGCGCGAGAGCGGGAGCGAAGTGCGGGCTGTCGGCGACGTGGGCGAGATCGCATTCGTCGCCGCCGATGTGGAACCATGGCGACGAACGGAACACGTCGCACGCCTCCGCGACCAACGTCTCCATCGCCGCGACGACCGCCGGATTGGCGAAGTCGATCGTCGCGTGGTGCAGCGGGCTCGCGCGGAAGAGCTCGGGCCTGCGCGCGACGAGCTGGCCGCAGTGGCCGGGCATCTCGAGCTCCGGGATCAACACGACGCCGCGCGCGTCGGCGTACGCGACGAGCTCGCGCAACTCGGCCTGCGTGTAGTGCTGCTCCGGCGTGACGAGCTCCGGGAACGCGATCGACGGGAACGTGAACGCTTGGTCGTCGGTCAGATGGAGTTGGAGGTAGCGCAGCTTGTAGAAGTGGCAGAGCTCGACGAGCTGCTTCAAGACGCGCAGCGAGTGCGGCTTGCGCGCGACGTCGACCATCAGCGCGCGGAAATCGACGCTCGGGCCGTCGAGGATCGTCACGGCGGGCACGGAGAGCGCGTCGCCGCCATCGAGCGCTGCCGAGCAGAGCTGGAGGAGATCGGCGGAGGCGTAGGGGACGAGTTCGGCGCGCGTCGCCGACACCGAGATGCGCGTGGGATGCGTCGCGAGCCGGTAGACGTCGCCAAAGCCGAGCGTCGTGTCGGTGCGGAGCTCGATCACGAGGCCCGCCTCGCGATCGACTTTCGCGCCGAGCGCGACGAGCTCGGCCTCGAGCGCCGCGCGCTGCGGCTCGAGCGCGCGGTTCGGCGCGGTGACGTCGACGAGCGCGAGTTGCGCCGGGTACCGGCTCGGAGTCGGCTCGACCGAGCGCGGCGCGGGCACGAGCCCGAGCTCGGTCGTGTGCTCGGGCATCGCGATCGCGCTCGCGAGCGAGGACGCGATCTCGTCCGCGATCAACGCGTTGCCGGCCGGCAGCATGTGGACGCCGTCGTACGTCAGGACGCCGCTCTCGCGATCGTCGGTGTTCAGGCGCTCGAGCTCGCGCGCGAACGCGCCGCGCAAATTGCAGATCGCGACCCGCAGGACGCCGGTCTCCGGGTCGGTCGGCGCGTCCGAGGTCCATGCGGCGTGCATCGCGGCCAGCGCGTATTCGTCGAGCGCGGCGTCGCGCGGGTTCGCGCCGTGCTTGCGCTCGCCGATCACCGCGGGAGTGCAGACCACGACGCGGCGGTGGTCGCGATCGGCGGCGGCGACGAGCTCGGCGATCGCCGTCGCGTACGTGTCGACCGAGTTCTTCGCGAGCTCGCGCGACACGTCGTTGACGCCGACGAAGATCACGACCAGCGACGGCCGGTCTTTCGCGAGCTCGCTCACGAACTCGCCGCGACTCTGACCGAACAGCTCGTCGACTCCGTCGCGCAAGTCGGTCGAAGTTGCACCGTTCAAGCCGCGGTTCAGGAACACGACGTGTTTCTCGGGCGCGTGGCGCGCGAACGCCTTCTCGAGCTCGTCGATCCAACCGCCCTGCCACGTGATCGAGTCGCCGTAGCACGCGATGCGCTCGCCGATGCGCACATCCGGGCTCGCGAGCAACGCCGCGATGCCCGCCGACGGCGGCACGACAGGCTCGGGCGCGAGCGCTTGCGTCGGCGTGCCCGCGGCGACCGGCGTCAACGCTTCGCGGGCGGTCGCGGCGAGCGCGAGGCGCTCGACCTCGAGCTCTTGGCGGCTCGACTTGGTGAGGTAGAGGAAGCCGAGCGAGTCGCTCGCGAGCGGAGCGTTCTCGACCAACGGTTCGCGCGCGACGCATCCGTTCGCGTCGACGAGGTCGAGGCCGTCGCCGGCGCTCGCCCACGCGCTCCACGTTCCGCTCGCGAGGTCGTAGCGTGCGAGGATCGTCTGCGTCGCGGTCGCATCGAAGCCGGTGGCGATTCGCCGACCGCCGGGGCTCGCCGCGGTGACGAACCCGGTCGCGCCGTACGCGGAGTTGAAGCCGAACTCGGAGAACTGGGAGCTCCGATTCGTGGCCGGAACGATCGACGCGTGGCCGGTCAGCGGCGCGCGCATGCGGAAGGTCGCGGCGTACCAGACGGTCGCGCGCGCCACCGGGTGCGCGAGCTCGCGCCAGTGATTGCCCTCGACGGTGACCAACGCGCCGCGCTCGAGTCGCGCGCCGTCGATCGCCCATTCACCGAGTCCACTTTGCGTCCAACCGCCGCGCGCGGAGCCGTCGAACTCGTCGTACGCGACGAGCTGCGCCCGGACACGGCCGGTCCACACGAACGCGACGATCAGGACGCAGAGCAGGCGTTTCATGGCAGCACACGCTTTCGTTGCCCCGCGCCGCCGCCGCCGTGCGCGCGACGCTCCCGGAGCGGTTTGGTGCGGACGGGGGGACTCGAACCCCCAAGGGTTGCCCCACGAGATCCTAAGTCTCGCGCGTCTGCTACGGCGAAGTCGTCGCAACCGTCTCACGGCGTCGGGACCTGCGACGACGCGGCCGGCTCTAACCCGCGCGTCTTGGCGCTCTGCTTGGCGTCGTGGAGTCGACGGGTCCTGACCTGGCGTGCGTCAAGACCGCGTGGCCGGCGCTCGGACCGGACGCGCAGGGCCGTGCTCGCAATGCTCGACGCGCATCCACCCTTCCGGTTCACGGTTGCTGGCCGAGCGGACGGAGGTAGCGCGCGAGAGATACCGCCGACGTGTTCCCGTCGCGTGCGGCCGGCGGCGGCGGGCGAATTTCAGCTAGAAAACTCAAGTCGACTTGACTTATGCTGCACGCCTCGATCGGAGCGTTGACGCATGAATGAAGCGGACTTTCGGAAGCCGGCAACCCCGGGCCGTCTCGAGCCGACGGTTTTTCGCGAACGGATCCCCGGCGCACCTGGCGGACGCCAGGAGGTTCGCGGACTTGGATACGTGCCGCATCCGCTGCCAGCCGGGCTGACGGCGAAGGAGATCCTGCCAGCCATCCACAAGAACCTGCTGGATGCCGTTCATGACCTGGCCGTTCTTGAGGGGTCTGCGCAGAGGGTCCAGAACCCCGCGCTACTCATCGGGCCGTTCGCTCGGAAAGAGGCGACACACTCGTCGGCAATCGAAAACACGTTTGCTTCACAAGAACAGCTCGTGCTCTTTGATGTCGATGAATCGCTCATCGAATCTGGTCAAAGGCAAGATGTTCAGGAAGTGAGTAACTATCTCGCCGCGCTTCGGCACGGCTGGAAAGACTCTAGGCCGATTTGCCTGAATCTCATCAAGGAAATGCACGCTATTCTATTGAGAGGATCCGCACGGGTTGAGGGCAGGCCAGGCGAGTTTCGCACAACGCAAAATGCGATAGGCCGACCGGCAGCGGTATTCAAAGACGCTAGGTTTGTTCCGCCGCCGCCGAGATTTGTCGCTGAGTGCCTCGACAGCCTTGAGAAGTACATCCACGCAGAAAGTGATCTGCCAATGTTGGTACGGGTCGCAATCGTGCACTACCAGCTTGAGTGCATCCACCCGTTCGACGATGGAAACGGTAGGGTTGGAAGGCTCCTGGTCGCACTTCAGCTCTCAAGGCAGTGCGGGCTACACATGCCACTCGTCTATATGAGCGCGTTCTTCGATCGACACCGCTCGCCATACTACGATCTGTTGTACTCGGTGAGCAGCGACGGCGGCTGGGTCGACTGGATCAACTTCTTCCTGGCTGGCGTTAGCGTGCAAGCGCTCGATGCACATCTTCGCACCCAAAGACTGTATACACTGCACTCGAAGTACAACGAACTGGTTCGAACGAAGAGAGCGTCCGCCATCCTGCCGAAGTTGATCGACACGCTATTTGAGACTCCCGCCATCACGGTCCAAAGCGTGCAACGCATCGGTCGTATTAGCCAGCCGGCGGCTGGGAAGCTGGTCAAGAAGCTAGAAGAGCTTGGCATTCTGCACGAACACACGGGGCGCAGGCGGAATCGCGTCTTCGTCGCCCGGGAGATTTTCGACATCATGAAGCTGGACCAGATCCAGTCGAACCAGCCGCCGACTGCCGGCGGCAGCCCGGTTTGAAACTGACGCACCCCTCTTGCTCTTGGATCCGTTCACGTCCCCTGCGCCCCAGAGCTCTCTAGTGAGACCCGCGCATTGTTCCCACAACCGCCGGCCGCGGCGCGCTCGCTTCAGGCATGGCTTGGGGGATCTAGCCAACCCTCGGAGAACCGCCGAGCCCCACTCGCTCGTCGACGGTCCGCAGACGTAGGTCCGACGCTCTCGGGCGGGAGTGCCCGTGATAGCCGCGGCGTTCGACGGTCACGTTCACGTTCGGCACGTACACGCATCTGGGACCCGACGACGAGCGGCGCGCGCTCGTCGCGCTGCCCGATCTCGCGTCGCGAGCCTCGATGGACTCGGAGCTTCGCGCAACCGGCACCGATGCGTCGGACGTCTTGGCGTCCGAGCGTGGATCTCGGGACACCGAGGTAGACGCGGATCGACGCGGAAGCGCGCGCGCAGTGGTGCGGACGGGGGGACTCGAACCCCCACGGGTTGCCCCACGAGATCCTAAGTCTCGCGCGTCCGCCAGTTTCGCCACGTCCGCGGGGCTCGGAGGCCGGTCTCGGCGGTCTCCGGGGCGTCTCCGAGTCTACCGAAGTCGCCCGGGATCCACCTCCGACGCCAAGCAGGACGCCGAGGCCGCTCACGGCTTCGTTTCGGTCGGGCGCGGCGCGTTCGAGCGCTTCGAGGGCGCCTCGCGACGACGGGGACCGTAGGCGGCGCGCGAGAACGTCCCCGTACCGCAGCGGTCGCGCGCTCGAGCTCGCGCTCGACGGCCCGCGCAACGAAGGAGCTCGTCCCTACCTGGCGTCGCGCCCGGCGACCCGCAGATGCGTCGATGGGTCCGTGGGTCCGGTCGAACCAAGGTCCGAGGATCCAAGACCTCCACGACGGATCCAGCCCACTACAGGATCAGTCCCATGAACGAATCTCATCTTCTCGCCGCCACTCTCGTGTGCCTCGCGCTCGCAGCGTGCTCGACCGCGCCGAACGGCGCCGATGCCAAGGCCGAGCTCCAGCGCGACGCGGCCGCGTCGCTCACGTCGTCCCGGGCCCACGACTCGGCGCTCGCGGAGGCCGTGCGCGGTTCCGTCGGATACGCGGTGTTCCTCAAGGTCGGCAAGGCCGCGATGGGCGTCGGCGGCAGCTCGAACCTGGTCGAAGGCGGCCGGCTGGTCTTCCTCTCGAAGCTCGGCCACTGAGCCCATCGAGGTTTCGCGTGCTCATGCTCGGCGAGCGGATCGATCGATCCGCTCGCCGAGCTTCTCCATGAGCTTCTCCATCGGCGGTGGACCACGCATTCGCTCGCGGCGGCGCGCTCGTTCGTCCGTGGTGCGATGCGTCGGAGCGGCGAGCGACGAGCGACGCCGACGACAACGCCGGAGAGCCCGGGATCGCCGTCACGACTCACGTCCGAGTTCGCCGGACTCCATGCGGGCGTGTTCGATCCCCGGCGTGAGCGGCGCGAGCTCGCGCGCCGCCGCCTCCGCGTCGATCGGTGTCGACGCCGAGCCCCAGCGGCCCGTTGAAGAAGTCACCTACTCGGCTTCGCGCGCTTCGGCGAACCTTCGTCGCGCTCCGTACATCGTGCTCGGCGGTCCTACAGGCCGCTGCCCGCCGCAAAGGCTCCGAGGGAGGCTTCGCCACGAAGACTTCGCGTTCTATCGCGGGGCCCCTTGCCGGTGTCCCCGCTGCGAAGGCTCCGCAGGTGCCTTCGCCACGAACGCGTCGCGTGCCACCGCGGGGCCCCGTGTCGCGCTCCACGTCTCGCCTTTGCGCGCTCTGCCTCGCTACGGCGCCTTCTTCGACGGGCGGCTACGCGAGGATGCGAGACGCGTGCTCGCGACGTTCGCGGTCCGCGCGCGCGTTGATCTCCGCGAGGCCGGAGTCGTAGTCGGCGAGTAGGGCCGGCGTGTACGCGCGGCGATCGAAGCCGTGGCGTTGGCGGAAGGCCTTGAGGAAGTGATTGCGGTCGCGGTCGAGTTGGTCTTGGCGCTCGACCCACGTGCTCAGCACGTCGCGGATGCGGGCGAGATCGACGGCGGGCGGTGTGCTCGTCGATGCGCGGTGCGACGGCGTGCCGTCGCTGCGATCCTCCGGCGACGCGGCCTCCGAGCGGCCGCCCGGCAAGTCGTCGCTCTCGCGAACGAAGAGCGAATCGAAGAGCTCGCGCCCGCGCGGCGAGAGCTCGAGCACGACCGCCGCTTCGCGCCCGAGTCCGCAGTTGGTCGGCTTGGCGCTCGCGCCGGCGGCGAGCGCGGTGCCCGCCGCCTGCTTGGCGCGCGATTGGAAGACGGCCTCTTGGAGAAAGGCCTCGGCGAGCGCGAGTCGATCGCCGTCCATGTCGCTCAGCAGTGCTCGTTGAACGCGTCGGCGAGCAGCTTGCCGACCACGGCCGCGTCGCGACCTTCGATGTCTTGGCGCTGGACCATCTTCACGAGCTTGCCGTCCTTGAAGAGCGCGATCTGCGGCGAGCTCGGCCGGTAGGGCGCGAAGGACTCGCGGGCCTTGGCGGTCGCTTCGGCCTCCATGCCGGCGAAGACCGTGAACATGTTCTGCGGCTTCTTCGCGTTCATCAGCGACATCCGCAGACCCGGCCGCGCGCCCGCGGCGGCGCAACCGCAGACGGAGTTGACGAAGACCAGCGTCGTGCCGGGCAGCTTGAGCGCCGACTCGACTTCCGCCGGCGTGCGCAGCTCCTTGACGCCCAGGCGGGTGACTTCGTCGCGGAACGGTTGAACGAGTTCGGGGTCGTACATCGGAAGCTCCAGGGTTCGAGGGGCGGCCCGCTGAGGCCCGCGGGCGAGGAATTCTACCGTCCGGGGGAGAGTTCGCTAGCGCGGAGCGTCCGCGTCGGCGTCGTCAGTCGGCCACAGGCGCTCGCGATCGGTCTCCATCTCCTCCAGGACCGCCAGGAGGGTCGATTTCTCGTCGAGCATCGTCAGCGCGTCGACGTTGAGTTGGCAGACCGCGCAGACCGGGCGGGTGCCGCGGTAGCTCATCACGTCGAGGGTCTCGAGGACGACGTCCTCGATTCCGTAGCGGTCGGCGTCGAGCGGCGTGCCGTCCTCCGCGAAGCCGAAGAAGCGCTTCACCTCCGCCGGACTGCGACAGCACAGGTAGCAACGGTCCTTGTTCCCCGCGCGGTCGAGCGCGGCGAAGTACTCCTGGAATCGCTCTTCCATCGCCATCGGCAGCAACACTCCTACAGAAGCTCGCCCTTCGGCACGAGCTCGACCTCCAACGGACGATCGACGCGTGCGGTTAGACCGTAGACGAGTTTCTTCACCTCGCCGCCCATCGCTTCGCGCAGTTCGGCGAGTTCTTTTTCGAGCGGAGCGAGCTCGCGCTCGCCGTCGGGCACGACGATCGCCGCGACCGTGTTGCCGCGCGAGGTCCGGCCGATCGCGCGGACGAAGACGCCGGGGAAGCGGCCGGTCTCGACGACCTCCTCGCCGAGCACGTCGGCCGACTCGCGCGCGAGGTGGTCGAGGATGAACTCCGTGCGTGCCTCGTCGAGCAGCCGCGGGAAGTCCGGCGCGACGAATTCCTCCAGCACGCGCGCGCCGCGGCCGGCGTGCACCAGCGACAGATGCGGCTGGAGATAGCGGAAGTGGAACTGCAGGAAGCGGTCGGCGATCCGATAGCTGCCGCGCCGCGAGCGCAACGGGTCGGGATCGGAGAGGGGGACTTCGCGTTCGACGAGCTCGAGCTCGCGCAGCACCGTCAGGTACTTGTTCGCGGTCGTCGCGTCGACGCCGACCTCCAGGGCGATGTCGTTGAGGCGCTGAGCGCCGCGCGCGACCGCCGCGAGGATCGAGTTGTAGGTCGCGGGGTTGGTGAGCTCGGTCCGGAGCAGGAACTGTGCTTCGTCGAAGAGGAAACCCTCGGGCCGCAGCATCTCGCGCAGCACGTTCTCCGCGAGCGGGAGCTTGTCGTCGAAGCGCGCGAGGTACGCCGGCATCCCGCCGAGGATCGAGTAGGCGAGCACGCGATCGGTCAGCTTCCAGTTCGGGAAGAATCCGAGCGTGTCGCGCGGGGCGAGCGGTTCCAGGCGCTTCTGCGACGTGCGCCGACCGAACAGCGGCGACTTCTCGGAGAGCACCTCGGTCTCCATGAACGCCACCTGGCTGCCGCAGAGCACCAAGAGCAGCGAGCTCTTCTTCCCACGCATGTCCCAGAAGCGTTGGAGTTGGCTCGGAACGCTCTTCTGCGCCTCGCAGAGGTAGGGGAACTCGTCGAGGACGACGGTCAAGCGCTCCTTGCCGGCGCGCTCGGCGAGGAAGCTGAGCGCGGTCACCCAGTCGGGGAAGTCGATCGTCGCCGCGAGCTCGTCGCCGAGTCCCTCGACGATCGCTTGACGGAACGCGCGCAGGTTGTCGCGATCGCGCTGCTGGGCGGCGAGGAAGTAGACCGCCTTGTGGCGCTGGGCGAACTGCTGGAGCAGTTCGGTCTTGCCGACCCGCCGGCGGCCGTAGAGCACGAAGAACTCGGGGCGGCCGGAGGCATGCAGCTCCTCCAGGTAGGCCAACTCAGGGTCGCGTCCGATGAACATGGGGTTAGACTATACGGAGTCGTATTATACCGACAAGTATAATAGAAAAAGGCTTTGCTGACGCCGTGGGGTGGGGTGCTACCGTAGCGGCTGGTCCGGTTCCGTGAGGGGACGGAAGCTGGGCTTCGAACCCAGGAGCCTCGCTCTGCGTTGGGATAACCGCGCGCCCACGGACTTCCGATGAACCCCGAACCGCCGCCCGAACCTGGAATCCTCTCCCCGGACGTCGGCCGTCCGATCGCGGCGTGGAGCGAGCTCCAGCACCACGTCGTCGGCCTGCTCGCGCAAGGCGCCGAGCTGAAGACGATCCTCGACGCGGTCGTGCGCGGGATCGAGCTCGCATTGCCCGGCCGCATCGCGACGATCATGCGGCGCGCGCCCGCGCGCGACGAGCTCGTGCTCACCGCGTGGACCAGCCTGCCGAACGAGTTCGCCGAAGCGGCCTCGCGCGCGCCGATCGCGCCGGACGTCGGCACGAGCGGCAGCGCCGCGTACTCGCTCGCGCGCGTCGTCACCGAGGACATCGCGGTCGATCCGCGCTGGGCTTCGGTGCGCGACGCGGCGCTGCGCAACGGTCTGCGCGCGTGTTGGTCGCAACCGATCTTGAGCTCGAGAGGCGCGTTGCTCGGGGCGTTCGGGTTGTACCAGTCGGCGTCCGGCGTGCCGACCGCGGAGGAAATCGAGCACGTCGAAGGCGCGGCGCACCTGGTCGGGATCGCGATCGAACGGTCGGAGACCGAGCGAGCGCGGCGCCTGCACCATTCGATCGTCACCGACCTGATCGACTCGGTGATCGTGATCGACGGCGACATGCGGATCGCCGAATGCAACCCGGCGACCGAGCGCATCTTCGGCTACACACGCGACGAGCTCGTCGGTCAGTCGCCGCTGATGCTCTATCCGGAGAGCCAACGCACGTTCGCGATGGCGGAGGAGATCCTCACCGGCATTCGGACGCACGGACGTTGGCACGGCGAGCGTTCGTACCAGACCAAGCACGGTCGGATCGGCACCCGCGTGATGACCGTGATCAAGCTCGAGGATTCACTCGGCGACGGCCGGGGCTTCCTTTCGCTGCACCGCGACGTCACCGAGGAGCGCCGAGCCGCGCTCGAGCAAGAGGATCTGCGCAGCAAGATGCTGCAGACGCAGAAGCTCGAAAGCCTCGGAATCCTCGCCGGCGGCATCGCGCACGACTTCAACAACTTGCTTACCGGCATCCTGGGCAACGCGGAGCTCGCGTTGCACTCCGACGAGCTGCCGCTCCGGACGCGCAATGCGTTGGTGGCGATCCAGCGCTCCGCCGGCCGAGCCGCGGACCTGACGCGCCAGATGCTCGCGTACTCGGGCCGAGCGGCGTTCCAGCGAGCGCGGGTCGACCTGAGCGCCGAGGTGCGCGAGATCGGTGCCTTGCTCGCGAGCTCGATCGCGAAGAAGGTCGAGCTGCGCTTCCAACTCGCGAGCGACCTGCCGCCGATCGACGCGGATCGCGCGCAGCTCCAGCAGCTCGTGATGAACCTGGTGATCAACGCCGCGGAAGCGATCGGCGACGACACCGGCGACGTCGTCGTGTCGACGTGGGCTTGGACGAATCCGAGCGTCGAGCGCGACGTCAACTTCCCGACCGAAGGGCTGCCGCCGGGGACGTACGCGGTGCTCGAGGTGCGCGACGACGGTTGCGGGATGGACCACGCGACGATGCAGCGCATCTTCGATCCGTTCTTCACGACCAAGTTCACCGGGCGCGGGCTCGGGCTCGCCGCGGTGCTCGGCATCGTGCGAGCGCACGATGGCGGCCTGAGCGTCGCGACCGACGTCGGCCGAGGCACGGCGTTCCGCGTGTTCTTGTCGGTGTCGACCAAGGAGCGCACCAGCCCTGTCGATCCCGCACGGGAGTCGCCCGCGGAGCTCGGCACCGTCTTGGTGATCGACGACGAGCCCGTGGTCGCCGACCTCGCGACCAGTGTGCTCGCGTCGGTTTGTCGCCGCGTCCATTCCGCGGTGTCCGGCGAGGCGGGGCTCGCGCTCTTCGATGCGCACGCGGACGAGATCGACCTCGTGCTGCTCGACGTCACGATGCCCAAGCTGGGCGCGCGAGAGATCCTCGACGTGCTCCGTCGGCGTAGACCCGACGTCAAGGTCGTGCTGACGTCCGGCTATTCGGAGACCGAGGTTTCGCGGCGCTTCGCGCAGGGCGAGTTCGAGGGCTTCCTCCAGAAGCCTTACTCGCCGAGCAGCCTGCTCGCCGTGTTGCGCGCCGCGCTCGCGAGGGGCTGACGTTCGGGGAGCGACGACCGCATTCCGCGTCGCGCGTCGGAGGTTACAGTGGGACGTCTCGCGTCCTGCGCCGCCGACGGCCGCCGCGGGATCCGAACTCCGAGCAGATGACCGCCGCCACGACGAGAGAGAGCGTGTCCGCGAACGCGGCAGCGCCCGCGTTCCGGTCCGAGCCGCCGCTCGCCTTCGGCGATCGCGGCGTACGGCTGCTGCTGTGCTTCGCGTTGGTGTTGCAGGTGGTCGCGTGGACGTGGCAGAGCGGCTACCCGCTCGCCGACGCCGTCGAGTTCATGGATCGCGCGCGCGACTGGGTCGACGGGCGCGCGCTCGGCGGCGATCGCACGATCCGCTCGTTCGCGTACTCGGCGGTGTTCGTGCCGCTCTTCGGCGCCGCGCACCTCGTCGGGCTCGACGACCTGCGGCCGCTGTTGCCGATCGCGCGCTGCATGCAGGTCGCGCTCGCGCTCGGCTTCGTGTTCGTCTGCGCGCGCTTCGCATCGCGCTTCGTCGGCCGCCGCGCGGGATACGCGACCGGTGCGTTGGCGGCGATGAACCCGTTCTTCCTGCTCTACTCGAGCTGGCCGATCTCCGGCGTCGCGGCCGCGCTGTTCGTGACTCTGGGGCTCGAGCGCTTGATCGAGCGCTCGACGTTCCGCCGCGAGGTCGTCGGCGGCGTCTACCTCGGCATCGGGTTCCTGATGGCGTATCAGACGTTGCTCGTGATCCTCGCGGTGCTCGTCGGGCTCGTCCTGCGCGATGGGTGGAAGCACAAGAGCGCGGTCGTCGCGGTGCTGGTCGGTCTGGTGGTGATGGTCACCGTGCAGGTCGGTCTCGATCGCTTGGTGTACGGCGAGTGGGGCGGCAGCGTCTGGCGCTACACGATCGACAACATCGGCGGCACGGCGACCGGGTGGCTGGTCAACCTGGGTTTCCGCGACACCGCCGAGAAGCTCTATTCGTGGCAGAGCTCGGTCCGCGACTTCAACGTCGACGTCGGCTCGCTCGGCACGCGTCAGCGCATGCCGCGCACGTGGTACATCACGCACTTCCACGAGATGTTCGTCGCGCCGGTGATCGCGCTCGGCCTCGTCGGCGCGTGGCGCGCATGGCGCGGCCGCATCGGCGCGGTCGGGTTCCTGTTCGCCGTCTTCCTCGCGAACCTCGCGGTGATGAGCTTCAAGGGCGAGAAGTCGTACCGGCTCTGGCTGCCGCTGCTCGCGACGTTGCTGCCCGCGGCGGGCCTCGGTTTCGCGTGGCTGACGACCAGCGACGGCGCGCGCGCCGCGAAGCGCGGGTTCGCGTGGGCCGCGATGTCCGCGGCGGGCGTGCTCGGCTTCGTCGAACTCGACAAGCAGCCGCTGCGTCGCCACGGCGTGTATTGGGAAGCGATCGAGCACGTCAACGCCGAGCTCGAAACCCACCCGCCGCCCGCCGATCGCAGAGTGCGCGTCGGTTCCGCGTATCCGTGGGCGGTCTTCTTGCGCACGTCGCCGTCGATCGAGATGGTGCGCTTCGACCATCCGCTCGAGGCGTACGCGAAGCTCACATCCGACGAGCGCGCGCAGATCGCGGGCGTGCTCGACAGCCTCGACGCGTTGCTCGTGCACTTGCCGGTGCTGACGCGGCCGGAGCACGCCGAACTCTTCCGCGCCGTCAACGAGCGCTTCCGCGTGCGCTCGGCGTTCTACGATCAACGCACGCACGCCGAGCTCGGTCCGCTTTACGTGCTCGAGCGTCACCGCACCGTCGCGCGCGCGCGGCGCTTCTTCGAGATCGAGCAGGTCGACGATCCCGCGACGTACGCCGGGGTGCACAAGCTCCACCGCCCGATCGACTTCGTGCGCGAGACAGTCGAGCCGAACGAGCAACTGACGCTGCTCGGTTTCGAGGTCGAGCCGATGCCGGGCTCCGACCACCAGTGGATCACGTATCACTGGTACGCCGCGACCGACCTCACGCTCAACTACCGCGTGATCGATCGCATCACCGCGCCCGACAACAAGCATAGTTGGCACAACAATCACCACCTCGCTTACGCCGCGCTGCCGCCGACGACGTGGAAGCGAGGGACGGTGCTGCGCGAGAGCTACCTGCTCGTCGCGTCCGCCGACGCGTTCTACGCGAACCTCCCGTACGAGCCGCTCGGCGGCGCGTATCGGCGCGGCGACGCGATCCCCGCGCGCCTTTGGATCGCGGTGCTCGACGGCGAAGAGGGCAAGGGCGGCAAGCAGCTCGTCGTGCGCGATCGCAGGAACGGCGCTGCGCCGCGGGCGACGATCGACACGCAGACGCTTTGGAACGTCGACGGCTGGCGCTTCAGCCCGACCGGGCTCGTGCAGATCGGCGGCCTGAACCTGCCGGTTCACCCGTGGGCGCGCGTGCCCGACGACGGTCTTTCGTTGCCCGAGTAGCGCGGGCGGAACGAGCACGCCCACAAGCCCGCGAGGCTCGGCGCGCGCGCGCAGAGCCAGCCGTCGAGCCCGACGAAGCGCGGTGCGAGCGCGGGCGGGAGCCACAGCGCCGCGCGTTCGCGCTCGAGCTCGCCGCCGGCGGCGCGCACGAAGCCGCGCAGGTCGTCGCGCGACCAGAAACGCGCCCGCGAGAAGATCGGATGGCCGCGTTTCGCCGCGACGCGCCGGCGCAGCGCGAGCCATGAGCTCGACGCGAGTGCGATCACCGCCACGCGCTCGCGCGCGACGCGCGCGGCCTCGGCGAGCGCGCGAACCGGATCGTCGACGAAGTCGAGCACCGCGACGAGATAGACGGCGTCGAAGCTCGCGTCGGCGAACGGGAGGCGTTCGGCGGCGCCGCGCACGATCGGGACGCGGGTCGCGCCGACTTGGGCCATGCGCGCGCTCGGCTCGACGCCGAACACGCGCCGCGGGACGCGCGTCAACGCATGTGCGAAGTGCGCGGTGCCGCAGCCGACCTCGAGCAGGCGCGCGTCGGGCCGCAGCGGCTCCAGCAGCTCGTCGAGCAGCTCGCGCTCGCGCCGATCCGCGTACCGTCCGAACGGCGTCGCGAACCAGTCCTCGTACGTTCCGACGACGTTCGCATCCTCGAACGGCGACGGCGCGGGCACGATTCCGTCAGGCATCCGTGGAGTCTACCGTCGCGTCCGGCGCGCGGTGGAGCAGCGAGCCGTAGTGCTTCTCCGCGCAGCGCGGACAGATGCCGTGCGAGAACGCGATCGGCGAACGTCGGCTGAGGTACTCCTCGACTTGGTTCCAGTAGCCGCGGTCGTCGCGCACGTCCTTGCAGAAGGAACAGATCGGCAGGAGGCCCGAGAGCTGCTTCACCTCCGCCAACGCGCGCGAGAGGTTCGCGTTGAGGTCCTCGACGGTTCGACTGCGCTCGCTGATCTCACGATTGCGTTGCTCGAGCTCGCGATTCGCGCGCAGCTTCGTGCGCCCGTTGCGGATCACGAGCGCGCAGACGATGCCGAGCGTGAGCACGCCGCCGATCGCCGCGTTGCGCTGCCACTCGCTGCGGAAGAGCGCTTGCTCGGCGCGCAGCCGCTCGTGCTCGAAGCGTTCGCCGGCGACCTCCCTGCGCAGCTCCGCGTCGAGCGCGGCGTAGCGCTCGGACGCGCGTTGCTCGGAGATCCTGCGCTCGGTCTGCGCGAGCAACATCGCGGCCGCGTGCGCCTCGCGGTAGTCACCGAGGGCGGCGTGGGTCCGGCTGAGGGCAGTGGTGAGCTCGTAGGTCAGGTGGTCGATCTCGAGTTCGCAGCCGATCGCCCAGCCGCGTTCGGCGTACCAGTGCGCGGCGACAGGATTGTCGCGGTCGAGCTCGTTCAGCCCGAGCGCGGCGTCCGTCGACGCCATTCCGGCGACGTCGCCGGTGCGCTCGAACGCCGCGCGCGCCGTGTCGAAGTACGCGCCGGCCGAGGACGGATCGGACGCGGCGACCGACGCCCAGCCGAGCGCCAATGCGCATTGCGCGACGACGCGCGGATCGTCGAGCTCCAGACCGATCGCGAGACCGTCGGAGTAGTACTGACGGCCGATCAACGGCTCGCCGGTGTTCGAGTACGCGTGCCCGAGCGCCGCGTAGGCGAACAGCGAGCCCCTCTGTCCGTCGGCGGACTCCGCGAGTGCTGTCTCGAAGTCGGCGATCGCGCCGCGCTCGTCGCCCTGCGTCGCCTTGAGCGTCGCGATGTTGTACGAGAGCCGCGAGAGCGAGACGGCATCCGCGCGTTCGCGAGCGATGCGCAGGGCGTCGCGGTAGAGCTCGAGCGCTTCCGAAGCGTGACCGCGCGCTTGCTCGACCAGCGCCATCGTCTCCTTCGCGAGCATGCGCGCGTCCGCGTCGTCGGTCGCGTCCGCGGCGTCGAGCGCGATCCGCAGGTGCTCCCAAGCTTCGTCGAGCTTGCCTTGCGAGCCGAGGATGGACGCGAGGCTCTGGTGGCGCTTGCCGATCTGCGCGCGGTCCGCGGCGAGTTCGGCGCATCGCAGGCCGAGCGTGTGCTGCTCGAGAGCTTCCGGCATGCGACCGAGCGAAAAGTAGGCGATCCCGACCGCCGCGTACGCACGCGAGCGCTCGAACTCGGTGCCGCTCGCGAGCGCGTCGGCGAGGACGGCTTGCGCCGCTTCGAGACCCGCGCGCGGATGGGTGCGCGCGAGCTCGGCGGCTTTCGAGGCGCGCTCGCCGAGCGGTTGTTCCGTGCCGGTCCGGGCGGGTCCGGCGAGGGCGGAGCCGAGCAGGCAGGCCCACGCGCAGAACGCGGGCAAGAATGCCGCCATCCTCCTATGTCTCACGTACCGATCCCCCGGCGGAGGGTATCCGGAACTCTTGCGGCCGCAAGTCAGCCGCAGGTCGCAGCCGCTCCGCGCAAGGGCGACCCACGCAGGTCGGCGCCGCGGGTGTCGCCGTGCTCTACGGCCCTTGCCACTCGCACGCGCCGAAGTCGTTGCGCGTCCCGTGCGGCGTCGGCTGTACCGCGAAGTCGTTCGCGCCGACGTCGATGCCGTAGAGCAGCGGCAGATCGAGCGCGGAGTTGATCAGCGGAGAGATCGCGAGCAGCTGGTACGCGGTGAGCGTCGCGAGCTGGTGCGGATCGCCGACGGTCGACGCCGTGCCGGGCGCGAAGAGCCGCGGATCGACCGCCGTGCCCGCGACGCGCGCGCCGAAGAACTCCTGGCCGGTCGCGGTGCGCCACGCCGAGAGCGACGCGTAGGTCGCGCCGCCCCATTGGATCGCGAACGTCGCGCCGCTCGGGAAGTAGTCGTTCTGCTGGAAGTACGCGCCGGGTTGCGCGACCGAGCGCAAGAGCTTCGCGCCGCCGGTGGTGACGAAGATGTTGTTGTAGAAGCGCACGTTGGTGACCGCGGTTTGGAGAGCGACCGCCGCCGCGCCCGGGCTCGTGCTCGCCGCGAGGAACACCGTGTTGTGGTAGAGCTCGCACTCGCGCAGCGCGGCCGCGCCGGCGCCGCTCCAGAGATCGAGCGCGCCGTAGCCGTTGCGCCGCGCGTCGTTCTGGCTGACGTTGTAGCGCACGACGTTGTCGCCGAACGGCCGAGCTCCGGCGTACTGCGCGAGCAGGAAGCCCGGCCCGTCGTTGTCGTGCGAGAAGTTGTACTGCATCCGCGAGTTGGTCACGCCGCCGTCGAGGTCGAAGCCGCCGCCGTCGAGCGAATTCGGTCCGGTGCGGTTGTGGTGCGATTCGCAGTGTTGGATCGTGACGTCGTTCGCGTCGAAGGCCCAGATGCCGACCGGCCCGCCGCTTTGGTTCGCGCAGAGCGAGCCGTTCTGGGAGCTCTCGCAGAACTCGATCGTCGCGCCGTCGATGTCGGACACCCAGATGCCGCTGCCGGTGTTGGTGTTGGTCACCGACGCGATCCCGAGGTTGTCGCGGAACGTGCAGTCGACGACCCACAGGTTCGCGTGCGCCCAGGTCGTCGAGCTCGCCGAGAACGTGCCCCACACCGCCATGCCTGCGCGCGCGTTGGCGTGAGCGTCGAGGTTGCGCACGGTGACGTCGCGGAAACCGCTCTTCGACGCCGAGCCCGAGCCGACCTGCACGCCGTAGCCGCCGAAGCCGTGGACGTCGAGGTCCTCGAGCACGACGTGGTCGAGCTTCACGCCGCCGCCGAGGTCGACGTAGAAGAAGACGCCCTCGCCTTGGTTGGTCGCGGCGCCGCTGCCGAGGACGACCAGGTTGCGCACCTCGACGCCGGCGACGTTCCACGCGAAGAGCCCGTCGCCCGAGCCCGCGTCGATCGTCGCGGGCGCGATCGAGGTGCTCGTGATCACGAGCGGCGCGAGCGCGGTGCCGGAATCCGACGCCGCGAGGCTCAACGGCCCGGCGAAGACGGCGCCGCTCTCGAGCAGGACGCGATCGCCGGGCGCGAAGTCGAAGCTCGAGACCTTGGCGAGCGTCTTCCAGGCCTGCGCGGCGCTCGTGCCGGAGTTGGTGTCCTTGCCGCTCGGGCTGACGAAGTAGTCGGTGGCGCGCGCGGAGCCGGCGAGGGCGCCGAGCGCGAGCGCGACGGAGAGTCCGCGGAGCTGCCGATCGAAGGTGCGCATCGTGTGGGGGGCTCCGCCGCCGTTGCGTTCGCGCGCGCCGGCGACCGAGTTCGGTGCGCCGTGCGCGTTCGCGAATCCGAGCCTGCCAAGACCGCGGCGGAACGAAGGCGAGGGTAGCGCCCGATCGGCGGGCGGGAAGGGCTCGAAGACGCAATCGGGGTCGTGGTCGCGCGTGATCGTGCCGGCGGAAGCGCGCACCGTCGCGCCTGTGATTTCGACGATCGCTGTGTTGGCGGCGCCGTTGCCCGCGCGGTCGCGAGCGCGAGCGACGGGCCCGAGGCGACCCGGCGCGAGCTCGGCGCTCGCGCCGCTATGGTCCGCGGCGCAGTTGCTCGTCGTAGAGCTCGCGGTACGTCCCGCCGCGCGCGTACAGCGCGTCGTGCGTCCCGCTCTCGACCAGCCTGCCCTCGCTGAGCACCAGGATCCGGTCGCACGCCTGCACGCTGGTCAACCGGTGCGCGATCATCACGAGCGTGCGTCCTGCGAGGCGCTTCTCGAGCGCGTCGAGCACCAGGCGTTCGGTGCGCGGATCGAGCGCGGACGTCGCTTCGTCGAGGATCAGCACGCGCGGGTTCGCGAGCAGCGCGCGGGCGAGCGCGAGCCGCTGGCGTTCGCCGCCCGACAGACGCAGCCCCGCCTCGCCGACCTGCGTTTCGAGGCCCTCGGGAAGGCCCGCGAGGAACGCGCCGAGTTGCATCGTCTCGAGCACGTCGCGCAGCTCCGCCTCGGTCGCGTGCGGCGCGGCGAGCAGCAGGTTCGCGCGCAGTGAATCGTGGAAGAGCTGCGCCTCCTGCGGCACGACGCCGATCGTCCGGCGCAAGTCCGCGAGCCGCCAACGCCGCAGGTCGAGCCCGTCGAGCTTCACGCCGCCGCGCGTCGGGTCGAGGAACCGCGCGGCGAGCGCCGCGAGCGTCGACTTGCCCGAACCCGACGAGCCGACGACGGCGACCCGTTCGCCCGGCGCGATCGAGGTCGTGATCGAGTGCAGGATCTGCGCGCTCTCCCAACGGAAGTCGAGGTCCTCGAAGTCGAGGCGACCGGAGATGCGCTCGGGCGCGGTCGCGTCGGGGAGCTCGCGGATCCACGGCTCGAGGTCGATCAGGTGGTACACGCGCCGCAACGCCGAGCGCGCGGTCTGCAGCTCGATGTTGACGTCGATCAACAGCGAAACCGGCCGGTGCAGCCGCGCGGCGAGCGTGTAGAACGCGATCAACGTGCCGATCGAAAGCGTGCCCTCGAGCACGCGCGCGCCTCCGAACAGGAACACCACGATCGGCGCGATCGCGAGCATCACGTCGGCGAGCGAGACCTGCATCGACGCGAAGATCGACAGGCGCAGGTTCGAGCGGATCCACGGCCGCGAGACGCGCACGAAGCGCTTCACCTGCGCGCGCTCGCGACGGTACTCCTGGATCAGCCGCACGGCGCCCAAGCGCTCTTCGAGGAAGTCGTAGAGCTTGCCGACGGAGTCGCGCGCGGCGTCGCTCTCGACGCGCAAATGGCGGTTCAAGAGCCACAGACCGAGCGCGAGCGCCGGATAGACGAGTGCGAGCACGCCCGCGAGCTGCGCGTCGAGGATCAAGAGCACCGTCCAGATGCCGACGATCACGAGCGCGTGCTGTACCGACTGAACGACCGTGTACACCGCGGCGCGCTGCAGGACGTCGACGTCGGACGTCAAGCGCGCGAGCACGTCGCCGTAGCGCTCGCCGCGCAAGTAGTAGGGCGAGAGGCTCTGCACGCGCTCGTACGCGCGCCGACGGAAGTCGAACAGCACGCGCAAGCCGCCGTACGAGTACAGCCACGTCGACACGATCCGGAACGCGACGCGGAACACCAGCGTGCCGAGCAGCAACGCGACCAGCCAACCGAGCAGCTCCATGTCGCCGTCGCCGATCGCGCGGTCGATCACCGCGCGCAGGATCAGCGGATCGACGAGCTCGAGGACGACCTGGACCGCGACGCAGACGAAGATCTCGGCCTGCAGCAGCCAGTACGGAGCGACGTGCTCCCGCAGGAAGCGTCGAAAGAGTCCCTCGTCCTTCCGGTCGGCCTCGTTCACTTCGAATCGAGCCCGAAGAGCTCCTCCAGGACCAACCACGCGATCGACACGCGCTCCTCGGTCGCGATGCGCGCCTTGCCGCTCATGCCTTCGTAGAGCGGACCGGGCGGATTGCCGTCGACCGCGAGGCGCACGAGCCAGCCGCGCTCGTCGGCGCGGTCGGCGATCTGCACGACTTTCGCCTCGACCGTGCCGTGCACGAGCCACGGATAGCCTTCGAGCCGCAGCTTCGCCGGCGCGCCGCTCGCGACACGCGCGCGGCCGCGATCGTCGACGTGCGCGACGAACGCATCGACGCCGGCGACCGCGACTCGCAGCACTTCGTCGCCGGCGTGGACCGCGCGGCCGACGAGTTCGGCGCGCGCGGGCCCGAGCAGGCAACCGGCGACCGGCGCGACGAGGTCCGATTGTCCGGCGCGGCGTTCGACCTCCGCGGCTTGGATCTCGAGCTCGTTGCTCGCGTGCCCTAGCTCGGCGATGCGAGCGTCGAGCTCCGCGCCGGCGGCGGTCTCGCGCGCGCCGAGCCCGCGTTCGTCGGCGCGGACCTCCTCGAGCTCGACCTGGGCGAGCTTGCGCGCGAGCACCGCGTCCTCGAGCTCGGTCTTCTCGACCAAACCCTGCCGCTCGAGCTCCGCGAAGCGCGCCTCCTTCGCCTGTGCGGCCTCGACGACCAGTCGCGCGGCCTCGAGCGCGCGCGCGAAGCCTTCCCGTTCGGCGGGCTGGAGGCTTTCGAGCAAATGGCGCTTCTCGCGCTCGAGTTCCGCGCGCCGCGTCGCGAGCGCCGCGCGCCGGAGCGCGAACTCCGCGCGCTCGGCGTCGAGCGCGCGCGCGTCGAGCCGCGCGAGCACCGCGCCGGCCTCGACGCGCGTGCCGGCGTCGACGACGAGCTCGAGCACCACGCCGTCGCGCGGAGCCCGCACCGCTCGCGACGGACCTTCGACAGCGCCGTCGGCGACGACGACGCGATCGATGCGCACGAGCGCGAGCACCAACACGACCGCGGTGACGAAGGCCCCCGCGAGCAGGAGCACGGTGCGCACGAGCGGCGGGCGGGATCGCATGCGATGGGCGGGGGCGGAACGCGAAACGAAAACGCCCAGGGTAGCGGCGAACGCTGCCCTAGGCGCTGTTCACCCCGCGACGGGACCGGCGAACGGCCTCGTGGGGGATCCAATCGACTTCAGATGCAGGAGGCGGGGTTCTCCGAGCACTTCCAGCATTGCGTCGTCGGGTTCTTGCTGATGGTCTCGGGCTTGGTCGGCTTGACGATGAACTTCATCGAAGGCTCCGTGTCGTTGGGATCGAGGGACTCGCACCGCGAAGCGAACGACCGCCATCGAGCGATCGTTCTCGCCCCGCCGTGCACGCGCTCACGCTAATTTGCCTCGCGCGAAGCCGCAAGCCGTCGGTCGCTCGCGACGAGCGAGCGCCAGAAACGAACGCGGAGCGCGCGCCGCGAACGAGCGCGCCCGAACTCGCGACGAGCGCGGGTCCGGGCGCGAAAGCCGGTTCGACGTCCTACGCGAGGCGCGCCGGACGCCGGCCCAGTCCAGACGTCGGCTCAGATGTCGCCACCGCAAGCGGCGGGATCTTCCGAGCACTTCCAGCAGAGCGTGATGTTGCCCTTGTTGACGTTCTCGGGCTTGGTCGGCTTGACGATGAACTTCATCGGAGACTCCGGGGGTGTTGGGAGCAAAACCAACGCCGCGGGACGATCGACCGCCATCGGACGGCCGCAAGCGCCCCGCTGGCGCGGGCTCACGCTAAAACGTCTCGCGGGAAGCCGCAAGCCACGGCGGGCGGTCGCGGTCGACGAGCGCGTTCCGTAAACGAGAGCGCCCGAACTCGCGGCGGGCGCGGGTCCGGGCGCGGAGGCGGTTCCGACGTCCGATGCGAGGCGCGCCGGACGTTTCAACGGCTTGGCTGTCGGCTCAGATGTCGCCGCCGCAGGCAGCGGGGTACTCCGAGCACTTCCAGCACTGCGTGATCGGGCCCTTGCTGACGGGTTCGAGCGTGGTCGGCTTGACGATGAACTTCATCGGAGACTTCCTTCGGAACTCAGAGGGACGAGGGAGAAATCCTCGGCGGGTCGCGGACGTCCACCGGCGAGCCGGCGAACGTGTCCGGCGCCCGCGCGAACGTCGTTCACGCTAGTCCGCTGCCGCGCACCGCGCAAGTTGGCAGGTTGCGTGAACTCGGATAGGTTGACCCGCCCCGATGGCGCCCAAGCTCGCATTCCTGGCCCGTTCCGGTTCGAAGCTCGGCGAGCGCGTCGCCGCGCGCATTTCCGACTGGGCCGCCAGGGTCGACGGGGCCAACGGGGCCAACGGGGGCGGCGAGGGCGGCGAGCACGCCGAGTGCTGCGTGCTCCCGACCGACGCGCCCTCCGTTCGCGTCGACGATCGCGCGGTGACGTGGAACGACGTCCGGCTCGATCGACTCGACGCGGTGCTCGTCGAAGCGCCGCTCTGCGCGTGGCCGCAACCGGTCGCCGACGGGCGCGAGGGCGAGTCGGCGAGCTCGCTGCAACGGCGCGGGATGGCCCAGCGCGAGCGCGTCGCGCTGCACGTCGCGGCCCTGCGGCTCCTGGCACGTCACGTGAGAGTGGCGAACGATCCCGAGCGCGCCGCGGAGCTCGCGATGTCGCCGGCGCTCGCGCTGGATCGGCTCGCGACCGCGGGGGTGCCCGTGCGGCCGTGGCGTATCGGTGCGACCGATTCCGCGCACGGTGTGCGCATCGCGTCGACGGCGGAACGCGGACTCGCGCTCGCGCCCGACGGCATGCGCGGCGGCGGCTCGACCGGCCTCTCGATCGAGCTCGCGGCGAGCGGCGTCGTGCGCCATCTGTGCGTCGGCGGCGCGTGGCTCGCGTCGACGGGCTCGGTGCGCGAGCTCGCGCCGCTCGCGCGGCCGTTGGTGCTCGCGCCGGGTACCCCGGGCGGCCCGCGTGGCCCGAGTTCATCGGGCGCTTCGGGCGCTTCGAGCGCTTCGGGTGCCGACCGCGAGCTCGCGCTACGCGCACTCTCCGCGCTCGGCCTCGACTTCGGCTGCGTGCTGGTCTCCGACGGCGCGGTCGCGTTCATCGAAGCGGCGACCGATCTCGATGCGTGGGACGTCGCCAGCGACGGTCTCGTCGCCGACGCGCTCGCGCAGTGGCTCTCGCGTGTCCCCCAATCGACCGGCTGAACCACCATGAAAGCCTCCCGCTTCAATCGGATCTTCCAAGCTGCGGACGGCTCGTGGCTCGCCTTCAACTCGTTCTCGACGGCGCTCGCCGAGCTCGACGCGGCGAACTTACCGTTCATCCAAGCGTTGCTCGCCGATCCGAACGCGACGCCGATCGACAACGACGAGAAGCGCGCGATCCGCGAAGCGTTGCTCGAAGCTCATTTCCTCGTCGACGACGCGGTCGACGAGCTCGGCACGGTCCAAGCCGATCTCTCGCGTGATCGCTTCCGCACCGATCAGCTCTGCCTGACGATCGCGCCGACGCTCGACTGCAATTTCCGCTGCGACTACTGCTACGAGGAGCACCTCAAGGTGCACATGTCGACGCAAGTGCAGGACGCGCTGCTCGGCTTCATCGACGCACAGGCGAAGCGCCTCGATCAGATCGCGGTGACGTGGTACGGCGGCGAGCCTCTGCTCCCGAAGGCCTACCCGGTCGTCCAACGGCTTTCGCAGAAGATGGTCGAGCTCTCGAAGGAGCGCGGCATCCGCTACGGCGCCGAGATCGTCACCAACGGCTTTTTCCTCGAGCGCGCGCGGATGCAGGAGCTCGCGGCTCTCGGCGTCGATCGCGTGCAGGTCACGCTCGACGGCCCGCGCGCCTCGCACGACGCGCGTCGCCACTTGATCGGCGGCCGCGGCACGTACGATCGCATCCTCGCGAACATGAAGGAGTGCATCGACCTCGCCTCCTTCCAGGTGCGCGTCAACGTCGACCGACGCAACGCGATGTCGACGCTCGAGGTGCTCGAGGACCTCGCGCAGCTCGGCATCGGCGACAAGATCCGCGTCTACCTCGCGCAGGTGACCGAGGAAGGCGCGGCTTGCGGCAACATCCAGGAGTTCTGCTACTCGCGCGAGGACTTTGCGCGCACTGAGGTCGAGCTCTACCGAGCCGCCGCCGAGCGCAACTTGCCGCTCGCGCGCTATCCGTTCCGCATCGCCGGCGCGTTCTGCGTCGCCGATCGTCTGAACGGTTGGGTCGTCTCGCCGACCGGCGCGCTGTTCAAGTGCTGGCACGACGTCACGATGAGCCCGGAGAAGTCCGTCGGCAGTCTGCTCGATCCGCAACAGCCCTGGCAGAAGGTCAACGAGGACCGCTGGCTGCAGTGGAATCCGTTCGCGCGCTCGGGCTGTCGCTCGTGCAACGTCGCACCGCTCTGCCACGGCGGTTGCCCGGTCGAGGCGATGGCGCATCCCGAGAGCGATCGCGGTTCGTGCGAGCCGTTCAAGTTCCATCTCGAGCCGCTGCTCGAGCTCCGTCACCGTCGCGGCGAAGTCGCGACCGGCAACGTCCCCGTGCGCGACGTCGCCTGTCGATGACCAAGATCGCGTTGATCGGCCCCGAGGACCGCGAGGAACTCCAACGCCTCGCGCTCCGTCTCGAAGAGCGCGACGCCGAGCCCGTGTTCGTCGACACGCGCCGTGACGCGCGGATTCGCATCGAGCCGGGCGTCGAAGAGGCGTGCGGCGTCTCGTTCGCGGGCGTCACCGGCGTCTACGTCGCGGCGCTCGGCTTGCCCGACCCGCGCGTCGCCGACGAGAGCAAGGTGATCGACGTCGAAGCGTCTCGCGCCGCGCTCGCGCACTCGCAGGCGGTGTGGGCGGCGTGGCGCGTGCTGCTCGAGCGCCTCGCGCGTCGGGTGCCGGTCGCGAATCCGCCCGCGAGCTATCCGGTGCACGGGCTCAAGCCGTTCGAGATCGCGACGTACCTGGAGCAGGGTTGGCGCGCGCCGACGACGGTGTCGACCGACGATCCGCGCGCGTTGCTCGACGTCGACGAGTCGCGCGCGCCGCGCGGGCGCGTGCGCAAGGACTTGGTCGGCGGTTACGGCTACACCGAGGTCTTCACGCCGCCGACGGACGTCGCCGCGGCGCGCGAGGCGCTCGCCGACAGCGCGGTGATGGTCCAAGAGCGCATCGAAGGCGATGCCGTGCGCGCGTTCGTCGTCGGTGGACGCGTCGTCGTCGCGGCGGAGAGCTTGCCGCAGTCGTTCGGCGAGGTCGACTCGCGCCGCGGCACGGCGCGCGTCAATCGAGTCGAGCTCCCCGGCGAGATCGCGGAGCTCTCGAAAGCAGTCGCCGCGCACTGGGACATGAGCTTCGCCGGCGTCGATTGGATGCGCGCGAACGCCGGACGCGATTGGGTGCTGCTCGAATGCAATTCGTCGCCGTTCTTCGTCGAGCTCGAGCGCCGAACCGGCGCCGACATCGGCGGCGCGATCGCGGACATGCTGCTGCGTCGCGCGAGACGCGTGAAGAAGTGAACGCGAACGAGCCCTCGGCCGGTCCGTACGCGACGCCGGTGCTCAACCGGCTGCTCGCGCACGTGCGCGCCGGGCTCGATCCGCGCTTCGACTTCCTCGCGTTCGACGACGTGCCGTGGACGACGCCGCGCGCGAGCGTGCGCGAGCTCCGCGTCGCGCTGATCGCGACCGCGGACCTGCACCGTCGTGGCGACGAGCCGTTCGTCAGCCTCGACACGCCGTGGGGCGACACCAGCTTTCGCGTGATCCAGCACGGGCTCGCGGAGGGCGAGCTCGCGCTCGACGCGCCGTACGTCGACGAGAAGTACATCCCGCGCGATCCCGAGGTCGCGTTGCCGCGGCGCGCGCTCGACGAGCTCGTCGCCGCGGGCGAAGTCGGTTCGGCCGCGCCGAGGCACTACAGTTTCGCGCAGGGCATCGTGTGCGCGTACCCGGGGCTCGCGGAGAGCGCCGAGCGCGTCGCAGCGTACCTGCGCGTCGATCGCGTCGACGCCGTCGCGCTCCTGCCGACGTGCTCGCTCTGCGTGCAGAGCGTCGCGGTGCTCGCGCGCGAGCTCGAGGCGCGCGGGTTCGCGACCGTCGCGTTGACGACGCTGCCGGAGCTCACCTTGCGCGTCGGCGTCCCGCGAGCGCTCGCGTCGAAGTTCCCGTTCGGCGCGCCGGCGGGCGATCCGGGACATCGCGCGCTGCACGTCGCGATGCTGCGCGAAGCGCTGGCGTTGCTCGACGCGGCGCGCGAGCCGCGCACGATCGTCGAGACGACGCTGCGCTGGCGTCGCGACTGACGCCGATCACGGTCCCGACTCCGACGAGCGCTACCCTTGTGCGCGTTCGGGCGTCGCGCTGATTCGTTCACGGCCCTGACGCGTTGGCGGAAGCGCACACTCGCCCTCGCCGCACGAACTCGGTGTGCGTCCGCGCACCGACTGAACGCGAGTTCGAGCGTTCGCGCTCGCGGCCCTCGATGCGTTCCGACACGAATCGACTCGGCCACAACCGAACCGCGCGAATCGACGTCTACCGAGGAAGGCTCGTGATCTAGACGTAGAGACGCCGACTCGCGCGGCGCGCATCGACGAGTGACGATTCCACACGCAGAGTGCAACGCACTCGCGCGTCCGACCTTCGACGGAGACTTCCCATGCGTACCTACTTCCTCATCCCGGTGTGCGCGGCACTCGCAGCGAACCTCGGTTCGGCGCAACTCACCCAGAAGGCGAGCATCGGGCTCGGCGGCGCGGAGGCCGACGACACGTCGCGGGCCTGGTCGATCTCGGAGTCCGGTCGCTTCGTCCTGCTCGGCAGCTCGGCGACGAACCTCGTTCCGGGCGACACCAACGGCTGCGCGGACGGTTTCGTGCGCGATCGTCTCAGCGGGTCCACGACGCGCGTCAGCGTCGACAGCTTCGGCGTGCAAGGCGACGGCAACTCGATTGCGCTGCGCATGTCGAGCGACGACCGCTACGTCGTGGTGCTCAGCTCCGCCACCAATCTCGTCGTGGGCGACACCAACGGCGTGAACGACGTGTTCGTGCACGATCGGCAAACGGGCCAAACGACACGCGTGAGCGTCGATTCGTCCGGCGTGGAGGGCGACGGTCTCTGCAATTCCGCCGCGATTTCGAGCGACGGCCGCTTCGTCGCATTCGACAGCTACGCGTCGAACCTGGTCGTCGGCGACACGAACAACACGGTCGACGTGTTCCTGCATGACCGACAGACCGGTCAGACCACGCGAGTCAGCGTTTCGACCGCCGGAGCGCAGGGCAACAAGTACTCGAACTCCCCCTACCTATCCGCAGACGGTCGCTACGTCGCGTTCTGGAGCCTTTCGACGAACTTCGTGTCGCCCGACGCGAATCTGTGGGACGGCGACGCGTTCGTGCACGATCGCCTGACCGGGGTGACCAGCGTGGTGAGCGTGAACTCGAACGGCGAGCAGGGGCTCGGCGAGTCCGGCCCGCTCGGCATCTCCGCGGACGGGCGCTTCGTGCTGTTCGCGAGCGATGCGAAGAACGTGGTAGCCGGTGACACCAACCACTCGCGCGACATCTTCCTTCACGATCGCGTCAGCGGTCAGACGACACGCGTCAACGTCGACTCCGCCGGCGCCGAGGCGACCTCGGGCGCAGTGACCGGCTCGATGTCGCCCGATGCGCGCTGGATCGCGTTCGAGAGCTCCGCCGCCAACCTGGTGTCCGGCGACACGAACGGGAAGTACGACGTGTTCCTGCACGATCGCGTGTCCGGTCAGACGCAGCGGATGTCGCTCGACACGGCGGGAGCGCAATCCAACGACCACTGCGACATCGCGCAGGCAGCGGTCACGGCGGACGGTCGCTCCGTCGCGTTCTCGAGCACCGCGACGAATCTCGTTCCTGGCGACACCAACGGCCTGGGCGACGCGTTCGTGCGTTCGCTCGATTGTCCGGCGGCGGTGACGTACTGCACCGCGAAGGTCAACTCGCTCGGCTGCTCGCCGACGATCACGTTGAGCGGCTCGGCGAGCGCGAGCTCGGGCAGCGGCGCGCTCTTGCAGACCACGCAGGCGCTCGGCCAGAAGAACGGCGTCTACTTCCACGGCACGCAGGGTTCGGCCGCGAATCCTTTCCACGGCGGCTTCGTGTGCGTCCAAGCGCCGTTGAAGCGCCACGCGCTCCTGAACTCCGGCGGCACCGGCGGCACGTGCTCCGGCGTCTTCCAGGAGGACCTCAACGTCTACATCGCGAGCGGCGCGGACCCGGCGCTGGTCGCGGGCATCACGCTCCACGTCCAGAGCTGGTCGCGCGATCCCGCCGACGTGTTCGGCGACAGCCTGAGCGACGCCGCGCGCATCGACGTGTGCCAGTAGCGCGTCGAACTCGTCGTCGCAGGCGCGCCGACTCGCCGGGCCTGCGGCTACACTGAACGCGGATCGCACGATGGAAGACGCGCTCGTTGGCTTCGGTCGCAGGCTCGCGGCGTGCGCGTCGGTGTTGCTCGCCGCCTGCGGAGCCGCGACGGAACCGGCGAGCGCGCCGACCGCCGCCGCGCCGACGCTCGGCGCGCTGCGTGGACGCGTGGTCGACTCGCAAGGGCATCCGGCGGCCGGGTTGGAGCTCGAGGCGCACGCGGAAGGTGGGGAGCCGACCGACGACGTCGCCGCACGCGTGCGGGCGCTCGGCGAGCCCGCGGCGAGCGAACCCGGCTCCGAGTGGAGCGTCGCGCGGACCGAGCAGGACGGTTCGTTCGAGCTCCGCGGACTCCGTGCGGGTCGCTACAGCGTGTTCGCACGTACAAGCGTCGGCCAGAACTCGCTCCATCGCCTGACGCGCGAGCTCGTCGACAGCTCCACGAATACCGAGCTCACCCTCGCACTGGTCTCGCCGCGCCTCGTCGTGCGCCTCGTCGACCCCGACGGAGCGCCTTGGACCGGCCTCGCGCGCCTGCCGGAGAGCGATCACGTCCCCGACCATTGGCCGGCCGAGCCTTGGCTCGTCGTCGCCCCCGTGCGCGAGGACGCCGAGTTCCGCAGCGAATGGGCGCCGTACCTCACCGGAGTCCCGTCCGACGGCGGCGAGTACGTCTTCGAGTGCGCGGCGAACGTTCGCTACCAGCTCGGCCTCTTCGGCGGCGGCCAAACGTGGAGCGCGAGCGACGTGTACGTGCCGCTCGGCGCGTCGTGGGTCGACGTCGAGCTGACGCGACGGCCCGACGCAGCGAACGGCAAGCTGATCGTTCACGCGCGCGGCGCGAACGTCGCCGAGGTCGACGTGTCGGCGCGCTTGCGGCTCGAAGATCCGGAGAGCGGCTTCCCGCTGGTCGACGCGCCGACATCGGTCGGCGCGCAGTCTCCGTGGCACTTGAACTTGCCCGCGGGCGAGTACCGCGTCGCGGTCGAAGGCTGCGCCGTGCTCGACGACTACCACGGCACGCTCGAGCGAGCGCGCGACCTCGGTCGCTTCGAGGCTCGCGTGCGCGTCGAAGCCGGGCGCGAGACGACCCTCGACGCGCTCGTGCCCGCCGGCGCCCGACTGCACCTCGCGCTGCGCGGGACGGCGAATGACGCCGATCGCGCGAGTCCCGACGCGACCGAGTGGGGTTTTCCGCGCGAAAGCGGCGCCGAGCTCGCGACGTTGCAGCTCGTCGCCGCACAGCGCTGGCCCCTGCCCGTGCTCTTCCGCCACCCGAACGGCGCCGAGCCCGAAGCGGACGGCTACTTGTGTCCGTTCCTCGCGCTCGGTCGCACCGAGTTCTCGGAGATCCTTCCCGCCGGCCGCTACGAGCTCGTCGCGCGCCTGCCGGGCGGCCGCGTCGCGCGCGCGCCGGTCGAACTCGTCGACGGGCGCGTCACGGACGTCGAGCTCGCGTTCGACTGACCAGCCGGGCGAAGCGACGGAAAGTCGGTCACATGCGCGTCGCGAGTCGCTCTAGGCTTTCGACGTGGACGCACACACCGAACGAATCGACGCGGAGCGTTTGCTCGAGCACGCCGGGTGGGCGCGGCGGCTCGCCGCGAGTTTGGTCGGCGAGAGCGAGGCGGACGATCTCGTCCAGGAAACGTGGCGCGTCGCGCTCGAGCGGCCGCCGCGCGCCGAGTCGGCGGCGGGGTTGCGCGCGTGGCTCGGGCGGGTGCTCGCGAGCCTCGGAACGCAGGCTCGCGCGAAACGCTCGACGCGCGCGTGGCACGAGGAGCGTGCGGCGAAGCGCGAGTCGGTCGAGAGCGACACCGAGGAGCGCGCGGAGCTCCAGAGGTTGCTGGCAAACGCGGTGTACGCGTTGGAGGAGCCGTACCGCAGCGCGATCGTGCTCCGCTACTTCGACGGCCTCGACGCGCGCGTGATCGCACAGCGTCAACGGATCTCGCACGACGCGGCGCGTCAGCGAGTGTCGCGCGGGCTCGCGCTGTTGCGCGAGCGTTTGGATCGAGAGCAGCGCGGTGGACGCGCGGCGTGGAGCGCGATGTGCGTCGCGTGGGTTCAACAGAGTCCCTTGACGAGCGCGTCGAGTGCGCTCGCAACCGGAGGTTCGATCGTGACAGCCAAACTCGCGGCGGCGTTCGGCGCCGTCCTCGCGCTTGCGGCGCTCTCGTTCTGGTGGCTCGGCGGCGCGCAGCGCCACGCGGAACCGCACGCGAGCGCGGCGGCGAACGCGACGCCTGCGGCCAACCTCGCGAACGACGCGAATGTGCAGAGCGCCTTGCCGACCGACACGGAATCCGCGCGCGCCGAGCTCGCAACCGGCGCGCTCGCGAACCTCGACACCGCGCGCGCGATCGACCGCGAGCGCGACTTGCACGGCGTCGTCGTCGATCCGAGCGGCAAACCGGTCGCCGGGGCGGAGCTCGAGGTGCTGCGGCGCGAGCTCAGCGAAGTCGGTTTGCTCGACCTCGCCGAGACGAGGCGCGAGCGCGCTGTCGCATCCGCACGCTCAGACGAGCGCGGCGAGTTCGTGTTCCCGCTGCCTGCCGGCCGCGCGTTCGAGCTGCGTGTCGTCGCCGCGGGCTTCGCGCCGCGCACGCTGGTGCACCTGCACGCCGGCGAGCGCGCGGTGGTCGAGCTCGCTCCCGCCGCGTCGCTTTCCGGTCGCGTCACGCGCAGGTCGGACGGATCGGCGGTCGCGCGCGCGGTCGTCGAGCTCGCGCGGCGGTCGTCGGACGATCTGCCCGGCCAGGAGCCCGCGGCGACGACGCGCACCGATGCGGACGGACGCTATCGCTTCGACGGCCTCGCGGCGGGCGAGTACACGCTCGTGGTGAGCCCAGAGCGCGACGCTCCGCCGGGGTGGATCCGCCTCGAGCTCGCGGCCGGCGAGAATCGCT
>JACRIN010000045.1 GCA_016220085.1 Planctomycetota bacterium
CCCTCTTCTGCCTCCCGTCCAAGGTCCTCGAATCGAACGATGTGTTCGACTCGGTTACCCCGCCGGGATGGCCGCGGAAAGACTGATCAGGGGGTCCCTTTTCAGACCGTCGCGGGGTCCCTTTTCACGATGCCGTCAACAGCACGCCGCCTCGAACTCTGGCTTGACCGGGCCGGGCTGCCGCACCGCGGCGCGCATGCCCTGCGGCACTCCTTCGCCACCCGCCTCTACCAACGCACCGGCGACGTCCTCTTGGTCAAGGAGGCGCTCGGGCACCGGTCGGTGGTCAGCACGCTGGTGTACGCCCAGGCGGACGAGGGACGGTTGCGGCGGGCGATGTGCTAGGGCGTTGACGGTCGGGCCGTCCGCTCTCCAACAACGGCGCCGGGCCGATCGAGTGAGGATCCCAGTTGTACTCCGACCTGCCGTTGACGCGACGAGCCCGGCGCGGGTCGGCATCGATCGTGAGGAGCGCGATCGCGGTGGCGAACAGGGCGTGTCACGGCCAGCGTGTGGCGTCGGTCTGCGGTCTGTAGGGTACTGCGCACTCGGTACTTGATCCGCGGCGTCGGGGTGTCATCCGGGGTCATTCCTCCAATCGCAAGAGGACATCGTCCATGCTCTCCAGTGAAGTCTTGTACTCGCATTTCGAGTTCATCCATCAGTCCCAGGCGGCGGCAGAGCGCGAGGCGGCGCGGTTTCGAGGGATTATGGCGGTCGCCGACGCGCTCGTCTCCGGCGCGTGGAGCCAAATGCCGGAGGCGTATCTGCTCACGCCGCGGCTCGAGCGCACGAACCCAACGGATCGGGCGGCAACCTCACGCGCGGCAGCAGCTCGCGTCCTGAACGCGATTCGCACGACTGCCGCGGCGATTGATCTCTTGGAGTCCCCAACCCGGGCCGCGGTCGCGAGTCGCGTGCTTGCAGTCTCGCACTCGGCGGACGCGGGGATCCGAACCCGGGTTGGCGTGTTGAGACGATTCATGGAAGAGGCGATCTCCTCGTCGCCGATGGATAGTGCGCGCGCGGAGGACCTTGACGAGTTCGGTCGCGTGATCGAACGGGACTGGTCTCACCGGCGGCAGTATCACCTGTTCTTCGAACTGGCGGCGCGGCGTCTCGCGCGCGATGCGGCGGCTCTCGCTAGGGCGGTCCCGAGCGTGCCGGAATCACAACCGCAACGAGGCCCCGCGACGCCCGCAGGTGCAAATCAGGACGCCCCCACGGCACTCGCATCGCACCCGAAGAGCTCTGCTCGCCATTCTGGCCCTATTACGCGGCCGCGCAAGAAGCTCCGGCCGACGTGGTCGCGCGCCCGAAGTCTGTGGCAAACCGCCCGAGGCGCGGACCCAAAACTGCGGACGCTGAAAGACATTCACACGTGGTTAGCGGCGCGCAGCGAGTATGCGCTCGGACTCCCGTCGCACGGGACTTTTGCGAGATACGTCCGCGGTGCGAACCTAGTCGTTGATGGGCCGCGGAAGCGCCCTGCGTGTGATACGGAGAGTGTGCGGTCCGCTGTTCACGCCCACCGAGGCGACCCCGTTGGCTTCCGAGGATTCGTCGCGAACAAAGCGGACTAGTCCGCAGGGAAAAAGCGGACGCCGATCGGCCTTCTGACCTGCGCCAGGGCAGTCCGCTTTCGAGTCCGCACCCGATTCGCGGTCCGCTTGCCCCCAGGTACATCCCGCGCAAGGCGTGCGCCATGAACCCCACGCCTAACACCTCGCGGGACCTGAGGGCGAATGGTCAGGCGCAGGAACACGATGTTGACGGTGGGCGAGATCGCTCGTCGGATCGAACAGCCACTGCATCGAGTCGAGTACGTCGTTCGAGCTCGTGGCATCGAGCCCGACGGTTGGGCCGGAAACCTCCGGGTGTTTTCAGAGTCCGCGCTCGAGCGGATCGCGAGCGAGCTAGCGCAGAGCGAGCGCGCCGCCGAGACTGCGGCCGAGGCCGGACTCGGGAGCCCGGACCGTGCGTAGCGAGCCCCAGCGACTCGCAAGCGTGGGCGTCCGTGTCGTCCGACCCGGAGCTCGTTGCTCCGTCGGTTCCGTTGCGCTCATCGACGCGCCGCCGGCGATCTGGAATCGCTTGCACCGCACGGCGGACTCCGCGCGCAGGTTGTACCTGGCCGTAGTCAATCTCGCCGAAGACCCATCCGGCGGCGGCCCCGGTGCCTGCATCGCGGGCCGCGAGCGTCTAGCCGCCGAGATGCGCCGCTTGTTCCTGGGCGATCAGGTTCCCACGGGCGAACGCCAGATCTCGCGCTTGATCGGCGATCTCGAGCGCGCCGGACTCTTGGTACGCGCCGAACGCCGAGCGCCTCGTTCCAAGGGCGGCAACTTCTACGTGCTCTTCGTCCTCGGCGTCGACGAGCGGACCGGCGAACTCGTCGGGTGCAGCGAAGCCGTTCGGCTGTGGCTCGCAGGCGATCGCGAGACCCTGCGTTCGCGCGGGCTGACGCTTCGTGTCGCGGATGGCAGGTCGATCCCGTTCGCCGAGCTGCACCGACCGCGCCGCGAGCGGTCTTCCATGACGGGACATCGGATGTCCCGTCTTCTGAGTTCTGAATCAGAATGTGTTCTTAAGACACATACAGGCAGGAAGACCGAAGAGTCAGAGAGAAGGGACACGTCGCGTCCCGTCATGGCCGCCGCGACGAAGTCCGACCGCCTGGCGGAGGTCGAGCAGATGCTCGCACAACGCCACTCCTGGTGGCCGGGCTTCGACCCGAACTTCCGCGCCTTCGTCGCCGACTTCTGCGAGCGGACGTTCGCGGACGACCGGGCTGCGGTCGAGTGGTTCGACGTCGTCGCGTTCGCCACGCGCGACAAGACGAACCCGCCCGGTTTCGTGGTGTGGTTGATCCAGCGCGGCCGGACCGAGCCGCACCTGCTGAACGCCTGGCGCCTGCTCGACGACCGGAGCGCGGCTCTGTTCCGCGACCAACGCCGGGCGCAGCGCCCGATCCTCGACGACGCCGACCTCGAGGCTGTCCGAGCGGGCGAACGTGACGTGCAGTCCGAGCCCGCGGCGCCGGCCGCGCAGGCGTCGCGCATTGAAAGCGCCCACGAGGAGCGCCTGCGCGTGGCATTCGAACGCCTTCGGTCACGCGTCGTGGCCGAGACGGGGGCCGCCAATGGCCCGCAACCCCTGTTCGCGGCTCCATGCCGCCGTGCCTCATGAAGACTCCCATGACCCACCATCCGAAGGGCGAACTGCCCCACAACTTGGACGCCGAGAAGGCGGTGCTCGGCGCGCTGCTGCTCGACGGCGAGCGCATGTGCGACGCGCTCGACGTGCTCAGCGAGTCCGACTTCTACGAGCGGCGACACCGCGTGCTGTTCGCAGGACTACGACATCTGGACTCGACCGGGCGTGCGATCGACTACTTGACGGTGGGCGCAGAGCTGGAGGCGCGCGGCCAGTTCGAGGCGATCGGCGGGAACGAGTATCTGCTCGAACTCAGCAGCTACGTCACGACGGCCGGGCACCTGTCGGAACACATGCAGATCGTGAGCTCCGCCGCGAGGCTGCGTGGCTGCGCAAGGGCAGCGGACGACCTGCGTACCGAAGCGGCGGCGGCGCGGCCGACCTCCGCGGACGTCGATCGAGTCTTAGACCTTGGGATGGGGCGGCTTTCGGCGCTTGGCCACGATTCGCGTGACGGCGGGCCGATCCACGTCGAGAACGGTCTCACGGCGGTGATCGACGAGCTGTGCAACCCCTGGGAAGCCCGGCGGCGTGAGTACTCCACGGGACTGCGAGAACTAGACGAGCTGCTTGGCGGCTTCAACCGCGGCGACCTGCTCGTTGCTGCGGCTCGGCCGTCGATGGGCAAGACGGCCCTCGCTTTGAACATCGCCGACCATGTCGCGCTTCCCGCCGACTCGGATCGCCGGCCCACGGTCCTGATCTTCTCGCTCGAGATGCGACGGGAGCAGGTGATGTCCCGTCTCGTGTGCGCACGCGCGGACGTGCCTGCCCGCTGGGAAGGCGGTGGCCTTCGACCCGAGCATGAGATCCAAGCACTTCGCGAGGCAGGCAGCGCGCTCGCGGGGGCCAAGTTCTGGATCGACGACGACGCTGCGATCTCGATGCAGACGATGCGCAACCGCGCCCGACGTCTGCGACAACGAGCCGGACTTGACCTGATCATCGTCGACTACCTCCAGCTTGTCCGGCCCCCGTCGGACTCAGAGAGTCGCCAGGTCGAGATCTCGCAGATCTCTGGCGGGCTCAAGTCGATGGCACGGGAACTGGATGTGCCGGTGATCGCGGTCTCGCAGCTCTCGCGCAAGACGGAAGCTCGGAATCCGCCGCGGCCCATGATGGCCGACCTGCGCGAGTCGGGCGCGATCGAGCAGGACGCGGATGTCGTGCTCCTGCTCTACCGCGAGTCGTACTACGAGCATCTGCGCAACGCCGAGAACGACGGCAAGGCGGAGGTGATCGTGGCGAAGCACCGCAACGGACCGACGGGTTCTGCTCTCGTGCGCTTCGATGCGACGCGTGCGCGGTTCCGGTCGTCGACGGTGATCGAGACGGTTCACGTCGAGCACGAGGACTTGCGCTAGTCGGCGCGGGGATCATCACGATGCGACCCGCCGTCACCGACGTCGCGTTCAAGCTCGCGCCCGACCATGCGCGCGCGCGGGGCTTCTTGGGCTGGGTGCGCTTCTCGATCGACGGCCGCCTCGGGCTCGACGGCGTCGCCGTGCGCAAGACGGCGAGCGGCAGGCTCGCGCTCGCGTTCCCCGAGCGCACCGACAAGTACGGCCGCGCGTACGCAGTCGTCCGTCCGCTCGACGATCGGACGCGCATCGCGATCGAGGTCCAGGTGTTCGACGCCTTGGCGCGCGACGGGAGGCTTGCGTCGTGAGCGCCCGGCATGCACACCCGCTCGCGATTTCCGCGAGGGGCTTGGTTGTTGACGAGACCACGCGACGCGCGTGGGGAAGGAACGGTAACGATGACGACGATGATTGCCCGACCGTGCTTCGCTGTGAACGCGATGTCGGAGACCGACGCGAGGGTCATCCACCGCGAGGATGCCCTGGAGAATCCTGCGCTGTTGGCCGAGGTGGAAGCGCAACTGCGCGAGCAAGTGATGATGCTGATCGTGGACGCGGAAGGGATCGGGTTGCCGAAACGCGATCCGTGGTGGGCAGCGTTGGCGAACGCCGCGCGGACCGAGCATTCCTGACGGATCGGAGCACGCGCCGGGCAACAGCGCTCGGCGCCCGCTTTTGGAGGGTTGCGTCGTGACCATCACGCCGCAATCGAACCGCCTCGCGGTCGACGCCGACGCGCTCGCGGACCTGCTCTCGATCTCGAAGGCGATGGTCTTCAAGCTCGACGCGTCGGGTCGGCTCCCTCGCGGCATCTACCTCGGCCGTCGGCGCGTGTGGCCCGTCGCAGAAGTGGCCGAGTGGCTTCGCGCGGGCGCACCCTCGCGCGAGGACTGGGAGGCCAAGCGTTGAACCTCCAGATCGACCTTGCTGCCTTCGCGCGCGTCGAGGCTGAGTGGCCTTCGCCATGAGACTCTTCAAGCCCGAGTGGAAGGCACCCGACGGCAAGCCGCGCACCACGAGCAAGTGGTACGTGGCGTGGAAGGACAACCGAGGCGCGCTGCGACGGATCGCGGCATTCACCGACAAGGCGGCGAGCGCGGAACTCGGGCGCAGGCTCGACAGGCTCTCGGCCATGCGCGCGACGGGGCAGCCGTTGCCGCCCGAGATGAGGGCGTGGATCGAAGGACTGCCTTCGAGCATCCGCCTCAAGCTCGCGGGGCAGACGAAGGCCAAGATCGTGCGCGAGGTGAAGCGCGCGGAGTCGACGGTCTTCGCCTCGACACCGAGGATGTCGATGCTCGACTCGAAGGCGTTCGGGGCGACGCTGCAGCTCGACGATCTGCTGGGGGAGTTCGAGGCGTCGTTGCTCGCGAAGGGGAACTCGCCAGAGCACTCGCTTCGCGCCAAGGTCCGCGCATGCCGCGTCTTCAAGGGAATCGGCGCGGAGTACTTCACCGAGATCGACGCCTCGGCCGTCGAGCAGTTCCTGCGACGCGAGCGCGAACAGGTCGTCGGTCGGATCGGCGCGCGCACCTCGAACTACCTGCTCCAGGCGACGCGGCAGTTCTGCCGCTGGTTCGTACGGACCGGGCGCGCGATCGAGGATCCGCTGCGCGTGCTCCAACCGATGAACGCCGCCGTCGACGTCCGTCGCCAACGCCGCGCCCTGACCGACGACGAGCTTCGCCGGATACTCCAGGCGGCCGAAACGGGGCCGACGCTCTACGGGCTCACCGGACCCGACCGCGCCATGCTCTACCGCCTCGCGGTCGAGACCGGCTTGCGCGCGAACGAGTTGCGCAGCCTGCGCGTGTCGAGCTTCGACCTCGCATCGGCGCGTCCGACCGTGACGGTCTCGGCGGCCTCCAGCAAGCGCCGTCGCGAGGACACGCTCCCGCTCAAGCGAAGCACCGCCCAAGCGCTCGCCGCGTACCTACGCGAGCGTGGGCCGTTCGCGGCCGCGTTCCCGATCGCGAAGTCGTGGCGGTCGGCAGAAATGTTCGCGGCCGATCGAGAAGCCGCCGGTGTCGCCGAGCACGACGAGCGCGGGCACGTCGTCGACTTCCACGCGTTGAGGCACACGTTCATCACGAACCTCGTGCGCGGCGGCGTCGCCCCGAAGGTCGCGCAGGCTCTGGCGCGGCACTCGACGATCGTGCTGACGATGGATCAATACTGCCACATCCGCGTCGAGGACCAGCGTGACGCGCTCGACGCGCTGCCGGAGCTGGCCGCTCCGTCGACGCCCGCCTTGCGCGCGAACGCCTAGTTCGACTTGGTCTCGCTCTTGGTGTCGCGGGTCGAGATCGCGCGAGTATCGGTCGCCTGCGCAAGCCTTGCATCACCGTCGTCGAGGCAAAGATGAGGAGCCAGGATCGCGCGACTAGGCGCAGACATTGGCGTTTCTCCGTGGACCTCCATGGATCCTGGTGGATCTCCATGGACTGAGCGTGGTGGGGAAGCCGGGGCTCGAACCCGGACGCCCTTGCGGGCTTGGGATTTTAAATCCCATGCGTCTGCCAGTTTCGCCACTTCCCCGCGCGCGTGAGTGTAGCGGCGTCAACGCGGCGGCCGAGCGCGCGATCCAGGGCGGCGCGCGGCTTGACCGCGGGGCGGCGGGGGGTATCCTTCCTCGGCTTCAGAGCGGCGGCATAGCCAAGTGGTAAGGCGACGGATTGCAAATCCGTTATTCCCCGGTTCAAGTCCGGGTGCCGCCTCCAGCGCGCCGTTGCGCGCGTCACGGAGCGCCAGGCGAGCCGAAATGAGTGAGAAGCGCGCCGTCACCGGCCTTCGCGAGCTGCTGATCGCGCTCGCCCTGGGCGTCGTCGGATCGCTCGGTGCGCTGCCGGTTTCCGCGCGCGGTCCCGACCTGTTCGCGGCGCTCGCGTGGATCGCGCTCGGCGCCGCTCCGCTCGGTGCGCTCGCGCGAGCGCTCGACGTGCGCCTCCTGCCGTACGGCGTCGTCGCGCCGGCGGTGTGGATGGGAGCGGTCGCTGTGCTGGACGCCGCAGTCGCGCGTGATCTGCCGACGCCGTTTTGGGCGGCGTGGGTCTGGACCGGGCTCTTCGCGGCGGGTTGGGGCGTCGCGACGCTCGCGGGGACGCGCCGCGCTTGGGCGCCGGCGGGGCTCCTTTGCTTGTCCGCGCTGCTCGTCGCTTTGCCCGAGAAAGGGCGTTTCGCGAGCGAGCCCTGGCCCGCACCGGTGGTCGCGCGCACGCTCGAGCTCTCGCCGCTCGCGTGGGTGACCGAGAGCGCCGGCGCGATCGATTGGCCGTGGCAGAAGAGCCACTACGACGCGCTCGGCGTCGATCGCTTCGAGCGGCGCGCGTTCCGCGGCCCGCTTGCAGGGCCCGTCGCGCTTGTGGTGGGATGTGCGCTCGCTTGGCTCGCCGCTGCGTTCACGCGCTCGCGCGAGCCTTCGCCCCGACCCGCGGAGTGAGACTCCATGCCCATGCGCAAGTACTTCTGCACCTTTCCGCAGCACCTGATCTCCGAGCCGATCATCAGCCACACGCTGAGCTCGAAGTTCCAGGTGATCCCGAACATCCGCGCGGCGAGCATCACCGACACGTTGGCGTTGGTCGCGGTCGAGATCGAGGGCTCGAACGAAGCGATCGAGCGCTCGATCGAGTACCTGCGCGAGCGCGGAGTGCGCGTCGAGGAGATGCGCGACGGCGAAGAAGGTCCGCTGTAGCCCGCGGGGCGCAGGCGTTGTGCGCGCGCTGATCCTCGGGCTCGGGCTCGCGTTGACCGGGTGTCGCGGCGCGACGCGCTGGGAGACCGAGCCGAAGCCCGCGACCGCAGTGCGCGGCATGGTGGTGTGCGAGCACGACCTCGCGACCCAGGTCGGAGTCGACGTGCTCGAGCGCGGCGGCAACGCGGTCGACGCGGCGGTCGCGACGGCGCTCGCGCTCGCGGTCGTGTTGCCCGAGGCGGGCAATCTCGGCGGAGGCGGTTTCGCGATCGTCGCGACGCGCGACGGCGACGCGCGAGCGCTCGACTTCCGCGAGACGGCGCCCGAGGGTGCCTCGCTCGCGGCGTACCTCGCGCCCGACGGCTCCGCGCTGGCGGAGCGCGCGCAGCGCGGCGCGCTCTCGGTCGGCGTGCCCGGCTCTCCCGCGGGGCTGTGGGAGCTCGAGCGCGAGCTCGGCTCGAAGCGCTTCAGCTTCGGCGAGCTCGCCGCGCCCGCGATCGCGCTCGCCGCGCGCGGATTCCCGGTCGACGCGCGCCTCGCCGACGAACTCGCGGATCCGAAGCTGCGCGCCGCGCTGGTCGCGGATCCGGAGGCGGCGGAGACGTTCTATCCCGGCGGTCGCGCGCTCGAAGACGGCGACGTGCTGCGCCAGCCGGCGCTCGCGCGGACGCTCGAACGGCTCGCGAACTCCGGCCCCGACGGCTTCTATCGCGGCGAGGTCGCCGAGCGTCTGGTCGCGCGGCTCGCGCGCGAAACGCCGGCGAGCACGCTCTCGCTCGCCGATCTCGAAGGCTATCGCGCGAAGTGGCGCGAGCCGTTGATCGGTTGGTTTCGCGGCTACGAGCTGGTGACGATGCCGCCGCCGAGCTCGGGCGGGCTGATCCTGTTGCAGACGCTCGGCGTGCTCGACGGCTTCCCGCTCGACACGCGGCGCGCGGAGGTGCTCGCCGAGGAACGGGCGGCGCCGTCCGTCGACCGCGATCCGAACGGCCTCGACGATCGCAGCGTGCACTGGTGGATCGAGGCGTTGCGCCGCGCGTTCGCCGAGCGCGCGGCGCACGTCGGCGATCCGGATTTCGTCGACGTTCCGCTCGACGAGCTGGTCGGCGCGGAGTGGACGGCGCGCGCGCGCGTTTCGATCGGCGAGAATGCCGCGCCGACGATCGAGAGTCTGCTGCCCGCGCCGCCGGAGGGCGCGCAGACGACGCACTTGTCGGTCGTCGACGCGCTCGGCAACGCGGTCAGCCTGACGACGACGCTGAATTCGGGCTGGGGCGCGCGGTTCGCTTCGGACGGCGTGCTGCTGAACAACGAGCTCGACGACTTCGCGTTGCCCGGCGTCGCGAACCAATTCGGACTCGTCGGTTCGGCGGCGAACGCGCTGCAGCCGGGCAAGCGACCGCTGTCGACGATGACGCCGACGATCGTGCGTCAGAGCGATCGCAGCGTCGTGCTCGTGATCGGCAGCCCGGGCGGTCCGCGGATCGTGAGCTCGGTGGTCGGAGTGCTGCTGCGCATCCTGGTGCTCGGGCAATCGCTCGACGACTCCGTGCGTGCGCCGCGCTTGCACCAGCAGTGGCGTCCGCCGAGCACCGACTTCGAGCCCGGCTGGTCGACTCGTTTGCTCGACGGCCTCGAGCGTCGCGGTCATGCCGTCCGGCGCGACGTCGAGCCCTGGGGCAGCGTGCAGGTGATCCAGATCGACCGCGCGGGCGAGCCGCACGGCGTCAGCGATCCGCGGCGGCCAGGCGGCGTCCGCGCGACGCGGCTCGCGCGCTGAGCGGGAGCCGAAAGTTCAGTGCGTCGCTGCGGACGCGAGGAAACGCTGCCACGCGTCGTCCGAGCCGGCGACGCGATGCCACTGCGCGATCACTCGCGCGCCGAAGAGCCGGCTCTCCGCCGATCCGTCGGCCTTCCAGCCGAAGCTCCGTCCGCCGGCGAGCGCGGTGACGACGTCGCGCTCGAGCGCGGTCGCATCGGCGCGGCCGTCATCGGTCGCGAGGTCGAGTCGCTTCCACGCGTCGAGCGCGAAGAGCAGCGCGGGCCGGCCCGCGGCGACGAGCTCGCGCGCGGCGGTCTCGCGCTCTGAAGTGGTCGCCGCGGCGAGGAAGCGCTGGAGCGCGGAGTCGAGCGTCGTGCCTTCCGCGGACGCGCGCAGCTCCGGAGTCGCGAGGTCCGCGAGCGCGGAGAGGTCGACGCTCGCGGAGTCGGCGAGGTCTCGATCGAGCTCGCGCGGAGCCGGCGCGTCGGTCTGGGAGCCGGGCTGTGCAGCGGGCTGAGCGCCGGGCTGAGCGCCGGACAGCGGCGCTCGTTCTTGGTCTTGCGGCGCGTCGCTCGGCGGCGCGGCGTGCGCGGAGTCGTCGCGCTCTCCGCGGTTGTAGAAGAAGGCGGCGATCACCGCGGCCGTCAGCATCAGCGCGCCGAGCGCGATCGGCACGAGCTTGGACTTGCTTTCGGGTTCGGTCGCCGCCGCGGCCTTTGCGTCGCGCGCCTGGCGGTCGGCCGCGGCCTTCGGGTCGCGCGCGGCGCGCTCGGGCGCGGATCTCGCCGCCGACTCGGGCTTCGCGGCCGCGGGCTTGGGCGCGGGCGTCGACTCGAGCGGTGCGTCGGGCGGCTTTGGCGTCGCGCGGGGCGGAATGGGCGAATCGGGCTGCGGAGTCGGCGGCGTCGCGCGCCCAGCGACGGGAGCGCGGGCGGCGCTCGGCCGCTCGGCTTGCGGCTCGGTGCGAGGCGCGCGCTCGGCGTCCGTCGCCGGGTGCGTCGTGGCAGGCGTCGTCAACGCTTTGGACGCAGAGCGCGCGGACTTCGCTCCGACGACCGGTCCGATCTCGACGACGCCGCCGCAGGTTCGGCACTTCGCGCGCGAATGCGGAAAGGTTGCGGGGATCTGGTAACGAGCGCTGCACGCGCTGCACGTCCCGAGGCGATGGTCCATGGGTCGAAATCGAGGCGGCGTCAGCGCTTCTTCTTGGTCTCGAGCTCCGCGTCGAACGGATCGGGGAGCTTGGGCTTGGTCTGGAAGCGCTCGCCGGAGTAGCCCCACCACGAGAACCACGACTTGACCGCTTCGAGGCGCAGCGCCTCGACGTCGGAGAGCGCGGGCCGCGGAGCGAACACGGTGGTGTGGTCGGTGATGCGCTGGAGCGTCTGGTTGATCAGGATCGCCTTCGAAACCGAGTCGGTGTCGACGATGCGCTGCTCGAGGATGCCGTTCAAGAGCACCGGCAGCGCGGGCTTGCCGAGCTCCGCGAGCTCGTCGGACGCGCGCGCGTTGTCGCCGGGCGAGAGCGAGAAGTCGAGCATGCGCGCGTAGAGGCCCTCGATCTTGGTGCGCAGCTCCGGACTGGTCGATTCGAGGTGCTCGAGCCGGCGCGGCTCGACGACGACCTTCAGCGCGCTCGCGGCTTGCGCGCGCGCGTCGCCGCCGGAGCTCGATTTCGGCGCGGCGGCGACGTCGTCACCGGGCGCGCCGGACCGGACGAGCTTCCAGTCCGCGATGCGCCAGCGCCCGCTCTCCTTGACGAGCTCGAATTCGTACTCGCAGGTCGTCGCAACGTTTGCGCGCGAGAAGAGCGGCGCCGCGACCGTCGAGTGTGCGTCTTCTTGCGCGAGGATGCGCAGGTCGCCCGCCTTCCACTTCGAGAACGCGAGTTCGGTCTCGTCCTGGACCAGCGCCTTCGCGCGCTCGCGGCCCGCCTGCACCGACAACGCGTTGGTCGCGCGCTCGACATCGACGGCGTAGGCGGCGCCGAGCAGCTCGCGCACCGCGTCGAGCGCCTCGGTGCCCCAGCGCGTCTCCGGTCCCGCCGCGACGGGCGCGCTCGGAGCGGCCGCGGCGGAACTCGGCTCGACGGGCGCCGCGGAGGCGGCGGGCTTCTTGGTCGGGGCGGGCTCGTCGTGCGACGTCCTCTTCGCGACGTAGAGGATGAAGCCGCCGAGCGCCGGGACCACCAGCGCGGCGGCCAGCACCTTCATCGGCGTCAACGCCTTGTCGCCGCGCTCGACCTTCTCGCGCGCCGAGTAGGTCTTCGTGCACTTCGGGCACTTGACCTTCGAGCCTTCTAGCTCCTCGGAGATCTGCGCCTCGGTCTTGCAGAAGGGGCAGGCGATCAGCACGGGCGTTCGGCGGCGGCGAGGGGAAGGGGGCGGAGGACGGCGGTCAAGGTACGGGCGCCGCGCGGACGCTGCAAGGCGCGCCGCCGATCGATTAGGCTCCGGGCGTGAAGCGACCGAGGAAGGACGGGCGGACGCCGAAGCCGGACGGCGCGCGGCGGGTGGTCAAGGCGTCGGAGCCGAGCCCCGGGCGGTTCGAGCTCGTCTGTCCGTTCCAGCCGATGGGCGACCAGCCCCAGGCGATCGAGACGTTGGCGCGCGGGATCGCCGAGGGTGCGCCGCACCAGACGCTGCTCGGCATCACCGGCTCCGGCAAGACGTTCACGACCGCGGCGGTGATCGAGCGCCTCAATCGGCCGTCGTTGGTGCTCAGTCCGAACAAGACGCTCGCCGCCCAGCTCTACTCGGAGTTCAAGGAGCTCTTCCCGAAGAACGCGGTCGAGTACTTCGTCAGCTACTACGACTACTATCAGCCCGAGGCCTACGTGCCGTCGAGCGACACGTTCATCGAGAAGGACGCGAGTCGCAACGAGAACATCGAGCGCTTGCGCAACTCGGCGACGCGTTCGTTGCTCGAGCGTCGCGACGTGATCATCGTCGCGTCGGTGTCGTGCATCTACGGCCTCGGCAACCCGGACGCGTACGCGGAGATGTCGCTCCAGCTCGCCGTCGGCCAAGCGATCGAGCGCGAGGACCTGCTGCGCCGGCTCACGCAGATGCAGTACGCGCGCAACAACGTCGACTTCCGGCGCGGCACGTTCCGCGCGCGCGGCGACGTCGTCGAGATCTTCCCGGTCTACGAGGAGGAGCGCGTGATCCGCGTCGAGCTCTTCGGCGACGAGATCGAGTCGTTGGTCGAGGTCAATCCGCTGCGCGGCGAGGTGCTCGCCGAGCTGCAATCCGCGACGATCTATCCGGCGAGCCACTACGTCACGCCGAAGGACCGCACGCTGCGCGCGTGCGAGGGGATCGAGGAGGAACTCGCGAAGCGGTTGTGGGAGCTGAAGAAGGCCGACAAGGCGCTCCAAGCCCAACGCCTCGAGACACGCACGCGGCACGACCTCGAGCTCCTGCGCGAGATCGGCGTCTGCCCCGGCATCGAGAACTACTCGCGCTTCATGGACGGTCGCGCGCAGGGCGAGCCGCCGTTCACTCTGCTCAACTACTTCCCCGAGGACTGGCTCGTGTTCATCGACGAGAGCCACGTCACGGTTCCCCAGATCGGCGGGATGTACCGCGGCGATCGGTCGCGCAAGGAAGTGCTGGTCGAGCACGGGTTCCGGTTGCCGAGTGCGCTCGACAATCGACCGTTGCGCTTCGAGGAGTGGGAGAAGCTCGTCCGCCAAGCGGTGTACATCTCGGCGACGCCGAGCGCGTACGAGCTCTCGCACTCGAAGGAGCGCGTCGCGGAGCAGATCGTGCGCCCGACCGGGTTGCTCGACCCCGAGATCGAGGTGCGCAAGGCGGCGACGCAGGTCGACGACCTGTTGCACGAGATCAAGCGGACGGTCGCGCAGGGCTGGCGCGTGCTCGTGACGACGTTGACCAAACGCTCCGCGGAGGAGCTGACGACCTACTTCTCCGAACTCGGACTGCGCGTGCGCTACCTGCACTCCGAGATCGACGCGATCGAGCGCGCGACCATCCTGCGCGATCTGCGGCTCGGCGCGTTCGACGTGTTGATCGGCATCAACCTGTTGCGCGAGGGGCTCGATCTGCCCGAGGTCGCGCTCGTCGCGGTGCTCGACGCCGACAAGGAGGGCTTCCTGCGCTCCGCGACCTCGTTGATCCAGACCTGCGGCCGCGCCGCGCGCAACGTCGAGGGTCGAGCGATCTTCTACGCGGACCGGGAGACCGACTCGATCCGCGCGACGGTCGCCGAGGTGCTGCGACGGCGCAAGGTCCAGACGGCGTACAACCTCGAGCACGGCATCGAGCCGAAGACGATCATCAAGCCGGTGCGCGACTCGATCGAGGCGCTCTACGAGATGGACTACGTCGAGGTCGACGTGCCCGATCCGAAGGCGAAGAAGAAGTCGGACGCGGCGACTTGGTCGCTCGATCGCTTGCGCGGCGAGATCGCGAAGCTCCGCGAGGAGATGTACCACGCGGCGAACGAGCTCCGGTTCGAGGACGCGGCGAAGCTGCGCGATCGCGTCACCGAGCTCGAGCACCTCGAGCTCACGCGCTGAAAAGCGAGCGGCTTCGGGTCACTCGAGTGACTCGAAGCCGCACGGGACTCCGGCTCGACGCCTGTCGTGGATCGCGGCCGCGATCCGGTGCTTGTTGGATGCGCAGCGGGTGCCGGAGTCGTTCTCCAGAGTAACTCGGCTCGGCGGGGGCGACAGCTCGATGCGCACAGGAGCGGACCGCAAAAAATGCGCGCGGCGGTCACCGTTCGAGGCGACCGCCGCGCGGAGTGCGGAGCAGCACGCGGCGTGCCGCGAGCTCGATCCTCTCGCGTGCGTGACTACGGAAGGATGGTCATCTTGATCCAGTCGCTCGAGAACTGCCGCGGCGGCACGCTGAAGCCCTGGAAGTAGAGCGCGGTTCCCACCAGTGCGGGATTGTTCGTGATCGAGACGCTCTTCGTCGCGACTCCGCCCGCCGGCACGGTCCCCGCGGGCAGGAACGTCAGCGTCGAACGATCGATGTGCAGCGTGCCGATGCCGGGGAACGTCGTGGGCGTCGGATCCTCGCTGAGCGCCTGCATCAGGAACGCGTTCTTGCCCGGCGTGAAGTGCAGGTCGAACTGGACGGTCGCGCCGATGCGCGGAGCGCCGCGCAGCGCGAGGTCCGAGCCGCCGGCGTCCAGCAGGTCGAGCCGCCCGCCGTTGCCGAAGTCGTTCGCGTGCACCGCCTTCGAGCCCGCGATCGCGCGTTTGCCGTCCGCGGAGATCTCGACGTCGAAGATCGAACCCGGCGTGTCGATCGTCGCGATCGGCGCGTTTTGCGCGCGGTCGAAGATGCGCAGCTCGGGCACGATGCCTCCGGCGTCGCCCCACACGCCGACGGCGAAGCGCTTGCCGTCCGCGGAGATCGAGACGTCGGCGATCACGTTTTGCTTCGAGCCGAGGCCGGACGCGACGTTGCTCATCGTCGTCGCTTTGGTCGCGACGTCGAGCGCCTCGACTCGCACCGTCAGATAGTTCGAGTAGAACGTCCAGCCCGACGCGATCGTCGAGCCGTCGTCGGAGATGTCGATCTCGGCGCAGTAGCACTGGCCCGAGACCGAGCGCGTGAACGTGTTCACCCACGCCGCGCCCTGCTTCTCCCAGACGTACATCGCGTTGAAGCTGCCGTTGGCGAAGACCTTGCCGTCGCCTGAGATCGCGTGGCTGTCGAAGCTAGCGCCCAGCGGGCTCGTGTGCACGACTTGCGCGGTCGCGACGTCGAACAGGTAGACGGTGGTGCCGCCGGAGAAGTACAGCGTCGAGCCGTCCGCCGACAGATCGAAGCCGCGCAGGTAGCCGTTCGTGCCGGTCGGGACCGTGGTGTACGAGAGCGGCACGTTCGAGCCCGGCGCGAAGACCGCGATCTCGACTTCCCAGTTCGTGCTGTCGAAGACCGCAGCGACGATGCGCTGGCCGTCGCGCGAGATGCCGACGTTCGACTGCGCGTTGATCACCGGCGCGAACGTGTAGGTCCAATCCGGCGTGCCCGACGACGAGGTGTACTTGCGCAGGATCGCTTGGCGCGTCGTCATCTGTCCGCCGAGCACGACTTGGTCGATCGCGACGTGGATCGGTTGCGCGTCGGCGCTCGCGACTTGGCGGAACTCGGTGCCGAGCGGCGTGGTGTCGGTCCACACCGGCGTCGGCGGGGTCGTGTCGTACACCGAGAAGAGCTCGGCTCGTTCGCTGTTCTGATCGAACTCGGTGAACACCTGGCCTCCGCGATCACCGATCGACACCGCGGTCGCGATCCACGCGAGACCGTTGTCGCCGTAGCTCCAGAGCGCGCCGGCGGAGGTCGACTTCGCCGCGCCGGAGGACGGCACCGCGAGGCCGCCGCTGGTGCGCACGAAAGCGCCCTGCGGGGTCACCTCGAGGTGGTCGGCGCGAGCGGTGTCCTTTTCGGACCCGTCGTTGGTCGACGTGGACGGGACGAGGATCGTGAACGCGAGCGGGAACGCGAGAGCGAACATCGTGAGCCTCCTGGCCGATGGGGACCGCACCAGTGTAGGGCTCCGTCGCCGAGTCGGGGCGCCGACGCCGTGTGGAAAGTGCAAGTTCGCCGGCGACAATCAGAGCAATGGGCGAGCCGACCTGGTCGATCGACGACGTCCCGGAGAAGCCGGGCGTCTACTTGTTCCGCGACGAGGCGGGCAAGGTGCTCTACGTCGGCAAGGCGGCGGACCTGAAGTCCAGGCTGCGGAGCTACCGCCGTCCGGGCGGCGACGGGCGGCTGCTCGTGCGCTTCTTGGTCGAGCAAGCGCGCACCGTGCAGACGATCGTGACGCGCACCGAGCAAGAGGCGCTCTTGCTCGAAGACTCGCTGATCAAGAAGGAGAAGCCGCCGCACAACATCCGCCTGAAGGACGACAAGTCGTTCCTGATGCTGCGGCTGGACCTCGGCGAGCGCTTCCCTCGGTTCAAGTTCGTACGCGCGCACAGCCCGAGGGAGGACAAAGCGAGCGGGCGTTCTCGCTTTTTCGGGCCGTTCGCGTCGACGAGTTCGCTGCGGCGCACGCTCGCGGACCTGCACCGCGTCGTGCCATTGCGCGATTGCCCCGACAGCGTCTTCGACCACCGCACCCGCCCGTGTCTCAAGCACCAGCTCGGCCTGTGCGCGGCGCCGTGCGTCGGCCTGATCTCCGAGCACGACTATCGTCTGCACGTCGAGCGCGCCGCGCGCGTGCTCTCGGGCGACATCCGCGAGCTCGAGGACGAGCTCGAGAGCCGCAAGCGCGCCGCCGCTGCCGAGCTCGCGTACGAGCGCGCGGCGGCGTGGCGCGATCGGCTGGGCGCGCTGCGTCGCACGGTCGAGCGCCAGGGCGTCCGCCCGAGCGACACCAAGGACCGCGACGTGCTCGCGCTCGCGCGCGCCGGCAACGAGGCGGTCGTCCAACGCCTCGCATTCCGAGACGGACGCCTCGGCGAGAGCCGTTCGCACCTCTTTCGCTCCGAGCTGCCGGACTCGGAGCTCTGGCACAGCGTCCTGACCGCGCTCTACGGCTCCGGCCGACGCGTGCCGCCGGGCGAGATCGTGCTGTCGGAGCTGCCGGCCGACGCCGCGCTGCTCGCGCACGTGCTCGGCCGTGAGCTCGAGTTCGTCGTGCCGGCGGGCGGCGAGCGACTGCGGATGCTCGAGCTCGCCGAGGAGAACGCGCGCGCGGTCCTCGGACGGCGCGAGCGCGAGGAAGCGGTCGAGGAGGCGGCGCTCGGCGAGCTCGCGAAGCTGCTCGACCTCGACGAGCTGCCCGAGACGATCGATTGCTTCGACGTCTCGAACTTCCAGGGCTCCAACGTCGTCGCGTCGCGGGTGCGCTTCCGCCACGGCCACGCGGACAAGGCCGGCTACCGGCGCTTCAAGGTCCGCGGCGTCGACGGCCAGGACGATTTCGCGGCGATGCGCGAGGTCGTCGGCCGCGCGTTGCGCCGCGGCGTCGAGGACTTCGAGCTGCCGGATCTCGTCGTGATCGACGGCGGCGCGCAGCAGCTCGACAGCGCGCTCTCCGCGCGTGACGAGGCCGGCGCGTGGGACGTGCCGATCATCGGGCTCGCGAAAGCACGAGCCGAGCGCAAGGTGCGCGGCGCGACCAAGGCGGCGAGCGAAGAGCGCATCTTCTTGCCCGGCGCGGCGGCGCCGCTGGAGCTCGCTCGGCACTCGCCCGCGCGCCACCTGCTCGAGCGCATCCGCGACGAAGCGCACCGCTTCGCGATCACGTATCACCGCAAGGAGCGCGGCAAGATCCGCTCGCAGCTCGATTCGGTGCCCGGCGTCGGCGACCAGAAGCGCAAGGCGCTCCTGCGGCGCTTCGGCAGCGTCGCCGGAATCCGAGCGGCGAGCCTCGAGGAGATCGCGGCGGTCCAAGGGATCGGTCGCGAGCTCGCGCAACGGCTCCGCGCGCATCTCGAGAAGGCCTGAGCCCCTGGAATCCGCGGGTTCGACCCGCGCCGCACACGGAGGCGACCCGCGCGGTGCACGGGGGCGACGCGCGCGGTGCACGGGGGCGACGCGCGCCGCGCGCACGCTCGTGCTGTTCGCCGGCGACGTCGAAGTCGCGCGCGCGCCGCTCGCGCTCTCGACCGAGCACGCGACGACCGTCGGGTTCTAGTGAGCGTTCGGATCCGCCCGGGGTCGGCGTTCAGCGGGCCTCTGCGTTCAGCGGGCGTTCACGCGAGCGCTTGGAGCTCGACTGCGCTCGTCCGCGCGCCGCACGCTTCGAGCAGTCGCCGATACCACTTCGCGACCTCCGCGGCGCGTCCGGGCAACGCTCGCGTGCCCCAGATCACCGCGAGCACCTTGCGCGTCTCGGCGTGGGTCTTCGTGCGCTGCGCGTCCTTGACCGCGTTCGCGCACGGGCCCTCGGCGTCGCAGAGGCACAGCAAGCCGCCGAGGTCGATCGTCTGGCCGGATGCGTTGAACACGTAGCTCGCGCCCTCCGGTTGGACGGCGAGCGAGAACGGCGCGCGGCCGCGGGCCTCGTCGATCACGCTGATCGGCAGGCCGGAGTGCAGCGAGGTCGCGTTGCACGCGTCGACGACCAGGTTGATGCTGCCGAGCTGGCCTTCGTCCGCCGCGCGGATCAGGTACTCCGACGCGGGCTTCGAGCGACCGGTCGGCTTGAAGCCGCCGTGCCGAAGCAGATCGCGCACCGCGGCGCGCACGGCGTCGCTCGAGGTCATCAGGACTCCGGAGGTGCTCGGCGCGCCGGGCGGCGTCGGCGCCGCGACGCGGGTCGACAGCAACGCGACGAGCTCGGGCGGGCTCGCGAGCTCGCCGAGCGCGCGCGGGAGCTCGGCTTCGAAGGCCGCGGGTTCGAGCAACGGGTGCGGTGCGACCGTCAGCGCCGTCATTGCACGCCCTGGAGCACGATCGAGAGATCGTGGTCCTCGGAGGACACGAGCTCGAGCTCCGCGGAGCCGAGCTCCGGCGTGTGCGCGCGCAGGGAAGTCGGAGCGAGCAGCGGCACCCGACCGAGGTCGAAGTGTCCGCGTTCGTCGCTGTCGGCGCGGCGCGCGAAGTCGTGCGCGGTCAGGTTGCGCATGCGCGGGATCTCGACGCGTCCTGTGACCTGCACGCGCGCGCCTTCGATCCGATGGCCCGCGCGGTCGAGCACCAGTCCGGCGCACGGCGTCGTCGGCGCGGCGATCAGCGTCAAGCGGAAGCCGTGCGCGCCGCTCTCCTCGATGCCCGCGAACAGCAGCGTCCAGCGCGTGTCCTCGCACGAGAACTCCGCGTAAGTGGTGTCCGCGGTCAGCGTGAACGCGCCGGAGGAGTCGCAGCGCACCTGCGCGGTGTCGGGCTCCGAGCCGAGCTCGGCGCTGGAGCGATACGCGAGCGCGAGTCCCGCTACCGCGTCGCCGCGCGGATCGATCACGCGGCCCGAGACGTGGAGTTGCGCCGCGGCGCCGGCGTCTTCGCCGCCGTTGTCGCCGAGGAAGATCGTGACGTGACCCTCGGCGTCGGCTTCGATCTCGGTCGCGAGCGATGGGCTCTCGATGGGCTCCTCGTTCGAGCGCCGGCCGCCGTCCCACGCGGAGACGATCGGGCCCGTGCGCTCGCTGCCCTCCTCGGTCGAGCTGAGGAAGAAGGCAGCGCCGCCGATGAGCAACACGAGGACGAGCAAGGTGCGCATGGGGGGCTCGGCTTCCAGCGTAGCGCGATGCGGTGGGGCGGCCAGGGGAGCGGCTCGGATTCGACGATGCGGAAAGGACTTCAGCCCCGCGGATGGTGCAGGCGGTGGATCGCGAGCACGTGCTCGGTATCGAGGTGCGTGTAGACCTCGGTGGTGCGGATCGACGCGTGGCCGAGCATCTCCTGGACGCTGCGCAGGTCCGCGCCGCCTTCGATCAGATGCGACGCGAACGAGTGTCGCAGCGTGTGCGGCGAAACGTCCGACGGCAGGCCGACGGCGCGCGCCGCGGACTTGACGATGCGCCAACCGGTCAGGCGGTCGAGCGGCCGACCGGTCTTCGAGAGGAACACTTCGGCGCGCTGCGCCGCGTTGGGAAGGCGCATCCGACCGCCGCCGATCCACCGGGCGAGCGCGACGCGCGCGTTCTCGCCGCACGGTACGACGCGCGTCTTCTGGCCCTTGCCCGTGAGCCGCAGCACGCGCAAGGACGGCTCGATCGCGTCGGTGCGCAGCGCGATCGCTTCGCTGATGCGAGCGCCCGCGGCGTAGAGCACCTCGAGCAACGCGCGGTCGCGCTCGGCGCGCCAACCCTCGCCTTTCGGCGCCGCGAGCAGGACCTCGACGTCGGCGGGCGAGAGCAGCGACGGCAGGAAGCGGCGCAATCTTGGCGAGACGATGCGCGCGGTCGGGTCGCGCTCGAGCTCACCCTCGGCGACCAGGAAGCGGAAGAACATCCGCGCGACCGTCAGGTGATGCGCGACGGTCGCCTCGCCGATCCCGGCGGCTCGGCGCGCGCCGAGGAAGTCGATCACGTCGTCGTCGCGGATTGCCGCGAGGCGCCGGCGGCCGTGCTCGGCGGTCCACGCGAGCAAGCGCTCGAGGTCGCCGCGGTACGCCGCGAGAGTCGTGCGCGCGAGACCGGCCTCGACCCGCAGCGCGGTCAGGAAGTCGTCGACGGCGGTCGCGAACTCGCGCGGGAGCTCGGCGGTTCCCGCCGAACCGTCTTGGGCCTTGGGCATGGCGGCGAGCGTCGCCCAGGCGTCGGTCCGAGGCAAGCTCTTCCGCGAACGCCCGCGTCGCCTTGACTGGAGGGGGCGCTTCCCCATAATGCTGCGCCTCTCAAAAGGCGGCCGGGGACGTGCAGGGCCCCGCAGTCGCCCCGCAGCCGCCCGAAAACCTCGGGTGGACCACCCGGAGCTTCCGATTTCGCGCTGCTCGACATGCCCAAGAAACTCTCCGCCAAAGACTTGGAAGCGTTCAAGAACGCTCTGACCCGCGCGCGCGCAGCGATCTCGGGAGACATGTCCCAGTTGCAAGAGGAAGCTCTCGGCACCGGCCACTCGCCGGCGGGCGAGACCAATCCCGGCGACACGTCGGACGGCTACTACCAGGAGTTCAACCTGGAGCTGCTCCAACGCGACGAGCAGACGCTCGGCGAGATCATCGAAGCGCTCGATCGGATCGAGAGCGGCTCGTTCGGGACCTGCGAGAACTGCCAGAAGCCGATCCTGAGGGAGCGCCTCAAGGCCGTCCCGCACGCTCGCTACTGCATCGAGTGCCAGCGCAAGCTGGAGCGCGAAGGCTTCTGACAGCGGCGGCGCGTGGAGGCGAGCTCCAGTCCGGTCGATGGCGTCCTGCGACGCGTGCTGATCCGCATCCCGTGGGTCGTCGCGTTGCTCGCGCTCGATCTGTGGTCGAAAGCGGCGGTGTTCGCGTACATCGACGCGCACCCCGAGGCGTTGACGTTCGACCCGCACTTCCATCGCCGGTGGGAGATCATCGGGCCCTGGTTCTCGTTCATGCAGTCGTGGAACCCGGGCATGGCGTGGGGCATGGAGTTCTTGCCGACGTGGTTGTTGGTCGGCGGTCGAGTCGTCGCGTCGGTGTTCCTGCTGTGGCTGGTGGCGAAGACGCCGCGCACGAAGCCGTGGCTCTCCGCGTCGTTCGTGCTGATCGCCGCCGGCGCGATGGGCAACCTCTACGACAACCTCTTCATGCCGCGCGTCGACGGCCGTCCGTTCGGGATGGTGCGCGACTTCATCGACGTCTACTTCACCGGCTTCGACTGGCACTTCCACACGTTCAACGTCGCTGATTCCTGCATCTCGGTCGGTGCGGTGATCCTGTTCGCGACCGGGTTGTTCGGCAAGGACGAGAAGCCCGAGAACCCGCCCGCCGGCGGCTGACACGTTGCTCGCGCGCCACGCGCGCCGTTAGAGTGCGCGCATGGCCAGCATGGCGGTGACGATCGCGGGACTCGAGCTCGCGAACCCGGTGATGTCGGCGTCCGGCACGTACGGACACGGACTCGAAATGCGGAACTTCGCCGGGCCTTCGTCGCTCGGCGCGTGGGTGAGCAAGACGGTGACGAGGAAGCCGAGGCCCGGCAACCCGCTGCCGCGGATCGCGGAGACCGAGGCGGGCTTCCTCAACTCGATCGGCCTCGAGAACCGCGGCATCGACGCGTACGTGCGCGACGTGCTGCCGGAGATGGCGGCGGCACACGCGGTGGTGCTGACGAACATCGGCGGCGAGAGCGTCGAGGACTTCGCCGAGCTCGCGGCACGGCTCGACGGCGAGCGCGCGTGTCACGCGCTCGAGGTCAACCTCTCCTGCCCGAACGTGCAAGGCGGCAAGCTGCCGTTCTCGACCAGCCCCGCGATGGCGGAGGCGGTGATCTCGCGCGTGCGCGCCGCGACCCGGAAGCCGGTCTTCGCGAAGCTCTCGCCGAACGTCTCCGACATCGGCGAGATCGCGCGCGCGGTCGAGGCCGGCGGCGCCGACGGCATCACCGCGGTCAACACGTTGCTCGGCATGCGCGTCGATTGGCGCACGAGGAAGCCGGCGCTCAACACGATCCAGGGCGGCTATTCGGGAGTCGGCATCAAGCCGGTCGCGTTGCGCTGCGCGTGGACGTGCGTGCGTTCCGTCAAGATCCCGGTGATCGGCTGCGGCGGCATCGCGTGCGCCGAGGACGTGTTCGAGTTCCTGGTCGTCGGCTGTCGTGCGATCCAGTTCGGCACGGCGTCGTTCACCGATCCGGGACGCATCGGGCGGCTCGCGGCGGAGATGTCCGCGTTGCTCGACGCGCAGGGGATCGCTTCGGTCACCGATCTGATCGGCACGCTGCACGTCCCGAACGCGCTCGCCAAAGTCCCGGGCGCGCCTTCCTGAGCGCCGAGCGCCGCACGCCATGCGTCTCGAGGACATGACCCCGGCTCACGTGCGGCGAGCGATCGAGCTCTTCCTCGACCACGCGTTCCCGCCGTCGCAGGCGCAACGGCCGAAGGTCACCGAGCTGTTGCTCGAAGGCGCGGTCGACATGTCCGACGTGTTCGCGCGGATGGAGCACCGCGCCCAGGACCAGGAGGCCGGTTCGCTGCGCTACACGCTGCGCCTCGGCAACGCGCGCTACCCGTTCATGAAGTTCGTCGTGCAGGAGTACCTGGTCGACGAGGAGTTCTTCTTCTCCGTCGACACGCACGACAACCTCGACGTTCGGCCGAACTCGCCCGACTACGAGCGCTTCCAAGAGCTCAAGGCCTACAACCGCGAGCTGCGTGCGGCCATCGAGGGCGCGTGGCGCCTCGAGCGCCTGCCGACGCTCGAGGACCTGCGTCTGCTCGCCGAGGGGCTCGCCGCGGTCGAGCGCGAGGAGAAGAAGACGATGCGGCTCCTGATCGTCGACGACGAGACGCACGTTTGCGAGGGGATCGCGGCGCTGCTGCGCGCTCGCGGCTACGACGTCGAGCTCTGCTTCACCGGCGAGGCGGTGCTGGAGCGCGTCGCGAGCGAGCCGCTGCCTGACCTCGTGCTGCTCGACTACGAGCTTCCGGGCGTCGACGGCGAGGAAGTGCTGACGCGCCTGCGTTCCGACCCGCGGACCGCGCACCTGCCGGTCCTGATGGCGACCGCCTCGCAGATCGACCTGGCGCGCTTGCGGCGGGTCAGCGGGCTCCTGCGCAAGCCCTACTCGCGCGAAGTGCTCTTCACGATGATCGCGCAGCTCTTGGCGCGCGTCGAAGCGCCTCCGCGCGCTCCCTAGACGGCCCGCGTCGGAGTCCGGGGCGCGTTCCCGCGCCACCGCGCTTCCTTTCGGCGGGGGGAACGGCTTAAATAGCCGGCTCGCTGGATCCGGCGCGCCCACCCACACGGCGTCCGACGGCGCGGACACACCTATGGATTGGGAAACGTTCACCGACAAACTGTCGGCCTTCGGCGAAACGACGGGGCGCAAGCTCAAGGACATCTTCGGCTCCCGCAACCAGCGGGTCGTGCGAGCCCTGGATCCGATGGTCGCCGAGGTCGCGAGCCTCGAGGTCTGGGCCAAGGCGCTGCCCTTCGAGGCTTTCAAGGAGCACACGGTTCGCTGGAAGGCGGAGATCGCCGAAGGCACGACGACGCTCGACGACTGTCTGCCGAAGGCGTTCGCGCTGGTGCGCGAGGCGAGCCGGAGGACGCTCGGCCTGCGCCACTTCGACGTGCAGATCGTCGGCGGCATCGTGCTGCACCGCGGCGCGATCGCGGAGATGATGACCGGTGAAGGCAAGACGCTGGTGGCGACGCTGCCGCTCTACCTGAACTGCCTCGAGGGCAAGCCGGTCTACCTCGTCACGGTCAACGACTACCTCGCGCGGCGCGACTGCGCGTGGATGAAGCCGATCTACGACTACCTCGGCGTCACGTCGGGCGCGATCCAGTCGCCGATGGGCTCGCTCGAGCGTCAGCCGGTCTACGCGTGCGACATCGTCTACGGCACGAACAACGAGTTCGGCTTCGACTACCTGCGCGACAACATGAAGCTCCGCGTGCAGGAGCAGGCGCAACGCCACCTGCACTACGCGATCGTCGACGAAGTCGACTCGATCCTGATCGACGAAGCGCGCACGCCGCTGATCATCTCCGGCCCGGCCGAGCAATCGAGCGACAAGTATCGCATCGCGAACCTGGTCGCGCAGAAGCTCGAGCGCGAGAAGCACTACGAAGTCAAGGAGAAGGAGCGCCAGGCGACGCTGATCGAAGCGGGGATCGAGGAGGCCGAGCGCCTCGTCGGCATCCCGAGCTTCTACACGCCGGGCAACGAGGACTGGCCGCACTTCATCGAGAACGCGCTGCGAGCGAAGGAGCTCTACCAGAACGATCGCGAGTACGTCGTCGAGGACGACGGCCAGGGCGGCAAGGAAGTCGTGATCGTCGACGAATTCACCGGCCGCAAGATGGTCGGACGGCGTTGGTCGGACGGGCTGCACCAAGCGGTCGAGACCAAGGAAGGCCTGCCGCCGCGTCAGGAGAACCAGACGCTCGCGACGATCACGTTCCAGAACTACTTCCGACTGTTCAAGAAGCTCGCCGGCATGACCGGCACCGCGATCACCGAGGCGAGCGAGTTCCACAAGATCTACGCGCTCGACGTCGTGTCGATCCCGACGAACCTGCCGCTCGCGCGCGCGGACCACAACGACGTCGTCTACCGCACCGAGCCGGAGAAGTGGAAGTCGATCGCGGACGAGATCGAGCGCGTCCACAAGGTCGGCCAACCGCTCTTGATCGGCACGACTTCGGTCGAGAAGTCGGAGAAGCTCGCGACACTGCTGCGCCAGCGCGCGATCACGCACGAGGTCCTCAACGCGAAGAACCACGAGCGCGAGGCGAACATCATCGCGCGCGCCGGCGAGAAGGCCGCGGTGACCGTCGCGACGAACATGGCGGGTCGCGGGACCGACATCAAGCTCGGCGGCAACTTCGAGTGGCGCCTGCGCGCGCGGCTCGCGGACGCCGGGCTGCGCGAAGGCGACCCCGAGCACTTGGCCGAGATCGATCGCATCCGCGAAGAGGTGCGCGCGGCGTGCCAGCGCGACGAAGCCGAAGTGCTCTCGCTCGGCGGTTTGTACGTGCTCGGCACCGAGCGCCACGAAGCGCGCCGCATCGACAACCAGCTGCGCGGCCGGTCCGGCCGCCAAGGCAACGTCGGCACGTCGCGGTTCTACCTGTCGCTCGAAGACGACCTGATGCGTCGCTTCTATCGCGATTGGGTGAAGAACGCGATGGAGCGGCTCGGTATGAGCGAGGGCCAGGAGATCGAGTCGCGCATGGTGTCGCGCGCGATCGAGAAGGCCCAGCGCAAGGTCGAGGACTACAACTTCGAGGTGCGCAAGTCGCTGCTCGAGTACGACGAGGTGATGGACAAGCAGCGCAAGACGATCTACTCGGTGCGCCAAGAAGTGCTGCTGTCGGTCGGACTGCGCGAGAAGGCCGAGGACTTCATCAAGGGCTCGATCGCGCGGTCCGCGGAGCTCTTCAAGAACGATGCGGCCGGCTTCCAGGGCTGGTTCCAACGCGCGTTCGGCCTGGAGTGCTCGGGCGAGATCGCCGCGGCGGCGAGCGCGAAACTCGCGAACCCGGCGGCGGCGGTGGCGCTCGTCGTCGACGCTTACGACAAGCGCGAGAAGGAGTTCGGGCCCGAGCTGATGCGCCGCATCGAGCAGTACGTGCTGCTCAACACGATCGACGCGAAGTGGAAGGACCATCTGTACGCGATGGACTCGCTCAAGACCGGCATCGGGCTGCGCGGTTACGGCCAGGTCGATCCGAAGAACGAGTACAAGCGCGAGGGCTACACGCTCTTCACCAACCTGCAGAGCACGGTGGAGGACGACGTCGCGAGCGTTTTGATGCGGATCCAGATCCAGCGTCCGCCGTCGCCGAGCGCGGAGTCCAACGCCGCGCAAGCGACGCAAGGCGGCGCGACCGCCTCGCAACCGGCGCCGGGCCCGCAAAGCGCCGGCCCGTCGCCGTTGCCCGAGCGCCGCGCGACGCCGGTGCAGGAATCAGGTCCCGCGAAGGAGTCGGTGCCGCCGCCGCAGCCGCGCCGTGTCGTCCCGCAGTCGCTGCCGGCGTCGAACGCGTTCGACCTGGAGTCGGTCCGTCGGCGCCAAGAGGCGCAACGGCAAGCCGCTCTCGCCCGCCAGCAGGCGACCACCGGCGTGCGGCCGCAAGCGAAAGGGCCGGCGGTGAAGGTCGATCGCAACGACCCGTGCCCGTGCGGCAGCGGGAAGAAGTACAAGAAGTGCCACGGCACGGAAGCCTGAACCGCGTGGCGCCGACGGCGATCGGCCTCGCGCGCGGCGCGGCGCACCGCGGATGAGCGAACGATCTCGAGCACGCGACGCAGGCGCAGCGCTCGGCGCGCCGATGCCGATCCTCGGCGATCCGCATCCGGGTCCGAAGACCGCGGTGTTGCACGGGCTCTACGACCTGATGTGGTGCGTCGGGCTGCTCGTCGGCTCTCCGTGGTGGATCGTGCGTTCGCTCGTCGACGCCAAGTTCCGCGCGATGGTCGCGGACCGCCTGACGCTCTCCTTGCCGCGCTTCGATCCCGCGCGCCCGCGCGTCTTGGTGCACGGCGTGTCGGTCGGCGAAGTCAAGGGCGCGGCGCCGCTGGTGCGGGCGCTGCTCGAGCGCGAGCCCGGGCTCGAAGTCGTGATCAGCGCGACGACCGCGACAGGCCTCGAAGTCGCGCGCAAGACATATCCGAACCTGACGGTGGTCCGTTACCCGCTCGATCTCTCGCTGGTGACGCGGCGGTTTCTGCGCGCGCTCCAGCCGCGCGCGGTCGTGCTGATGGAGCTCGAGGTGTGGCCGAACTTCCTGCGCTCCTGCAACCGCGCCGGCGCGCCGGTCGCGGTCGTCAACGGCCGGATCACGCCGCGCAGCTTCGAGCGTTATCGCTTGTTCCGACACACGCTGCCGCAGTTCGATCGCATCTCGATCTTCTGCGTGCAAGGCGAGGACTACGCCGAGCGCTTCCGTGCCCTCGGCGCGGCGCCCGAGCGCGTGATCGTCACCGGCAACATGAAAGCCGACGGGCTGAAGATCGGCGCGGTGACGCCGAAGGCGGAGCTCGTGCGCCTGCTCTCCGCGCCGCCCGGCAAGCCGGTGATCGTCGCGGGCTCGACGCACCGGCCCGAGGAGAAGCTCGTCGCGAGCGCGTGGCTCGCGGGCGGGCGCGACGCGCGACTGGTGCTCGTGCCGCGGCACCCCGATCGAGCGGCGGAGGTGCTCGGCGACCTCGCGACGCTCGGCTTGACCGGGCAGTTGCTCACCAAGCTCCGCGCGGGCACCGAAACGGCCGATCCGAGCCTGCCGGCGATCGTCGACACGATCGGTGAGCTCGAATCGGTCTACGCGCTCTCGGAGCTCGTCTACGTCGGCGGCTCGCTGCTGCCGCACGGCGGCCAAAACATGCTCGAGCCCGCCGCCCAGGGGCGCGCGGTTGTCTATGGGCCGCACGTTCACAACTTCGCGCAGGAGGCGGCGCTGCTCGAGAGCGCGGGCGCGGCGCGCCGGGTCGCGGACGAAGTCGAGCTGGGAAACGTCTTTCGGGAGCTGCTCGCCGACGAGCCCGCGCGCGCGCGCATGGGGGCCTCCGGCCTAGAGGTCGTCGCCGCGCAGAAGGGGGCGACCGCCTTGACCCTCGAAGCCCTGGTGCGGCGCTGCTTGGTGTCGTGAATTCCGCGCGCATCGGCCGCTTGGCCGTCGCGCCGGAGCCGAGTATCCTTTTGCGCCGCCTTTTCCGCGGAACAGGCCGTCCCCCGCGTGCCAGGCCCTCATCAGGCGCCGGCCGCGGCCCCACCTAACCACTCCTTCGATCCCTACACGCACCGCGCACAGGACCGCATCTCATGGCTCGACATCTGTTCACGTCCGAATCCGTTTCCATGGGCCACCCCGACAAGG
>JACRIN010000046.1 GCA_016220085.1 Planctomycetota bacterium
GAGTGCCCAGAGCGACGCGAGTGCCCAGAGCGACGCGAGTGCCCAGAGCGACGCGAGTGCCCAGAGCGACGCGAGTGCCCAGAGCGACGCGAGTGCCCAGAGCGACGCGAGTGCCAAGCGAGGCGCGCATGCCGGTGGCGCGCCTGACGTCGAAGCCGGCGCCGGCGACGTGCCCGCGACGCTCGCGGTCGCGGATGCGCGGCGCGCGCTCGATCTCGCGCTCGGCTTCCTCGTCCGCACGCAGAACGCCGACGGCAGCTTCGGCACGCCGACGGTCGAGGGGCTCTGGGACTCGCACTATTCGCTCGAGAGCTACTTCGCATGGCAATACGCCGGCGTCGCGCTCGCCGGGTACGGATTGATGCTCTCGCCGGAGACGCCGGAGCGGCGCGTGGCGCTCGAGCGCGCCCTGGCGTGGCTCGTCGACGTCCGTTTCCCGAAGCGCCCGAGCGATTGGGACAACGACACGATGTGGGCCGCGGTGTACGGATTGGTCGCGACGGTGCACGCCGCGGACGACGCGCGTTTCGCCGCGACGCCGTGGAAGGAGCGTCTCGCCGCGCGCGGCCGCGAGTGCGCGGACTTCCTGGTCGGGAACCAAGTGCCCGACGGCGGGTGGGGCTACTACGACGATCCGCCGTACACGCGCCGACCGAAGTGGGCGACCAGCTTCTCGACCGCCGCCGTGCTGCCGGCGATGTTGCGGGCGCGCGAGCTCGGTTGGCTCGCGTCGACGCCCGAAGCCGCGGCGACCGGCGCGCGCGCGACGACGTACGTGCGCCGGTGCGCGCTGCCGAACGGCGCGTACGCGTACGACCTGCGTCCGATCCCGCGCTTCGGCGGCGGCGAGCACATCGACGGCGTCAAAGGCTCGCTCGGCCGCATCCAAGTCTGCAATTGGGCGTTGGCGAAGGCGGGCGAGCGCTCGATCACCGCCGATCGCATCGGCGAAGGGCTCGTGCAGTTCTTCGAGCACCACAGATTCCTCGACGCGGCACGGATGCGCCCGATCCCGCACGAGGCGTACTACGCGAACGCGGGCTACTTCTACTACTTCGGCCACCTCTACGCGGCGCAAGCGATCCAGATGTTGCCGCTCGAGCAGCGCGAGTCGTTCCACGCGCGGCTGCGGCCGCACGTGATCAAGACGCAGCGCCCCGACGGCTCGTTCTGCGATTATCAGTGGCAGTCCTACAACGTCGCCGCGTGCACCGGCATGGCGGCCTCGGCGTTGGCTCTCGGACTGCCGGAAGCGGGCCGCAAGGGTCCGTGAGGAGCGCGCGATGATCTTGTGCGTCACCAACTTCGTGCTCGCGGCGTGCCTCCAAGCGGCCGGAGGCGAGCTGCAGGCGAAGCCCGCTCCGAAGCTCGCGGCTTCGGCCGAACTGGGCCAGGCCGAAGCGCGCGCGGCGCGCGACAAGGCGCTCGAGTGGATCGTCGCGCACCAGAATGCGAACGGCAGCTGGGGCTCGCGCACCGTCGAAGGCGACGCCGAGTCGTTCATCACCGTGCAAGGCGTCTACGCGTGGCAGGTCGCGTCGAATGCGCTCTGCGCGCTCGCGTTGCTCGAAGCCGAGGAGACTCCCGCGCGCCGGGCGGTGCTCGAGAAGGCGCTCGAGTTCCTGACGTCGACTCCGCTGCCGAAGCGCGGCGACGATTGGGACGTCGACCACGTCTGGGCCGGCGTGTTCGGCACGGTCGCGTGCACCGCGGTCGCGAGGGACCCACGCTTCACCGCCGATCCGTGGCGCGCGAAGCTCTCGAAGCGCGGCCGTGAATTCGTCGCGTTGCTCGAGAAGATGCAGGCGCCGAACGGAGGCTGGGGCTACTACGACGATCCGCCGTACACCGAGCGTCCGAAGTGGGCGACGAGCTTCACCACCGCGTCGGTCGTGCCGGCGCTCGGCTTCGCCGAGGAGCTCGGCTGGCTGAGCGACCGCGAAACGAAGACGCGCGCGGTGTCGTACCTGCGTAGATGCGCGCTGCCCAACGGTGCGTACCAATACAGCCTCGACATGCTCCCGTGGATCGGCGGTGAATCGATCAACGACGCGCGCGGCTCGCTCGGCCGCATCCAGGTCTGCAATTGGGCGCTCTTCCGCTCCGGAGAGCGTTCGGTCACCGAGGACAAGTTGCGCGAAGGGCTCGCGAGCTTCTTCGAGCACCACGAGTACCTCGACGTAGCTCGCATGCGCCCGATTCCCCACGAGGCTTACTACTTCAACGCGGGCTACTTCTACTTCTTCGGGCACTACTATGCCGCGTTGGTCGTCGAGCTCATGCCGGCGGCGGAGCGCGAGGCGTGGCGCCGGAAGCTGCGACCCGAGATCGTGAAGACGCAACGTCCGGACGGCTCCTTCGGTGACTTCTTGGGCTCGTCCTACATGATCCAAGCGTCCACAGCCTTCGCCGCGCTCGCGCTGGACGCAGGCCTCGAAACCCCAACGCAACGATGAACACCCGAGATTTCCTCCGCGAGCTCGCGGCCCGCACGTGGACGCCCGCGGCGCGCACCTGGCTCGAGCGAGCGAGCGCCGAGGCCGCGCGCGGCGTCGACGACGAGCGTTTCTGCGTCCTCTTCTCCGAAGCGAGTCGCTGGGTGCGCCCCAAGGTGCCGCTCGCGGCGAGCGAAGCCGAGTGCGCGCGCGCCGAGAAGTTGATGCCTGGATTCTCGCCCGAGCGCTGGACCGCGCTCGAAGCGACGCGCGCAGCGTTGCTCTTCGCGCACAAGGACCTCGAACGCGACGAGGGTGCGCGCGCGGTCGACGAGCTCTTCCGCTACGCCGACGTCGGCGAGCACTCGGCGCTGCTGAAGGCGCTGCCGCACTTGCCCGGCCCCGAGCGCTTCCTGGTTCGCGCCCGTGAAGGCGCGCGCTCGAACATGCGCATCGCGTTCGAGGCGATCGCGTGCGACTCGCCGTACGCGCGTCATTGGTTCGATGCGATCGGTTGGAGGCAGCTCGCGATCAAGGCGTTGTTCATCGAAGCTCCTCTGTGGCGCGTGTGGGGCTTCGACGAGCGCGTCGACGCCGAGCTCGCGCGCATGGCGCTCGATCTCGCCGACGAACGGCGCAGCGCCGGCCGCCCGATCAACCCCGAGACGTGGATGTGCCTCGCGCGTTTCGCGGGCAAGCGCGGCCTCGAATCGCTCGAACGCGAGCTCGCAACCGCCGGTTCGCGCGGCCGGGCGGGCGCGGTGCTCGGCCTCGCCCGCGCGGGAGAGCTCGAGCGCGTGCGCGCGCTCGCCGCGACCGAGAAGGACGAGCTCGTCCGCGACGCCGTGTCCGCCGCGCTCGCCGGTCGCACCGACCAAACCGCGTTCAAGATCCTCGACGCCGCCGCGCAAGGAGTCCGCTGATGCGCTTCTTCGATCCCCACATCCACGTCGCCAGCCGCACGACCGACGACCTCGACGCGATGGCGAAGGCCGGCATCCGCGGGATCATCGAGCCCGCGTTCTGGATGGGCCAGCCGCGCACGCAGCTCGGCGCGTACATCGACTACTTCTCGGCGCTGGTCGGTTGGGAGCGCTTCCGCGCGTCGCAATTCGGCATCGCGCACTACTGCGCGATCGGCCTGAACTCGAAGGAAGCGAACAACGAAGGCTTGGCGAAGGACGTGCTGCAGCTCGTGCCGCGTTTCGCGCTGAAGGAAGGCGTCGTCGCGATCGGCGAGATCGGCTACGACGAGATCACGGCGGCCGAGGAGTTCGCGTACGAGTGGCAGCTCGACTTCGCGCACCGCCACGACATGGTGGTGATGGTCCACTCGCCGCACCGCGACAAGAAGCGCGGCATTCGGCGCTCGATCGAGCTCGCGAAGCACCACGGGGTGCCGATGGAGAAGCTCGTGATCGACCACAACAACGAGGAGACGGTCGAGGACGTGCTCGAAGCCGGCGCGTGGGCCGCGTTCACGATCTACCCGCACACGAAGATGGGTTCGGAGCGGATGGTCGAGCTCGTCAGGAAGTACGGACCGAAGCAGATCATCGTCGACTCGTCGGCCGACTGGGGGATCAGCGATCCGCTGTCGGTGCCGAAGACGGCGGCGCTGATGCTGCAGCGCGGGATCTCGGCGGAAGCGGTCGAACTCGTCACGTGGAAGAACGCGCTCGACGCGTACGCGCAGTCGGGCCAGATCGACGTGGAGTCGCTCTACCAGTCGCCTCAGATCGACCAGCGCACCTTCTTCTCCGACAACTCGGTCCTGCGCGGCCAACAACCTCGCGTAGACGCGCCGATTCCGAACTGAGACGGTCCGAGAGGGTCCGTTGATGCCGCGCGAGGCGATCCGCTGCGGACGGTTTTGCTGGAGCCGCGCGTATCGCGCCGACTACGGCCGCGCGAGCAGCCGGCGCGCGTTGTCCGCGAAGATCGCGGCCTGCACTTCGACGCTCGCGCCGATCGCGGAGAGCGCGGCCTGTTGTTCGTCGTAGCGGTCGCGGCGCCAGCCCGCCGGAAACGTGTTCGAGTCGGTGCCGAACAGGATGCGTTTGGCGCCGAACACGCCGAGCGCGCGCGCGAACACGTCCTTCAGCGCGAGCGGTGCGGGCTGCGTCGCGAGCCACGAGTTCGAGCTCGACGTGTCGACCAACACGTTCGGGCACTGCGCGCCCGCGAACAACGCCTCGCGGAAGTACCCCGCGCCGAAGTGGGGGATCACCAGGCTGACGTTCGGGAACTTGTTCGCCGCCGCGACCAGCTCGATCGGGTTCGCGTACTGGATGTCGATCGTGCGCGGCAACTGCAGCAGGTCGCGCAGCTTGACGATCAGCAACCCGCAGTGCACGTACGCGATCCCTCGCCGCGCTTCGAGCACGCGCAACAGCGGCTCGCACACGCTCTCCGAAATCTTGTAGTGGTGCAGCGCGGGGAACAGCAGCACGCCGCGGAACCCTTTCTCGTCCATCAGCTTCGCGACGCGATCGGCGACGCCTTCCACCTTTGGATTGACGAGCGCGAACGGCACCAGGCGCCCGTCCGACTTCGCGCACGCATCCGCTACCGCCGGCGCCTCCTCGGGCGCCGACGCGAAGCACGCCATGCGCTCGACGTCGTGGCGGTCGAGCTCGGCGATCCAGCGCTCGCGATGGCGATCGAGGTCGGGCGGGGGGATCTCGATCCCGGTCCGCTCGACGACGTGCGCCAAACGCTCGGCGACCGTGCCGGGGAGCGGCGACTGCGCGGCGAGCGCTTCGAAATACGGGCGGCTGAAGAAGTGGACGTGGAAGTCGAGGATCTTCATGGGCTCGGGCAGAGCCTAGCAACCGCGTGCGCTTGACCGCTTGCCCGGGGCGGTATCCTATGCTTGCTCGCAAGCTCCATGAGCCCTCCGGCCAAGGACCCCGTTCCCAATCCGCCGCGCAGCCACTCGTCGGTGCGCGCGCCCGACCCCCGTCGCGCGGGCTGGTCGCGGATCGCGATTCCCGGCGGCGAGCTTCGCATCGAGAACGAGTGGTACGACCGACTCCACGAGCTCGGGCTCGTCGATCCAGAGCGCTGGCGCACCGAGAACCTCTGCGGTGTCACCGTCGAGCGCAAGCCCGACCTCTGGGTGCGCTGCATGCCGGGCAAGGACGCGGCGCTCTTCGCGCGCTATCGACGCGGCTCGCGGAGCACCGATTGGCTCGACGATCTCCTGCACGGACGCAAGCCGCTGTCGGCGGCCGCCCGCGAGGAGCGCACGCGCAAGCTCTTGTCGAAGGTCGGCATCGCCGCGCCGCACATCGTGCTCGTCGGCGAGGTGCGGTCGCGCGTGCGCATCGAACGCGAGAGCTTCCTGGTCACGCGCGAAGCGATCGATTTCGAGCCGCTCGCGCGCACCGCCTGGAACGGGCTCGCGCCGCAGTTGCGCGCGCTGCTCGGCGGCTTCGAAGGGCCCGCGCATCCGGCGCCCGAAGCGTTCTCGCGCTGATCAGCTCTCGCGCATGCCGCGCCAGAGCCCGTGCAGTCGCGGCTTCAGCCCGAGCACGTGGAACGCGGTGCCGCGCGCGCCGTACAAGTCGATCCCGCCCTTGACCGGGTCGCGCGACGACGCTTGGCGCAGGATGCGGTCCTTGGTCATCGGGTAGGGCGCTTCGGTCGCCTTGCCGAGCGAGAAGCCGCGCTGGAAGAGCCAATCGAGCAGTGCCTCGGGCTTGGCGCCGCGCAGCGCGTAGGGCCAGAACTCCATCAGCAGGCCGAGCTCGGGGCTCGAGTCGATCGCTTTCGTCGCGCCTTGCACCGCGAGCCACTCGGAGCCTTGCGTGTCGATCTTGACGAAGCGGAACGGGCCCGCGACGACGTCGTCGACGCGCACGATCTCGATGTCGACCGTCTCGGCGGCGGCCATGTCGTTCGGCCGCGCGTCGCGCGCGTCGAGCACGCGGTTGTCGCCGTGGTTCTTCGCCGCGAGCGCGATCACCGCGCGACCGGGCCGGTCGCCCGCGGCGGCGACGTGCAAGACGCCCTTGCCGCGGCCGACCTTCTCCGCGCGCTGCATGTTGCGGCGCGCGAGCTCGGCGATCGCGGGCACGGGCTCGAAGGCGTGTACCTCGCAGCCCGCGAGGATCGCTCGGACCGCGAACCAGCCGACGTTCGCGCCGAGGTCGAGCACTCGCGCGCCGGGCGCGAGGTGCGCGAGCATCCGCTCGGACTCGTGATCGGCCCAGGAGCCGCGTTCGATCGCCGGCCCGATGATCGCATCGTCGGCCAGCACGTCGAATTCGATGCCCATGCCGGGCGGACGAACGGTCCTCGCTTCGAGCTTCATCGTGGCGGGCCAATGTAGTGTCCGACCGCGGGCGAGCGCCCGAAGAAACCGGCGGACGCGCGGCGCTCCGCGCGTCGGCGAGGCCGACTCGCGCGCGGCGGCGCGCCGAGGGAATTCCCGCGAACCCCCGTGAACTCCGGCGAACTGTCGCGAGCTTCGGCGGACTTCGGCGCGCGTCGACGGCGTCGCACTGGCCTGCGCGAGCCCTGGCGCGACCGCCCGGAACTTCCTTCCCGATCGTCCGCCGCGATGCGACGCGCACGGCGAGGTCGGGCCCGCCTCCGCGCTCAAGGCGAATCCCTGGAAGTCCGAACAGAGCCCCAAACGGGTCGGCCCCGCTCCCCTCCGCGTCGCCCCGACGCGGCGCGCGGTCGATCCGCACACCCCACATCGTCGATGTTCTCCCGCTTCCATCCAGGCGCGGACCCGCGGTCCGTGCTGTTCCTCTCGAGTACGCACGCCGAGTGGTTCGAGCTCGTGCCCGGCGGCGAGCCGCTCTACGGTCGCGTCGCCGTCGGCGGCGCGTCGGCCGACGATCTGGCGCGCGCGGCGATCGATGCGCGTCGCGCGGCGGGCTCGACGGCGGCGCACTGCGTGCTCGCGCTCGGTCCCGGCCTCGTCACGCAACGGCACATGACGCTGCCGGAGGTGTCGAGCAAGGAGTTGCGTGTCGTGCTCTCGCGCCGCGCGGCGCAACTGATCGACACCCCGGAGCTCGACGCGCTCTACGCCGGCTTCCCGGGAGCGCGCGAGGTCAAGACGCCGGGGCAAGAAGCGCACGCTGAGTGTCACTGGACCTTGCTCGCGTTGCGACGCTCGTTCGCGCGCGAGCTCGCGGGCCGACTCGCCCACAACGGCATCCGCGCGTCGCGGATCGTCGCCGCGCGGATCGCCGTGCTCTCGCACGTCGATCGCGAACTCGGCGCGGTCCAGGGCGCGACGCTCGTCATCGACTTCGAGCCCGGCGGCACCATGCTCAGCCTGCTCGACGGCGGACGCTTCCTGCACCAGGCGTCGCTCGACGGAGACGTGGTCGAGCAGCCCGGGTTGGCGCTCGCGATCGTCCAAGAGGCGCGGTCATTCGAATCGAACTGGCGGCGCGAGAGCCGCGGCGCGCCGCTCGGCCGCGTTTGCCTGATCGGGCTCGCGATGGAGCGCGCGGAACTGTTCCGCAATGCGCTCGCGAACGCGCTGCCCGGCGTCGAGGCCGTCCTGCTGCCGAAGGGCGGCGGCGGGGTGTCCGCGGGCCGGCTCGCGACGCTCGAGGCTTGCCTCTCGCGCGGTCGCTTCGATCTCGACCTGACCGTGCCGCTGCCGTGGCCGGTCTCTCGGCGGGTGGCGGTCGCGGTGTCGGCGATCGCGCTCGTCGGCTCGATGGGAGTCGTCGCGCAGGGCCGCGTCGCGGACGAGCGCGCGACCCTCGAAGTCGAGACGCGCGTCCTCCTGCAGAACACGCACGATCTCGAGACGCTCGAGCGCGAGAACGCGGAGATCGCGGCGCGCTACGCGGAACTCGGGAGCGAGCTCGAACGGCTGGTGGAGCTCGAGAGCGGCGGAATCGCGCTCGAGCGGGTGCTCGCCGATGCATTCGGGGCCTTCGGGGCTTTCGGCGCCCTCCACGGCGACGTCGACTTGCTCGCCGTGCGCGTCGCCGCGGACAGTCCCCAGGCGGTGCTGGTCGGAGAGGCGCATCCGGATCCGGTGCGCGCGCTCGCCGCGATCTCCGCCGTGAGGCGCGCGCTCGCCGCGACGGCGAGCTTCGACGTCGTGACGGTCGATGCTCCGGCCGGATTGCCGTCGACGGAGGACGCCGCGCGCGACGCTCCGCTCGAGTTCATCGTCTCCGCGAAACTGGAGGACGTCCGATGAGCGGCACCGTCTCGAACGCGCGCTCCGGGCGATTCCCGCGCGCCGCCTGGATCGCCGTGCCGGCGGTCTTGTCGATGCTGATGCTCGGCGGCGTCACCGCGCGTCCTGTGCTCGACCTCACCGACGCGCACGCGGCGAGATCCCAGGCGATCGAGCGCGAAGCACGCTGGCGCGCCGCCCGCGCCGAGCACGACGCGCTGACCGCGGCGGATGCCGGGCCGCGGCTCGCGAGCGCGTTGCAACAGCTTCGTGGGTACATCCCGACCGCCCTCGGTCCGCTGGAGGCCCACACGCTCCTGCGGGTCGTGGCCGCCGACTCCGACATCGTGCTCACGTCGTTGCAGGTCGGCGAGCCTCGCGACGTCGGCTTGGCGGGATCGAGCGATCGGATCGAGGCGCTCGAAGCGCGGCTCGGCGGCTCGTGCTCGCCCGCCGCGTTGGTGCGCTTCGTCGATCGCGTGCATGCGCTCGGACAACCGTGCTCGGTGCGCGAGCTCGCCCTCCAACGCGAATCCGCGGACGAACGCACGTTCGATGTGCGCCTCTGCCTCTTGCTCTACGTGTCTCGTCCCATCGCTGCATCGAACGCGACGTCGGACGAATGAGGACCCTGCAGATGGAATCCAAGTCGAAGCAAGCGATCGCCGGCGGAGTCATCGCGGTTTGCGCGGTGGCGCTCGCGATCCAGTGGTGGCCGAAGCGCGTCCAACCGGCGCCGCTGGTCACCGAGAAGTCGGTCTACGACACGCCGCCGACGGAGCTGACCGCGGGCTTCGACGGCTCGATGCCGGAGGTTGCTCCCGACGGGCTCCCGGGCGAGAGCTCGTCCGCGCCGCCGGCCGACGTCGCGGCACCGGGTTCGGGCGGAGCGCCCGCCGGTTCCGATCCGATGGCCGGCGCGGACTTCGAGTCGCTTCTGGCGAAGCTCGAGGCCTTGCATCCGCGCACGCGGGGGGACGGGGCCCTCGCCGCGCTCGCCTCCGACTGGACGGACGTTTCCGGCGACGCAGCGCGCGTCCCCGCGTTGCCGGACGAGCACCTGTTCGAAACGGCGCCGGTCGAGGAGGCGATCGCGGCGTTCGTCGAGGCGCATCCGCTGACGGGCGTGATCCACTCCGAGCGGCTCTCGAGCGCTCTGTTCGGCGGCTACGTCGTCCGTGTGGGCGAGCACCTGCCCGGCCTCGACGCGCGCGTCGACGCCGTCGATTCGCGCGGCGTGTCGGTCTCTTCGCGCGGCCGCACGGTCGTCGTGCCGATGCCGCCGTTCGTGCCGCGTGCGCCCGCGTCCACCGGACCCGACCCCGCGCCGGGAGATCCCTCCAGAACTGCGCCGAGCGCCGGGCCCGCGCTCGACATCCCCGTTCCCACGTCGAATCCCGCTCCGGTGCCCGCGCCGGCGAAACAGGAGACCGTGCCCGATGTTCCGCACCAAGACTGAAGCGGCGCTCGCGTTGCTCGCGCTCAGCGCGTGTCGCGCGACCGAATCGACGATCCCCGAGCGCATCGCCGACCCCGCGTCGCCCGCGCAGCCGATCGCGCTGTCGGAGCTCGAGGAGCGGCCGGAGTTGTCGCTGCCCTCGATGCACGAGGCCTCGCGCGCCACGAGCGAGCTCGCCGCGCCGACGCCGGAGCCCGCGAAGCTCGGCGGCGACGAGCGCTTCACCTTCGACTGGCGCGGCGCGAATCTGTCGCAGGCGATGTTCCACCTCGCGGAGACCGCGGGTGTTTCGGTCTACCTCGAACCCGACACGGATCGTCGGATCGACGTTTCGTTGCGCAACGCGACCCTCGACGAGGCGGTGGAGGTCTTGCTCGGACGCAACGGGCTCTGTCTGCGGGAGTCGCCGAAAGGCGTCTTCTGGGTCGAGGCCTGCGGCGGCAGTCGCCTCGAACGGCGCACGTTCTACGTGCAGTCGATCGACGCGGCGGATGCCGAGCTCAAGCTCAAGGAGTTGCTCGACACCACCGCGCGCGTCGTCGTCGAACCTGCGCAGAACCTGATCGTGGTCCGCGGCACGCACGACGATTGCGAGCTCGCGGCGAAGTACCTCGCCGACGCCGATCGGCTGGAGCGTCAGGTGCTGATCGAGGTCAAGGTGCTCGAGGTCACGCTCGGCGACAAGTTCCAAGTCGGCATGTTCGGAGACGTGCTCTTCCACGTCAGCGACGGCACGCTCAACTTCCTGCAGGAGCTCGGCGCCGCCGACGAGTCGTTCTCCCTGACGTTCGCCGACGGCGATGGCGACGTGAACGCGGCGCTCGATCTGTTGTCGCGCTACGCCGGCGTCAACACGGTCAGCACGCCGCGCGTGCTCGCGGTCACCAACACCGAAGCGTCGATCGAGATCGTGCGCGAGGTGCCGTACGTCAACGTGACCAGCACGACGACCGGCACGACCGCGGGCGTGGGCTCGTCGGTGGTGGAGGAAGTCCAGTTCAAGGAAGCGGGCATCAAGATGACGGTGCGTCCGACGATCCAGGAAGGCGGCGTCGTGCACATCAAGCTCGACCAAACGTTCTCCGAGGTCGTCGAGTACTTCAACGAGATCCCGGTGATCGACAAGCGACACCTCGCGAGCGAATTCCAGGTGCAGGACCGCGGCACGATCGTGCTCGGCGGGCTGATGCAGGATCGCCGTTCCGAGGTCGACAGCGGCGTGCCGGGCTTGATGGACCTGCCGCTGGTCGGCCGTCTCTTCCGCGGCGACGAGGACCAGGTCGACAAGCGCGAGCTGCTGATCTTCCTGACGCCGCGGATCGTCGACCCGCGCGAAGCCAGCGGGATCGCGAATTCGTATCGAGACTCGTGGGTCGAACGCGTGCGCGAGTCCGGAATGGGTCCGGCCAAGTGATTCGATGAAGGTGCTCAAGGGACGTCTCGGCGATCGTCTGATCGAGCGCGGGCTGATCAGCCAGTCGCAGCTCGAGGTCGCGCTCTCCGAGCAGCGCCGCGCGTACCGTCCGCTGGGCGAGATCCTGATCTCACTCGGCTTCGTCGGCGAGGAGCACGTCGCGCGTTTGCGCGCCGAGGACCTCGGGCTCGAGTTCAAGCTGGCGCACGAGGTCGAGCCCGATCCGCTGGTCGTCGCGTCGATCGACGCAGAGTTCGTCCGCGCGGCCGGGTGCTTCCCGCTGCGCATGGAGAACGGCTCGCTCGTCGTGATGATGTCCGACCCGGACAACCCGGAGAAGTCGGCGGCGGTCCGCGCGCGCTTCCCGTATCCGCTCGCGATCCTGGTCACGACCGACGCGGAGATCCATCGGCTGCTGCGCTTGCACATGCCGAAGCGCGACGGCCAGCTCGCGCAGCTCTTCGCGGACTTCGACGTCGCGCGCGTCGGTGTGCAACGCGAGTTCCCGGTCGAGCGCGCGACGCAGGCGCTGCTGCTCGACGGTTTGCACCGAGGCGCGACCGACATCCACCTCGAGCCCGAGGAAAAGGTAACGCGCGTCCGCTACCGACTCGACGGCATCCTGCTGCAGGGCGAGAACCTGCCGCGCGAGGTGACCGACGCGGTGATCTCGCGGATCAAGGTGCTCGCGAATCTGGACATCGCCGAGCGTCGGCGGCCGCAGGACGGGCGACTGCGGCTCTCCGAGGACGGTCGCAACATCGACCTGCGCGTTTCGGTGATGCCGGTCGCCGACGGCGAGAACGTCGTGTGCCGGATCCTCGACCGCGGCGGCGTAGCGCTGAGGCTCGGCGAACTCGGCGTCGGCGCGGAGCAACAGAAGTTGCTCGCAAAGGTCGGCGAGCGCTCGCACGGGCTTTTCTTGGTGACCGGACCGACCGGCTCGGGCAAGACGACGACGCTCTACGCGCTGCTCTCGACGATCGACGCGATGCACCGCAACGTCGCGACGATCGAGGACCCGATCGAGTACCGCGCGCCGCTCCTGCGGCAGAGCCAGGTCGACTCGTCGATCGGCTTCGGCTTCAAGGAGGGTCTGCGCGCGCTGTTGCGACAGGACCCCGACGTGATCCTGGTCGGCGAGATCCGCGACCAAGAGACCGCCGACATGGCGATCAAGGCGTCGATGACCGGTCACCTCGTGTTCTCGACCCTGCACACGAACTCGTCGATCGGCGCGATCCCGCGCTTGGTCGACCTCGGTATCGAGCCGTATCTGATCGAGGACGCGCTGATCGGCGTCTTCGCTCAACGGCTCGTGCGCAAGAACTGCGCTTGCTGCGCTCGGCCGGTCGAGCTCTCGGAGGCAGAGTTGGAGTTCCTCGGAGGCGACCCGGGCACGGCCAAGCGCGGCGTCGGCTGCGCGCGCTGCAACGAGTCCGGTTTCGCGGGCCGCGCCGCGATCTGCGAGCTCTTCCTCCCGAACGACGAGATGGCGGACCTGTTGCGACGCGGCGCGGATCTGCTCGCGCTGCGCCAGCTCGCCGAGGAGGCCGGCTTCAAGACGATGACCGACGACGGCCGCGCGAAAGTGCGAGCCGGCGTGACGACCGTCGCCGAGATCCTGCGCGTCAATCGCAGCCATCGCTTCTCGAGGAACGAGCGTGCGGACGTTTGAGTACGAAGCCTCGGCGCTCGACGGCCGCCGCGTCGACGGCCGCTCGTGGGCGGCGACTGAGCTCGAGCTCGACCGAGAGCTCGAGGCTCGCGGCCTCACGTTGCTCAAGGCGCGCCGGGTCGCCGCGAATCGCGGTGGCTCTCGTTGCCGGGTTCCATCCGGCGAGCTGTTGTCGTTGACGACGCAGCTCTCGACCGTGCTCGGCGCGGGCGTGCGGTTGGTCGAGGGTCTGCAGGGCATCGGGCCGCGGATGCGGTCTCCGCAGTCTCGGCGGCTGGTCGAGGACCTCGTCGCCGGAGTGCAGAGCGGAGCGAGCCTCTCCGAGGCGATGGATCGCCACGCCAGTTCGTTCCCGGAGATCTACCGAGCCTCGGTGCGCGCCGGTGAATCGGCCGGTGCGCTCGACACGGTGCTCGCGCGCCTCGCACGCTATCTCGAATGGTCGAAGGGCATGCGCGCGACCACGCTCCAGGCGCTGATCTATCCCGCGATCCTCGCGGTGGCGCTGACGGGTCTCGTGGTGGTGCTGATCTACTTCGTGTTGCCGAAGATCGTCGGGCTCTTCCCCGGAGGGCGCGCTTCGCTGCCCGCCGAGACGCGCACGTTGCTCGCGCTCTCGGACTTCCTGACGAACCACTGGCTCGCGTTGCTCGCCGCCGCCGTCGCGGGCGTGACGGGCTTCGTGGTCGCGTTGAAGCGGCCTCGGTCGCGCGAATTCCTCCATCGCGCGGTGCTCCGCATCCCGAAGTTCGGCGACATCGCGGGCAAGATCGCGACCTCGCGTTTCGCGTCGACGGCGAGCATCCTGCAGGACGCCGGCTGCGACGTGTACAAGGTCCTCAACGTCGCGGGCCAGACGTGCGGCAACGCCGCGCTCGCGAGCGCCTTCACGCGCGCCGCGAACGCGGTCCGTCGCGGCGAAACGATTACGCAAGCGCTCGAGCGCGAGCCCCTCGTCGATCCGCTGCTCGTCCAGATGATCAGCGTAGGCGAGAAGAGCGGTGAGCTCGACCGCTGCTTGAGCCGGCTCGTCGACTACTACGACGACGAGATCCCGCGCGCCGTGAAGCGTTTCCTCGCCTTCCTGGAGCCCGCGATGATGCTCAGCGCGGCGCTCGTGGTTGCGTTCATCCTGATGGCCGCCCTGATGCCCATCTTCTCCCTCTACGACAAGATCGGGTGAGATCCATGCATCCCAAGTCCTCGCACACGTCTCGTTCCGCCTTCACGTTGCTCGAGTTGGTGATCGCCGTGACGATCATGGCGATCCTCGCCGCCGCGGCCGTGCCAGCGGTCAGCACGGTGCTCGGTTACCAGATGCGCAAGGCGACGCGGGAAGAGCTCTCGGTGCTCTCCCAAGCCTGCGGCGAGTACTTCCGCGACACCTCGACGTTCCCGACGTCGCTCGCGGACTTGTCGGTCGACCCGACGGTCGCCGGTTGGGCGGGGCCGTACCTGCCCGGTGAGCTGATCGACCCGATCTCGGGGCTCTCGAGCTACGAGGTCGACGCGTGGTCGCGCAGCTACCAGTTGACGACCAGCGGCGACGTGCTCACCACGGCGAGCGCCGGCGACGACGCGGTCTTCGGCAGCGACGACGACATCGCGATCGAGCTCAACGTCACCTGGATCCGTCGCGACGTGACGCTCGAGCGTCTCAAGGTGATCAACCAGGCGATCGTGCTGTACAACGGCGTGTACCAAGTCACGCAGCCGCTTTCCGCCAACTACTCGTCGATCTACTCGACGCTGGTGACCAACGGCTTCCTGCCGGCGTCGACGGACTTCCAGGTCGACGCGTGGAGCGACGCCTTCGTGCCGGACCCGACCGGCGTGACTCCGGTCGTGCGCGTCGGGTCGGCCAACCTCGGCGTTTCCGCCGGTTCGTCGGGGGGTGGGGGCTCGGGCGGCTCGGGTGGTTCCAGCGGTTCGAGCGGGAAGGGAAGCGGCAAGAGCAAGAGCAAGGGCAAGGGAAAAGGAAAAGGCAAGGACTAGGACGACGACGACTCGCGGTGCGCTGGGTCCCTGCGCGCGGGTTCGGTACGCTCTCGCCGTGGAGGCTTCAGGGAACCGCGCAGCACCGAAGGGCGAGCAGTCCGGCGCGGCGAGCGCTTGGGAGCTTCGCGGCCCGCGCGCGCGCCCTTCCGAAGCTCGCGGCGCAGGCGCGGTCGACCCGCTCGTGCGCGTCGAATCGGAATCGCGAGGAGTGGAACGAGCGCGACACCGCGCCTGAGGTCCGACGATGTCACAGCGCTGGTCGATCGATCTCGCCAAGGAGAACTTCAAGTTCTCGGCGGCCCACTTCCTGATCTTCCCGGACGGCAGCGCGGAGCGACTGCACGGGCACAACTACCGCGTGTTCGTCGAGATCGAGGCCGGGCTCTCGCACCACGGGCTGGTGCTCGACTTCAAGACGGTCAAGCCGCTGGTGCGCGAGCTCTGCGACGGGCTCGACGAGCACTTCCTGGTGCCCGGTCTGCATCCGGTGTTGCGCTGCGAACCCGCGGGCGAGGATGCGGTCGAGGTCCTCTACCGAGAGCGGCGCTACGTCGTGCCGCGCGCGGACGTGATCGTGCTGCCGATCAACAACACGAGCTCGGAGAACCTCGCGGCGTGGCTCGCGGGCGAGCTCCAGCGCTTGCTCGGCGAGCGTTTTCCCGACGTGTTCGTCACGCGGTTGCGCGTCGCGGTGGAGGAGACCTCCGGCCAGCGCGGCGTCTACTACTACGAAGTCGACTGACCGGCGGCCGACGCGAGCGCGCGTTCGACTTCGCTCTCGAGCCGCGCGAGCTCGTCGTCCGGGAGGCCGACCGCGCGCTTGGAGTCGAGCTTGCGATTGGTCGGTCGGCCGGCGAGGCCGAGCAACTTGATCCGACCGCGGGTCGAAAACGAGCCGAGGTCGAGCGCGTCGGCGAGGCGGCGGATGCCGGACGCCTCCGCCAGTTGCGCGAGCTCGACGCGCTCGACCCGCACCCCGAGCAGCTCGAAGCGCGCCCGGAATCGCTGCGCGCGCGCCTCCGTCTCGAGGCAGTACCAGTAGCAGAGCTGGTAGTCGTGCCATGCGAGGTGCGCGCCGCCGGTCGCGAGCTCGACGCGAGGATCGTCGGGCGAGTGGTAGTACTTCACGCCCTTGAACGCGCGCCCGGGGATCGTGCCGAGCGTCCAGAGCGAGCGCGCGACGTCTCGCGCCGGCCGAACGAGGTGCAGCACCGTCGGTCGCACGCCGAGCGCGATCAGGCTCTCGAGGAAGCCCTTGCACGCGAGGTGGCTGGTCTCGGCGTAGATCGGCGCGTGGGAGCGGGCGATGCGCGGGAGCTTGTGCTCGAGCCAGAACTCGCGCGCCGTCTCGGGCCGCGCGAGGACGGTGCGCCACGCGCTCGCGAACGTCGGCTTCGGCTCGTGTTCCGCGTGCACGCGCGCGAAAAGCCCGAGCGCGCGGGCGAGGTACTCGGTCCCGCTGCGGCCGGTGGTGAACGTGAACAGCAAGCGCCGGTGCAGCGCGCGGTCGAGCGCTTCGGTCATCGTCGCGTTCAGTTTGACCGCCGCGGGCCGCGAGCGCGAGGATGCGCTCGGTGTTCCGCGCCGCGAGTCGGCGCCTCGACGTTGTGGCCGGCTCGCGCAACCGACACAATCCGCGCCCGATGGAAGCCGAAGTCGTGCTCGAGGCCGAGAAGCTCGGGAAGGTGTTCCGGACCTACCGTCGCAAGCCCGGTTTCCGCGGGATGCTCGCGAACTTCTTCCGGCGCGAGTACCTCGAGATCCGCGCGCTCGTCGACATCGACCTGAAGATCCGCCGCGGCGAGTTCGTCGGCCTGATCGGTTCGAACGGCGCGGGCAAGACGACGCTGGTGAAGCTGCTGACGGGGATCGTCGCGGGTTCCAGCGGGCGCTCGACCGTGCTCGGCGTGCCGAGCTTCCACCTGACCGACGGACAGAAACGCAAGCTCGCGTTGGTGATGGGGCAGCGATCTCAGCTTTGGTGGGACCTGCCCGCGTTGGATTCGTTCCACCTGCTCGCGGAGATCTACGAAGTGCCTCCGGCGAGGATGCTGGCGCGCGCGTGGAGCTTCGCCGAGCGCCTGGAGGTCGCCGACCGACTCGACGTGCAGCTCCGCCACCTCTCGCTCGGCCAGCGCATGAAGATGGAGATCATCGGCGCATTCGTGCACGAGCCGGAGATTGTGTTCCTCGACGAGCCGACGATCGGGCTCGACCTCGTCTCGCGCGAGACGATCCGACAGTTCCTGATCGAGACCAATCGGCGCGAAGGCGCGACGGTCGTGCTGACGAGCCACGACATGGAGGACATCGAGTCGACGTGTCGCCGACTGATGATCCTCGACGCGGGCCGGATGCTCTTCGACGGCGATTTGGTCGAGCTCCAGCAGCGCATCGTCGGCGAGCGCGCGATCGAGCTGCACCTCGAACCGGGCTCGCGGGCGTGGACGCCGGACCTCGGGGCGGAGCTCGCGCCGTTCGGGGCTCGCCTGGTGCGCCACGGACCGCTGTCGATCGTGTTCTCGGTTCCCGCGTCGAGTGCGCAGCGCTTCGTGCAGCACCTGTTCGACCTGTTCCAGGTGCGCGATCTCTCCGTCGAGCGCGTGCCGCTCGAGGATCTCGTGCGGGACGTCTTCCGGGCGCGTTCGCTCGACGTCCGCGGCGCCGCGCCGGTCGCGAGCGTCTCCAGCGGAGCCGCACCGAGCCCGTGAGCGCGTCGTCCGTCCACGTCGCGGCTTGGCGACGCGATGTACGCCTGGTCGCGCGGACCGCGGTCTACGAGCTCCGCAAGCAGCTCGCGTTCCGCGCCGGGTTCCTCGTGCGCGAGGTGTTTCGCAACATCGGGCGACCTCTGGTGATGATCGCCGTGTTCTGGTCGATCTTCCGCCAGGACGGCGTCGAGCGCATCGGCACGTATCGCTTCGAGGAACTCGCGCGGTACATGATCCTGGTCGCGGTGCTCCAGCGGCTCATGTTCAACGAGCGCTCGCTCGACCTCGCGGACCAGATCTTCAACGGCACGCTCACCAAGTACCTGATCATGCCGGTGCGCGTCGGCCGATTGTTCGCCGCGCGGTTCGTCGAGCACGTGGCCCTTCAGTCGACGATCGCCGCGGGGCTCTTCGTGGTTGGCGCGTTGGTCGCACCGAAGATCTGGCCCTTCCCGGAGCGGCCGATCGCCGCCGCGCAGGCGGTGGTGCTCGTGCTTGGAGCGAGCTACGCGTACTACCAGTCGATCTACTTGCTGCAGCTCTTCGCGTTCTGGCTCGACGTCGTCTGGACGCTGATGGTGATGGCTCGCTTCGTCGTGGTGTTCGTCGCCGGCGTGCTCGTGCCCGTGACGCTGATGCCGGCGGCCGCGGCGGACTTCTTCCGGTGCCTCTATCCGTACTGGCTCGTCACCGGCCCGATCGAGATCTGGATCGGCAAGCAGTCGAGCCACGACTTCTGGATCGGACTCTGCATCGTCGCGGCGTGGATCCTCGGGTTGCACCTCGCGATCGCCCACGTCTGGTCGCGCGGGATGCGCCGGTACTCGGGCAGCGGGATGTAGGCGCTCTGATGAGTCTCGTGCAGCACCTGCGGATCGGGCGTCAGTTCGCGCGCATGGGCGTCGCGCGCAAGACGCAGTTCCGCGTCGAGTTCGTCTCGCAGATCGTGATGGACACCGTGTGGTATGCGACGCACGTCTCGGTGTTCGAGATGCTGATGCTGCACACTCAGGCGCTCGCCGGTTGGACCTTGCCGGAGCTACGGGTCTTTCTGTCGTTCCTGTTCGTCTCCGACGCGCTCTGGATGGCGTGGATGGGGAAGTCCTGGCACTTCGGGCGCGACTTGAAGGACGGCAACCTCGACCCGATTCGCGTGCGACCGGCGTCGCCGATCTTCCTCTACTTCTTACAGAGCTTCTCGCTCGAGGCCTGCGTCAACGGCGCGATCGCGTCTGGCTATCTGGTCTGGGCTCTCCACAGCGCGGGGATCCTCACCGAGCCTCGCACGTGGCTGATCTTGCCCTGGGCGATCGCGCTGTGCTGGTGGGCGCGCGTCGTCGTCACCGTGCTCTTCTCGATCGCGGAGTTCTATCTCGTCAACTCCGACCTCGGGATGTTCGCGTACGAGCTCTTCCTCGGTCCGATCGAGCGCCCGCTGGACGTCTTCGGGCGGCGCGTGAAGCAGTTCCTCCTGCTGGTCGTCCCGGTCGGCGTGCTGACGCATTTTCCGGCGGCGATGGTGCTCGGGCGCATCGGGCCGCTCGAAGCGGCCGCGCACTCGGTGTGGCTCGTCTTGCTCGGCCTCGGCGTCTTCCGCGCGTGGCGCGCGTCGTTTCGGCGCTACGAATCGGCGCTCTCGTGAGCGCCCGCGCTCAGTCGGCGACCTTGCGGCCCTGCTCGTAGACGCCGCTCTGCTCGGGGTCGAGCGAACCGTCCTCGCGCCAGAAGCTCCAACGCCCCGCGCGCTCTCCCTCGACGTACTCGCCGCTCTCGCGCAGGGTGCCGTCGGCGTACCAGCCCTCCGCCGGGCCGTGGCGGCGGCCGTCGATCCAAGTCACCGAGCTCTTGGGCTTGCCGCTCGCGAAGTAGGCGACCTGGGCGTCCGTCGCGCGCGTCTCGGTGCCGCCGAACCCCGGGATCAGGTTCCCGAAGTAGGCGAGGCAACCGAGCGCGCCGACAGCGATCAGGGAAAGCTTCATGCGCGCCCTTGGACGGGGCTTCGCCGCGCTTCTTCCCGAAAAAAGAGCTCCGGGCGCCGGCCCTGGCGGAGGGCAGGCGCCCGGAAGGGGCGTCACGGGCGGGTTGCGGTCAGTCCGTGGTCCGCCCGAGGATCGGGAGCCGGGTGCGGCGGACCTCGCCTTGGTCGTCGACCTCGATGAGTTCGACGTAACCGGCGCGCTCGAGTCGCGCGACTCGCGCGAACCGCTCGACCTCGGACTCGCTCACCGCGACCTCGGGGTGGTAGTCGGCGAGGTCGTGCGCGCGCTCGCGGCGCCCGTCCGATTGCTGTTGGACGGCGATCGCGCCGCCATCGGTCGCCGGCGCCGCGAGGGAAATCGGGAACGCGTCGACGTAGAGCGTGTAACCGCCGGCGCCACTGTAGGGGGTCACCACCACGTGGACCTCGCGACCGGCTTCGAGCACGGAGAAGAGCCCGACCTCGGGGTGCGCGGCGGTCTCGAAGCACGCGACGTAGTCGCCGATCAGCGGATCGTAGATGCAGACGTCGAAGTCGGCGTGCGGATCGTCGCTGACGAGCTCGACGCGCACGTCGATCGCCTGAGCGGAGTGGAACGCGAAGCCGTCGAAGAAGTCCGGGACGGAGGCGGGCAGGCTGCCGCGGATCGCGAGCGACTCGTAGGGCGCGAGGGTGCCGAAGTCGTTCGCGCAGCAGGCCTGATCGTTCGGCTCGTCCTCGTAGACGAAGGGATCGCCTTCGTAGCCGCAACCGTGGCAGTCCTCGCCGTGGCAACCGGCCGCGAGCGCGGCGAGCACGAGCACGGCGAACTTGGAGGCGTGGGACACGTGGCGCATGGGGAACTCCTCGCGACGCGGCGGTCGTAGCCGCGACGGAGCAGCGGAAGGCAACGCCTGTGCCGTTCGCTCACCAGCGATGGTACGCCGGATGACCTTCTTGCACCGCGACGAAGACCCCGCGGCAGGTCGCCGTGACCACGCCGGAGGACTCCACCGTCGCTTCGATCGTCGCGCGGTCCGCGGTCGATTCGACGACGCGGGCCTTCAAGCGCACGGGCAACGTCGACGGCGTCGGACGCTTCAGCTTGACGTGGAACTCCGCGGTGACCGTCGAAGGAGGTTCGTTCGCGTTCGCCTGGCGCATCAGGTGCCACGCGGCGGTCCAGTTCGAATGGCAGTCGAGCAGCGCGCCCAGGATGCCGCCGTTCAGCATGCCGGTGAACGCCTCGTGGTGCGGCTCCGGCATCCAATCGCTGACGACGACGTCGCCTTCGACGCGGCTCTTGATGCGCAGGCCCTTCTCGTTCGCCGGGCCGCAACCGAAGCAGCGATTGTTCGGCGCGTAGCGGTCTTGGAGGATTTCGCTCATCGCCGCGAGCCTAGGGGCCCGCGCGGGCCGCCGCAACCACCGCGACGGCTGCGACGGCTGCGACGGCCGCGACGCGCGGGCGCCGCGCGACGGGCTGTGGCGTGGGCAAGCTCGAGCTGTCAGAATCCGCGGCCCTCCGTCCCCTGATGAGTCTCCCGCGAGTCCAATCCCGTTCCGGCACGAACGCGGACGTCGAAGCCGCTGCGCCGAAGGTGCACGTCGTCACGTTCGGCTGCCAGATGAACAAGTACGACTCGCTCCTGGTCGAGGGCCGCTTCCAGCGCCACGGCTACCGGATCGTCGGCGAAGCGGACGACGCGGACGTGCTGCTGTTCAACACCTGCTCGGTGCGCGACCACGCGGAAGAGCGCGTCTTCTCGTGGATCGGTGAACTGAAGCGTCGCAAGGAAACCAGGCCGGAGCTCGTCATCGGCGTGCTCGGCTGCATGGCGCAGCGCGTCGGTGAGGAGATCTTCCGACGTGCCGGCCACGTCGACCTGGTCGTCGGCACGCGGGCGTTCCACAACTTGCCGGAGATGGTCGCCGAGCTGCGGCAACGCCGCGCGAACGGCCTCGCGCCGAAGAAGGCGCGCGTGATCGCGCTCTCGCTCGGCGAGCAGCCCGATGACGATCGCGAGGGAGAGCCCTACACCGGCGGCCGGCTCGGCTACCTCGCGGTGATGCGCGGCTGCGATCTGAACTGCACGTTCTGCGTGGTGCCCAAGACGCGCGGGCGCGTGCTCAGCCGCCCGCTCGACGAGCTCGAGGCCGAAGCGCGTTGGATGGTCGCGCAGGGCGCGCAGGTGATCACCCTGCTCGGGCAGACGATCAACAGCTACGGCGAGGAGCTCGCGGCTCCCGGCCCGAACGAGCCGAAGCATCTCGGGCGCCAAGGACGGCCGAGCCTCGCCGACGTGCTCTATCGCCTGCAGGCGATCGACGGGCTCGTGCGCATCCGGATGATCACCGGACACGCGGCCTACGTCACGCCCGCGCTCGCGCGCGCGATCGCCGAGTGCTCGAAGGTCGATCGGTTCTTCCCGCTGCCCGTGCAATCGGGTTCCGATCGCATCCTGCGCGCGATGAAGCGCGGTTACACGACCGAGCTGTATCGCGATCGATTGACGATGCTGCGCGACGCGGTCCCTGACATCGAGCTCGGCACCGACTGGATCGTCGGTTTCCCGGGCGAGACCGACGAGGACTTCGAGGCGAGCGAGCGTTGGCTCGCCGAGCAAGCGTACGTCCAGAACTACGTGTTCAAGTACAGCCCGCGGCCCGACACGCACGCGGGCGAAGCGCTGGTCGACGACGTGCCCGAAGCGATCAAGACCGAGCGCAACCAACGTCTGCTGCGCGCCGCGGAGCGCACGCAGCTCCTGCGCCTCCAAGGTTGGATCGGCAAGAGCGTGCAGGCGTTCGTCGAAGGAAAGAACGAGCGCGGACTCCTCGTCGCGCGCTCGTTCCACAACCTACCGATCAGCTTCGCCGGCGAGGACACGTCGATCGGCACCGTGCTCGAGCTCGAGCCCACCGACGCGACCTCGTTCGGCTTGTTCGCGAAGAAGGTCTGACCTCTCAGCGCGTGCGCAGGTGCATGCGCAGCTCGCCGGTTTGGTGGCGAACCGTGCACGTCGTCGTGCCCTTCAGGTAGCGGTCGACCAACGCTTTCCAGTCGATCGCGGAGACGGCGCCGGCGAGCGTGGGGTCTTCCATCGACATCAGGTACTGCACGACGCCACCGACCGACTTGATCATCGTCGGGGTGCTGGCGATCGACAGCGAGCACGCGTCCGAGTTCTCGGCGAGCGCCTTGGCGAAGCGCGGGTCGCTCGTCGCCGACGGCGCGCCGGATTGACCGGCGTGGACGACCGCCTTGCGCAGCGCGGTGGGATACGCGGAGAGCGCGACGCAGTCGCTGCCGAACCACCACGACACGCGGGCGGCGTCACCGAGCTCCGCGTAGTAGACCTCCTGGCCTTCGACGTCGTCGCTCGCGATCAGTTCGCCGATGCCGATCATGCCGAAGAGTTCCTCGAGTGTGCCTTCGAGCGCGAGCGGATCGCGCACGCCGATCACGACGACCTCGCCGAGCGACGGCAGTCCGTCGAGCTGCGCTTCGGTCACGCCGCCGAACATGCCCATGCCGAGCACCGCGGCGGCCTCCTCCTTCGGGACTTCGAGCGTGAACGAGGCGAACTCGCCGCTGAGCTGGCCGATCACGTCGCGCTCGAGATCGAGACCGCCCATCGCCTGCGAGGCCTTCGCGAGCTGGCTCTGCGCTTCGGTCTTCGATTTCTCGTCGACGCGGCCGAACGTCGCCCACACGTCGTTCCACAGGCCGTGGACGTCGAAGCCGACGAGCGCGAGCCCGACCGCGTCGGCCGGGATCTTCGCGTGGAGCTTCGAGCTCGGCACGTGCAGCGCGCCGAGCCACGACGTCAACGCGCCGGTCGGCGAGAGCTTGACCGCAACCTCGAGGTCGAGGTTCTCTCCGGAGCCGAAGTCGGCGCGCGCGTGGACCCAGCGCATGTCGGCGAGCCCGAGCTCGCGCACCCACCGGCCGCCTTCGTCCTCGCCGGCTTCCGCGAGCGCCTTGCGCCCGATCGGCGCGAGGTCGAGGAAGAACTCGGCGCGCGCTTGGCCGTGCGCGCGGCCGCGGGCCTCAAGCAGACCGGGGTGCGTCTCCATGCTCGGCTCGACTCCGCCCGCCTGCACGCGATCGATCAAACCGTGCGCGGCGGCGCGCAGCTCGGTCCCATCCTCGTCGACTAGCAACGCCGCGACGCCGCCGCAGCGCACGAACGCGACGCCGGACGGGTCGTCGTCCTGACCGACGTCGGTGTCCGAGGGGATCGAACCCCAGAGCTCGTACGTGATCCCGCCGTGGGAGTCCTGCTCGGCGCGCATGTGCACGCCGACCTTCGCGCGCACGGCGGAGACGAACGCGTCGAAGCTCGTCGCGTCCGCGCCGGGCTCGACGAGGAAGCCGATGGTCGCGTGATCGAGCGTCGCGTCGCTGGCGACGAACATCGCGGCTTGGCCGTGGATCGAGTCGCAGAGCGCGCGCGGGTCGAGACCGTCGAGCTGCGAGGTGAGCTCGGCGTTCTGCTCTCCGATGTGCTGCCACAGCGCTGCGAACGTCGGATCGGTGGCGAGCTGCCACCACGCGTTGGCGCGCGCGTCGGCGCGCAGCGTGTCGAGCGGCGCGGTGCGCGCCATGAGCAGTGCGTCGCGCGGCACGAAGCGCAGGAGATCGGCGCTCGCGGCGACGGAGGACGTCGCGGGGTCGCTGAAGACCGGGAAAACCGAGACGAGGATCGGGAGCAGCATCGGGTGGGCCTTTGCGATGGTCTTGGGCTCTCCGAGTCGGTCCGCGCGCCAGTTGCGCCGGATTGAGCCGATCCCGCACAGGCCGCGGCGGTGTCGATCGAGCGCGGGTTCGGAGCTTCGCGCCGGCCCCCGCCGTTCGCACGGGGCGGGCGGGGCGTTGCGAGGCTCTCGACGCGCGTTCGTCGCATCGCGATGGCCGAGCGGGTTGTCACGGAGCGTCGAGCAGAGGACAAATCGCGGGCCAAGTCGGCCGGCCCTTGTCCGCGCGCGCGCGACACGCGACGCTAGTCGGATGAAGCGCGGTTGTCTGATCTCGTTCGTCTTCCTCGCAGCGTTGCTCGTCGGCTTCGAGCTCGTCGCGCGCACCGGTTGGATCGCCGCCCTGCGGCCGGAAGTGCTCGATCCGCTCGGCGACCAGATCCGTGAGAAGGCGAACGTCGCCCCGCACCCGTACCTCGCGTACGCGCCGAAGCCCAACTTCGTGCAGACGGAGACGCCGAAGGGCCCGCAGGTCATCCACCACAACTCGCTCGGCTTCCGCGGTCGCGAGACGACCTATGCGAAACCCCCGGGGACGTTCCGGATCGTCACGATCGGTGGCTCGTCGTGCTACGGACAGAGCGAATCCCGCGACGAAGCCGTGTGGTCGGTGCGGCTGGAGCACTACCTCAACGAGGCGGGCCTCGCGCGCAAGGTCGAGGTGATCAACGGCGGCTGCCGCGGGTACTCGACCTTCGAGATGCTGATCAATCTCGAGCTGCGCCTCGTCGACTTCGAGCCCGACCTCTTGATCACGTACGAGTCGATCAACGACATGCGTTGCGCGCTCTACCCGGGCTGCGTCAACGACAACACGCACTGGCGCGCCGTGTGGCCCGTCGTCGAGAAGTCGTCGGCGGACGAGCTCCTCGAATCGAGCCGCCTCTTCATGACGTGGCGGCGTTACGGGACCGAATGGCTCGCGAAGCAGAAGGACCTCGGGACCTACATGATCGTCGACTACGGCAAGTACCACTCCTCGCTGTACGCCGGCGACTACGGCCAGCCGACCGATGCCGAGCGCGGCTTCGCGAACTTCCGCCGCAATCTGAAGAGCATCGTCTCCGTCGCGCGCGAGCACGGTGCGAAGGTCTTGCTTTCCACGCAGGCGATGCGCTTCAGCGACATCGAAGGCGCACAGTCCTACGAAGCGCAGAAGGCGGGGCTCTTGCGCTGCCGCGACATCCTGCGCGAAGTGGCGAGTTCGGAAGGGGTACCGCTCGCCGACACCGCAAAGCACGTCGAGGACGCGCTCGCGGCTGAGCTCGCGGCCGGCCAGAATCCGGACGATCTCTTCCAACACGAAGTGCACCCGACCGACAAAGGCTCGGACTTGATCGGCCGCTTCCTCGCCGACCGGATCCTCGAGCTGGAGCTCGTCCCGGCGAACTAGAACTCGTTCAGACGAGCCCGTTGCGCGTCGCGTGGATCAAATCGGTGTAGGCGGGCACCAGCCCCGCCGAGCGCAGATCGCTCGCGATCTGTCCGCGGTGGTACGCCGAGTGCGCGATCAAGTGGTCGAGCACGTCGCCCAGGCGACTCTGCCACGGCTCGCCCTTGGTGTTGACGTAGCGCACCGCGGCGTCGAGCTTGGCGTCGTCGAGCCGCTCGACGAACGCCTGCCATTCCTTGCCGAGCGCGTTGAGCTCCTCCGCGCAGCGCTGGAGCTCCGGCGTCGGCCACACCGGCGTCGTCTGCGGGACCCCGAGCGCGCGCTCGAGCCACAAACGCTGGGCGCTCAGGAGGTGGGCGAACCTCCCGAGCGCCTTCGGCGGAACTTCGGTCACGCGCGCCAAGCTCGTCAGCACCTCGCGGTTCGCCCACGCTTCGTAAGCGAAAAGGCGCCGGTAGTGAGCGCGCGTGTCCATCGGACTACTTCAGTAGATCGGCGACGACCGCGCGCTCGCCTTCGAGCTCCTTGACGGTCGCGGCGATCTTCTCCTTCACGAAGGGATCGAGCGGGAGACCTTGGACGATCTTCCAGCCGCCCTTGCCGTCGGAGGTGACCGGGAAGGAGCTGATCAGGCCGGCGGGCACGCCGTACGAGCCGTCGCTGACGACGCAGACCGAGCGCCATTCGCCCGCCGGAGTCGCGAAGTGCAGGTCGTGGACGTGGTCGACCAACGCGCTCGCTGCGGAGAACGCGCTCGACGAGCCGCGCGCCGCGATGATCGCCGCGCCGCGTTGTTGGACGGTCTTGAAGAACTCGCCCTTCAGCCACGCCTCGTCCTTGATCACGGCATTGGCGGGCTTGCCTTGGATCTTGGTGTTGACGTAGTCGGGGACCTGCGTCGCGCTGTGGTTGCCCCAGATCGTCGCGTGCGTGACGTCGGTCGAGTGCACGCCGGCCTTGGTCGCGAGCTGCGACATCGCGCGGTTCTGGTCGAGGCGCGTCATCGCGGTGAAGCGCTCTTTCGGCACGCCCTTCGCCGAGTGCATCGCGATCAGCGCGTTGGTGTTGCACGGGTTGCCGACGACCGCGACGCGCACGTCCTTCGCTCCGACTTCGGCGATCGCTTGGCCTTGACCGACGAAGATCGGACCGTTCTCGCGGATCAGGTCGTTGCGCTCCATGCCCGGACCGCGCGGCTTCGAGCCGACGAGCAAGCACCAGTTCGCGTCCTTGAATGCGACCTTGGTGTCGCTCGAGCAGACGATTCCACGGAGCAGGGGGAACGCGCAGTCCTCGAGCTCCATCGCGACGCCCTTCAAGGCTTGCATCACCTTGTCGATGGGCAGTTCGAGGAGCTGCAGGATCACGGGTTGATCGGGGCCGAACATCGCGCCGGACGCGATGCGGGGGAGGAGCGCGTAGCCGATTTGGCCAGCAGCGCCGGTGACGGCGACTCGAATAGGGGCCTTGGTCATGGCTTTGGGTGGGTTTCGAGGAGCGGGGAGGGAAGCGCGTAGTGTGCCTGGCTCGTTCGCGGACGAAAAGTCGACCCGGTCTTTTCCTGTGCCCTCGCGACGGTCGATGCGCAGAACGGCCCATCCATCCGAGCCGCTCCGCCGGTCGATCGCGACGGAAGTCGACCTCGGGCAAACGGACGGGGTAGCCTTCGGCGACGACCCTCGGGTGCGCGCGTGGATGCAGCCTTGGGCCGTCGACACAAGCGAGCTAGTGTGGAGCGCCCGAGAACGAGCAACTGGATGCGAGCCACCCAAACCGCCCTCGACGAAACCCTGCTGACCACGCTCTTCGAGAGCCTGGGCCAGGAGGCGCACGCCCTGCGCTTCGAAGTCGCGCCGAACCCGTGCGTCGGCGCCGCGGTGCTCGCGGGCGATCGCGTGCTGTCGCGCGGCTTCCACCGCGTCTGGGGCGGCCCGCACGCGGAGGTCGAGGCGCTCGCCCTCGCGGCGGCGAGCGGCGTGCCGCAGGACGAGTGGACGACGCTCGCCGTGACGCTCGAGCCGTGCTCGTCCGTCGGCAAGCAACCCGCGTGCACCGACGCGATCCTGCGCTCCGGTATCCGACGCGTGATCGTCGGCGCGGTCGATCCCGATCCGCGCTCGCGCGGCGCCGGCATCCAGCGACTGCGCGACGCGGGCCTGCAGGTCGATCTCTTCGAGGGCGTTTCGACGCTCGACCGCGTCACCCCGCACTTCGTGCAGTGGACCTCGCCCGATCGCATGCGCCGTCCGCGCCCGTGGACGATCGCGAAGTGGGCGCAGACGCGTTCCGGACACCTGATCCCGCCCGCGGACGTCGGCGGCGGTCGTTGGATCAGCGGTCCCGCGTCGCTCGACGAGGTGCACGTGCTGCGCGGCCGGGTCGACGCGATCGTCACCGGCATCTCGACGGTGCTCGCCGACGATCCGCGCTTCTCGGTGCGTCCGCCGGGCGATCCGTCGAAGCCGCCGCTCCGCGTCGTGCTCGACAGCGTCCTGCGCACGCCGCCGAACGCGCGCCTCTTCCAGCCCAAGGAGCCGCACGAAGGGCTCGGCGGTCTGCACCTCCTCTACCAGGCGGGCGCGAACGCCGAGCGCTATCGCTTGCTCGAAGCGGCGGGCGCAAAGCTCGTCGGCTTGCACGTCGACGAGAACGACCACGTGTCGCTCTGGGACGTCCAGGCGTACCTGTGGCAGCTCGGCGTGCGCCGCGTGCTGCTCGAGTCCGGACCGATCCTGCTCTCGCGCTACCTCGACCACGGTTTCGTCGATCAGATGCGCGTCTACACCGGCAGCGTCAGCGGCGGCCGAGGCGAGACGCTCGGTCCGCGGCTCGCGCACATGCGCTTCAAGGAGCGCGCGGACCGCGACACCGGCGGCGACGCGGTGCTCGAAGCGTTCCTGTACGACTGACGCTCGCGGCGGCGCGGTCGCCGTTCAGCTACCCTTCGAGTCCTCGTCCGCGGCGATGTCCGGGTAGGCCTTGCGAGCGCGCTTGCCCGCCTCGGTGTCCCAGTACTTGCGGATCAACAGGCGGAGCTTCGTCTCCGCCTTGCGCTTCTGATTCGAGGCCGTCAGCTCCTCGAATTCCTTCCACAGCGCCTCGGCCGCGAGGCCTTTCTTGTACGCGGCGATGACGTCGCGTTTCGCGGGCAGGCTCTCGGCTTGCGCGACCGACTTCGCGAGCTCTTTCTCGTTCGGCAGGCCCTTGCAGCGTTCGGCGAGCGAGACGAGCTGTGCGTACCCGACCAACACCTGATCGCCCTTGACGAGCTCGAGCGCCGCGTCGCGCTCGCTCGCGATGCCGGCGAGCGCTTGCGCGGCTCCGGCGCGCGCCTCTTCCGCGTACTTCGTCGCGGCGTTGACCGTGATCACCGCGGTCCACGCGCGCCACGCTTCCGGATGGTCGTCGCGCTCGATCGCCTTGCGCGCTGCGGCTTGCGCGGCCTTGACGGTCTCGAGCTCTTCGCGCGAGAGCCCGGCGCCGAGCTTCTCGCGCACACCGGCGACCGCGCTCGCGAGCTGGCTCGGCTTCGGCACGTCGCCGGGCATCAAGCGCCGCGAGACCTTTCCGTCGGGCGCGACGAGCATCACCTGCGGGCAGCGCAGCGCGCCGTCCTCGTTGAACGCGAAGAAGACCGGGTCCCAGTTGCGTTGGTGATCGGCGCAGGTCGGCGTCAGGAACACCGAGCACACGTCGCGCGAGGTCTTCTTGCCGTCGACGGTTTCCTCGAGCTTCTTCGCCGGGTGCTCGCCCGAGTTCGCGATCACGAGCACCGTGCCTTCGAGCGCGGCCGCGACCGCCGGGTCGCCGGGCAACGTCTTGGCGAAACGTTCGCTCGCTTCCTCCTCGACCAGCACTGCGAACACGACCAACGGCACGTTGCGCTCGGCGGCCTCCTTGCGGGCTTCCTCCAGCGTGCCGACGAAGGGCGCGAATCGTGCCGCGACCGCCTTCTTCTGAGTCTTTGGAGTCGGCGCGTTCCAACCGATAGAGTGGTGCCCCGACGCGGCGGCGCCCAAGAGCGCGACCGCGCATACCAGCCCAACGCGTCCACGTCGCATGCGCAGAGTCTCCTCCTTGCTCTCCAGCGCGACAAGTCTGCCGTGGTTCGCCCTGCTGTGCTGTCTCGCCGCGTGCCGGGTCCTGGACGGAGCTCCGGAGCCGGTGTCGAGCGAGGCGTCCGCCGCTTTCGCCCGCGCACGCGTCCAAGCGCGCCGGGACGACGACGAGGGCCGGTTGGCCGCGCTGGAGTCGGCGACGCGTGCGCGCGACCTCGCGCCGGAGTGGGTCGCGCCGCAGCGCTTCCTCGACGAGCTCTTGCGCAGCGAACTGCGCGGGCTCGAGGCGCTCGATGGCCATCGTCGCGCGCTCGCCGAGCGACCGAACGATCCGCGCGAGCTCTACCTCGCCGGCCGCCTCGAAGGCACCGCGGGCACGCGGCGATTCGAGCAAGCGGTGCAGCGCGACCCGGACTTCGCGTGGGGGTGGCACGGGCTCGCGTGGACCGCCGCGGCGCAGGGCGATTGGACGCTCGCCGTGCGCCACGGTGAGCGCGCGCTCGATTGCGCGCGTGAAGCGTGGGAGCGCGTGTGCTTCGGCGCCGCGCTCGCGCGCTATCTCGACCGGGACGAGCGATCGATCGAAGCGCTGGACGTGCTCGCGCGGCTGATCGACGATCCGATGCTCGAACCGACCGACCGGCTCGAGCTCGAGCTGCAGTCGATCGGCATCGGGCTCGCGCTGTTGTTCGATCCGCGTTCGACGCGCGGCGCGCGGCGCGCGTTGGAGCTCTTGCGCGAAGAAGACCTGACCGAGGCCGAGATCGACACGCTGATGACGCGGTTGCGCTTCTCGCCGATCCAGGACTCGACGGGGGCGCTCGAGCTCTCGCTCGCGCTCGCCGCGCGCTCGTCGCCCGCGCGCGACCGTTGGCGCGCCGTGCTGATGCTCGAGGATCGCGCGAACCCGCTCGCGTTGGCGCTCGCGTTGCTCGAGCGCGCGCGCGACGCGGGCGAGAAGAGCGCCGCCGACGGACCCCTGCTGCGCGTCGCGCGCTTCGCCGCCGGCCAGTACGCGCGCGGCGTCGACGAGTGGCTCGCCGACTTGCCGCGCGTCGTGCTCTCGACCGACGGGCTTCCGCGCGATTCGCGCATCGGCGAGGTCGTGCGCGCCGCGCGCGCGGCCGGGACGACGCGCACGGCGAGCCACGCGGCGCTGGTCGAGCTCGGCAACGCGACGCTCGCCGCCGGCTGGTTTCGCGAAGCGCGCTCGGTCGCGAACGCGCTGACCGAGTACGACTTGGAGGCCGCGTTGGCTCTCGACGAGCGCGCGTCCGTCGGCATCGACCTGATCCGAGGCTTGCGGGCGCTGTTCGGGCCCGACGAACGCCGCCGGCGCGACGATCGCGCGTCGGTCGCGAGCCTGGCGAGCCTGCTGCGCTCCGCCGCGCCGCTGTTCGCCCGACTCGACGGCGCTGCGGATCGCGCGGCCGTCTCGCGCAAGGCCCGCGAGCTCGCGGCCTCGCCGCGGATCGCGTACGGCGCGTTCGGCTCGCTCGTGCACCCCGGGCCGCGTCTCTCCGCGCTCGACGAACGCCAAGGCCTCGGGCCGGCGGGCGAGACGGTCGGAGGGCTCGCCGCCGCGCTCGACCGCATCGGTCGATTCGGCATCTTCGGCAAGCTGATGGGGTCGCCGCCCGACGGCACGCTGCTGCCTCGGCTCTGGATCGAGGAACTCGCGGGCGAACGCCTCGGCGTGCCGTGGCGCGGCACGATCGCCTGGTGCGAGACCGCGGACTTGCAAAGCAGCGCGGCGCGCGCCGGCGCGGCGATCTCCGGCGCTGCGCTGCACGAAGGCTATTGGATCGACATCGACGTGGTGCGCCGCGAGCGCGACGCGTGGCTCGCGCTGGAGCGCGAGTTCATGGGCGACGAGCGCGTCCACTGGAACGAACGGAACGGGCGGATCGGGCGCGCGGAGCGAGCGCTTTCGGTTCGCGGCCTGCCGATCGAGGCTCCACCGAACCTGCGCGAGCTCTACAGCGCCGAGCGACGCTCGATCGACGTCCTGCTCGGCGAGGCCGAGCGCGTGCGCCTCGCCGTGCTGCGCGACCGCGCGCGCGGCCCGGTCGTCGAAGCGGGGCTGCGCCGCCCCGGCCTCGTCGATCTCGACGATCTCGTCGCGGTCACCGCGATCCACGAGGAAGGGCACCTCTGCGATCGCACGCGGTTCTTCCCGCTGACGTCGCATTGGGGGCGCGCGCTCGGCTTCTTGGCGCGCCACCTCTTCTCTCCCGAGGCGATCGCGGAGCGGCTCGAGTACCGCGCGCAGTTGATCGCGCTCTGCGAGTCCGCCGATCCGCGCCTACCGCTCGCGGACGTGCTCGCGGCGACCGAGGCGGGTTCCGAGGGCTTGACTCCGCACGCCGAGGCGTATCGGCGGTTGCTCGCGGATTGGCTCGCGCTGCTCGACGCCGAACTCGAACGCGACCCGGTGCGCTGGCCGGAGCTCGATCCGACGCGCGTGCTGGTCCAGGAGCTCCATCGGCTCGGGCCCGAGCGCATTCGCGAACTCGCGCGCACGCTGGCGCGCCGCGAGGGACTCTTCGAGCGCTAGATCTGAAGGCCAAGTAGATTGGGTCACCCCGGAGTCCTCCGCGAACATGGGGCGTTGTCGAGACAACCCATGGGAGGAACGCCGAGTGAAGCTGCAAGCCAGTGCACGCAGCACGCCGTAGATACGTGGGCTGCTGGCGAAGAGGATCCAAGCGGACGGCCGGGCGATCAGCCGTGCGCCGAAGGCCAACTGCCCGAGTCGCACGTCGGCGCGCGAGTAGCTACTTCGCTACCGCACCGAAGGGGGAAGTCGGGCTCGACGATCGCGCGTCGCGCCCGCGTGGAGGTCGACTCGCCTGTCGCGATCGAGTTCAGCGCTCGAACGCGCCCATGTCGCACATCGGGGCAGAGCAACAACCGGTGTCGACCACGCTGGGGTCGTCGGCGAACCGCGGGTTGCCCACGAGGTCGAAAGCGATTGGCTCGGCAGTCACTCCGTCTTCATCGACGTCAGCAGGATCGTCGTTCAGTGGCAGGTAGTGGCCGGCGTCGTTCGTCACCGAACCCCAGTCCTGCTCGCCGGTCGTCGGATCGAGGAAAGTCGGCTTCACGCTGAGGTTGCCGACCCCGGGGTGCCCGAGTTGCACGCACGAGTACTCCACGAACTGCCGGCCGGCGAGCTGGTGCTTGATGTAGCTGTTGTTCCAGATGATGCAATTCGTGACGAAGCTCACGCCCATGTTGGCCGGCTGGCTCGGGTTGTACTCGGCGGCGATCGCTCCGCCCGCCGGCGCATCATTGCCGAAGAACGTGCAGCTCGACCAGCGCATGCGAGCTGCTGGGATCGCGCCGACGACGCCCTCTACGTAACCGCACGCTCCTTCGGTTCCCGCGACGTTGCCGTTGAACACGCAGCCCACCACACTCAGCGTGTCCGATTGACCCGACAGCAAGCCACTCGTGTGGATCGCACCGCCGCGGACGCCTGCCGAGTTGAGCTCGAAACGCGAGAAGTAGAGGAACCCCGACGAATTCGCGAGACGGATGGCGCCGCCGCCGTTCGCGGCGTTGTTGTAGGTGAAGAGGCAGTTGCGGATGTTGACGAACGCGCTGGCGGCATCCAACGCGGCTCCGTTGGCCGCGTCGCAGACGAAGAACTCGTCGTCGACGAGCATCAGGGCGCCTCCGTTGAGCATCGTGATTCCGCCGCCGCCGTCGTTCGTCGGGTCGCTCTGCGCTTGGCCCCCGAGAATCGTGCAGTTCTCGATGCGCACCTTCGAAGCCGTCTGAATCGTCACGACGTGGAACGCGGTGCCGATGAATCCGAGGTTGCCGTCCAAGGACGTCGAGCGCGACGGTCCAGTCGGCGTGTGAGTCGTCTCATTGCCGGCGAACGAGCCGATGATCCGCACGCCTCGGTTGATCACGATCGAGCTCGATGACAGGATCCCGGGTTGGGTCTCGACCCGCGGGCGGTAAGTTCCAGACGTAACCCAGATCTCGTCGCCATCGAACGCGGCGGCGATCGCGTCGTCGAGGTGCTGGAACGCAGTGGCCCAGCTCAGGCCGTCGCCGTTCGACGGAGCCCCGTAGTCGACGCGGTACACGCTCTGCGGCAGCGGAAGGGCTTCGGCCGACGAGGCCAAGATGGCGAGCGAGCAGACGAGCGGAACGAGACGCATGGTAGTTCCTCTTCGTGAAGGTCCGGGGGTTTGGTGTCTCGACGCATCGCCGCAGTTCTTCGTTCGCTCGCAAATCGAAGGCTCGAGCTGCGAGCCGCTGGCCCGCTGTCGGCGCGGAGGACGCACCGCAGCGTCCGGCCGGGTGGCCCCCGGCGCAACGTGCGAAGATCATCGGAAGGGAGCGCGACCAGCGAGGGCGCAGACTTGCAGCGGCCACGGTTCTCGGGGTTTTTTGGTTGGCTGCGACGAACCCAGGAGCCCTTGCGATCGCGGTCGAACGGCCCTTGCGGCTCGGAACGCGTCGCGGTTCCGCCATCAAAGGCGTCGTACGCCCGTCCGAATTCGGGCCCAAGCCGGATTCCCGCGGAGTCCAAACCGGAGTGGCGATTGCCAACACAAGACGGGCATGTCGATCCGCGTCTTCCACGGTGTCTGTGTCGGGTTCCTACTCGTCGTGACCAGCGTCGCTCAGACGGCGAACGAGATCGGCACTCTGCCGAATGGTGGTGCGGCGGTCGCCGGCCACGGCGCCTCTGTCGCAATCGACGGCGACACCGCGGTCGTCGGTGCGCCGTTCGAAAACGGCGGCGTGGTTCGCGCCTACGTGCGCTCCTCGCCTGGCTGGTCGCAGCAAGCAGCGTTGAGCATCGCTGGCACCGTGAGCTTCGGCTCCAGTGTGGACGTCGACATCGACACGCTCGTCGTCGGCGAGCCGTTCTTCAACTCGAGCTCCGGCCGCGTGCATGTGTTCACGCGCAGTGCGGGTAACTGGACCTTGCAAGCCACCCTCCAGGCGCCCGCGCCAACCGCAGGCGACGCCTTTGGCGTTGCGGTCTCCGTTCGCGGTGACGTGATCGCTGTCGGCGCGTCGGGGCGCGACATGGGAGCGTTGCTCGACACCGGCGCCGTGCTCCTCTTCGTGCGCACCGGGACGGCGTGGAGTTTCACCGCGGAGGCGCACGGGTGGGGCGTCGATCAGGCGAACCACGGGGCGGCGCTGGATCTACACGACGGTCGACTACTCGTCGGCTCTCCGCGAGAGTACTCCAACACCGGCGCGTTCTACGACTATCGCTTGAGCGGCGGCAGCATCGTCACGATGGCGCGCTGGGCCGGAACGCCAGGCTCGCGTCTCGGCACGGCTGTCGCGCTCGACGGACAGAATGCCGTTGTCAGCGCGCTCACTGACGCGGGCGGGCTCGGTCGCGTCTACCTCTTTGCCGTGGAACAGAATTCGCTCGGCTTGTTCGGCTCGTTCGATGGCGCGCAACCGAACAGCGACTTCGGCGCGTCCGTCGCAGTCTCCAGCGGGAAGGTGCTCGTCGGGGCGCCGAACGCGGGATCGGGCGGCCCGGGCTTCGTCCGTGAGTTCGTGTGCTCCAACCTGCCGCAAGGACCGTGGTTCGAAGCGTTCGATCTCGCACCGAGCGGCAATCAAGCGGGCGCTGAGTTCGGCACGGTCGCGCTCGACGACGACACCGCGATCATCGGCGCGCCCTTCTGGCTGAGCCCTGGACCTTCGGAGGGCGCTGCGTTCGCATTCGGACTTGCAGGCAAGCCGTTCGGATTCTGCGCGTCGGGGTCACCGTGTGCGAACGACTATGCAACTGGTGGCTGCGCGTACTCGACGACGACCGGTCTCGGCGGACGCCTGCTCGGCTGGGGCTCCTCGAGCGTTGCGAGCGACGACCTACGACTCGTCGGATACCAGCTTAACGCGAACACGTCGGGCATTCTGGTCTTGTCCGCGACCGGTCAAGCGCCATTCGTCAGCGGCAATGGTCTGAGCGTGCTCTGCTCGCCTTCACATCGCTTCGCGTTGACGCCGGCGACGAACGGCGTGATCGACTACGGGCCCGGCCTCGTTGCGCTGACGTTCCAGCGATTCGGCATCGCGATCACGCCGGGGCAGACGTGGCACTACCAGATGTGGTTCCGCAACCCGGCAGGCCCGTGCACCGGCGAAGTCCACAACTGGACGAACGGGTACGCAGTCACCTATTCGAACTGAACTCGAGTCGCGGGCGACGCGTGCGGGACCCCGGCGTCCGTCGCTTCGTGCGCTGGCGGGACGCGGTCGGCGCGCATCAGGCGAGCACGGTCGGCCAGAGTTCGTCGATCGCGACGAGCAGACGCGCGAGCGCCGTTTCGTCGTGATCGCCCATGTGGCCGATGCGGAAAGTGTGGCCCTTGAGCTCGCCGTAGCCGTTGGAGATCAGTTCGCCGCGCTTCGCGAGCGCCTTGGTCAGCTTCTCGACGTCGAGCGCGCCGCGGCGCAGGCAGGAGACCGTCGGCGACGCGAGTTCGGGCACCGGGAGCAGCGCGAGTCCGTGGCCGAGCGCCCAAGCGACCGTCGCGGCTTGCATGCGGACGTGCTTCGCGAAGCGCGCGCTCCAAGCGTCCGCGCCGGTGCGACCGCGCTCCGACGGCGGGAGCGTCGCGCCGGCGCTGATGTCCTCGAGCTGGCGCGCGAGCGCGAAGTAGAGCGGCAGGCACGGCGTCGCGATCGTCGCGCGCTCGCGATGGCCGTCGATGATCCGGATCGGATCGAGGTAGAAGCTCGCGCGCTTGGATTTGCGCGCGCGATCGAGGTAGCGCGTCGACGCGGAGCACACCGCGACCCCGGGAGGCAGCGACAGCGCCTTCTGCGAGCTCGCGAACGCGAAGTCGAGCCCGTGCGCGTCGAAATCGACCGGCGCACCGCCGAGGTAGCTGACGAGGTCGGCGAGGAAGAGCGTGTCGGGCGCGGCGCGCAGCGCGCGAGCGAGCGACCCGAGCGGCGTGCGCACGCCGGTCGCGGTCTCGTTGACGGTCAACGTGACGGCGTCGAACGGACCTTGCTCCGCGAGCGCGCGCTCGACGGCCTCGGGCGCGACCGTTTCGCCGAGCGGCGCCTCGAGCTTGGTCGTCGACTTGCCGAGCGCGAGCGCGACCTCGTGCCAACGCTTCGAGAACGCGCCGTTGACCAGGTGCAGCGTCCGCGGTCCGACGCCGTGCAGCGCGGCCTCCATCAGGCCGGTCCCGCTGCAGGTGTGGACGGCGACCTGCGCGTTGCTCGACTCCGCGAGCCCGAACGCGAGCCGCAGGTGCGGATCGATCCGCGCGCTGAGCGCGTCCATCTCCTTGCCTCGGTGGCTGATCTGCGGCCGAGCGCACTCGGCCAGGATCTCGGGACGAACTTCGGTAGGGCCGGGAATCCAGAGCATCACGAACCTCGTGGGTCGAGAGAATCGAAGACGGCGAGCAGCCGTCGGTGGTCGGGAAGCGTTCGCAACGTCGCGAGCTCGTCTGCGTCGACGAGCAGCGGCAGCAGTGCGGCGAACGTCGGCGCGGCGCTCTGCGAGCGCGCGAGCGCGAACACGCTCTCGCGGCGCACCACGCCGCCGTACGCGACGAAGCGGCGGGCCGCGCGCGCGCCGACGAGGTCGGTCATGCCGTCGCCGACGCAGACGACGCCGAGACCGCGCGCGCCGGGCACCCGGGGATCGCACTCGCTCTCGGCGGCGAGGCGCTCGACCAGCGCGCGCTTGCCGTCGTGCGTCGCGAGCGGCGAGCGCTCGTCGAATCCGGTGTACGCGCCCGCAGCGTCGTGGAAGATCTCGACGGCGAAGACGTCGCGCTCGTCGATCGCGAACGAGCGCGCGAGCGCGAGCACGGCGGCGCGGATTCCGCCGCTGACGATCACGACGCGCTTGCCGAGCGCCGTCAGCGCCGCGCAGAGCTCGCGCGCCTCGGGGACGGCGCGCGCGGCGTACTGGCGGCCCAGCGCCTCGATCGCGTCGCGCGAGGGCCGCAAGCGCGCGAGCCGCAGCCCGTAGACGTCCTCGAGTTTCGACTCGCCGGCCATCGCGCGCTCGGTCAGCGCCGCGATCTCGGCGCGGCGCGCGCCGGCGAGCTCGTCGATGCCCTCGATCGCCGAGAGCGTCGAATCGCAATCGAACACGACCGTGCGGTAGGGCGGAGGAGCGTCCGGCGCGGCGTCGATCACGCGGAGAGCGTAGCGAGCGCGGGCACTCGCGCCCAAGACACGGCGCGCTAGCAGATGGGATGAGAGGGCCACCCTCCTGGGGTAGCGGTCGTAGTGTGACCGCGAAGGCGCACTCGAAGTGCAAGACCCACAGGAGGATGACCGTGAAGCAGGATAACGTGAGAGTGGCGGGGGCGATCGGGGTGGA
>JACRIN010000047.1 GCA_016220085.1 Planctomycetota bacterium
CAGCTCCACGCAGCTGCTCCATGTCGCCTTTCCCAATCGCTACTTCGACGAGCTCGGCCTCCCCCGACTCGCCCCTGACCTCAACTCCCCGAACCGCCGGATGCGGACCCGCATGTCCGGTGGTGTGGGAGGGGTGCGGTGCCTTAGTCACCGCCCCCTATCCCGATTCCGGAGCCGTTCGCTCCGGCTCGCCGTGCGGTCTCACGTGGGTCGCCCGTGGAATCGCTCCGGGCGCGAACCCTCGAGTTCGCGCCCGAAAGTGCGGTTCAGCAGCCGATGCCGTAGTAGGTGAAGCCGAGCTTCTCGAGCGTCTTGCGCGGGTAGACGTTGCGCCCGTCGAAGATCACCGGGTGCTTCATCAGCGTCTTGATCTGCTCGAAGTCCGGCCGACGGAACTCGTTCCACTCGGTGACCAAGAGCAGCGCGTCCGCGCCGGTGAGCACGTCCATCGGGCGCTTCGAGTACTCCATCCGGTCGCCGAGGTGGCGCTTCTTGCATTCTTCGATCGCTTCCGGATCGCACGCCGCGACCTTGGCGCCGGCGGCGAGCAGGGCCTCGATCACCACGACCGCGGGAGCTTCGCGCATGTCGTCGGTGTTCGGCTTGAAGGCCAAGCCCCACACGGCGAACTTGCGGCCCTTCAGGTCGCCGTGGAAGTGCTTCTTCACGAGGTCGAAGAGCACGCTCTTCTGCCGCTCGTTGACCGCTTCGACCGCTTTCAGGATCTTGAAGTCGTAGTCGTGCTCCTCGGACGTCTTGATCACCGCCTTGACGTCCTTCGGGAAGCACGAGCCGCCGTAGCCGACGCCCGCGAAGAGGAACCGCGAGCCGATCCGGTCGTCGGACCCGATGCCCTTGCGCACCATGTCGACGTTGGCGCCGACGCGGCTGCAGATGTTCGCGATCTCGTTCATGAACGATATGCGGGTCGCGAGCATCGCGTTCGCGGCGTACTTGGTTAGCTCGGCCGACTCGATGTCCATCATCAGGATCGGCTTGCCGGTGCGGACGAAGGGCCCATAGAGCTCCTCCATCACCTCCGACGCGCGCTGCGAGCCCGCGCCGATGACCACGCGGTCCGGCTTCATGAAGTCGTCGATCGCCGCGCCTTCCTTCAGGAACTCGGGGTTCGAAACGACGTCGAAGGGATGCTTGGTGGCGTCTTTCATCGCGGCCATCACCTTGCGGGCGGTCCCGACCGGCACTGTCGACTTGTCGACGATCACCATGTAGCCGTTCATGTGCTTCGCGACCTCGCGGGCGGCGGAGAGCACGTACCGCAGGTCCGCGCTGCCGTCCTCACCCGGGGGGGTGCCGACCGCGATGAAGGCGACCTGGGCGTTCGGGATCGCGTCGGCGTAGTTGGTGGTGAACGTCAGGCGGCCGTCGGCGACGTTGCGCTTCAGGAGCTCTTCCAGACCGGGCTCGTAGATCGGCACGACGCCGGCCTTGAGCTTGCGGATCTTCTCCTCGTCGATGTCGAGGCAAACGACGTTGTTTCCGCTCTCGGCGAAGCAGGTTCCGGCGACCAGGCCGACATAGCCCGTTCCGATGACAGCGATGCGCATTGGGGAATCCTGAGGTGTGAGGGGCAGCTCCGCGCGCCGGAGGGGGGGACCGAAGCGCGCCGGAGGGGTCCTTTTTCGGCAGAAGCAGGGCCCGGATGGAGGGAGCGAGCCCAGAAGGATACCGTTGGACCGTTCCGCCCAACACCCGGGCGATTAACTCAGCGGCTAGAGTGCCTCCCTTACAAGGAGGAAGTCGGGGGTTCGAATCCCTCATCGCCCACCAGCCTTCCGCCCTTCCACACGCCGGTCGGTAAGGACTCCAATAGGAAGACGCGATGTCCGCCCGCGGTCCGGGCGACCGCCACGTGACCGCGGCGGCGACGGGGGCTGGCGAAACGACGGGCACCCTCCCCGGTTTCGGGAGGGCCGCGCGTGCGCACCTGGACGGACCCGATGTCGCGGCGGGCGAGCATCTCGCGGACCCGCAGCGCGTCGGCGGACTTCGAGTCGACGATTTGCCACGCGTCGAACCACGGTGACGGCTCAGGCCGGCGATCGGCGAGGCACGCGACGTCCGGACCGACCGGGCGCGGGCCGAACTCCTCGGCGAGCGCCTCGACGAACTCCTCGGCAAGCTCCTCGGCAAGCTCCTCGGCAAGCTCCTCGGCGAGCGCCTCGGCAAGCCTCTCGGCGAGCGCCTCGGCAAGCCTCTCGGCGAGCGCTTCGGCGAGCTTCTCGGCAAACCGCTCGGCAAACTCCTCGAAGAACGCGTCGACGAACCTCCCGGCGAGCGCTTTGATCGGGCCCGCGCGCACCAACGCGACGTTGGGCTCGACGGGCACGCCCTGCGCCGACCTCGCCGTCCGACTAGGGCTCGATCACCGGCGCCGCGCTGCCGAGGCAATCGCTGCGGCGGAGACCGACCGGCGTGGGCGCGTTGAACGTCAGTCGGCTCGCCTCGCGACGGCCGACGTCGTCCGTCGCCCACTCGACGGTTCAGATCGTCAGCTCCATCCGCTCGCCGTCGAGGCTCGACCGACTCGCGCGCCACGACGGGTCGCCGAGCATCGCGAGCGCGCGCTCGGCGAGCTCGAACGCCGTCGGCAGCTCGAGGCACGCGCCCCGAGCGGACCGAGCGAGCGCGATCGCGTCCGCGAAAATCGGCGACCTGCGCTCCGCAGCGCGCGCTCTCTCACCGTGCGCGCGACGGTCCGGGTCGAGCGGTCGCTACGGCACGCGGACAAGGTCGGAGCGCGTCGGCGCGCGAAACGAGCGCGATCCGGCGCGAATCCGCGAGGTTGCGGGGCGCGCAACGCACCGTGACCTCGCCGAAATCGGACGCGAGCCCGCGCACGCTGACGCGAGAGAGCGAGAGCGCGTCGGCGCCGAGCCCGCAGGTCAGCTCGTGGAGCTCGCACGCGCCGGCGAGCTCGGGCGCCTGTTTCGCCCGATCGCGCGCGACCGGCAGCGGAATCGCCTGCGCGAGCCTTTTCGGGTCGGGAACGCGCGTCCCGGCGCGTCGAACCCACGCGCTGCGCGTCGGCGCAGGTCGAAAAGGTTCGCCGCGATGGTCGCCAGGGATCCCGAACGCACTCGACGCGGACGCTCGACGCGCTTCAAGGGATCGAGCGGGTCGAGCTCGCTCGCGAGCTCGGAGCGCGTCCGTTCGACGCGCGGATCGAAGCGCAACCGTGCGTCGCTGGGCTCGTTTTGGGTCCGCTTCGCGCGGATTGCGGACAGGCTCGTGCTTGCGGAGGATGCGGACCGCACTAGGCTTTGAGAAGACGGCGCTTCCGGAAACGGACACCGTCGGTCGTGCGCGAACGTGAGGGGACGCTACGCAAGCGACGGACTCGAGCCACGGGGCTCGAACTCACCGGACGTGGAGGAGAGCTGTGAGCCGCATTCTGTTGATCGACGACGAAGCCGCCGCCAGGCTCGTCCTGCAGAACCGTCTCAAGGATCTCGGGCATGATGTCGTCCTCGCCGAGAACGGAGCCAAAGGCCTTCTCGAGGCTCGCGAGGGTGGTTTCGACGTGATCCTGGTCGAGGCCGGACTCGGCGCCGGGATCTCCGGCATCGAAGTTTGCCGGCGCATCAAACAAGTCCCTCAGAGTGCGCTGACGCCGTTGGTGATGGTCGCGCGCTCGGGCGCGACGCGAGAAGACGTGCACCAAGCGTACGAGGCAGGTTGCGAGCACGTTCTGCAGAAGGCCGACATGGTCGGCTTCGAAGACGTGTTGCGCACCGCGCTGCGTTCGAAGGCGCAGTCCGACGAATTCGCGCGGCAATTGCGCGCCGTCGAAGCGGAAATGCGGCGCAAGATCGAAGAGCGCCAGCACGAGAACGATCGAGAGCTCGCTCGCGGCGATTCGGGCGAGCACGCGCTGGTCGGCCGCGACCTCGCAGCCGGCAAGCCGGACGGCGTGATGCTCGTCGATGCCGAAGGCATCGTGCGGTGCGCGGATCGCGGCGCGCGCGAGCTGCTCGGAGCGAGCATCGAGGGCAAGAACCTCGGTCGCCTCGCGCCCAATACGCGCCTCGAGGCGTTCGTCCGCGACGCGCACACCGAAAGCCGCGAAGGCTATCGCTTCGACGTGCGCCCGACCGGCGCGCGGACCGGGCGAGCGCTGATCGCGTCGGTCGTGCCGTTGGTCGCGAACCCGGGCGAGCGCGATCCGGGCATGCGCGTCGTGATCCTGCTCGACGCGGGCAAGCGCCGCGTCGCCACCGAGCTCCTGCGCGTGCAGGAGTACTCGATCCCGCGCCGCGAGGTCGGCGTGCTGATGGAAGCCGCCCGTCGCGCCTTTGGAGCGGTCGGCGTGATCGGTAACAGCACAGCGGTGCGGGCCGCCCGCAGCGCGGTCAACGAATTCGCACACTCGAGCGAGCCGGTGCTCCTGCTCGGCCAGCCCGGGGTCGGCAAGCAGCATCTGGCGCGCTCGCTGCACTTCTCGGGCTCGCTGACCGGGCCGTTCCTGCCGCTCTCGTGCGCCGCGCTCTCCGCCGCGAACCTCGACAGCGAGCTTTTCGGCCATGTCCGCGGCGCGACGCCGGAGGCGGTGTCCGATCGGCCGGGAATGATCCAGCAATCGGCCCACGGCACGATCTACCTGTCCGAGGTCGATCATCTGCCGCTGGAGCTGCAGAAGAAGCTCCTGCGCGCCCTGCGCGACGGCGAGGTGGTCCGCGTCGGCGCCGAGCGCGTGGAGCGCTGCGACTCGCGGTTCGTCTTCTCCGCCGAGGTCGATCTCGTTCGACTCGCGAGCCAGGGGCTCTTCCTCGCCGAGCTGATCGAACTCTTCGGCCGCCGCACGATCGTGTTGCCGACGCTGCGCGAACGGCGCGAGGACATCCCGGCGCTCGCCCAGCACTTCCTCGAGCGTTTCGCGGCGTCGCGCAACGACATGGAGGTCTCCGACGAGGCGCTCGCGGTGCTCGAAGCTCACGAGTGGCCGGGCAACATTCGCGAGCTCGAGACCGTGGTCGAGCGCGCGGTCGCCGCGACGCAGAACGCCGTGATCGACGTCCTGCACCTGCCGGCGGCGTTGCGCGAGCTGCACGGTCGCATGGGCGATCACGTGATGGACCCCGCGCCTCGACCGGATCACGTGACGATCGGCGGAGGCGTCCACTTGCCGAGTTCGTCGACTCCGCTTCCGACCTCGACTCCGTCGCCGTTCGGCCAGCCGACGCGCGCGCGCCAGCCGTGGGACATCGACGAAACCGAGGAGCTCAGCCTCGATCTCTACGAGAAGAAGTGTCTGATCCGCGCCTTGAACGAGACCGGCAACGACAAGCTCGCCGCGGCGCGCCTGCTCAAAGTCGGCAAGAGCACGCTCTACCGCAAGCTGAAGCGCTTCGGCATCACCTGAGCTCGCGCCCGCGTCGCTCCGGCAAGTTCTTCCGTTCCGCGGCCCGGGCGGGGGGCTCGCCGCGCTCCGCGCCGCTCGCGTCCGGATGTCGGGATAGTTTTGGTGTGCGTCGCGCGACGCGGCCTCCTTCCGAGGCTGGGTGCGCGGCGCGACACGCATGGTCCAAAAGACGGTTCGCTCCGCGACGCTCCTCTTCGCCCCCGCTCTGGCCTCGACGGCGTTCGCCCAAAACGCTTTCCGGCCGCTCCCGATTCCGGCGGACAGCAGCAAGTGGGGGATCGACCTCTCGGCCGCGCCGGGACACTCCTCCGCAGCGACGTTCGAGACCCTCGACCGACTCGCCGCCGAGCCGGGCGAGCGCACGTTCCTCGACGCGCGCGCCCGCGCCGGCTTCTCCGCCGGCGGCAACCTCGAGGGCGGCGGCGACGTGTCGGTGCAGGACGGCGGTTGGGCGGGGACGTTCGGCCGCGAGCTCGGCGACGACCGGCTCGCGGCGTTCTCGATCGAGACCAACGGCCGCTTCTACGATCTCGGCGGCAATTCGACGCTGGTGCCGGGCAGTTCCAAACCGTTCAACGACGTCTACGAAGCGCGCTTCAGCGGCGTGATGCGCTCGCGCGACGATGGCCTGCTCGGCTGGTTCGGCGGCATGAGCGTCGCGCTCGGCGGCGAGGACGAGGCGGATCCCGCGGAGTCGCTGACGGTCGGCGGCATGGGCGGCTTCCGATGGTCGCAGAGCCCTAAGCTCGCGGTCGAATTCGGCGTCGCCGCGCTTTCGCGCCTCGAGGACGACGCGTGGGTCTGGCCGTTCCTCGGCTTCGAGTGGCAAGCAACCGACCGCCTCTCGTTCGAAGCGCGAGGCACGAGCCTCCAGGCGACGCTCGAGCTCGACGAACGCTGGCGCACGTTCGCGCGCGCCGAGTACTTGCTCCAACAGTTCCGTCTGAACGACGACAACCCGCTGCCGAGCGGCGTCTTGCGCGACGAGACGATTCGCGCCGGCGTCGGGCTCGAGCGCCGCGGCGACGACGTGTCGTTCGAGATGTTCGGCGGGTTCGATCTGTGGCGCGAGCTCTCGACCCTCGCCGACGGCGGCGCCGACGTCGCCGAGGCCGAGGTCGACTCCGCGCCGTTCGTCGCGCTGACGCTGCGCGTCCGGCTCTGACCCGCCGTTCCCGCGCCCGGGGCGCCCGCGCGAACCCGCCGCGAGCCTGCGTGCGCCGACTTCAAGGCCCGGCGAGACCCGGCCGATGACATCGCGGATGAAAACGCTTCCGAGCCTCCGCTTCGCGCTCCTCGCCTCCGTCCTCGCGGCGGCCTGCTACTCGACGCCGCCGTTGCCCGAGAACACCGCCGAGGTCGCGACGTTCTCGCGCGCGCTCGTGTGGGACGACCTGACGCTCGGTCCGAACGACCTCGTCCGCGTCGGCGTGTACGGCCACCCGGAACTCGGCACGCCGCTCGGACCCGCGCAGAGCGGCGCGCGCGTCGACAACGAGGGCTTCGTCAGCCTTCCGCTGGTCGGCGCGGTCAAGATCGGCGGCAAGAGCGTGCAGGAAGCGAACGTGACGATCCGCGACGCGGTCGCGCAGTACGTGCAGGACCCGCGCGTCGACTTCTCGGTGGTCGAGTACGCCGCGCGGCGCGTGTACATCTACGGCGAGGTCAATCGGCCGGGCGCGTACGTGCTCGACCGACCGCTCAACGTCTACCAAGCGCTCGCGCTCGGCGGCGGCTTCACGTCGCACGCGCGCCGCGATCAGATCGTGATCCTGCGCGGCAAGCCCGAAGCGCTCGAGGTCAAGGCGATCGACGGCGAAGCGCCGAACCTCGACGGTCTGATCGCGCTGCGGCCCGACGACTTCCTGTTCGTGCGCCGCAGCGGCGCCGGCAAGTTCAGCGACGAAGTGCTGCCGATCCTGAGCGGGATTTCGTCCTCACTCGGTTCCGCGGCGACGCTGATGGTGTTGAACGATCAGTTGAAGTGAGCGCAGCGGGGCTCGCGCGCGAGCGCGGGCCTCACGTCCTCGCCCACGCGCGAACCGCCTGCACGCTCGCGAACTCGTCGAGCTCCGGTGAGTACGCGGTCAGCCGGCCGCCATACACGCACCCGGTGTCGAGCCCGAGCGCGACCAGGCGTCCGCGCGCCATGCGGCGACGCGGCAGCTCGGACGGCGTGTGACCGAAGAGCACGAGGTCGGGGCCGTCGTACAACTCGTACCACCACGGTCGCGAGGGCTCGTCGAGGCGGCGCAGGCTGGTGAGCTCGTCGATCGTGTGGCGCTCGAGCTCGAGGCCCGCGAGCACGCCGGCGTGCACGCACGTCCATTCGCGTCCGTCGCGCGTCGGACCCGCGCCTTCGATCGAACGGCGGCGCAGGAAGAAGCCGGAGTGTCGCTGGAGGAAATCGACGACCGTCGCGCGCGCGGCGGGTTCGACCTCGCACGGCTGATCGCCGTCGCCGAGCAGCGCTTCCTCGTCGAGCGCGCTTGGCAGCGGCGCGCGCGGCGGGCGGTCCGCGGCATCGACGCGCTCGGGAGCGAGGCCGAGGCGCTGCAGCACGACGTGCTCGTGATTGCCGAGCACGAAGCGCACGCGATGGCGTTCCAAGAGCTCGATCGTGCCCAGCGGATCCGGGCCGCGGTGGAACAGGTCGCCGACGCTCACCAACCGATCGTCGGGACCCGGGTGGAGCTTCTCGATCAGCGTGGAGAGCTCCTCCGCGCAGCCGTGGATGTCGCCGATGACCCAAGTCGCCATGTTCGATCCCGTTGTTTCGGCGCGGCGAGGCGCAAAGCCCTCCGGAGGGCTCGCGCAGGCTCCCACGCGCGGGACGAGCGAGAGCGCGTTCGGCGCGCCGGGCGCGACGCGCAGCCGAAAAGCGAGGCATGGAGCCCGCCGCTTCGTTGCCGCGAGATGCCCGCGTCGTCGACGCGGGGCGCGCCTTCGCGGACGCGGAGCGCGCGTTCGCGGCGGTCGAGCTGCTCGAGCGCGAGCGCGGCACCCGCGCGGTCGGGCGGCCGCGCAGCGAGCGCCGCGCGCGCAGTCGGCGGCCGCGGATCGCGTTTCTCGGCTCGCGCGGGATCCCGGCGCGATACGGCGGCTTCGAGACGTTCGTCGAAGCGCTGTCGACGCGGCTGGTCGAGCGCGGCGTCGACGTCACGGTGTTCTGCGAGGGCGCGAGCGGCGAGCGCGAGCATCGCGGCGTCGAGCTGCGCCACGTGCGCGCGTGGGCGCCCGGTCCGCTGCGCACGCTGCAGTTCGACGGGCAGTGCCTCGCGTCGGCGTGCCGCGGCTTCGACGTCGTGTACATGCTCGGGTACGGCTCGAGCCCGTTCTGCGCGCTGCCGCGGCTGTTCGGCCGCCAGGTCTGGATCAACATGGACGGCCTGGAGTGGCGCCGCTCGAAGTGGAGCCCGCTCGCGCGCGCGTGGTTGCGTGCGTGCGAGCGAATCGCGGCGGCGACCGGCTCGCGGCTCGTCTTCGACAACGCGGCGTTGCGCGACGAGGTCAGCGCGCGTCTCGCGCTGCGCGTGCCGACATCGGTGCTCGAGTACGGCGCGGAGCTCTACCAGCGCGATGACGAGCTCGAAGCTCTCGCGCGCTTCGGTCTCGAGCCGCGCGGGTCCTCGCTGGTGGTCTGCCGCGTCGAACCCGAGAACCACGTCGTCGAGATCCTGCGTGCGCACGCCGCGGCGAACACACACCGGCCCTTGGTCGTCGTCGCGAACACCGAGATCGGTGGCGCTTGCGTCCGCGAGGTCGAGCGCGCCGTCGGTCCGAATGCGCGCCTGCTCGGCAGCGTGTACGACCAGCGTCTGCTGCTGCCGTTGCGTCGGCACGCGTTCGACTACGTGCACGGTCACAGCGTCGGCGGCACCAATCCGTCGCTGCTCGAGGCGATGGGCTGCGGCAACGTCGTGCTCGCGCACGACAACGCGTTCAACCGAGAAACGCTCGCCGGCGCGGCGCTCTTCTGGAAGACGGAGGCCGAGCTCGTCGAACGTTTCCAAGAGAGTGAACGGCTCGCGCCGCGCGCGCGCGCAACGCTCGCTCGCGGGTGCACCGAACGCGTGCGCGACCACTACAACTGGGAACGCATCGCCGACGCGTACGCCGAGCTGATCCACGAGGCGTGCAAGTGACCGCCCGCGCGCTCGCCGCATCGCTCGCGCCGGCGTCGGATCGCGACGCGGCGACGCTGGATCGCGACGCGACGGCGTCGAACGGCGGCGCGCCGCTGGTGATCGGCCACGTCGCGCGCGGCGAGGCGCCGGCGTGGCTCGCGCGCTGCCTGGACGCGCTCGCGCGCGAGCGCAAGCTCGATTGGAGCGCCGCGGACTCCGGCGAGCCCGCGCGCGACCCGGCGTGGGTGCGCTTCGACGCATGGCTCGCGAGGCGCGTGCTGCCGAGCTCGCGCGACGCGTGGACGTGCTCGGTCGAGCCGCACGCGACCCGCACGCGCGACGCGCTCGGCGCGCCGAATTCGCCCGGCGCGCGCTACGGCGCCAAGCGAGCTCGCTCGAACGACGCCTGCGCGCTGCGGATCGACGTCGACGGCACGGCTGGGCCGTGCGCGGAGACGGTTTGGAGCGTCCGATTCGGCGACGGCTCGCGCTACGCGAACGAGCTCGCGCGCGGCGACCAGACGTTGCGAATCGAGCTCCACGAGCGCGCACCCGACGGCACCGAACGTTGCCTCGCGAAGACGCGCACGAAGTCGCCGAACTCGCTGACGCTCGCGCGCAGCCGCGCGGCTTGGAAGGCGTCCGCGTTGCTCGAGCGCACGCTGCGACGGCACCTCGCGGGCGAACCGCTGCCGAGCCTCGCGCCGCACGATTCGCCGCTCGCGCACGCCGCCGAGAGTCGGCAGTCAACGTGCGACGCCGCGGGTCCTCCGCTCGCGCGCGACACCGACGGTCGATCGCCGGAGCTCGGAGCGTCGACTCGGCCGCTCGCCGGCAACGCTCGGACCTGGCCGCTCGCGGTGCGCGCGCTCGCACGCGCCGCCGAACGCTCGCTCTGCGAGGACGCGTGGCGGCTCGCGTGGCGCGCGCGCGGCGAGGGCTTGCCGGACTCGGCGACGTGGCGGCCCGAGCATCAGCTCGCCGCTCCGCGCGGCCGGTTCTTCGCCGATCCGTTCCTGCTCGCGCACGCGGGCCGCGAGTGCCTCTTCTTCGAGGACTACGACGCGCGCTCGCGGCTCGGCAGGCTCGCGTGCGTCGAGCTCGCCGCCGATGGTTCCGCCGGGCCGGTGCAGCCGGTGTCGCACGCCGCGCACCATCTCTCGTATCCGTTCGTCTTCGAGCACGAAGGCGTCGCGTACATGCTGCCCGAGACGCACGAAACGCGGCGCATCGAGCTGTGGCGCGCCGAGAAGTTCCCGACCCGTTGGAAGCTCGATCGCGTGCTGATCGACGGCCTCAAGGCGGTCGACGCGACGTGGTTCCGCCACGCGGAGCTCTTCTGGATCTTCGCGTGCGTCGCCGACGAGCGTGCGCCGCTTTCCGAGGAGCTCTGCGCGTTCTGGAGTCCGCATCCGTTCGGTCCGTGGACGCCTCACGCCGCGAACCCGATCGTCGACGATCCGTGCGGCGCGCGGCCGGCCGGTCGACCATTCGTCGTCGGCGGCGCGCTCGTGCGGCCCGCGCAGGACGTCACCGGCGAATACGGCAAGCGCGTGCTCTTCCAGGAGCTCGTCCACCTCGATCCGACGCGCTACGAGGAGCGCAACGTCGGTTCGTTCGACGCCGACGGTGCGCTCGCGAGCGCGGGGACGCACCATTTCGATCGAGGCGCGCGCTTCGAGGTCGTCGACGCGCGCACGACGCGCTTCAAGCGGCCGAGGTGGTTCCGATGAGCGCGACGCGGAGGCTGCGCGAGCGCGTCACCGCCGCGATCGGACGCTCGGCGTTGGTCACCGTCGACCAAGCGTTGGTCAGCGGCTCGAACCTGCTGGTGACCGTGCTCTTGGTGCGCACGCTCGGGCTCGCGGAGTTCGGGCGCTTCTCGCTCTGGTGGATGGCGGTCGTGTTCGCGCAGAGCCTGCAGCAAGCGTGCATCGGCACGCCGATGCTGACGATCGGACCGAAGGAGGAACGGCGTGACGGCGCGGAGTACTACGCCGCGGTCGCTCGGCTCGAAGTCGCGTTCCTCGCGCTGGTCGCCGTGCTCGGCGGCGCGCTCGCGTTGCCGTTGGCGAGCGCGACCGGGCTGCATCTAGAGGGTTGGGGCGAGCTCGCGGCGCTGCTCGCGGTCGCCGTCGCCCGCAATGCGCACGATTTCCTGCGCCAGAGCGGCTTCGCGCGCGGACGCAAGGCGTGGGTGCTCGCGCTCGACGCGCTCGCGTACGGCGGCCAGCTCGTCCTGTTGCTCGCGCTCGCCGCGAGCGACGGATTGACGACGACGACCGCGCTCTGCGCGCTCGCCGCGAGCAGCGCGTTCGGCGTCGCGTTCGGTGCGGCGACGTTCGGAGCCTTTCGCGCGGCGCCTGGCGCGGTCGCGCGCGCGCTGCGGCGGCATGCTCGGATGTCGCGCTGGCTGGCGGCGCTCTCGGTCGCGCAGTGGTTCACGTCGAACGCGTACGCGGCGGCGGCGGGCGTCGTGCTCGGACCCGCGGCCGTCGCGGTGCTCAAAGCGGGCCAGACGATCCTCGGCGTGTTGCACGTGCTCATGCTCGCCGTCGAGAACGTCGTGCCGGTGCGCGCGGCGGGCATCGCGGCGCGCGGCGCGTGGGATGAGCTCGATCGCTACCTCGCGCGCCTCGCGCGACTCGGCGGCGCTGCGACGGTGGCGGTGTCGGCGCTGGTCGCGCTCTGCGCGGCGCCGCTGTCGCGCTGGGTGTACGGCTTCGAGAGCGCGGAGCAGACGTTGGTGATCCGCGGCTTCGCGTTGCTCTACCCGTGCCTCTTCGCGATCGCGCTGCTCGGGATCCGCTTGCGGACGCACGAGCGCACGCGGCCGATTTTCGTCGCGCAGCTGCTCGGCGCGTCGGTGTCGCTGGTCGCAGCGAGCTCGATGGTCGAAGTCTTCGGCCTCATCGGCGCGTTGACCGGGATCGTCCTTCAGCAGGTGCTCGTGCTGTTGGTGCTGCTCTACGCGCAGCCGTCGTCGTCGCGCGCGTCGGTCGGAACCGCGCAGGTCACCTGAGCGAGTCGATCGCGCCCGCGCCGTAGAGCTCGACGAGCGTGCGCCGAGCGACCGACGACCACGCGAACTCCGCGTCGATCATCGCGCGGCCGCGCAGGCCGAGTTCGGCGAGCTCGCCGCGTTCTTGGAGCGTCGCGACACGCGCGAGCGCCGCCGCGATGTCCTCGGCGTCGTTGCGTTCGAGCACCAAGCCCGCGCCCCAGCGCTCGATTTCCTCGCCGAGGTTGGTTTCGCGGCTGACGACGCACGGCAGGCCGAGCGCGGCGGCTTCGAGCACGCTCATCGGCATGCCTTCGGTGCGCGACGGCTGCAGGAACGCGTCGCACGCCGCGAGTTGCGCGAGCTTCGCGTCGCCGAAGAGCTCGCCGACGAAGCGCACGCGCTCCGCGACGCCGGCGGCGAGCGCGCGCGACTTCAGCCGCTCGCGATCGGGGCCGTCGCCGACGAGCATGAGCTCTCCCGCGCCGCCCGCGCGAACGTGCAGCGCGAAACCGTCGATGAGGAGGTCCAGGCCCTTCTCGTGCTGCACCAGGCGGCCGCAGGTGCCGAAGCTCGGCCGTGCGACGCTCGGCGGCGCGGCGCTCGTCCGGACGCTCGGCGCCACGACCGGTCGAGCGAGCGGCTCCTGACCGTTCGGCACGACGACGGCGCGCGCGCGCGGCTCGAGCGCCAGGAGCTCGTCGCGTTCACACGTCGAGAACACCTGCACCGCGCGCGCGCCGCGCAGCACGAACGCGTCGAAGAGCGCCAGATAGATCCGCTTCTTCGCGCGACTGCGGCCGACGTTCGGCGCGCGATACGCGCCGTGGGGAGTCAGGATCCACGGCAAGCCGCGCGCGGCGAGACGACGCGCGCACGCGTGGAACTCGGGCTGGAATCCGCCGTGGAAGTGGAAGACCGTGTCGGCGTCGGCGTGATCGAGCGCGCGCAAGAGCTCGCGATCGACGCGTCGCAGCGAACGCCAGCGGAAGAGTCGCAACCGGTATTCGCGCGACGGCGTCTCCGCGCGCGCATCGACGGTCAGACCCCAGACCTCGACGTCGACGCCGGCGCGCCGCTGCGCGGAAGCGAGCCCGTGCACCGCGCGGTTGACGCCGTTGGGACGCTCGGGATTCGCTTTGCCGATCACGACGTGGACGAGCTTCATGCCGCGAGCTCCGCTGCGCGCGCGGCGGCGAGTTCGGCGTACAACGCCGCGAACTCGCTGCAATAGCGCGAGACGCCGAAGTGCTCGCGTTGGCGCGCGCGACCGGCCCGGCCCAGCGCGCGAGCGAAGTCGGGCTCGTCGAGCAGTCGCGCGAGCGCTCGCGCGAGCTCCTCCGCGTCTCCCGGCGTGAAGTGCAGCCCCGTGACGCCGTCCTCGACGATCTCGATCAGCCCGCCGTGCCGCGCGGCGACCACGGGACGCTCGCGCGTCATCGCTTCCGCCGCGACCAGCCCGAACGACTCCGGCAAGAGCGACGGCACCGCGACGACGTCGGCGGCGCGGTAGAGCAAGTCGACGTCGCGACGGAACGGCAGACGGACGACGCGGTCGCGGAAACGCGACGCGGCGATCCGGCGCTCGAGCTCGGCGACGAAGCGCTCCTGCCCCGGCGGCGCGTCGCCGGCGAACAGAAGCCGCGCGTCCGGTCGAGCGTCCGCGACGCGCTCGACCGCGTCGAGCAGCAGCGCTTGGCCTTTCAACGCGTTGACGCGGCCGACCAGGAGGGTCCACGCGGCGTGCGGGTCGATCCCGAGCTCGCGACGCGCGTCGACGGCGCTCGCGACGTCCGCGCGCGGCGCGAACTCCGGCACGCCGTTGCGCACGACGCGACAATGGCGTTCCAGGCGCAGATCGAGGCCGAGCAAGTGCGAACGCGTCGCCTCGGAGTTCGCGACGACGATGTCGGAGAGTCCGCCGAACAGACCCGCGAGCCCGCGCGCGAGCCAGCGCGGCCGCAGCATGATCTCGTGGACGTGCGTGACGTGCGGAACGCCCTCCGCGCGCGCGGCGAACGCGCCCGGCGGCACGACGATCGTGTTGGTGTGGACGACGTCCGGCCGATGGCGTCGGATCAGGCTGCGCGCCCACGCGATCGACCGCGGCAGGTCGCGCGCGGCCGACAGCAGCCCGCGCGGCGCGAGCGTCGCGCGGCCACAGACGCACAGCGGCCCGAGCTCGACCGTCGCGCCGGCATCGCGCAGCGGCTCGACGAGCGGCCCGAGGCGCGGCAACGCGATGACGCAGCGGAAGCGCTCGCGATCGAGCCCGCGCGCGAGCTGCAGCAGCGTCTGATCGGACCCGTAGAGCTCCGCCGACGCGTGGAAGAACAGGATCGTCGTCCGCGGGTCGCGCACGGTCAGGCGCTCCTCGCGAGCGCTCGCTCGCGACGCTTCAAGATCCGCGCGGGCACTCCGCCGACGATGCAACCCGGCGGAACGCTCTTCGTGACGACCGCGCCGGCGGCGACGATCGAGCCGGTGCCGATGCGCACGCCGGCGAGGATCGAGACGTTCGCGCCGATCCAGCAGTCGTCCTCGATGACGACGCCCTCGCGCTCGACGCCTTGCTCCTTGATCGGCCGATCGATGTCCGCGAAGACGTGATTCTCCGGCAGGATCGACACGCGCGGCCCGAGCAGCACGTCGCGCCCCAGCTCGACGAATCCGGACGCGCCGATCCAGCAATAGGCGCCGATCGCGGAACCCGAGCCGACCTTCAAGCCTTCGCCGAGATCGACGCCGTAGTAGGACGACGGACGGATCGACGCGAAGCGGCCGATCGTGACGTCGTCGCCGAGCGTGATGCCGCGGCGCGCGAGCCCTTGGACTTCGGCGAGCTCCTCGATCTTGACGTTGCGACCGACGGTGATGCGCCCCGGGCTCGTGATGCGCACGCCGCGCGCGATGAAGAGCCGCGGACCGGATGCGCGAAGACGCGGGCGCAGCCACAGCCCGCGCAGCAGCGCGAGGCCGGTGCGCGCGAGGATGCCGAACGCCTCCGCTTCGCCGAGCTCGTCGGTCTCCGCGGTCGGCGCGCGACCGCGCACGCGGCGCAATGCGAGCGAATGGAGGGTGCGGAAGAGCGTCATGCGGCCCTTTCGACGCGGCGCCGCTCGGCGAGCGCGTAGAACTCGTCGAGGCGCGCGCCTTTCGCCGGCCACGTCGCGTGTTCGAGCGCCCAACGATGCGCGGTCCACGCGAGCGAGCTCCTGAGCTCCTCGTCGCCGTGCAATTTCGCGAGCGCGGCGGCCAGACCGGCCGCGGTCGCGTCGAAATCGCGCGCGACCGGCACCTTCAGGCCGCGCCCGTCGGCCGCCATCTCGCCGGGACCGCCGTGATCGAGGCACACGATCGGCGCGCCGCACGCGAACGCCTCGACGACGACCATGCCCGCGCCCTCGAACGACGGGAACAGGAACACGTCGGCGCGCCGCATCTCGGCGAGCACGTCGCCGCGCGGGCGCTTGCCGAGCAACGAGACGCTGCGCTCGAGCCCGAGCTCGCGAATGCGCGCCTGGAGCGCCGCGCGACACGGTCCGTCGCCGACCAGCGTGAACGTCGCGTCGGGCGCGAGCGCATGGAAGCGCGCGAACGCCTCCAACGCGAGCCGCACGCCTTTCAAGTCGACCAAGCGGCCGGCGTAGAGCACCGAGAAGCGCTGCGAACGCGCGAAACGCGAGCGCGGCAAGGCTTCGAGCTCGGTGCCGCACGCGAGGAACGGCCGCGTCTTCGCGCGCCACGGACGCGGGAGCTCGGCGGCGAAATCCTGGCCGATGCTGAGGATCAAGTCCGCCTTCGCGCGCGTCAGCCAGAGCAGCGGATCGCAGAGCTCGCCGCAGCACTTGAGCGCGGCCTTCGCGAGCTCCGCTGCGCGCAAGCGCCAGTTCGAGCGTTCGAGGAAGCGATCGGGCACGCGCTCGTGGCGTCCGACCGGGCCCCACACGAACGGCTTGCCGACGAGACACAGCCCCGACGGGATCCAGCTCGACGCGAACGTCACGTGGTGGACGACGTCGAAGTCGACGCGGCGATCGAGCGCGCGCGCTCGCGCGGCGAGGCCGAGCTGCCAGAGATAGAAGTAGAGCATCGCGCCGCGCTCGCCGCGCTTCCACCAGCGCGCCCAGCGCGGCAGGTCGAAGCCTTCGACGTGCAGGCTCGTCAGCCTGAGCTCGCGCGCTTCCGCGACGATCCGCGCGACGTTGTTCTCGCGAGTCAGCAGCCAAACGTCGTGGCGCAACGCGATCTCGCGCACCCAGTTCCAGCCGATGCCCGCCTCCGAGCCCAGGCCTGGCTCGCACGAGTACGCGCTGACGAGGACGCGACGCCGCGGCGCGGTGCTCATGCGCGCGCTCCCGCCCGCAACGGGCCGTCGAGCTCGACGTCGCTGGTTCGCGCGGCGCGCCGGCGCACACCGATCACCGCGATGGGGAACAGCGCGAAGAAGAAGAGCATCAGCGGGTTCGGCCAGCCGCAAATGCCGAAGCTCGTCCCGTTGCTGATCGCCGCGAGCAACCCGAGCGCGAAGATCGCGAGCCACGCGCCGCGGTCGGAGTCGAACTCGCGCGCGCGGATCCACGCCGTCCGGAGCGGCAGCGCGAGGATCGCGAGCAGCGCGAAGAACCCGGGCACGCCGGCGAAGAGCAGCGCGGCGAGATACGCGTTGTGCGCGTTCGTCCAGTACGTCCCCGCGTGCCAGAAGCCGCCGGACTCGCTGAGGTTCAGGTAGCCGTTGCCGACCAGCGGGTGCAGACGGACCGCGTCCTCGAAGAGGTGCGCCCAGAGCTCGGTTCGGCCTGTGCCGGTGCGCAGGTTGGCGACGCTGTCGCCGCGCAGGAACCACGTTTCGATCGTCTCGACGTTGAACGAGGTCCACAGCAGCGCGGCGAGCCCGAGCGCGAGCCCGCACGCCCACTGACGCCGCGATCCGCGCAGCGTCGACGACCACAGCACGATCTCCGCGAGCAGCGTCGCCGTCATCGCGGTCCGCGAACGCGCCATCACCAACGTCGCCGCTCCGGCGAGCACACAGATCGCGGGGACCAGTCGTTCGCGCCACCATCGTTCGCGGCGCTCGGGCGGATCCTTGAGCTCGTAGCTCGCCCACAACGTCAACAGCGCGCCGACGGTGCCGAGGCTCTCCGCGTTGATCAGACGATTGCCCGCGCGCACCATGCCGTTCTCGGCGACGTGCAGCGCGAGCCCGGGATCGAGCCGCGCGTACACCGCGGTGACGACGATCAACGGCAGCAGCGCGAGCGCGTGCCACCGAAGGACGCAGCGCAGCGACGGCGCGCGCGCCGCGTCGTTCCAGAGCAGCACGCCGAGCAACACGAACGCGACGAGCTCGCCCAACCGCATCAACGCGACCGAAGGATCCGGCGCGCGCGGCAGACCGAGCGTGGTCCAGAGCACGAAGAAGAGGATCGGTAGGTAGCGCGGATCGCCGAGCGGTCGCGCGGCCGCGCGGCGCGTCACCAACAGCGCGACGACCGCCGCGGCGGTGCCCGCGCGCAGCACGAGCTTGGTGAAGACGACGCTGGAGCCGAAGTCGTCGAGCCCCTGCATCCCGCCGTCGGTGGTGCTGAGCGTCAGGAACGGCGCGAAGCTGAGGTAGTAGAGCAGGTACGCGAGCGAACGCGCGCCGGAAAGCCACCACGCGAACACCGCGGACGCGAGCAGGACGACGAGACCGAAAGTCATGCCGCGCGCGCTCCCCGCGCCGCGAAGCGCTGTACGAGCTCACGCATCAACGCGAGCCGGCCGGTGCGGAGCCATTCGACTTGCACGAACGGCGAACGCTGCTCGAGTTGCATCTGCTCGTCGGAGACTGCGAGGTCGAGCAGGTACGCGCCGAGATGGACGAGCCAGTCGGCGTCGGCCGAGCCGCGGGTGCGCGCTTCGAGCAACCCGTGGAGTTCGCCGTGCGGGACGCGGTCGACCAGCACCGCTTGCTGGAGCGTGAAATGGAGCGCGTCGAAGAGCGCCGGCGCCAGGTCGCGCGCGTGCTCCCAGTCGAAAGCGCGAGCGCGCGGTCCGGCGACGACGACGTTCCAGGGCGTGAAGTCGCCGTGCGCGAGCGCGCAAGGCAGCGGTCGCGCTCCGGCGGCGAGCCGCAGCGCGTTCGCGAGCTCGTTCGCGCTCGCCAACCAGGCCGCATCCGCGCGAGTCGCGAGCGCACGGAGCCGCGCGAGCGTCGCAAGGTGGCTCGGGATGCGCTCGAGCGGCAGCGCGGTGCCCGTCGCGCGTTCCAACGAGTCGAGGAAATGCCAATGCGCCGCGCCGAGCACGCCGGGCGCGCGCTCGCCGTCGAGCGCGCTCTGGACGAGCAAATTCGAGCTCGCGGTGGTCTCGCAGCCGAACGCGCGCGGCGCGTCGACGTCGAGCGAGCGCAGGCGCTCGAGCACCGCGGCTTCGCGCGTGACGCATGCGCGCGCGTGCGGGCTGGTCCCGAGCTTCGCGTACGCGACGACTTCGCCGGAGAGCGTCGTCAACTGCACGATCGTCTTCTGATCGCGGCCGGGCACGCCGGACGCGACGTTCCACGCGAGGTCGGCGGGCAAACCGGCGAAGCGCCGATGCAGCGCGAGCTCGGGGCTCGGCGGTCGATCGACCAGCGCGAGCGTGCGCGGCGCGAGCTGCGCGTGCAGGCCGAGGTGCGAGCTCGCGCGCACGAGCCTCCCCGCGAGGCGCGTCCACTTGCGTCCGCCGGGCAGCAACCGAGTGCCCGCGCGGAAGACGCATCGGTGCTCGGCGTCGAGCAACACGAAACCGCCGCCGGTGCCCGGAAAGCACGACCAACGCTGCACGCGCGCGCCCGGCGGGCATGCGGGCCGTCGTCGGCCGGAGTGGACCAGCACGTCGCGCTCGCCGAGCATCGCATCGCGCGCGGCGACGACGAGCTCGCGCCCGGCGAGGTCGAGTTTGCGCTCGGTCATGACGAGCTCGCGCCCAGTCACGACGGGCTTGCGCCCGGCGAGGACGAGCTTGCGCTCGGCGCCGAGCAACGCGGGATACCAACTCGCGAGCTCGATCGGCGCGATCACGGCGCGTGCCCGTCGAAGATCGCGCGCACCGCGGCGTCGATCGAGTCCTGAACGCTGCCGTCGGTGCGCACGAGCGTGGTGTTCGGCAGCGTGCGAGCGAGCGCTTCGTACGCGGCGAGCTGGCGCAGCGTTTCGTGCTCCTCGAGCTCGCGCTTGCGCGCGCGGACGGTCTCCGCGGCGGCGGTGCAGACGAGCACGCGCTGCGGCCGCGGACAGAGTCCGCAGATCGAGCGCAACCACGGTGCGTCGAGGCGGATGCGCGAACGCAGCGGATCGACGAGATAGTCGTACGCGTAGCGATCGAAGACGACGATCGCCGAGTGGCGACGCCACGGCCGCACGCGCGTCCAGCCGCCGAGCACGAAGTCGCACGCGTAGTACGCGGCGCGCAGCGTCGACACGACGCGACCCGACGGCTTCGCGCGGTGGGGGCGATCCATGTCGGCGATCGAGTAGGTCGTGCGACCGAAGTGGAGCAGCGCGTTGAGCTGTGGCAGCAAACCGGGCCGCAGGTGGAACGACACGACGCGCTCGGGGCCGAGCGCGCGTCGGAGCTCGTCGGTGAGGCCCGCGATCACCGTGCTCTTGCCGGTGCCGTCGGTGCCGAGGAACGCGACGAAACGGCCGTGCGGTGCGAACCAGGGCTCGATGCGCGTCGCCCACGCGAAGCGCGCGAGCGCGCCGAGCGACCCGAACGGTCCGCGCAGGACCGCGCGCGAGAGCAACGCGCGCCGCAGCGCCGCGAGCGGGAGCTCGGGCGCGAAATCGGGCTCGCGCCGAACCGTGGCGACGACGCGGTGCGCGTGCGCGGCGCCGAACCAGCGCGCGAGCTCGCTCTCGACCTCGCCCGGCCATTCCGAGACCGCGCGACGCAGCGCGCCGGCGTGGCGAGGCGGGATGCGACCGCTCGAGAGGAACGCGCCGAACGCGTCGATGCACGCGGACTGCGCGGGGTCGGGCAACGTGAGCTCGCCGACGCGACGCACGCGCGCGAGCACGTCCCTCGCGCCGAGGAACGGCACGCCGAAGCACGTTTCCGCGGTGTGGACGTCGAGGCCGAAGAACTCGTGGCGCCCCGGGCCCGCGAACGCGTAGCAGCGAAACGTCTCCATCCGTCCGAAGCGTCTGCGCTCCCAGATCGAGACGCCGTGCTCGCGCGCGCAGCGCTCGGCGACCGCCGCGACGCGCCGCGCGTCCGCGCGCTCGATCAGCAGGTCGACGTCGCTGCCTTGCGCGAGCCGCGGGAAGTTCCGTTGGCCGCGCAGCACGCAGTGGGGGATGCGCTCGCGCTCGAGTTCGCGCACGAACGCGACGAGCATGCGCGCGCGCGGGCTGGCCGCGCCGACGCCCCCTGAGCCGTCCAGGGCATCGAGGGCGCCTTCAGCGCGTGTCGCGGCGAGTTCGGGCATGGCGGTTCGCGCGGGCGCTCACGCCCGTCGCTCGAGCACGCGCTTGCGCGTGTAGCCGTAGGCCTGTCCGTAGCCGGCCGCGTTGGAGCGCGTCGGCGGTACGGCGTTGAGCACGACGCCGACGACGTTCGCGCCGGCGCGGTTGAGCTTGCGAGTGACGGTCCCGAGCGCATCGCGGTGCACACCGCCGCTGCGGTAGACGAGCACGACGCTGTCGAGCTCGTGCGCGAGCACTTCGACGTCGGCGACCACCAACGTCGGCGGCAGGTCGAGGATCACGAGGTCGTACGCGCCTTGCCATTCCTCGATCAGCTTCGGGAGCTCGCGCGAACGCAGCAGCTCGCCGGGCGAGCCCTTCGCGTCGCCGGCGCAGATCAGGTCGAGGCCGGGGTATCCGCTCGCTTGGATGCAGTCGCGCCAGCTCGTACCCGACTCGAGCACGTCCGAGAGGCCAGGCGAGAGCTCGAGCGCGCACGCGAGGTGCGTCGCGGGCTTGCGCATGTCTGCGTCGACGATCAACACGCGCGTGCGCTCGCCGGCGAACGCCATTGCGAGGTTGAGCGAGCTCGTCGTCTTGCCCTCGCTGGGCGCGCACGACGTGATGCCGAACGTGCGGATCGGCGCGCCGGCGTCGGAGAGGAAGCGGATGTTCTCGCGGATCGAACGATAGGCTTCCGACGCCGGACCGTCCGGTTCGTCGCGCACGGGCAGGAACTGACGTCGGCGGCGGCCGAGGAATCCGGAGCGGAACGAGAAGCGCGGGATCGAGCCGAGCACCGACAGCGCGGCGGCTTCCTCGACTTCGGCTTGCGTGTGCACGGCGCCCGAGAGCGACTGGCGTGCGAACGCGGCGAGTGCGCCGAGCCCGAGGCCCGCGACCACGAACAGCACGAAGTCGAAGAGCAGGCGCGGCGAGTGGCGGCTGGTCGGCGGCAGCGCCGGGTCGATCAGGATCGCGGACGGCATCGCGGCGGCTTCGCTGAGGCGCGCTTGCTGCTCGGTGTCGATCAGGCGCTTGACGACCTGCGCATGCGCCTCGCGGCGGCGCATCGGCTGCGCGACCTCGCGCTCGCTCTCGGGGAGCTTGCTGAGCTCGGTCTCGAGGCTCGCGATCTGCTCGCCGAGCGTCGTGTCGTCGGTCGCGAGGCTCGCGAGCCGCGCGCGCAGGTTGCGGGCGACGTTCGCGGTGAGCTCGGTGACCGCGACCTGGATGCGCTCGCGTTCCTCGGTCGGCCACGCGTCGATCGACGCGCGATACGTTTCGTGCAGCGTCGAGCGAACGTCGCGCGCGAGCCGCAGACCCTCGGCGAGGCCGGCCAAGCGCTCGGCGACGACGCGATCGAGGTCCTTGCGCGCGGCGGCGAGCTGCGCCCAGCGCGGATTCGACGGCGTGAGGTCGCCCTTGAGCGACGCGAGCTCGGCGTCGATGCGCGACGCTTCCTCGGCGAGGCGCGCGATGCTCGCGTCGAGCGAGGCGAGCCTCGGAGCTTCCGCGTAGAGCCGCGTCAGCGCCGTGCCGTCGCCGGACTCGAGCGCCGCGATCGCGGTCTCGACGGCGGTCAAGCTCGCACCGGCCTCGTGGTCCTCGATCTCGAGCTCGGCGAGCTTCGCGCGCAGCAGCGTCTTCGACGCGCCGACGTCGCTGCGTTCGAGCGCTTGCGCCTCGCTGCCCAACCGGCCGATCGCCTCGATGTAGCTCAGCGAGACCAAGTCGGGCAACTCGCGCGAAAGCCGCGCCAGCGCCTCGTTGTCGCCGTTCTCCAGCATCTCGGCGGCCTCGGCGAGCGCGACGCGGGCGACTGCGATGCGCGCGCGATCGGCCTCGAGCGAGGCCAGGCGCGTGATCAGCGTCTCCGCCGACGCGCTGACCATGATCACCGCCGGATTCGCTTGCTGCAGGCGCACGACCTCGCGCTCGGCGGCGTCGAGCTCGCGTTGCTGCGACGCGAGCTGCTCCTCGATGAACTCGATCGTGCGTGTCGCGCGCGAGCGGCTGAGCTTGATCGTGCGGGCGAGATAGTTGCGTCCGAGCGCGTTCGCGAGCTCCGCGGCGCGGTACGGATCGGAATCGGCGACTTGCACGCGGATCACGCCGCTGTTGCGCGCCGTTTCCTCGACCGAGAGCTTCGAGGCGAACTCCGCGGCGGTCGCGTCGAGCGAGCGGTACTCGACGACGTACGACTCGCCCTCGTAGCCGCCGACCGCGTGCAGCCTGAGGCGCGCGCCGTGGAAGTCGTATTCGGCGTCGGGCGTGTACGCAAGCTCGACTTCCTCGACGTCCTGGAAGGCCCACTCGCTCGGACGGGAGAGCACGATGCGGTCGCGGCTCGGGAAGCGCACGCGGATGCGCCGCGGCGCGTCGTCGGTCGACGGCTCGAGCTTCGCGAACAGTCGATGTTCGCCGGACGGACGCAGCCCGGCGGCGCGCCAGAGATCGGCGAGCGGCCGCAGACTCTCCGCTTCGACGCGCGTGGTCAGACCGAGACGCACGATGCGATCGGCGTGGAATTCGTCGGGCGCGGTCGGAGTGAAACCCTCCGACGGCGGCGTCCATTCCTCGGGAGCATCGACGGTGTCGCGCACCATCGCGCGCGAGCGCAGGATCGACATCTCGCCTTCGGCGGCGGGCGCGGACGTCAGCGCCGCGAGCTCTCCCAGCACGCCGGCGTGGTCCTCGTCGCGCTCGAGCTTCAGCGTTGCCTCGGCGCGGAATACCGGCGGACGCATGCTCTCTCGGACCATCCCGAGCGCCGCGACGGTGAACACGGTGCCGAGCACGAGCCCGCGGTGGCGCTCGAGCGTCGAGAGGAGTTCTGCGAGACCGACGGAGTCCGCGGACGAGGAGCGGGTGGAAGAGGAACGACGGGGTTCGGACATCGAGGGTGCTCGGGGACGGAGGACGGGCCCTAGGGCTTGCGTCGATCGTCGGAATTCCCTTCCGGCTCAAGGCGCCGCGAGCGGGACGAAACGTGCGTCCCGACGGTGCGACTGTTTCAGCTTCGGAAACCGCGGATCCGAAGAAGGTGCGTCTCCAACCCTGTCGTTCCCCAACGACCGCGTTCTTTTCGTCCATCCCCGTTCGAGCCCCCCGAACCAGCGTCATGCCCTCGTCGACCCTCCGAGCGCCCGTTGTCATCGCAGCCGTCCCGCGCGTCGAAATCGCGCCGCCCATCGTCCCGTCGCCGACGGATTGGGAGAGCCTCGAGCCGCGCGGGTTCTACCCGTCGACCGGTCGCGCGCTCTTCCATGGCGCGTTGCTCGCGGTGGTGTTGCCGGTGGTGCTCGCGCTCGGACTGGTCATCGCCGCGATCCAGCTCGTCGTCTTCAAGAGCCCGAGCCGCATCTTCTACACGCAGCCGCGCGCCGGTCGCCGCGGCGAGGCCTTCCGCATCTTCAAGTTCCGCACGATGCGCGACGCGCGCGGCACGGTGTACGACTCCTGGAGCCACGGCCTCGATCAACAGCGCGTCACGCGCTTCGGCCGTTTCCTGCGCAACAGCCACCTCGACGAGTTGCCGCAGATGCTCAACGTGCTGCGCGGCGAGATGAGCCTGATCGGTCCTCGCCCCGAGATGGTCGAGATCGAAGCGTGGGCGGCGGAGCACGTGCCCGGCTTCTCGAAGCGTTTGGTGTTGAAGCCCGGCATCACGGGCTACGCGCAGATCACGCAGGGCTACACCGGCCGTTGCGTCGAGGCGTACACCGAGAAGCTGCGCTTGAACGAGAGTTACCTCGAGCGCATCTCGTTCGCCGCCGATCTCTCGATCCTGTTCGGCACGATCGCGTGGATGGCGCGCGGCCGCGGCTGGCGTTGGAACCAGCCGCGCGCGGCGAAGTCCGGCGACGCGCCGACCGCCTGAGCGCGCGGCGGCTCAGAGCTCTTCGCGCGCTTCGTTGCTCGCGGACGCGTACGGGCCCTCGCCCTCGGCGCCGGGATTGCGCAGGACCGCGCGCACCTCGCGGAAGCTCGTCACGTCCTCGGGGAGCTCGAACTCGACGAACTGGAGCACCCGCGCGCCGGTCGGGAACAGCAGGATCGAGCGACGGACGAGGATGCTCGAGTCGCGCGAGAAGTGACCGTGCGGCGCGAGCGACCAGACGTGCTGATCGACGTCGAGGGCTTGCACGCGCAGGTCGACGAGCTCCTCGTGCGCGCGATGCTGGACTTCGACGCGCCAGCGCTTGCCGTCGCGCGTCAAACGCACCCGCGGAGCGAGGTTCATGTCCTTGCGGCGCAACAGGTACATCGGATCGTCGACCGGGGAGCCCGCGAGGCGCGACGCGGGGCCGAGCGCGACGGTGAAGAGTTCGTACCGGTTCAAGCGCTCGCGAATCGTCACCGCGCGTTCCGGGTCGTCGGGATCGGAGTCGAGCCGGTTCGACCAGACGTCCGCGATGCCCTGGACCGTCGGCGCGGCGTTGCCGCCGTGGAGCAGCGGCACGATGTAGCTCGGTCGCTCGTCGAGCGCGGCGACGACGTCCGCGCGCGGCAGCGAGCTCCAGGAGCGCAGGTGATCCGAGCCCGCCGCCGGCGTCGCGCGTCCGAGCACGTCGAACACGCGCAGTCGCGACAAGTACCCGACCGCTCCGGGCCACGGGGTCAACACCGTCTCGTTCGCGTCGAGTTGGTCGCGCAGGAAGACGCCGAGCGCGCGCAGTCGCTCGGTCGCTGCGATCTCCTCGGCGAGCCCGAGTCGCCCGAGCGGCCGCGAGTAGCCGAACGGACCGGCGGCGACCGGTTGCATCCAGCGACGGTGCAAGGTCTCGACGCGGAACGGTCCGAGGTTGCCGGGGAACTTGCTCGCGAGCGCGGAGATCGTCAGGCCGAGCAGGAACGCGGTCCACGCGAACTCGGGCAGACCGCGGCGCTTCGAGTCGAGCGCGATCGTCATGCCTTCCTGCACCGCGACGAACCACACCGGCAGGATCGGCACCATCCGCGCGAAGAACGGCAGCGGTCCGCCGCCCATCCAGCCGACCATCGCGCACCACGCGAGCGACAGCACGAGCGCGCGCACGCCGACCGCGCCGAGCACGCCGCGCACCGCGTACCACAGCGGCACGAGGATCAGGACCGGACCGCCGCTGCCGACCAGGAAGTCGCGGAGGAACGCGATGCCGAGCGTCACGCGCTGCGGGTCGTACGCGAACAGCTCGCTGCCCGCCGGCGAGATCCATGTGCCGACCGAGAGCTTGCGCGCGAGCGCCACGAGCCCGAACGCGGCCGCCGGTGCGACGAACGGCAGGAAGCGTTCGCGCAAGAACCCGACGCGCCAGCCGCGCGCGAACTCGAACGCGAGGAACACGCCGATCAGCAGCGCGCCCTCGGCGCGGATCATCGCGACCAGCACCATCGCCGCCGAGAAGAGCAGCGGGTGCGCGTGCTCTTGGGCGAGGAACGCGATCGCGATGAAGAGCGCGGCGGTCGTGTGCTCGGTCCCGCTGCCGGCGGCGGCCGCGACCGGACCGCTGACGACCAAGAGCAGCGGCGCGATGACGCCCGCGAGCCGCAGCGGCGAGAACTTCGAGATCACGAGCACCGCGAGCAACGCCGACACGATGCCGACGGTCTGGCAGAAGCCGGTGACCGTCAGATAGAAGCGCTCGGCGAACGCCGCGACGCCGATCCAGACGAGCGACGGATAGCTCTCGCCCGGCGGCAAGTCGGCGTTCCACGCGAACACGCCGTTCTGGACGAAGTTGCGCGCCATCCGGAACGCGACGTGCGCGAAGTCGTACGGCGGCGCGAGCGCGCCCGACGCGCTCGAGTAGATCGCGAGCGTGTGCGCTAGCAGCACCACCAGCGCGAGGAAGAGCGCGATCGTGCGGTTCATCGGCGCTCCGTCAACCTTGCGGCGGGATCGAGACGAGCTCGGCGCCCGCGAGCGCGTTTTCGACCAGACTCGCTACGTCCGTACGCGACTCGAGCTCGGCGCAGAGCTCGGGGCGTCCTCGGATCACGGGCCTGGTGGGCATGAAGAGCGTGCAACAGTCGGGCTCCTGCACCGACGAAAGCTCGTAGGTGCCGATCCGACGCGCGATGCGGACGGTCTCTTCCTTGTCGAACGAAACCAGCGGACGGATCACGGGCAGCGTGGCGGCCGCTTGGATGCAGGTCAAGTTCTCGAGCGTCTGGCTCGCGACTTGGCCGAGACTTTCGCCGGTCACGAGCGCCAACGCTTCCTCGCGTTCGGCGAGCCGGCTCGCGATGCGCTGCATCATCCGTCGGTAGAGCACGGTGCGGTACGAGCTCGTGCCGACATCGCGGATCGCGACCTGCGCGGCGGCGAACGGCACCACCCAAAGGCGGCTGTGGCGCGGTTGGAAGCGCGAGAGCACGCGCACGAGGTCGACGACCTTCTTCTTCGCGCTCTCGCCGATGAACGGCGCCGCGTGGTACGTCACGTAGGCCATCGAGAGCCCGCGCTTTTGCGCGAGGTACGCCGCGACCGGCGAGTCGATGCCGCCCGAAATCAGGCAGAGCGCGCGGCCGAGCGTGCCGACCGGCAACCCGCCGGGTCCGTCGAGGCGTCGCGCGAACACGTACGCGCCTTCCGCGCGCACGTCGATGCCGACCAAGAGCTCGGGCTCGGCGAGATCGACGGTCAATCGCGCATCGCGCTCCTTCAGACGACCGCCGACGGCGCGATCGACCTCGACCGACGTCAGCGGGAAGCTCTTCTCCGAACGCGTCGTGCGCACGCGGAAGCTCAGCGGCCCCGGACGCGGCCATTCGGCGAGCGCCTCGTCGAAGACGCGCTCGGCGAGGTCGCTGATCGCGGCGAGTTCGAGCGGCGCGACGCGCGCCGGCGAGATCGACGTCAGTCCGAACACGTCCTGCAGGCGCCGCATCGCGACTTCGAGGCGTCGTTCGGGCCGCACGAGGATGCGACCCCAACTGCGCTCGACCTTCGCGGGCGTGATCGGCTCGAGCGCGACGCGGATGTTGTTCGCGAGCTGGCGCTCGAAGTCCGCGCGGTTGCCACCCTTGAGCGCGAGCTCGCCGTACCGCACCAGGATGACGTCGGCAAAGCCGCCGTGTGCTCCGCCGCCACCGCCACCGCCGCCGCCAACACCGCCGCCGACGCCGCCGACGAAGCCGTCAGGCTCGGGAGCGGTCACGCGCTCACCGCCGCGAGCTCGCGCAGCACCTCGACCAACGCCTGCGCGGCGAACTCGGCTTCCGCGCGCTTCGTCGTGCGCGCGAACGAGATCCGCAGCACGTGCCGCGCTTCGTCGGGCGCGAGCCCGATCGCCGCGAGCGCCGGACTCTGCGCGCCCTTCTTGCTCTGGCACGCGGCGCCGGCGCTGACGTAGACGCCGCGGCGCTCGAGGTGGTGCATCACGACCTCGGCGGGAGCGCCGGGCACGACCAGCGCGAGGATCGCGTCGACGAAGCGCTTCTTGGGCGCCAACACGCGCGCGCCGGGCAGCTCTCCAAGCCGCGCGACGAACGCTTCGCGCCCGGCGCGGGTCGCGGCGAGCGTGCGCTCGCGTTCGGCTTCCGCGAGCCGGACCGCCGCCGCCAATCCGACCGCGCCGGCGACGTTCTCGGTGCCGGAACGCCGCCCGCGTTCCTGGCCGCCGCCGACTTGCACGGGCTCGAGCTCCTTGCCGATGATGACGAGCGCGCCGACCCCTTGCGGACCGTGCAGCTTGTGCGCGGACACGGCGAGCGAATCGCAGCCGAGCTCCGCGAGCGCGCAATCGACCTTGCCGACCGCTTGCACCGCGTCGACGTGGAGCTTCGCGTGCGGCGCGCGCGTGCGCACCGTGCGCGCGAGCTCGCGCAGCGGGTGCAGCGTGCCGAACTCGTTCGACACCAACATCTGCGCGACCAGCACGACGTCCGGTGCGAGCCGCCGCGCGAGGTCCGCGAGGTCGACCACGCCGTCGGAGTCGAGCGCGAGCGTCTCGACGACGAAGCCCTCGCGCGCGAGCACCGCCGCGGGCTCGCGCACGCTCGGATGCTCGGTCGCGCCGATCAACACGCGGTTGCCGTGGCGCCGCGAGGCACGCGCTTGCCCGAGCACCGCGAGGTTGTTGGCCTCGGTCGCGCCCGACGTGAAAACGACCTCGTTCGCGCGCACCGCGAACGCGCGCGCGAGCTCGGCGCGGGCCTGGTCGAGCGCTTCCGCCGCGGCGACGCCGTAGGGATGGCGCGACGACGGATTGCCGAAGCGCTCGCCGAGCCACGGCGAGAACGCCTCGCGCACGCGGGGATCGAGCGGCGTCGTCGCCGCGTGGTCGAGGTAGATCACGGCCATCGGAGCGTCGAGCATCGGACGGTCAGGATAGCCGCACGCGGCTCACGGCTTCGATTCGATGCTGTCGGTCGGGTTGCGCACCACGAGGCGCGCGACCGGCAGCGTCGAGACGACGCCGCGCGTCACCTCGACCTCGGGGAGCTCCTCGACGTCCTCGCCCGCGCGCACCTCGACCGTGTACCGGCCGGCGGGCAGATCGGCGATGCGAAACGAGCCTTGGGAGTCCGACGCGACCGCGGGGAACGGGTGCGCCTCGTCGCCGGCGGGGTGGACCAGCACCAGCGCGCCCGAGAGCGGCGAGAGATCCTCGCGCTCGACCCGGCCGAGCAACGCGCCGTCGCCGAGCTCGACGAGCCGCTCCGGCCGGGTGCCGTCGTGCTCCAACAGATTGCCGTCCGGCGCCGCCAAGTCCGGCCAATTGCCGCCGCGCGCCCATTCCGGCAGCACGCGGATCCGGTACCGGCCGTGCGCGAGCCCCGGGAAGCGGAACGCGCCCTCCGCGTCGACGCCGGTGCGCACCGGAATCGCGCCCTGGAAGACGTTCGGGGGGTCGAGCGGCTCGAGCAGCACCTGGAATCCGGCGCTCGGGCCTTCCAGCGCGCGAACGAGAGATCCGGAGAGGTCCGAGCGCGCGATCTCGGGCAGCCGAGGCGCCGGCTCGCGCGCCGGACCGAGCTGCAACGGCACTTCGTCGGCGCCCGGGCGGACCCGGAAGCTCTGCGTCGGCCGTCCGAACGCGAGCGCGAGCACTTCGAGCTCCTCGTCGAACAACCGGTCGAGCTGGAAACGCCCGTCGCGGTCGGTGTACGCCCAGTGCGCGACGTCGCCGGAGCGCGCGTAGATCGGAAGCTCGACCAGCGGTTCGCCGTGCTCGTCGACGACGCGGCCGCGCAGCGTCGCGCTGCCGAACGGGACGATCACCGGTTGGAAGCTCGGCGCTTGCGGGCGCTGGAAGACGGTTTCGCCGACCAGATCGATGGAGCGAGGCCGGAAGAAGAAGGCGAGCACGAGGCCGACCACCAGCGCGATCGGCAGCCAGGTGACCAGCGTCTTCACCCGCTCCGTATAGACGGTTTGCAGGGCGCCGTCCACGCGCGGCGATCGACCCGCAACCGTAGGCGGGTGGTGAAGTCTGATCCTCCGTTGGGGCCCGGTCGGGTCCCGGGAGAGGAGGACCCCAGGATCGGTCGGCGCCGCGAGCAGGTGGTCGCCGAGGGAGTGCCCGAAGCGCGCGGCCGTCGGCCGGGTGGCCGGAGCGTCGCCGCAGTGCCCCCCAATGGAGCTGGCCACGCGGCCGGCCACGCGGCTGGTCACGGAGCTCGCCATGGAGCTCGCCATGGAGCTCGCCATGGAGCTCGCCATGGAATCGGCAACGGGGCTGGCCACGGACTCGGCGGCGAGGCGACCGAGCGCGCGGCTGACCAGCGATTTCGGGCCCCAGGGAGGTGTCGCGGCGTGAACGCGGCGAACGGCGGGTTGCTCGCGTTGACGGGCTTCCGCGCTCACCTCTATACTCCCGCGTTTCGATCGGGGAGCACGTGTGCCTGCGGCACGCGACGCCCCGGTTGTACCCCGATGCTGCTGCGCCTGCGCAAGACCCTGACTCGAGCCGAGCTCGAGGCCGTCCTCGGCCTCGCCCGCGAGCTCGGCTACTCGACCCGTTTCCTGGACGGTGGGAAGGAACTCTTGGCGCTCGACGGGGCCGGCGCGCCGGACCACCGTGCGCGCTTCGAGGATCTCGCCGGCGTGGCGGGGATCCTGGACGCCGGCGATGCGCACGAGCTCTTCGAGCGACGCCCGGGACGGCCCGACACGATCGTGCGCGTCGGCGATGCGGCGTTCGGCGGCGGCAAGGTCGCGCTGGTCGCCGGCCCGTGCGCGGTCGAGGACGTCGAGTCGGCGCTCGAGATCGCGCTCGCGGTGCGCGAGCGCGGCGCGACGTGCATGCGCGGCGGGGCTTTCAAGCCGCGCTCGTCGCCGTACTCGTTCCAAGGAGCGCGCGAGCGCGGCCTGGAGATCCTGGCGCGCGTCAAGCTCGAGACCGGGCTCGCGATCGTCACCGAAGTGCTCGATCCGCGCGATGTCGGAGCGGTCGGCGAAGTCGCCGACATGTTTCAGATCGGCTCGCGGAACATGCAGAACTCCGCCCTCCTGATCGAGGTCGGCAAGGCCAAGAAGCCGGTGCTGCTGAAGCGCGGTTTCGCGGCGACGCTGCGCGAGTTCCTGCTCGCGGCCGAATACGTGCTCGCGCAGGGCAACGACCAAGTCGTGCTCTGCGAGCGCGGGATCCGCGGCTTCGATCCGTCGACGCGCAACGTGCTCGACGTCGGCGCCGTCGCGCACCTGAAGCGCGTGACCCACCTGCCGGTGGTCGTCGATCCGTCGCACGCATCCGGTCGCGCCGAGCTCGTGCGCCCGCTCGCGCGCGCCGGCCTCGCCGCCGGCGCCGACGGCCTGATCGTCGAGGTGCACCCGCACCCCGAGGTGACCCACTCCGACGGCGAGCAAGCGATCGGCTACGACGCTTTCGGCCTGGTCGCGGCCGACGCGCGCGCGATCGCCGCCCTCGACGGCCGCGAAGTCGTCGCGCCGCGCCCGCTCGGCGCGAAGCGCTGAACCGGAGCCCCCCCGAGTCCATCGATGCGCAAACCTTTCCTCGCCGGCAACTGGAAGATGAACCTCGATCGCGCGCGCGCGCTGGCGCTCGCGAAGGGTCTGCGCGAGAAGTGCGGCTCGCGCACCGACCGCGAAGTCGCCGTGTGCCCGCCGTTCGTCTACCTCGACGAGATCGTGCGCGCGCTCGCCGGCTCGAAGCTCCGCGTCGGCGCGCAGAACTGCAGCGACGAAATCGAGGGCGCGTTCACCGGCGAGATCAGCGCGCGGATGCTGAAGGACGTCGGCGTGTCGCTGGTCGTGCTCGGCCACTCCGAGCGCCGCCACCTCTACGGCGAATCGGACGCGCTGATCAACCGCAAGGTGCGCCAGGCGCTCGTCGCCGGCCTCGACGTGATCCTCTGCGTCGGCGAGCTGCTCGCCGAACGCGATCAAGGCGTCACCGAGCACGTCGTCTCGCGCCAACTGACCAAGGGCCTCGAAGGCGTCGACGAGCCCGACCTCGCGCGCGTCACGATCGCCTACGAACCGGTCTGGGCGATCGGCACCGGCCGCACGGCGAGCCCCGAGCAAGCCGGCGAAGTGCACACCTACCTGCGGGGCGTCCTCGCGGGGCTCTACACCGACGCGACCGCCGCCACGGTCCGCATCCAGTACGGTGGCAGCGTCAAACCGGACAATATCGCGAGCTTGATGGCCGCTCCCAACGTCGATGGTGCGTTGGTCGGCGGTGCAGCGCTCAAGCTCGACTCCTTCCTCCCGATCGTCGAGTACAAATAGGCGCCCGACGACGGCCCCTTCGCGCGGAGCTCTCCCATGGATCTCGTAATCATCCTCCTCTACATCCTGTTCGTGATCGCGGCGATCGTGCTGATCGTCGTCGTGCTGCTCCAAGAGGGCAAAGGCGGCGGCTTCGGCGAAGCGCTCGGCGTGCACGGCCGCGAGACGTTCGGCGTCGGAGCGAAGGGCATCAACACGTTCACCGGCGTGACGGCGACGATCTTCCTCGGCAGCGCGCTGTTGATCCACGTCCTCAACCGCTCCGTGTCGCAGGGCTCGGTGATCGACACGACGCCCGGCGCGGGCAGCTCGCTGTTCGACCAACAGCCCACTGAGCCCGGCGCGACGCCGCCGCCGACCGGAGGGGAGCAACCGGTCGCGCCGCCCGCCGGAGAGAAAAAGTGAAGCAGGAGCAAGTCCTCGACGTCTTCAAGCAGTCGAGCGCGATGCTCGAAGGGCACTTCCTGCTCTCGAGCGGCCGCCACAGCGATCGCTACTTCCAGTGCGCGCTCTTGCTCGCGCATCCGAAGCTCTCGGAACAGCTCGCGCGCGCCCTCGCGACGAAGCTGCCGCAGAACGTCGACCTGGTGATCGGGCCCGCGCTCGGCGCGGTGACTTGGGCGTACGAAGTCGGCCGCGCGCTCGGCAAGCGCGCGTACTTCACCGAGCGCGCCGGCGCCGGCAAGGAATCGCCGATGGAGCTGCGGCGCGGCTTCAAGATCCAACCGGGCGAGCGCGTGTTGATCGTCGAGGACGTGCTGACGACCGGCGGCTCCGCGCGCGAGGTGCTCGCGGTGGTCAAGGCCCAAGGCGGCGTGCCGGTCGGCATCGCGTCGATCGTCAATCGCTCGGGCCAGAAGAATCCGTTCGAGGCCGACGGCATCGCGTACACGTGCCTCGCCGAGGTCAAAGTCGAGTCGTGGGAAGCGAGCGGCTGTCCGCTGTGCGCTTCGAAGACCGCGGGCCCCGCGATCAAGCCCGGCAGCCGTCCGGGCGCCTCGCAGCCGGCGTGACATGCGCTCGATGACCGGCTTCGGCGCCGCGCAGGCCGCCGCCAAACGCGGCGCCAAAGGCGCCACGCCGAGTGTCGGGGCGACGCTGCGCGTCGAAGTCCGTGCGGTCAACCACAAGTTTCTCCAGGTCAAGGTCCGCCTGCCCGCGGACCTCTCGTTCTTGGAGAGCGAGGTCGAGGAGCTCGTCCGCAAGCGCCTCGAACGCGGCGCGGTGCAGCTCAACGTCTTCGCGTCGGGTCCGAGCGGCGTCGAGACCGTCGCGATCGATCGCGACGCGCTCAGGAACTACAAGCGCGAGCTCGCCAAGCTCTCGAAGGAGCTCGCGCTCGACGGCGACGTCAAGCTCGACACGCTGCTCGGCTTGCCGGGCGTGATCGGCACCGGCGTCGACACCGGCGCGCTGAAGCAGCGCGAGAAGGAAGTGTTGGCGCTGGTCGAGGAGGCGCTCGATGCGCTCGGCCAGATGCGCGAGGTCGAGGGCAAGGCGCTCGCGAAGGATCTCGCGAAGCACGCGGGTGAGATCGAGAAGCTGACGGCGCGGATCGAGAAGCGCATGCCCGAGGTCGTCGTCGCGCACCGCGACGCGCTGACCAAGCGGGTGCAGGAGCTGCTCGGCCCGACGCATTCGGTGCAGTCGAGCGATCTGGCGCGCGAGGTCGCGTTGCTCGCGGACAAGCTCGACGTGTCGGAGGAGCTGTCGCGCCTGGAGAGTCACCTCTCGCAGCTCGCGACGCTGTTCAAGAAGGACGGTCCGGTCGGACGGCAGCTCGACTTCCTGGTCCAGGAGATCTTCCGCGAGACCAACACCATCGGCTCGAAGTGCTCCGACGCGCCGGTCGCGCACGCGGTGGTCGAGCTCAAGACCCTGATCGAGCGCCTGCGCGAGCAGGTCCAGAACGTCGAATAACGCCGCGGCGAGTCACGCGAGGCGCAGCGAGCGCGTGACGCACAGATAGACGCCGACGCCGAGCAGCAGCCAACCGCTCGCCGGCAGGATCCAACGATCGGCGTCCTTGATGCGCACGAAGAGGCGCGCCGCGATGTCGCGGCCGAGCGCGGTGGCGATCGCGAACGCGACCACCGGCGCCGCGGAGCCGACGCCGAAGAGCGTTGGCAGCAACCACACCGACTCCGCTTGCACAGCGAGAGGCAGCAAGCTCCCGAAGAACAGCGCCGCCGAGACCGGACAGAACGCGAGCGCGAAGACGAAGCCGATCACGCCGCTGCCGGCGAGCCCGAGCGAGACCAGGCGCTCCTGCAGCTTCGGCCCGATCGAGCCGAGCGGTGGCAGTCCGGGCAGCAGGCCGAGCAGCGTCATGCCAACCAGCACCAGAAAAGGCCCGAGCAACTGGTTCATGTGCCGCTGCAGGAACCCCGAGACGGTCGGCGCGGAGAGCAGGCCCCACGTGATCAGCGCGCCGACCGACGCGTACGCGAGCGCGCGTCCCGCCGCGTACAGGAGTCCCGCAGCGAGCGCCGAGCCTCGCGAGCGACCGAAGCGCGCGATGTAGCCGATCGCCGCCACGTTGGTCGCGAGCGGGCAGGGGCTGATCGAAGTCAGCACGCCGAGCCACGCAGCCGTGCCGATCGCCAGCCACATCGAACCGCTCGCTTCCGCGATCATGGCGCGGCGAGCGCGTCGCGAACGGCCTGCGAAACGTACGAGCGGAACGCCGGCTCGTCGTCGTAGCAAGTCCAAACGTCGTCGAGCCGCCGGTACGCGACGTCTTTGCCTCCGGCGCGGCGCACGACGACGACGTTCGAGCTCGTGAGCTCGTAGTCGTCCGTGTAGTGCGCGTTCGGCGCGTCCTCGAAGTCGATCGACGACCACCGCACCCGACCCGCGGCGACCTCGTCGGCGAGATCCTGCTCGACGACCGATTGCGACAGTGCGCCGATCTTGCGACACGTTGGACAGCGCAGCGCGCCGTGGAAGTTGATTACCGCGACGCCATCGGCGATCAGCGTCGGCGCGGTCGCCGGGTCCTGCGCAGTCGCGTCGGACGAACTCGCTTCGGTCGCAGTCGCACGCGTGGCCGCGGACTCGGCGCGCCACGTGCGCCAGCCCCAAGCTCCGACGCTCGCGCACACCAGGAACAACAGGACGAGGCGTAGCACGTTGAGAGACTTCATCGGGGTTCCCCTCGCGTGTGCGCCGTCAGGCGAGCAGCTTCTCGAGCTCGTCGACGCTGGGCGCGCGCCCCTGCACGATGACCTTGCCGTCGACGATTAAGGCCGGAGTCATCATCACGCCGAAGTCGGCGAACTTCATGACGTCGGTGATCTTCTCGAGCTCGAACTCGACTCCGAGCCTCTGCGCGGCTTGCACCGTGTTGTCGGAGAGCTTGTGGCACTTGGGGCAACCGGTGCCGAGGACCTTGATGGCTTTCATGGCGATGTCTCGTGGAGTGATCTGCGAACGAACCAGGTTCAAACGAAGAGGCCGAAGAGCCAACCGGTGAGCGTCGCGAAGCCGACGACGAGCGCGCAGAACGCGAGCGTCTTCTTCGCGCCCATGACCGAGTAGAGGACGAGCATGCTCGGCAGGCTGAGCGCCGGCCCAGCGAGCAGCAGTGCGAGCGCGGGACCCTTGCCCATGCCGCTGCCGATCAGCCCCTGCACGATCGGGATCTCGGTCAGCGTCGCGAAGTACATCAACGCGCCGGCGAGGGAGCTCAGGAAGTTCGCGGCGAGCGAGTTGCCGCCGACCGCGCCGGCGACCCACGCCGACGGGACCAGTCCTTCGTGGCCCGGGCGTCCGAGCAGCAGGCCCGCGACGAACACGCCGCCGAGCAACAGCGGCGCGATCTGCTTCGTGAACTCCCACGTCGCGTCGAACCAGTCGCGGAGCTCTCCCTCGGACGTCGCGGTGATCACGCCGAGCGCGGCGATGCCGAGCGCGAATGCCCACGTCGGCTCGTCGGGCGCCGCGAAGACCACGACGGCGACTGCGGCGACGGACGCGACGAGCTTCCACCACGCGACGCCGAACCACACGCGGAGCGCGAGCGCCAACCCGAGCGCGCCGAGCGAAGTCAGGATCCACTTGACCTTGGCGACGCTCGCGTAGAGGCCGGCTTCGCGCTCGGCCTCGCTCCACGTCGCGAAGATCAGGATCGCCGCCATCAGGCCGAACCAGACGGCGGTCTGCGCCAACGAGCGGGCCGCGGCGACCGCGTGCGCCGGAGCTGCGACGCGCTGCCGCTCCGCTTCGTCGCGCCGGAACAACGCCGCCATGGAGAGGCCGATCACGACCGCGAAGCCGATCGCTCCGATCGCGCGCGCCGCGCCGATGTCGAAGCCGAGCACCCGCGCCGTCAGCACGATCGCGAGCACGTTGATCGCTGGGCCGGAGTACAGGAACGCCGACGCCGGCCCGAGGCCGGCGCCCATGCGCCAGATGCCGGCAAACAGCGGCAGCACCGTGCACGAGCAGACCGCGAGCAGCGTGCCCGCGACCGACGCCACGCCGTAGGCGACCGGCCGCGACGCGCCCGCGCCGAGATAGCGCATCACGCTCTCGCGCCGCACGAACACGCCGATCGCGCCGGCGATGAAGAACGCGGGGAGGAGGCAAAGGACGACGTGCTCGCGCGTGTACCAACGGACGAGCTGCAGACCTTCGTTCACCGCGCCGTCGAAGCGCGCTTGGCCGACCGGGAGGAAGTACGCCGCCAGGAAGGCCGCGAGCAAACCCGCGCCGATCCCGAGCTGCTTACGCGCTTCCGGGCCGAGCGTGCGCGGACTCGCGGCGACTTTGGGTTGCATCGTGCGCTCCTACTTGCGCGCGACGCAGCTCAAGAGCTCGAGCACGCAGCCGAGCGCGACGCTGTAGAACACTCGGGCGCCGCGCCGCTCCGAGCGCAGGACGCCGGCGGCTTTGAGCACCGCGAGGTGGTTGGACATCGTCGACATGTCGCAGCCGGCGAGCTCGGTCAACTCGCAGACGCAGCGCTCGCCGTCACCGATCTCCGCGACGACCATCGTGCGCGTCGGGTGACCGAGCGCTTTGAACACCTCCGCCGCGCCAGTGAACGAACCCGGCTTGGCGCAACACGTCGACGCTTTCATCGTGAGGTCATCCTTGGTCATTTGGCCAAACCGCAAACCTGGACGGAGTGGGCAGTCGCGGTCCGGCAAGTTCGTAGCGCGCTGCGACCGTCCGCGTCGGAGTTCGGCGTGAGCGGATTCGATCGCCGAAGCCGCGTCGCGCGCCGCCGCCCCGCGCGCACGCGGTGGTCGAGCTCAAGACCCTGATCGAATGCCTGCGCGAGCAGGTCCAGAACGTCGAATAGCGCGTTGCGTTCGGGCGGGCCGGCGCAAGAGGCGGCATGAGCCTGATCCTCGCGTGCCTGCTCCAAAGCCCGAATCTCGAGCCGATCTACACGATCGGCGGGCCGTGGTTCGGGCAGTCGCTCGTTCGAGTGTCGGACCAGGACGGAGATCGCCGGGACGACCTGGCGGTTGGATCGGTGCCGTTGACCGGAAGCGGCGGACGCTGTTCGGTCGTGTATCTCTACTCGACGCGCGACTTCAAGTTGCTTGCGACGCTGCGTGGTTCGACTTGCGACGCGAGGCCGGTGGCTGCGATCCCTGCGACACCCATCTGGCCGAAGGGCGCGCTCGTCATCTCGAACGAGGACTCCGGCTACGAAGTTCTGTCGCTGCACGACGCTCGGGTCCGTTGGAAGCGCGTCGGTGTGAGGCCGTGCATGTTGAACTCTAGCGCCGCCGAGACCGTCGGCGATGTCGACGGCGACGGAGTGGGCGACTTCGCCGGGGTCGTGCGTGCCCCTGGCGGCGACGTGCACGTCGAGCTGTTCTCGGGGCTGGCGGGCGTCGTGCGCTGGGTCTCGCGCGATGTGTGGGGCTCGCTCGTGACACCGCGGCTCTGCGTCGCGCCCGACTTCGACGGTGATGGGATTGGAGAACTGTGGATGGTTGAAGGAGCCGGCGCGACGGCGCTCGACACCACTCGCGTGGAGCTCCTCTCCGGACGTTCGGGTCAGTCGATTCTGGCCGTGCTCCATCCGCACGAAAGTTCGGGGCGCTCGGAGGCGGTGGCGAGCATCCCGGACATCGACGGCGATCGCGTTGCCGACTTGGCTCTCGGGTTCGAGGTGGAGGGCTCGACCGCGAATCCGCCTTCTGGTTGGGTCGATGTGTTGTCCGGCGCCACTGGCGAGACGATTTTCCGCGTCGATGCTCGGCGCGGAGACGGCGAGTTCGGCGCGCACCTCGCGGCCTCGCGCGCAGCGCCGTGTCCCCGTTGGGCCATCGCGGCGCACGGGGACCTCTGGTTCGACGCTCCGGGCTGTGTGGTCATCGTCGAACGTGGTGCGCGCGAGCCATTCGCTCGGTTCGCGCCCAAGGGACGTGCTCGCGGTTTCGGGGCAGCGCTGGAGTTCGTCCCCGATCTCGACGGCGACGGCTTCGAGGAACTCGCGGCGACCGCGCTCGAATGGGAGTGGGAGGAGGCGGACGACGGCTTCGTGACGATTCTCGATGGCGGTTCGCTGAGCGTGATTCGCGAACTCCGTCCGCCGGCGTGGTGAGCTCCGTTCGCAGCACGCAAAGCGCGCGAGAGATCGACTCGACGGAGGCTCTCACACGTCGCTGGCTCCATACGGACCGTTGACGTCCGCGGGACGACTCGATGCGCCCTGAGCGAACGGAAAGGGCCGATCGCTCGGGCGATCGGCCCCACTCAGCGTCTCTCACGCCGCTCGCTCGCGCTGGGCGGGCGAGCCGCGCGTGAACTCGCTCACGGGCAGTTCTTGTAGAGCGTCGCGACCGACACGTAGTCGCAGAAGGACTCTTGCGTCGCACGCTCGGCGTAGAGCATGAACGTCAAGCGACCGTTCGCGTCGATGTAGTTCGCGAGGTTCTGACGGATGTGGACCTCGAGTCGGCCGTCCGCGTTGCCCGAGTAGTTCGCGGCATACGCGTTGGCGCCGAGGACGCCCTTCGCGTCGCTCCAGTTGTTCGCGACGTTGTCCCAGACGTAGAGCTCCATCTGCAGGCAGTCGTCGCCGTAGCCTTCCCACAAGAGCTCGAGATCGACGATGCACGACGGTGCTTCGGCGATCAGGAATTCGAACACGTGGGTCGACTCCGAGCCCGAGGTCGGGATCGGGGACACGTAGCGGTTCGCGTCGGCGTCGCCGCCGGTCGCGTTGGAGCTCGCGATCTGCGCGTACGCGCCGGGCTTGAGCACTTCGATCTCGGTCGCAACCGTCGGCGGGTAGCGGACGCCGTTGACGGCGCTCCACGCGGTCGAGGAAGCGCCCCACGCCCACTTGTTGACGCCCGCGCCCGTGCCGAAGTCGTAGACCTTGCGGCGCGTGCGCGTCATCTCGAAGTTGGTGGTGCTGTCGGCGGTCGCGCTGTTGCCGAGGTTGTCGTACGCGACGGCGCGCACCTTGGCGTTCGGCGTCGACTTCAGCGGGATCTTCCACGAGTAGTGGCCGGTGTCGGGCAGACCCGCGGCGATCAGGAACGGATACGTCGCGCCGCCGTCGGTGGAGTAGAAGAGGTCGACCGAGCTGACCGTCTCGTCGTCGGTCGCCGACCATTGCAGGTCGTAGGTCTGCGCCATCGCGAGGGCTTCACCGCCGTCGGGATTGATGACGTGCACGCTCGGGTTCAGGTCGGTGTAGCGCGGCACCTGCATCACGATGCAGTGGATCGCGCCGGCCGACGGGATGATGCTGTAGCAGTTGATCGGGACGAGCGTGACGCCCGGGCCCGCCGCGGCTTGCCACGCGGCCGCGGCCGCTGCGTCGTCCGCCGCGTACGAGGGGTTCCCGCTCGCGTACGAGATCGTGAAGATGCGGTCGTTGACGCGGAACGCGTTGGTGTACGTGTAGTGCGTCGAGCCGACGTTCCACGCGGGCGTGCGGTGCACGGTGAAGCCGAGCGCTTGCATGTACGGCACCGCGTTGTTGGTCACCGCGATCGCGGTCGCGTTCGAGCCGGGCTTGAACTCCGAGATGATGCACGTGTGGTCGTCGACCAGGTACATCCACATGTCGATGTGACCGGTGCCGTCCACCGACGACGGCAGGCGCGGCATGATGTGCAGCGTGTCGATGCCCTGGTACAGCCGGTAGAGATCCGCGATCTGGGTGTTGGTGAGATCGGCGTTGTCGGTGTTGATCAGCGACGTGATGAAGCCCGAGCGGTTCGGGCCCGGCTGGAAGTTGCCGCCCGAGTAGTAGAGGCCCATCGGGTAGGGCGGCACGATGTAGTGATTGTTCGCGAGCAGCGTCGGGACGAAGTTGTCGAGCGGACGCGTCGGGTAGTAGTGGCTGTCGGCGATGGTCAGCGTGTTCGACTGCCACACGAAGTGCGGACCGTAGTCGCGCAGCCAGACCGAGTCCGTCGGCTCGATGAAGAACACGACCTTGCTGAGGTCGGCGCCCGCGGCGGCGAACGCGTTCGACGCGGTCGTCTGTTGCGCGGCGCTGGAGACGACGACGTACGCCTTCTCGTCGTAGGCCGGGCTGCCGGTCAGCGCGGCGACGCACGCGACGACCACGTTCCCGTAGCCCGTCGTGTAGCGGAAGATCACGCCATCGCACGGGCTGTACTCGGGCGGCGACGCGATCAGGCCGGAAGTCGGCGGCATGTCGGAAGCGCCGAGGCTCGGCTTGACCGAGAAGGGCACGAGCTTCTGATTCGGATCGTCGGCCGGAGTTCCGCCTTCGCGCCAGCGCGGCAGCAGTACCTCCTGGTCTTGCGGCGCGGACGTCGCCGAACCCGTGAGCGAGGAGAGAGCCAGAATCGTCAGAGCGAGAGAGTTTCTGAGCATTGGGGACACCTAGTTGGGAGCGACGGCAAGCGCGCTCGCGCCTGCTTCTCGTTGCGGAGCACTCGATAGGCCGGGGATCTAGTGACCCCAGCCTCGCCGCCGACGCGAGATCCCGAAATCCGCACGCGTACCCGGCTCGACTGCGCCCTTGGGCGCATTGGCTCGAGCCGCCGAACCGCTCCACGGGCTCGCGGAGGGCTTCCTACGGAATCCGCTTGCCCGAATCGGGCGCGCTGCCTATCCCTCGCGCTCCCTCTCGGAGATCGCCGTGACCGAACGCCAAGCCAACGTCAAGCCCGGGAAGATGCTCGTGATCTCCGGTCCGTCCGGATCGGGCAAGACCACGATCTGCAAGCAGCTCCTCCAAGACCCGCGCGTGCAGTTCAGCGTCTCCGCGACGACGCGCGCGCCGCGCACCGGCGAGGTCGACGGACGCGACTACCACTTCACGTCGAAGGAGCGCTTTCGCGAGATGATCGCGCAGGGCGCTTTCATCGAGCACGCCGAGGTCTTCGGCAATCTGTACGGCACGCCGCGCGCGCCGATGGAGGAGGCGCTGAAGCAGGGACGCGTCTACCTGCTCGAAATCGACGTGCAGGGCGCGCTGCAGCTCAAAGAGCTCGGCGTCCCCGGCGTGTACGTGTTCATCGCGCCGCCGGACTTCGACGAATTGCGTCGACGGCTGGTCGAGCGGCGCACCGACGCACCCGACGTGATCGAGCGGCGGCTGCGCAAGTCGGAGGACGAGTTCCGCGAGCGCCATCGCTACGATCACATCGTGATCAACGACGAGCTCGGCCGAGCGGTGGGCGAAGTGCGCCGGCTCGTCGGGCTCGACTGAGCCCGGCCGCGCGAATCGGTCGACGGTCACCTCGGCGCGGGCGGGATCACGGGCCCCGTGTTCGGCGGGGGCCTCCTCGCGCTCGCGACCAGGCAGCCCGAGCCCGCGCTCGCACCGGTCACGTTCGCGCCGGTCACGTTCGCGATCGAGCGAGCTCGCGATCGGGCGCCGCGAACGAGCTCCTCTTCCCGATCGGCTGCTCGTTCGCGCTCTACGTCATCGAAGCGTTCGGCCGCCACGCGTCGGCGGCGCCGGCTGAGCGACCGTTGGCCTACGGACACAGCGGCGCCGCCCCGCGGCGGAGCGGCGCCTTGCGACACTAGCCCTGTTCGTCGGGCAGCGGGTCGTCGTCGTCGGGCTTCGGGTCAAAGACGTTCGGATCCGTGCCTTGGCCGATTTCGAAGTCGTCGGGTCGATTGTCGGCGTCCGTGTCGGTGAGGAACGGCGACGTGTAGGTCTCGTAGAGCTCGGCGTAGTCGTCGAGTCCGTCCCCGTCGGTGTCGAGCGAGCGGAGCACCTGCTCGTCTTCCGGCACGTTGAAGATCACGAAGGAGACGGAGCGCCGGCTGCAGATCGTCGAAGGTCGGAACGCGAACTGCTGCGTCGAGATCAAGAGCTCGTGGATCGTGTTGTCGGTGAACGTCGTCTCTTGCGTGTCCATGAGGCGCGTCATCAGGCCGTAGTTGCTGCTCGTCTCCGGATTTCCCGTGTACTCGACGAACGTGTGGGCCTGCGCGTGGTTCCAGGTGAAGAAGTCGAGCCACGCGCCGGTGCCGGAGTTGCCTCTCGTCTTCTTCCAGCCGATCTCGAAGTCTCTCACGGGCAGCATCGTCGACATCCAGGTGTGGAAGTAGACGTTGGAGAGCGTGAACTCGTCGACGCAGACCTTGTCTCCGAACCAGTACGCCGTGAGTTGCTGGCACCAGCGCTGCTCGACGACGTTCGTCGGCAAGAAGGAACTGAGTTCGCCGGTGTCGAAGTACCCCATCTCCGGCCCGGTGTCGTGACGGTATCGATCGTGCGTGCCGCGATCGTCGGCGGTGATCAGGCCGTAGTCGCCGACGCGCAGGTAGTACGGCCGGTACGAGAGATCGACCGGCGTGCAGCCGAGCTGCACGAAGCGCCGCGCGTAGATCGGATTGCTCGGCGTCGAGTGCGGCGCGATCTTCTCCCACTTCGCCGTCGCCGAATCGCCGTTGGAGTCGAGCGCGACGACCTCGAAGGTGTAGTGCATGCCTTCCTGCGTCATGATCGGCACGGGCAATTGATCCGTCCGCAGACGCCAGCGGAAGCCGTTGAGTCGCGTGAAGAAGTGCTGGCTCAACAACAGAGGCGGGAACGCCGGATCCGACGCGCCAAGCCAACGCAGTTTCACGCTCTGGATGGCGAGTGGGTTCGACGGTTGATCGGGATCGACGGCGTCGACTTCGATCTCCATCCAATCCTCGACTTGCTTGCTGCCGTCGACGTAGTAACCGTCGTCGGCGAGCGGAGTCGATTCGCCCGGCGGGCGCCAGTAGGGCCCGCCGTCGTCGGCGCGATTGCCGGCGAACGCGATGGTGATCGTCGGCTGTTGACCGGGGATGGTCGCGCTGGCGGCCAGGGACGCCGGGTCGGCCAGGAACAGAAGCAGCAGGGTGAGCAACACGATGAGACTCCTTTCGTCGTCGAGGGTGCTATCCCTGAGTTGGAGTCCTCACGCCCGCGCGGCTGAACCACGACTTCCGACATTTCTCGCGCAGTCGATCTCGCGACCGCGAGTCGGGACTGCCGCGCGCGTCGCAGGCATCGGTGTGACTGGCGCGTCGCTCGATCGAACCCACAACGCGCCGAGTCGCTGCGTCAGCGTCGCGCGCCCCGACGCAACGGAGGACGCCGTGCTCTCAGGCGCGCGCGTCGGAGGTCGCGTCGAGCAGGCCGCGTACGCGCGATGCGAGGTCCGCGGCGGTGAACGGCTTCGCGAGCAGGCGCTCGGCGTCGACACCGCGTTTGCCGGTGGGCCGGAGCTCGCCGACGTAGCCGGACATGAAGAGCACGCGCAAGCTCGGACTGACCGCCAGCAGTTGCTCGGCGAGCTCGAAGCCGTTGATGCCGGGTAGCACGACGTCGGAGACCATCAAGTCGATCCGACGCGGGAACTCGCCGAGGATGCGCAGCGCTTGCGCGCCGTCGGCGGCCTCGAAGACGGTGTACCCGCAGCCGCGCAGCGCCTCCGCGACGAAGCCGCGGGTCGCGCCGTCGTCCTCGACCAGCAGCACGGTCTCCCAGCCCGACGACGCGCGCTGCGTCGCGCCGTGCTTCGTCGTGGGGAAGTGAACGAGCAGGCTCGCACCGCGACCGGGCCCGTGCGTGACCTCGATGAAGCCGCCGAGGCGCCGGAGCGTGCTGCTCATGTCGGTCGCGAGCGTGCCGTCCTCGGCGTCGGGCTGTGCGCGCTCGAACTGAGTCCGAAGCGCTTCGACGCGCTCGGGATCGGCCGAACTCGGGCGGAAACCGACGACGACGAACGAGCGACGCTCGGAGCCGTCCGGTGCGTCGCGCACGACGCGTCGGGTCGTGATCGCGACGCGGCCCCCGTTGGAGAGCGCCTCGCACGCGTCCAGCGCGACGTGCGCGATCAACGGCGCGATCACGGCCTCGTCGGCGTCGACGAACGCCGCGTCCTCGCCGCGATCGACCGAGAGCTCGACGCTGTCGCCCAGCAAGTCGCCGAGCGTCCGGACCGTGCGCGCGACGAGCTCGCGCAGATCCAACGTGCGAACCTGCGCGGTCGGTCCGACACGGAACTGCGAACGCAGCAATCGCTCGCGCGATTCGCTGCGACAAAGTCGCTCGACCGTGCTCGCGACGCGCGCCGCGAGCGCGACGAGGTAGTCGAGCTCCGTTCTCGTCGGCTCGCGACATTCCTCGGGCGCGAACGTGCCGGTGCCGAGACAACCGAGCGGCATATCCGTGAGCACCAGCGGAACGTTCAAGATCGTGCGATTGCCGAGTCGCTCGACCATCGCCTTGTTGGTGCGCGGATCGGTGCGCGCATCCGTGACGATGACCGGGCCTCGACTCGCGCGGATCTCGTCCATCATCCGATCGCCGATCGTCGGGATCACCGTGCAGTGGCGAAGCACGAGCTCCGTGTGATCCCCGACGGTCTCCACCAAACGCGCGAGCGTCGGATCGACCGGATCGAACACGACGAGCCACGATTGGCGATAGCCGAGGACGGCGCGGACCTCCGTGTCGATGCAGTGCAGGAGCTCGGAGAAACTCGTCGCGCGCTGCAGTTCGTTGGCGAACGAATGCAGACGCTCGAAATCGACTTGCGAGGCGAATTCCATGAGAGGAGCGGTTGGGGCGAAGACTCTAGGGACGCTTCGCTCGGCGCCTCATTACGAATCCGTTCGTCGGGTGGGTCCTAGATCCGAGAACGAGCGCGCGCGGCGCGGTAGGTGTTCACGTGCGCTTCGATCGAGAGCTCGATCGGCTCCGCGTAACCGCCACCCAGAGTCGCCGCGATCGGTAGTCCGCGCTCTCGAGCCTCACGGAAGACTCGCGCGTCGCGCTCGAGCAGACCTGCGTGCGAGAGCGCGAGGCGCCCCAGTCGGTCCGCGTCCAGCGGATCGACGCCGCCCTGGTAGAGCACGAAATCGGGCCGACTCGCCTCCAGCGCGCGCGCCAGCGCGTCGTCCAAGCGCTCGAGGTACTCGTCGTCGCCGGTGTCGTCGTCGAGCGCGACGTCGAGATCGCTCGTTTCCTTGCGACTCGGGAAGTTCTTCGCGCCGTGCATCGAGAACGTGAACACGCGCGGCTCGTCGGCGAAGATCGCGGCGGTTCCGTCGCCTTGGTGCACGTCGAGGTCGACGACGAGCACGCGGCGCGCAGTGGCTCGAGCGAGCAGCTCGCGGGCGGCGATCGCGAGGTCGTTGAACACGCAGAAGCCCGAGCCCTCGTCGCGGCGCGCGTGATGCGTGCCGCCGGCGAGCGAGCCCGAGAAACCGTCGGCGCGCGCGGCTTCGACCGCGGCGAGCGTCGCACCGACGCTCGCGAGCGAGCGCTGCACGAGTTCGCGCGACCACGGGAAGCCGATGCGCGCGATCGCCTTCGGCTCCAGCGTGCCGTCGACGAACTTGCGCACGTACTCCGCGGCGTGGACGCGCAGGACGACATCGAGCGGCGCCGGATCGACGGGGACGAGCTCGTGTTCGAGCACGACGTCGGTCGCGATCAAGCGCCTCCGCAGCCGGGCGTACTTCGACATCGGGAAGCGATGGCCTTCGGGCAGCCGCACCTCGTGGTGATCGCAGTAGAAGACGCGCATCGCGGTTTCGTCCATCGAGAGTGTTCCTCGCTTCGGCCGCGCGCGCGACGGAAAATCACCGCGCGTCGAATTGCCGCGCTCGGGCCGTGCGGATCGGATCGAGTTTGCGGGCCACGTCGAGGTGTGTGCGTCGGTCGAACCCTCGCCCCGACTTCGAACGGTTCGTCGCGCGGATCGGGCGATCGAGTGCCTCGCGCGCCCGACGAGCGTGAAGCGATCGGCCCGTCGCGCTTGCGGTGAACGCGCTGCGTGCGCCGAGCTTGGCGTCGACCGAGCGCGCGCGGTCGCGTGGGAGCAGCGATCGAGTCGTGCTCGCGCTCAACCGACGTGCGGGAAGCGCAGGCGCACGCAGCGATCGAATCGTGCCCGCGCTCAACCGACGCGCGGAAGCGCAGGCGCACGCAGCGATCGAGTCGAGCCCGCGCTCAACCGACGTGCGGGAAGCGCAAGAGCACGCTTGGGCCGCGGGCGCCGTCGTCGCGGAGCTCGACACGCGCTCCCGGAGCGCCGGGCACGAGCAGCGGACCGTGGAGCGAGTGCGAGCTCGCTTGATGGTCGAGCGTAGCTTCGCGAGGCCGGTCGCCGGGCGCGCTGCCGACCGAGTCGCCGAGCGCGCTGCCGAGCGCGTTGCCGGCGCGCGGCGCGCAGAACGCCTTGCACGCGCGCTCCAGCAAGTCGTCGGCGACGCCGGGCACGAGTTCGAGCTCGGTGCCGGACTCCGAATCGCGCACACCGAGCCGGACCGTCGCGCCCGCGCTCGCGGAGTCCCTCGCGTGCAAGATGAGCTCGATCAGGAAGCGCGCGACCTGCCAGCGATCCGCAACCACGAGCGCCGTCGCCGTCGCGTGCTCGACGCGGACTGCATCGCGTGAGTCGAGCCAGTCGCAGAGGCGCATCGCGACCTCGTCGACGAGCTCGACCAGGTCGAACGCTTCGACCACCGGATCCGCTCGCCGCCCGAAGATCTGCAAGCGCCGCGCGAGCGCCGAGCCGCGCTTGGTCGCTTCGAGGATCGCGTCGGCGGAATCGAGATCGAGCGCGCGGCCACTCACCGCGCCGCCGTGCAGCGCTTCCGTGCGCCACGCGATCACCGTCATCAGGTTCTTGAAGTCGTGGATCAACGCGTTCGCGACCAAGCCGGCGCTTTCGCGCTTGCGGAGCTCGCCGCGTCGCTCGCGCGCGACCGCGACAGCGATGCGTTCATCGGCGAGCCGCACACGAGCGACCGCCGCGGCGGATTGATCGCCGAGCGCGGCGAGGTACGCGAGCTCGGCACGGCTCGTCTCGCGCGCGACGGAGGTCGGCAGCCAGATGTCGAGCCAGCCGAGCGATGCGCCGTCGACCGCGAGTTCGACGCGGGTCGGCGGGCGCGCTGCGAGGCGCGAGTCGGCGGGGCTCGGCGCGTCGCGGCCCGCGCGGGCCCGACCCTCGCCGACGGCGAGCGCCTGCTCGCGCGAGAGCTCGCCCGCCGCGCGCGCTCCGGAGCCGACCCGCGTCGCGAGCCCGTGGTCGCTCGCCGCGCGCACGCAGAGCTCGACGCGTTCGGCGCCGAGCGCGTCGGCGAGCTCGCGCTCGACCTCCGCGGCGATGCGGGGGAGGTCGACGGCGAGTTGCAGCCGTTGCGCGAACGCGAGCACGCGCGCGACGTCGAGGGTCTTCGGTTGCGACGTCATGGGGAAGGCGCGCGATTCTAAATCACCGCGGGCCGCTCGTGCGCGTGGTTCGTCGGCTGCGCCGCACCGCATGGAGCTTGCCGAGGCCCGCCGCTCGGCCGCCGAGGGGAGTGGCCGTGAGTGCTGACGCGTGGCGGCGCGTCGCGGCTCGTGGCGGCGCTCGCGAACGCGTAGACTGTCGCGTCATGGCGAAAATCGTTCTCGCTGCAGGTGCATCGGTCGCGATCTACAAGGCGTGCGACCTCGCGAGCAAGCTCGCGCAAGCGGGCCACAGCGTGCGCGCGGTCCTGACGCCGCGCGCGGCGCAGCTCGTGAATCCGCAGCTTTTCGAGGCGGTCACCGGCGAGCCCGCGTCGGTCGACGAGTTCGGACCCGCGCGGCGCGGCGCGATGGATCACATCGAGCTCGCGAAGTGGGCGGAGCTCCTGCTGGTCGCGCCCGCGAGCGCCGGTCTGATCGCGCGCCTCGCGCACGGCCAAGCGGACGACCTCGCGTCGACGCTCGCGCTCGCGTTGCCCGCGAATCGCCCGCGGCTGCTCGCTCCGGCGATGAATCCGACGATGCTCGACGCTCGTCCCGTGCAGCGCAATCTCGCGCTGTTGCGCGAGGACGGTTGGCTCGTGCTCGAGCCCGCGGTCGGCCACACCGCCTGCGGCGACGACGGCAAGGGCCGTTTGCCCGAGCCCGCCGAGCTGGTCGCCGCCGTCGCGCGGGCGTTGCGCCTCTGAAGCGGCTCGCGCGCGCGGCGCGACTCCGGCGTCGGGGGACTTGTCGGTTTCGCGCTCCCGACCTACCGTCGTTCGCCTCATGGAAACGACGCCCGCGCTCAAGGCACAGCACCACCTCACGAGTCACGACAACCTGACGACGCTCCAGAGCCACATCCTGGCGGAGGAGGCGAAGTACCCGAACTCGACGGGCACGCTGTCGTGGATCCTGTCGGCGATGAGTTTCTCCGCGAAGATGATCGCGTCGAAGATCCGGCGCGCGCGGTTGAACGACGTGCTCGGTTCGCTCGACTCCGACAACGTGCAGGGCGAGCGCCAGCAGAAGCTCGACGTGATCGCGAACGAGACGTTGTTGCGCTGCCTGGGCTCGCGCGCCGGCGTCGCGATCGTCGCGTCGGAAGAGAACGAAGAGCCGATCATGCTGCGCACCGAGACCGAAGGCGACCGCAAGTACGTCGTGCTCTTCGACCCGCTCGACGGTTCGGCGAACCTCGACGCGTGCGGCGCCGTCGGCACGATCTTCTCGGTGCTGCGCCACGATCGGCGCGTGATGCCGGTCGAGCGCTCGGTGCTCCAACCCGGCGTCAGGCAGGTCGCCGCGGGCTACATCCTGTACGGCTCGTCGGTGGTGTTCGTGCTCACGACCGGAACCGGCGTCGACATGTTCGTGCTCGATCCGTCGATCGGCGCGTTCCTCGAGGTCGAGGAGAACTTGCGGATCCCGACGAAGTCGAAGAACTACTCGATGAACGAAGGGAACCGGAAGTCGTTCCCGACCGGATATCAGAACTACCTCGACTGGGCGCAGTCGAACGGGTACTCGAGCCGTTACGCCGGCGCGATGGTCGCCGACGTGCACCGGATCCTTCTGAAGGGCGGCGTGTTCCTGTATCCACCGACGGCGAAGGCGCCGAAGGGCAAGCTGCGGTTGATGTACGAGGCCAACCCGATGTCGATGATCATCGAACAAGCGGGCGGCAAGTCGTTCGCCGACAAGCAGCGCATCCTCGAAATCCAGCCCGAGGACCTGCACCAACGCACCAGCGTGATCATGGGCTCGCCCGACGAGGTCGATCACGTGCTCGCGCAGTTGTGAGCCGCGGTCCCGCGAGCGCTTGACGTTCCGCTGACTCGCGCGGTACGCAAGTCCGACGGCGCGCGGATGCGCCGGAGGCGCTTGACGTCGGTTTGACTTGCGCGGAGCGGCCGGCGCTCGACGACGACGGTTAGCGTGGGCGCGTGCTCACCATCA
>JACRIN010000049.1 GCA_016220085.1 Planctomycetota bacterium
CGTTCGCACCCACGCCGCCGGAACGCCGCTCGCGCAGCGCGAGCTCCGCGAGCATGCACCCGAGCGCGAGCGCGAGGAACCACTGGAAGCGATCGTGCGGCACGCGCTCCTCGCCGGTCTCGTAGACGCGGGCCTCGAGCTGCTTGATGCGCTTGTGGTAGAGATCGGAGAGCGGCGTCGGCGACTGCGTCGATGCGAGGAACGTGCCGCCGGTCGCGTCCGCGAGCGCGGTCAAGCTCCGCACGTCCATCGCGGAGACGACTTCCTTGCCTTCGCGGTCGCGCAGGAAGCTCTCGACGCCGTCCTCGCGCACCAACGGGATCTAGCCGCCCTGCTCGGTGCCCATGCCGAGCACGAACACGCGCACGCCGCGCTCGGCGGCACGCTTCGCGATTTCCTGGCCGTGCCCGGAGAGATCCTCGCCGTCGGTGACCAGCACGATCGCTTGCGAGGAGCTCGATTCGGCATCCAGCGCGAGCAACGCGCGCTCGATCGCGCCGCCGAGGTCGGTGCCGCCGAGCGTATTGTCGTCGGTGTCGACGAACGACAAGAGCTTCTCGAGCGTCGCCGCGTCGTGGGTCAGCGGCGCGACTTCACGCGGCTCGCCGCTGAACGCGATCAACGCGGCGCGGTCGCCCGCGAGCTCTTGGAACAGCGCCGAGATCTCGCGCTTCGCGCGCGTCAGTCGATCTGGCTTCGCGTCGCGGACGAGCATCGAGCGCGACGTGTCCAGGCAGACGACGAGGTCGAGCCCGCGCCTCTCGACCGGCCGCAACGTGTACCCGCGCACCGGCCCCGCCGCCGCGAGCGCGAGGAACAGCGCCGCAAGGACGGCGAGCAACACCCGAGTCCGCTCGCGCGTGACCGAGCTCCGCGGGAACATCCGACCGATCGCCTTGACGCCCGAGAGCCGCCGCCGATCGCGCGCACGCCGCGCGAGACCGAAGGCACCGAATGCAGCGAGCGCCAACGCAGCGCCGAGCCACGCGAGCCCTTCCGGCCGCAGGAGCTCGAATCCGAAGATCGTCATGCGACCCTCCGCGCCCACGTCGACGCCGAGATCCATGCGATCAGGTAGAGCGCGAGCGCCGGCTCGAGGAACCAACGATAGAGGTCGAACGTCTCGACGAAGCGGCGTTCCTCGCGCGGCGTGCGTTCCAGGCGCTCGATTTCGGCGTAGGTCTTCTCGAGCTCGGCTTCGTCGCGCGCACGGAAGAAGCGGCCGCCGGTGTCCTTCGCGATGCGCTCGAGATCGGTGGTGTCGAGCTCCCTCTGCATCGGCCGCGGGCGACCGAACACGTCCGGTTGGTAGACGAACTTGCCCGCGAGGATCGTGTAGACCTTGACGCCGGCTTCCGCGGCGAGCTTGGCCGCCGCCGCGGGCGTGATGTCGTCGAGGTTGTTTTCGCCGTCGGTCAGGAGCACGACGACCTTCGACTTGGACTCGCTCCCGCGCATCACCGCGACGCACTTCGCGAGCGCGCGCCCGATCGCGGTGCCGTCCTCGGCCTCGTACTTGACGAGCTCGACCGACTTCAAGAAGCCGGTGAGCGCATCGACGTCGAGCGTGGACGGGCAGAGCAGTTCGGGATAGCGCGCGAACACCAGCAGCCCGACGTTGTCCTGCGCGCCGACCTCGTCTCTCATCCGGCGCGCCGCGAACGCGCCGACGACTTGCTTGACGACTTCGAGGCGATTGAGCTTCGGATCGAGGTCCGGGTACTGCATCGAACCCGAGCGGTCGACCGCGCAGAGGATGTCGACGCCCTCGGCGTCGATGGTGCGCTGCTCGTTCGCTCGCACGGGCCGCGCGAGCGCGACGGTCGCGAGCAAGAGCGCGACGAGCTGCGCGCTCGCGACGAGCCACGTCAGGCGCTGCGGCCACGAACGCGGCAACGCCGCCGTCGGCAGGACCGACACGCGCGCGGCGGCGCGACCCGCGCGCACCCGGCCCCAGGCGAATGCGAGGAGCCCGAGCGGCAACACCGCGAGACACCACGGATTGGCGAGGTAGTAGTCGCCCCAAACGTGCCATTCGGCCGCGCCGGTGCCCTTTTGCTCGCCGAGCGTCTGCAGCAACATCAGCGCGCTCATCGCGGCGCCTCCGCGGAGCTCTCGAGGCTCTTCAGGATCGCGCGCGCGCCGCCGATGCGCTCGCGGGCGGCCCAGTGCGTCGCCGGAGCGCCGCCGTACTTCACTTCGCGGCACGCGGCGAGCAACGCGCCAAGGCGCTCGCGCTCAGGCCCGATGCGCGCGGCCAGGCCCGCGTCGGCGAGCGCGCGCTCGAGCCACTCGTCGTCGTCGAGCGCGGCGCGTTGCACGCCCGCGCGGCGGTCGATCTCCGTGCGCAGGACGCGCGTCAGCTCGAAATGCGCCTCGCGGGCGAGCTCGCCGCGCTCCAAGTCGCTGCGCTCGAGCGCGTCGAGCCGCGCGAGCGCGCTGGGCTCGGCCGCGGCGGCCAGGGCGCGCCGACGCGAGCGCCGACCGAGCCACACGCCCCCGCCGATCGCCGCGATGACCAGCGCGAGCCCGAGTCCGACGAGCCACGGCCACGGCTCGCGCTCGGGCCCGAGGTCGACGTTCTCGCGGAAGCCGTGCGGCGGACGCTCGTGGTCCTCGTCGCCGAGCACGCTCGCGACCGTGACGTGCGGCGGTGTCGCGAAGATCACGAAGTTCTCGGCGCGCGAGAGGATCTCGACCTGGAGCGCGGCGAGGTCGCGCTCGCCGGGCTCGAGCGACGCCACCGTCGCGCGCAGCGTCGTCCGCGCGCGGCCGTCGCCGGTCGGACGCGCGCGCGGCTCCTCGCGCGCGAGCACGACCCACGAATCGTCGAGGCCGAGCTGCTCGTCGGGCACGCGCACCATCGCGTCGAGCGCGTGCTCGACTTCGAGCACGAGCTCGATCGCCTGGCCGACCTCGACCGACTTCGAATCGGCGAGCAGCACCGCGGTCGCGCCGGGCGCGTTCGACGCATCGGTCGCGCCTGTCGCATCGGGCGCTTCGGGTGCGCCGGTCGCGCGGGGCGCATCGGCCGCGCGAGTCACCTCGGTCGCCCCGGGCACCTCGGCCGGCGCGGTCGACTGCGCGAGACAAAGCAGCAGAGCCGCGATCATCGCGTCCCCCGCCTCCGTCGGCGCTGCTTGAAGAACTGGATCACCGGCGCGGCGACGTCGCGCGCGGTCGAGAGCTCGATCGCGTCGCAACCGGCGCGCGCGAGCAAGGCCTGGAAGCCCGCGCGGCGCGACGCCGCGGCCTCGGCCCACTTCGCCCGCACGTGCGCGGAGCGCGTGTCGACCTCGCGGAGCTCGCCGCTCTCCTGGTCGGCGAGCAGCACGACGCCCGCGTTCGGGAGCTCTTCCTCGAACGGATCGACGACGCGCACGAGCACGACGTCGTGCCTACGCGCGAGCGGCACCAGCCGATCCGCCCACTCGCGGCGCTCGTGGACGTCGGCGAAGTCGCTGATCACCAGGATGAACGAACGTCGACGCAACGTGCGCCGCGCCTGTTCGAGCGCGTGCGCGTAGTCCGCGCGGCCGTCGGTCGGCTCGGCGGCGATCACCTCGCGCACGAGCCGCGACACCGCGCCGCCGCCTTTCGCCGCCGGCAGGTGCAACCCCATCTCGGCGCCGAAGAGTCGCAGGCCGACGCGGTCCTGGTGGCGCTGCGCGACGAACGCGATCAGCGCGCAGAACTGCGCCGCGAGCTCGCGCTTCGACGACTCGCGCGTGCCGAAGTCCATCGAGCGGCTGGTGTCGACGCAGAGCTCGACCGAGAGCTCGCGCTCCTCGACGTACTTCTTGACGAACGGCTGCTGCGCGCGCGCCGTGCGCTTCCAGTCGATCGTGCGCACGTCGTCGCCGGCCTCGTACGGCCGCACTTCGTCGAACTCGATGCCGGAGCCGCGAAACGTCGAGTGGTAGGCTCCGGCGAGCGCGTCGTCGACGAGCTTGTGCGTGCGGATCTGGATCTGGCGCACCCGCGCCATCAGGTCGCTCGCGACGACGCCCGACTGCTCTTCCGAATGCGCCACGCGTGACTCCGCTAGGACGTTCGGCGGCGGCGACGCGCTGCGCGCCGGACGCCGGAGGGACTCGGGGAAAGGCTCATCGGGGATCGCTGCTTCGAAGGGCGGGAAAGATAGCCCGTTACGACCACCGCCGCACCGTGTTGGCGACGCGAGCGAGCCACGGATCCGCGCGCGCCGCCGACGCGGCGGTTTCCGACGTCCGGGCGCGTGTTCGAAGCACGTTGGAGAGCGGTCGAGACCGGTGGAGCGAGCGGCGGCCGGACCCGTGCGCGCGGTCGGGCGTCCGCTCGACATCGCCGCCGTCGCGCAAACCGCGGGTCCCGTCGGCGCACGCCGAGCGCGCACTCCGGGCCGTCGTGTCGCGCGCGCCGGGCAGATTGTCGCACGCGCCGGGCCGCGCGCGAGTCGGTCGGCGACCCGACCGGTGCGCACCTCGGCCCCCGCGTCGGAGTCACTTCTTCTTGACGAGGTCCATGCCGCACTTCGGGCACCGGCCGGGCTTAGCTTGGACGACGTCGGCGTGCATCGGACAGACGTAGGCCCCCGCGGCACCCGTCGCGCCGGCGTCGGCCTTCGCCGGGTTGCCGCGCTCGAGCAGGGCGAAGAACTTGACCGGGTCCTTCTCGAACTTCGCGATGCACGGTTTGCAGCAGAAGCGCAGGAGGCGTCCCGACACGACTTGCTCGACGGGCTCGCCCATCTCGCCGCCGAGCTTCTCGCCGGAGACCACGCAGGTCGCGAGCGGGTACTGCGCGCGCTGCTGCTCGCTCGCCGCCGCGTTCAGCTTGGCGAGGTACTCGTCGGGCTTCTTCTCGAACTTCGGGAGGCAGCCCGAGCAGCAGAAACGGACCAAGCGGTTGCCGACGATGCGGTCCACCGGCTCACCCATCTCGCCGCCGAGCTCGTCGCCGGAGTCTGAGCATGCCGCCGGTCCGGCGCTTCGTAGGGCACGTCGGCCTCTCTACGCCGCACACACATCGGAGACTCCTTCCACGCGTCACACACGCATCAATGGTATCCGTCCGGCGAACCTTTCGATTACCCACAATTCTCGCTCCCGCCCGCGAGTTCGTAGCCAATCGCGATATCGGTGAGGCGTGCCATGCCGCGCCACACCACCGTGTTCCCCGGCGGTCCGTCACTTGCCCGGTTCAA
>JACRIN010000048.1 GCA_016220085.1 Planctomycetota bacterium
ATCCGCGCCAGGATCAACCGCAAGCCGCTCGAGACGCCGGCGACGAAGCTCGGCCTCGAGGATCATCCGTGGAGCGTCGGCGAACTCCTTCGCTGGCGCGTTTTCCCCTCCGTCTTGGCACAGCGGTGAGAGGCAGTGTCCCACGTCGTGCACGCGACGCGGGGGGCCGTTACCCTCGTGCGCCCGATGTCCGCCGCGAACCGACAGCACTCGATCGAACGCAAGGCGGCGCTCGCGCTGCTCGCGGTGACGCTCGTCTGGGGGCTGACGTTCGTCTGGATGAAGCAGGCGATCGACGCCGACGACGCGAGCGTCGGGCGGGACTTGGGGCTGTTCACGATCGCGCTCTTCCTCGTCCTGCGCTTCGGGGTCGCCGCGTTGGTGCTCGCGCTCACCGTGCCGAGCGCGCGTCGCGGCTTGAACGCGCGAGTCTGGCTCGGCGGGCTCTGGCTCGGCGGGTTGCTCTTCTGCGGCTTCGTGTTGCAGATGTTCGGCCTCGAAGGCGTCTCGCCGGCGGTGTCGGCGTTCTTGACCAGTCTCTACGTCGTCTTCACCGCGCTGCTCTCCGCCGCGGTCGCTCGCAAGGCGCCGCATCCGGTGCTGATCCTCGGCGCGTTGCTCGCGACGTTCGGTGGCGCGTTCATCGGCGGGCCGCCGCAGCTGACCTTCGGACTCGGCGAGTGGCTGACGGTCGGCTGCGCGCTCGTATTCGCCGGGCACATTCTCGCGACCGATCGCATCACCAAGAACGTCGCGCCGATGCCGGTGACGCTGGCTTCGTTCATCGTGGTAACCGCCGCGTCGCTGCCGTTGCTCGTCGGGTTCGGACTCGGCGCGCACGTCGGAGGCGACGAAGTGCTCCAACTCGTCACCCATCGCACCTTCCTGATCCCGCTCCTCGGCTCGTCGTTGCTCGCGACCGTCGTCGCCATCTCGCTGATGAACGTGTTCCAGCGCGAACTGGACCCCGTGCGCGCCGCGATTCTGTACGCGATCGAGCCGGTCTGGGCGGCCCTCATCTCGATCGGTGTCGGGTCGGACTCGTTCAATCGCTGGCTGTGGATCGGCGGCGGGGCGTTGCTCGCGGGCAACGTGATCGCCGAGCTCGGGCCGCTGCTCGCCCGCCGCCGCGCCGCCGCGCCGCCCGATCGGCCCGATCGTGAGGGTGCGTAGCCGCTAAGCTGCGCCGTCGTTCCAGGTTCGTCGGGCGAGGGCTACAATCCGGAGCTCGCGATTCTCCCCATGACCCAAGAACCCACGTCCATGAGCAGCCAACTCGACCAGATCTACGCCGAGCTGAAGCAGGTCTATGACCCCGAGATTCCGGTCAACATCGTCGACCTTGGGCTCGTGTACGACGTGAAGTGCGCCGACGGCGTGTGCAACGTCACGATGACGCTGACCTCGCAGTCGTGCCCGGAAGCGAAGACGATCCCCGAGATGGTGCGTCGCCGCGTCAACACCGTGAACGGTGTCACGTCGACCGAGGTCGTCGTCGTGTGGGAGCCGCAGTGGACGCCGCAGCGCATTTCCGAGGACGGCCGCAAGATCCTCGGCATCGGCGAGGACGAGTAGTCGAGCCGAGCTCATCGCACGGGCCGCGTCGACGTCGTTCGACGCGGCCCGTGCGCGTTCCATGGGCTCACTCGCGTTGCCAGACGCGTACCCAGTCGACCTCGAAGCGAGCCGGGAACTCGGTCGCGCTCGGATCGCCGCCCGCCGTGCCTCCGATCGCGAGGTTCAAGATCACGTGCTGCGGCTCGCGAAACGGCAACGCGCGATCGGGGCTGTCGTTGCGCGCTCGCGCGACGTCGACCTCGTTCAGCAAGCGGCCATCGACGAAGAAGCGGGTCCGCTCGGCGTCCCAATCCATGCGCCAGACGTGGAAGCGCGAGCTCCAGGCCCCAATTCCATCGTCGCGATCGTCGCTATAGTCGCCGGCGAGCTGCGCGAGCGGCGTCGTCGAAGCGTCCCACACCGCCGCGCCCGACTTCGGGCTCGCCCACGCCGCGTTCGCGAGCAGCGTGCCGCGAAAGTACTCCATGATGTCGAGCTCGCCGCACCCCGGCCACGGCCGTGCGGTGCCGACCGTCCAGAACGCCGGCCACAGTCCGGGGCGAGTGTCGATGCGTGCCTTGAGCTCGAAGCGGCCGTAAAGCCACTCGTGCAACCCGTGCGTCTTGATCGATCCCGACGTGAATTCGCCGAACTCGCGCGAACGACGCCAGTCCTTCGACCCCGACTCGAAGTTCGGGTTCGCGCGTCGTTCGCGGCGCGACTCGAGCAGGAGCACGCCGTCCTCGCGGCGCACGTTCTCGGGCGCGTACCACTGGAGCTCCTGATTGCGAACGAAGCCCTGCTCGTAGACCCAATCGCATTCGTCGACCGGACCCTCGCCAGAGAACTCGTCGTGCCAGACGAGCTTCCAGCCCGGTTCACCGGCGATGCGCTCTTGCCCGGCGCACGCACTCGCTCCCGCGGCGAGCGCGACCGCGATCAGAGCCCGCGAGTCCATTCCGGGCGAAACCGTGCGTTGCGCGGATCGTCGAGCACCGCATCGAGCGCGGCGACGAGCTTCGCCTGGTCCTTCGGCAGCGCCCCACCGAGCGCCAGGTAGTTGCTGGCGTGATTCGAACGGAAGACCGTGCCGTCGAGGCGCAGCGCGGCCAGGAACTCGCGCAGCTCGCGAGCCAGCTCGATCGGAGCGAGCTCGTCGACCTCGCCTCGCGCCGCTTCGTCCCAAAGCGGCGTGCCTTCGACCGGCGTCATCACCAAGGTGCTGACGAAGCGCGGTTGGATCGCGTTGACGACGCGCGCGGAGTTGCGCGCGTGCTCCAGCGAGCGAGCGCGATTGCCCGCACCGAGCAAGATCATCGTCGAGAGCTTCACTCCCGCATCGTGCGCCTTCTTCGCGACGCGGATCAGCTCCGTCGAATCGACACCCTTCTTCAGTCGCTCGAGAACCTGGTCGTCGCCGCTCTCGATGCCGAGGTAGTAGAGGGAGAGCCCAGCCTCGCGCAGCGCAGCCAGCTCATCGACCTTGCGCACCGCGAGCGCTTGTGGCGACGCGTAGCAACTGACGCGCTGGAGTCCCGGAAATGCCGCGCGCAGGCGCGCGAGCACGTCCAGCAGGAACGAGCTCTTCGCGATCAGCGCATCGCCGTCGGCGAGGAACACCTTGCGCGTGTCGGGCTCCGCGCGCGAAGCCCACTCGACCTCGCGCGCGAGCTCCTCGATCGGCCGCACGCGAAAGCGCTTCGCGCGGTACATCGCGCAGAACGTGCACTCGTTGTAACTGCAGCCGATCGTCGCCTGCAGGATCAGGCTGTCGGCCTCCGACGGCGGTCGGTAGAGCGTGCCTTCGTATCGAATCATCGCGCGCGAACGCCCCGCCGTCGGCTCACTGCACGACGTGCATCGGACCCGGCCCGCTCGGCGGCGGCGCCTTCGGGTTCTTCTTCAGCTCTTCCTTCCACGAGAGCATGCGCGCCTGCGCAGCGGCTTGCTCGGCCTCGGGGATCATGCCCTTGCGCTGGAGGAAGATCGAAAGCGACGTGAACGCGAAGGCGTCGGTGGGCGTCAGCTTGATCACGCGCTGGACGTTCTCGATCGCCTCGTCCTGACGGCCGAGCTTCGACTGCGCGGTCGCCATCGCGTGGATCACGTCGACCCAGTCGGGCTGCAACTCGAGGGCGGCGCGGTACTCCACGATCGACTCCTCGAACTTGCTCTGTCCGAAGAGCTTCAGTCCCTGGAGATAGTGAGTCTTTGCATCAGCCACGGGTTTCGCCTCCGAGTTTCCGATCCGAGGATAGCACGGCGCCGAGCGGAACCGTCCGGCCCGCCACCACGAGGCGCGCCGCTCGCGTGCGTGCTGCGCGCCTCGAAAGTCCCTGCGAGACCGTGCGGGACGGTCCCGCGACCGATCACATGCCGGCCTTGATGCCGAGCTTCGCGAAGCCCTTCTCTTCGAAGTTCTTCCGGAACATGTCGCGCAGCTTGGTCGCGGCCGTGTCGTACGCGGCCTTGTCGGTCCAGGTGTTGCGCGGGTTCAAGATCTCCGCGGGCACGCCCGGGCACGACTTCGGCATCTTCAAGTTGAACGTCGGGTGCAGCTCGTACTCGACCTCATCGAGCGCGCCCGAGAGCGCCGCGTTGAGCAGCGCGCGCGTGTGCTTGATCGAAATTCGCTTGCCGACGCCGTAGGCGCCGCCGCTCCATCCGGTGTTGAGCAGGATGCAGCGAGCGTGGTGCTTCTGCATCTTCTCCCCGAGCAGCTTTGCGTACACCGACGGCTTGTGGGCCATGAACGGCGCTCCGAAGCAGGCGCTGAACGCCGCCTTGGGCTCGGTGACGCCGACCTCGGTGCCAGCGAGCTTCGCGGTGAAGCCCGAGACGAAGTGGTACATGACCTGCTCGGCGTCGAGCACCGCGACCGGCGGCAACACACCGAACGCGTCCGCGGTCAAGAGCACGATCGTCTCCGGGTGCGGGCCTTGGGCCTGCGGCATCACGTTCGGGTTTGCGGTCAGCGGATAGCTGAATCGCGTGTTCTCCGTGATCGACTTGTAGGTGAGATCCAGCTCCTGCGGATCGCACTCCTCCATCTTCTTGCCCTTCGCGGGCGGCACGTTCTCGATGATCGTGCCGGACTTGGAAAGCGCGGCCGCGATGACGGGTTCGGCTTCCTTGCTGAGGTCGATCAGCTTCGCGTAGCAGCCGTCCTCGAGGTTGCAGAGACCGGCGTCGCTCCAAATCGTCTCGTCATCACCGATCAGGCGACGGTCAGGATCGGCCGACAGCGTCGTCTTCCCGGTGCCCGACAGACCGAACAGGATCGCCGCATCGCCGCGGGGTCCGACGTTCGCCGAGCAGTGCATCGACAGACGGCCTTGCAGCGGCAGCAGGTAGTTGCCGACGGTGAAGATCGTCTTCTTCACCACGCCGCAGTAGTCGGCGCGGCCGGCGACCAGACAGATCTTGTTCTTGACGTCGATGATGATCGCGGCTTCCGCGCGCGAGCCGTCGCGTTCGGGCACGCAGACGAACGACGGAACGTTCAGCATCGTCCAGCGGCGCGCGGCGACGTCCTTCACCCCAACCAGGTCCTTGGGGAACATGTTGTGGGCGAACATCGCGTGTGCTGCGTACTCACCGACGAAGCGGTACGGGATCGCGAAGTCCGGGTCGGCGCCGACGAAGACGTCCTTGACGTAGAGCTGCGACTTCTTGTTGTTGACGTGCTCGACGACGCGCTTGAGCAGACCCTGGTACTTCTCCGGGTCGTAGCGCTGCATGTCGTCCTTCCACCAGAACACGTCCGCGATCTCAGGCCAGCAGACGGCGTAGGTGTCCTTGACGCGGCGGCCGGTGCAATCCGGGTCTGTGTAGTAGACGAGCGGGCCCTTCGTGCCGAGCTTGGTCGGATAGCACTTCTGCTCGTTCGAGCCGCCGTCCTTCCGGACGCGGCCGCGGTCGCTCTTGATCGCCTCGTGGAAGAGCTCGTCCTTCGAGAGGTTGTACTTGTAGGTGACGTTCTTCAGCCCGAGGAGGCGTTCGAGCTCGGCTTTGTAGTCGGCCGGGGTCTGCGTGGCGGAGGTCGGGTTCATGTGGATCGGATGGGGTGGGGCCGCGCTTTCGCGGTCTTGCGAAGCGTTGAAAGAGCCCGCCAGATTATCCCGAGCGACCAGAATCACCAAGTAGACCGAAGGCGCAGAACCCGTGCGACAGCCGCCTGAGCGGGCAAGTTCGGCGCGGAGGCGCCAGGTGCCGCCTCTCGAACGGGCGGTCGATGCCCGCGGCCCGGCAGCTTGCCTAAGCGCGCGGCGCGGCGAGGCGCTGGCGGTACCAGTCGACCGTCTCGCGCAGACCGTCGCGCCAGCCCACGCGCGGGGCGTAACCGAGCCACTTCGAGGCGCGCTCGAGCGACGCGACCGAGTGCTTCACGTCGCCGGCGCGCGCGGGCTCGTACCGCGGCTCGACCGAGCTCCCGAGTTGCGTCGCCATCGCCCGGAAGAGTTCGTTGATCGTTATGCGCGAGCCCGAGCCCACATTGACGACCGCTCCGGCAGGCAGGTCGTGCTCGATCGCGAGCAGGTTCGCCTGGACGACGTTGGCGATGTACGTGAAGTCGCGCGTCTGCTCGCCGTCGCCGTAGACCGTCGGTCGGCGACCTTCGATCAACGCCTTCGCGAAGATCGCGATCACGCCGGTGTACGGCGAATCATCGACCTGGCGTGGACCGAAGACGTTGAAGTAGCGCAGCGACACCGTCTTGAGTCCGTGCACGTGCCCCCAGACCGAGAGCAGGTGCTCGCCGCCGACCTTGGACGACGCGTACGGCGAGAGCGGATGCGGCAACATCGCCTCGTGCTTCGGGAGCTCCTCGGTATCTCCGTACGCTGCCGACGAAGCGGCGAAGACGACCCGCTGCACTCCCGATTCACGGGCCGCTTCGAGCAGGTTGAGTGTTCCGCCGACATTGATCGCATAGCAGCGGTTCGGGTCGTGGATGCTCTGCGGCACCGAGACCTGCGCGGCCTCGTGGAAGAGTGCCGTGACGCCCCTGCATGCCTCTTTCGCGGCGCGCGGATCGGCGATGTCGCCTTCGAGGAACTCCACCGGCGCGCCGCTGCCGACCAGACCGACCGCCAAGTGCGCGAGGTTCTCGCGTCTGCCGGTCACCAGGTTGTCGAGCACGCGCACGCGGTCGCCGCGGGAGACGAGCGCGCTGACGAGGTGGGACCCGATGAAACCGGCACCGCCGGTGACGAGATGGATGGACATGCGAGGGAGCGGAGCACTGTAGCGACCGCCTCAGTCCGGGCGCCGCGCCAGCTGCGTCAGTCGGACTCTACTTCGGTCGCTGCCGTGGCTCTGGTGGAGCAGGCGGGCCGGTGTCGACCCGGAGCCGGACCGGCGCGTGCAAGAAAAACACAAGCCCACCGGCGTGAACCGGTGGGCTTGTGGCATCGAGAAGAGTTTAGGATCCCCAGCGCAGCCACGTGGGCTGCGCGACCCTGTGCCGGATCGACGGCGCGACCGAACGCCGGCGGGCAAAAAAAGCGGGGAGGCCCTAGCCACCGCGAACGGCCCCTTGGGAGCGTCGCGGCGCCCAGCGGGACGCCACGAAAGAACTCGGGCCCGCCAGATCAGTAGCGGGCCCGGGCTCAGGAGTGAAGAAGCTCTGAAGAGGTGTCGATCTCAGGAGTGTCCGTTCGTCCTTCGTCCCTGCGCGCTGCCGCGTCTGTGTCCCCCATCCGGACAGCGCGCGCACACGTCCAAGCGAGATCGGTGGGTCGACCGAACGGGGGCGCTCGAGCCCATGGCGGACCGTCACGCAACTAATTGCAAATGAATGACTTATAGAAGAAGCGCGCGCATCGCGCGGTCCGGCGCGGACGACGAGATGCGCGCGGGATAGCCCCAGGGCTACTTGCCGAAGATGCCGGTCTTCTTCGTCTTGCGCAGCTCCTTCTGGTCGGCCCAAATGACCTCGCCGGTGGCGATGTTCACGGCCTCGAGCGTGAACTGGTACCAGACGTCGTCCTTCTTGTAGCCAAGGTCCTCGAGGTTGCGGCCTTTGGCCTTCTCGATCGAGCGCAGGTTGCCGTACAGGATGACGTCAGCGCCCACCTGCATCCCGAAGGCCTTCGCCTGAGCGGGATCGACTCGACCTTCACCCTGCTGGAACCGGACCTGCTCCGCGAGTTCGTCCTGTCCCTGTTTGCTGGTCGCGAGGCGGAACTTGCCGCTCTGGAGCAGCGGGACCTTGATGGAGTCGGTGATGCCGGTCGTGTCGATGTGCTCGCTGGTGCGGTTGTTCACACCGCCGACGAACAGGATGATCCGCTTGTCGTCGCCGGACTTCTGAATGTAGTTGAGCGACTGCGACGTCACCAGCGACTGGACCATGTGTCCCGCGAGTTCTTGCAGGTCGGTCGAGCCGAAGTCGATGGTCAGCGTCTCGACCTTGTCCGGGTCGTCGTAGCTGAGCGAGCTACACGCGCCGAGCGCGAGCGTCGCGAGAAGGAGCGATGTGGTCACGAACTTCATCGGATACCTCGTTAGATGGGAGATCAGTGGACTTCGTTCGGCGACGTGACCTGGAGTTTGAAGTTCTCCGCGGTCGGGGTCGGCCCCGTTTGCTGGATGGTGGTGAACCCTCCGCCGCCGAGCTGGATCGGGGCCCAGTGACGCGTCGTGTCGGCGACCTTGAAGCCTTGAGCATCGAACCAATCGAGCGCCCAAGCGAAGCGCAGATTCTGGTCGCTGTCGTTGAAGAGCTCGAACTGGATCGCGAGACGACCGTCGTCCAAGCGCTTCGAGCGGTAGTTCTGGATCTTGAGCGCCCGCGAAAGGTAGCTGTTGCCGAAGACTTGGCCGAGTTCGGCTTGGTTCTCGGCGCCGGAGTAGACGTTCTGCGTGCCTCCGACCGACGACTGGCCGGCACAGGCGGACACCGCGAGCGCGAGCAGCGCCGTTGCGAAGGGAATGGTCTTCATGGTTCGTTTCCTCGAGGGAGTAGGGAGGGGATGAGCTACGGGCTCGCGGGATCGTCGACCCGCGCGTCGGGCATAGGTGCCGTCGCGGCGGCGGAATCGGCGCGGCGCCCGCCGATCGGATACGCATAGACCCGCGTGCCGAGCGCCCGCGCGAACACGATCATCGTCTCGCCGGCGGACAGCTCGAACGAGCCCAGCGCGGCGCTCGAACCACCTTCCGCATCGACGACGATCTGGTGCGTTCCAGGAGCCACGAACGCGCGCGCTGCCTGCCACGTATCGGGCAACGTCTGCCAAGCGCGCAGATCGGCGCGCTCCGTCGCGATCGTGAAGATGTCGCCGGCGAGCAGGCCCAGCAATCCGTGCTCGTCCTCGAGTTCGTCCGTCAGCTTGTACTTCAGGGCGGCGCGCACCGCCGATTTCGCCGCGAGCCACGCGATGCGATCGTCGAGGTTCTCCTTGGCGACCTTGCCGACGTCCTCGATCACTGTCGTCCGCACCGATTGCGAGGCGCCGACCAAACGCAAGACCAGGCTCGTGACTGGTTGCGGCCGCACGGCGTGCACCGGGACGGCCCACTGCACGAACTTGCCACCATCGATCGGGATCGAGAGGCCTGCTTCCTGCTTGAACGGGCCCGAGCCGACGCCTGCGACGAGCACGATCGTCGCGGCGCCCTCGGGACGAGCGGGGTCGGCGCCGAATGCCGAGATCAGGGGTTCGACGTCGCTCTCGCGCTGGAGGCGCGGCGCGAGCCGGATCATCGCACGGGCCGCGAGCTCCTTGCCGATACCCTTCTCGACCATGCGCTGGTAGTCGATGAACGCATCGCTCGGCTGATCGAGCATCTCGTACGCGAGAGCGGAGAGGAAGTGCCCGAGTCCGCCTGCTGCGTAGCGCGTCTCGTAGAGCGCTTCCTCGCTCTCGAGCAGCTTGTTCGCGCGTCGACCCTCGACATAGGCGCCCTCGAGCTTGCCCTGCGCGAGGTACGTGATCGCGAGGCAGCCGTGCAGCATCACACGCTCGAAGCCTTCGCCCTCGTACGCTTTGAACGTGTCGTTGAGCGCGAAGGACATCAACGTCTCGCCGAGGTCGGAGGCGGAGACCAAGGCGCGGTCCTCGAGCTCGCGTACCTCGTCGTGCGCGCGATCGAAGTGCGCTTGCGCCGCCGCGAAGTCACCGCCCGAGAGCGCCGCCATCCCCGCTTCGGCGCCGGAGAGGAACGCGGAGTCGGTGGTCTTGGGATCCGCGTAGTCGCCCTCGGCTTCCACGAACCGGCCAGCCTCGAAGGCTCGGTAGGCCTCGGCCGTCCGTTCGCTGTAGGTGGCGCACGCAGCGAGGCTCGTCGCGCACACGGCGCCGAACAAGCGCACGCGGGCCGAAGCAGCCCAACGCACGAGACGAAGGTGGAGGGGAGAAGAGCTCTTCACGGGGATCCGGAGCGCGCACCGGAGTCGCGTAGCCTACGCGGAGCGACCGGCGGCCTCCAAGTGGGGGCGCGCCGGCTCGGCAAGCGGCGTACCAGGAACTCGATCCAGACCCGCGCGGCTTGGTGGCTCGGCATGTCCTCCTTAGACTGCAACGCCACGCCGCTCGTCCTTCGTCCAGGACGGCTTCGCGGTCGCGCACAGGCGGCTTCGCGGCGGGCAAAGACGCCATGAATCCGCAGAGCTCCGTCGAATCCAAGTCCGATGGCGAGCGAGGCCAGGCCCGCTCCGTCGCCGGGGCCTCGTTGACGCCGGTCATGGCGCAGTACTGGCGCGCTAAGAAGGAGGAGCCCGACGCGGTGCTCTTCTTCCGCCTCGGCGATTTCTACGAGCTCTTCCACGACGACGCCAAGCTCGTCTCGCGCGAGCTCGGCCTGACGCTGACGTCGCGCGACAAGGGCCCGAACGCCATCCCGATGGCCGGCGTTCCGGCACGCAACCTCGATTCGTACCTGATGAAGCTCGTGCGGCGCGGCCACAAGGTCGCGATCTGCGAGCAAACCACCGATCCGAAGGCGTCGAAGGGGCTGGTCGAGCGCGCGATCGTGCGCGTAGTCACCGCGGGAACCATCACCGAGGAGGATGCTCTCGACGCGCGCGCCCACAACTTCCTGGCATCGTTGCTCGTGCTCGAAGCGCGCGCTTCGCGAGCACCTCGCGCGGCGCTCGCGTGGGTCGACCTCTCGACCGGCGTCTTCCAGGGCGCTGTGCTGCCACTCGCCGTGGTGCGCGACGAGCTGGCGCGTCTGCAGCCCGCGGAGATCGTCTGGTCGCCCGAGAGCGCAGCGCGGGCTCCCGAGATCGCACGCGAGCTCGCCGCGGCGGGGACCCGCACGACCGAGCGCGAGAGTTGGCGCTTCGACCCCGTGTCGATGCGCCGCGTCCTCGAGAAACACTTCAAGACGGCGACGCTCGCTGGCTTCGGTCTGGAGAACGACTCGGCGCTCGTCTCCCCCGCCGGCGCGCTGATCGAGTACCTGCAGGAGACGCAGAAGTCCGCGTGCGAGCACGTCCGCAGGCTCGAGCTCGTCGACCATTCCGAGCACGTCGTGCTCGATCGCGCGACTCGTTCGTGCTTGGAGCTCGTGAAGACCCAGCGCGAGGCGCGGCGCGAAGGCACACTGCTCGACACGCTCGACGCGACTCTGACACCGATGGGCGGGAGATTGCTTCGCGACTGGGTACTCGCGCCGCTGCGCCGTCCCGAAGCGATCCTCCACCGCCAGCGCGGCGTCGCGGAGTTCGTCGGCTCCCCGTTCCTGCGCGAGGAGGCGCGAGAGTGCCTGACCGGTGTGCAGGACGTCGAACGCCTGGTCGCGAAGCTCTCGACCGGCCGGGCGAATGCCCGCGACCTCGCTGCACTCGCGAGCTCGCTCGAAGTCGTACCGCGGTTGCGCGCGAAGCTGGAGCACGTGTACTCGAGGCTGCTCGGCGAGCTCCTCGATTCGCTCGACCCCCTCGACGACGTGTTCGGCCGGATCCGAGCCACTTTGGTCGACGCCCCGCCGCTGACCGTGCGCGAAGGCGGTTTGATCCGCCCTGGCTTTTCAAAAGACCTCGACGAGCTGCTGCAGATCGCCGGCGACGGAAAATCGTGGATGGCGCGGTTCCAAGCCGACGAAATCGCGCGCACGGGGATGCAGAACCTCAAGGTGGGGTTCAATTCGGTCTTCGGTTACTTCATCGAAGTGCCGCGTGGCCAGATCGACCGCGTGCCGGAGCACTACATCCGCAAGCAGACGGTCAAGAACGCCGAGCGTTACATCACGCCCGAGCTCAAGGAGTTCGAGGGCAAGGTGTTGAAGAGTGAAGAGCTCGCGCGAGAGCTCGAGTACAAGCTCTTTTGCGAGCTGCGCGACGAGCTCGCGCGCCACACCCATCGAATCCTCGACACCGCGGCCGCGCTAGCGCACGTCGACACGGTCGCGGCGCTTGCGCAGCGCGCCGCGGAGCACCGCTACACCGCGCCGTCGATCGACGAAGGCGACGTGATCGAGATCCTCGACGGCCGTCACCCCGTGATCGAACGTCAACCGGGGCTCGCGACGTTCGTGCCCAACGACAGCCGCCTCGACCACGACCGAAAGCGAATCACCATCCTCACCGGCCCGAACATGGCCGGAAAGTCGACCTACATCCGGCAGACCGCATTGATCGTGCTGCTGGCGCAGATCGGCAGCTTCGTACCGGCTCGCGAGGCGAAGATCGGCGTCGTCGACCGCATATTCACCCGTGTCGGAGCCGCCGACGACATCGCGCGCGGCGAATCGACGTTCATGGTCGAGATGGTCGAAGTCGCGAACATCTTGAACAACGCGACCGGCCGCTCGCTGATCGTGCTCGACGAAGTTGGACGCGGGACGAGCACGTTCGACGGACTCGCGCTCGCTTGGGCGATCGTCGAGTTCCTGCACGAACACGTCGGCGCCCGATCGCTCTTCGCGACGCACTATCACCAGCTCACCGAGCTCGCGACTCGCCTCGACGGCGTCTGCAACCGCAACGTGCTGGTGCGCGAGTACCAAGACGAGATCGTCTTCCTGCACAAGATCGTCGACGGCGGCACCGACCGCTCGTACGGCATTCACGTGGCACGGCTCGCCGGCGTGCCGGCGGAGCTGATCGAGCGCGCCAAGGCGATTCTCGTCGATCTCGAAGCCGATGCCGAGGACCTCTCGCAGCGCATCCAGAGCCACGCGCACAAAGCGGGCTCGAACTCGACGATCCAACAGCTCTCGCTGTTCGGTCGCCGCGAGAGCGCGGTCGAGCAGGAGCTCGCGAAGCTCGACCTCGATCGTGTGACGCCGCTCGAAGCGCTCAACGAGCTCCAACGACTCAAGCGACTGCTCTGACCGCCGCCACGGCGACGAGCACGACGCGCCGACGGTGTGGCGGTCCCGCCGTCACGCCGTTAGCATCAGTGGGAGTTCGCTCAGGGAGAGAGTTCATGGACAATGCACCGAGCGCTCCGGCACTCGTGGTCGAACCGCGCACCGAACGATTGCGGTTCACCGCGACCGGCGGCGAGTACTTTCGCATCTGGATCGTCAACTTGCTGCTGACGATCGTCACGCTCGGGATCTACTCGGCGTGGGCGAAGGTGCGCAAGCAGCGCTACTTCCACGGCCACACGCACCTCGCGGGCTCGACGTTCGACTACCACGCGCGGCCGATCGCGATCCTGAAGGGCCGCGTGATCGCAGCGATACTCTTCGGGCTCTACCTGCTGGCGACCGAGAGTTCGCCGATCTTCCTACTCGTCGTCGTCGGAATGTACCTGCTCATCGCGCCGTGGATCGTGTTGCAGGCGCTCCGCTTCCGCGCGCGCATGTCGTCCTGGCGCGGACTCCGATTCGGGTTCGGCGGGACGCTCGGCGAGTCCTACGTGGTGTTCGCGCTGCTGACTCTGTTGGTGCCTCTGACGCTCGGGGCGCTGCTGCCGTACTGGTGGTATCGAAGACAGCGATTCGTGCTCGGCTACCTGCGATTTGGCGCGACCCAATGCTCCTTCCGAGCACGGGTCGGGAGCTACTACCGCGTATTCGGCGTGTTGCTCGCGATCGTGATCGGGCTGTCGGTGATCGCCGGAGTGTTGATCCTGATGGTGAGCCTGGCCGCGACACTCTCCGGAATGCGGGTTCCCGAGGACGGCGAAGGCGCTCCTTGGGTGATCACCGTCGGGGCATACGTCGTCGCGTTGCTTTTCGGGTCGGTGGTCAACGGCTGCTTACGCGCCATGCTCGGCAACGTAGCGATCGATGGTCTCCGACTCGGTTCGCATCGGATCTTGGCGCGCTTCGATGCCGCAAAGCTCGTGGGAATCCAGCTCACCAACACGTTGCTCGTGCTCGTGACCCTCGGGCTCTACACGCCGTGGGCGCAGATTCGCTTGCAGAAGTACCTGGTCGAACGCATCAGGCTCGAGGTCGACGGGGATCTCGACTCGTTCGTCACGGCTCAGTCCGAGTCGCTCTCCGCGACGGGCGGAGAGATGGCGGACGTCTTCGACATCGACCTCGGATTCTGAAATGAGCTTCCTCGCCGCCAACGCCGAGTATTTCGACGGGTGCAGCTCGCGCTCGCGACCGGTCGAGGCGCGACTCTGCGGGAACAGCGTGCTCCAGATCCGCGGCGAGGGCGTGTCGCTCGAGGTCGAGAGGACGGCGTTGAGGGTCGGCGAGCGCGTTGGTCGCGCGACGTGGTCGGTGGAACTCTCCGGGGGCGGCGGTCTCGCGTTCGCACCAACGGCCGAGGCGGAAGCCCTGCTCGCCGCACTCGAACGACGTGGAGCAGCGCGTTTCGTCCAGTCGTTCGAACATAGCCGGCGGTGGGCGGTTGCTGCCTTGTTGCTGGTCGTTTTCGCGGCGTGGGCGTTCGTCGTTCACGGGCTCCCGACGCTCGCGGCGCGCGGGGCCGCGCTCGTTCCTCACGACGTCGAGCTCGTGCTCGGCGAGGAGGGACTGCGCTGGCTCGACGAGCTGCTCGAGCCATCCGCGCTCGACGAGGACCGCAAGGCCGCGATAGTCGGGCTCTTCGCGCGCGCAGCTTCGACGATGCCGCTGCCGTCCGCGCCGAGGCTGGAACTCCGACGCGGGGAGGGTATCGGCGCCAACGCCTTCGCGCTGCCGGGCGGGATCGTCGTGATGACGGACGAGCTGGTCGAGCTCTCGCGACACGACGACGAGCTCGTCGCGGTCTTCGCACACGAGCTCGGCCACGTCTTCCACCGACACACGTTGCGGCGTCTATTGCAGAGTTCGGCCGTCGCCCTGCTCGCGACGCTGGTGACCAGCGACATCTCGTCGGTAACGACGCTCGGCACGACCATTCCGACGGTCTTGCTCGAAGCGGGCTTCTCGCGCGAGATGGAGCGCGAAGCCGACGACTTCGCGTTGACGACCATGGACGCGGCCGGCGTCGGGCACGAGCACTTCGCGGCGATCCTAGAACGGCTCGAAGCCTCTACCGGCAGCGGCTCGATCCCCGAGTTCCTTTCGAGCCACCCGTCGACGCGCGCGCGAGTCGAGAACGCGAACCGCTGAGCGCGTCTTCAGCCGACCTTGACCGAGAGCGGCGGATGGGTGAGCGCGATCACGAGGAACACGATGTTGGCGACTACCATCACGCCGAGCAGGAGGACGATCCAGAGCCAAGGACGTCGTTGGAAGAGCTCGCGCATGATCAGGGGCCTCGGAAGGTCAGCTCGACGATTTGAACTTCCTGCGCGGCGAGGTCGCTGACCTTGACACCGACGGGGAAGGGCTGGCGGTATGCGTCGCGGCGCACGAATGCGAACACGGAGATCGTCGCGTCACCGAGCGGCTCGATCTCGAGCTTGTCGGATGCGACGCGCCATTCGACCGGGGTGGTCGCGGGCTCGGGGACGAACGCCTCGACCGTGTACTCGGCCTTCGTGGTCGACTTGTTTTGGAGGTGGATCGAGTAGAGGTTTTGGATGCGCTCGTCCTCGAGCGTGTACGGCATGCCGCGCGCGCGCAGCGCGGCCGCTTCGAACGACGTGCGCTTCGACGCGGTGAAACCGAACACCGTGAGTCCGAGCAGCGCGAGCCCGATGTAGAGGAACACGCGCGGCCGGAGCCAACGGTGCCCGTGGCCTTGGAAACCGCGCAACGAGTCGTAGCGGATCAGGCCTTCCCGACGCCCGACCTGCTTCATGATCGAATCGCACGCGTCGACGCAGTTGGTACAGCCGATGCACTCGAGCTGCAGCCCGTTGCGAATGTCGATGCCGGTCGGGCACACGTTCACGCAGCTCCCGCAGTCGATGCAATCGCCGTCGACGCGCCCTTTCAAACCGCGCGGCTCGCCACGCTTCTCGTCGTAGCCGATCACGACGGAGTCGTTGTCGATCAGCGCTGACTGCAAGCGCCCGTACGGACAGATGATCACGCAGAACTGCTCGCGGAACCACGCGAAGTCGAAGTAGATCACCGCGCTGAGCGCGAGCGTCCACGAAAACGCGAGCCAGTGCCCCGACGGCCCATTCCGGATCGCCGGGAGCATCTCCTCGACCGGCATGAAGTACGCGAGCAGCGTGTGCGTGATGCCGAGCGTCAGCACGATGAAGGCGAGCTGCTTCGCGACCTTGCGCCACAGCTTGTCAAATGTCCATGCGCCCTGGTTGCGGCGCAATCGGGCGTTGCGGTCGCCCTCGATCCACACTTCGATGCGTCGGTACACGCCCTCGAGAAACACCGTCTGCGGACACGCGAACCCGCACCACACCCGCCCCAGCAACGACGTCACCGCGAACAGCGCAAACCCGAAGCCGGTGATCAGGAAGAAGACGAGATAGAAGTCCTCGTGCGTAAACGTGTTGCCGACGACGTACGCCGTGCGGTTGGGAACGTCGAGGCGCAGGATGGGCGAGCCACCGACCCGGATCCACGGCACGACCAAGTAGAAGGCGATCAGCGCCGCGAAGATCAAGTTCTTGCGCGTGTGCCAACGGCCCTTGACGTCGGCCGGCTGCAGCATGTTGCGCGAGCCGTCCGAGTTGATCGAGTAGACGGTGTCCAGATCCGGCTTGCGCCGGATGCCTTTTTGGATCTTGGTGGTCACGGGAATGCGCGTTCCGGCGCGCGAGCGCTCAGCCGCCGCTCTTCGGCGCCGGGGCTCCGGCATCCGCGGGTTTCGGTTCGGCGGCCTTCAGAGCCGCGTTCTCCTTGTCCCACTCGGCGATCGACTTCCCTTGTGGAGCCTTGCCCGCGACGTTCAACCCCTTCCGAGTGAGTACGAAGGAAACGACCTGTCGCACGCGCACGGGACCGAGCTGATCCTTCCACGCCTGCATGCCTTTGTCCTGCACACCGTTCATGACGGTGTTGTAGATCTGCAGCGGCTCGGGTCCGTGGATCCAGAAATCGTCGGTGAGGTTCGGGCCGATGTCGCCGGCCGCTTGCGGACCGTGACATTGAACGCACTTCTGCTGGAAGATCTTCGCGCCGACATCGGTCTGCGCGGTCACCGTGGTCATGAGCAGGAGGGACTCTGCCGTCACTTCCTTGCCCATTTCGCGCTGAAGTTGCTCTTGCGCGGCGACCTCGACCTCGTGGGAGTAGCTCTCGTCCTGCGTGAAGCCCACGCCGAACGTGTGATAGAAGAGCCAGTACCCGACCGAGAAGACGACCGCTCCATAGAGCGTGAACAGCCACCAGTTCGGCAGGCGATTGTCGTACTCCTGGATCCCGTCGAAACTGTGATCGAGGGTGACGTCTACGTGTTGGTCAGCCATGGATCGACTCCTGATGCGTGGCGCTCTCGCGGTCGGTGAAGGGCAGTCCGGACAGGCGATCGACCCGACGTGAGTCACGCATCCCGAAGGCCACCCAGAGCAACACCGCGACGAAGAATAGGAAGAAGAAGACGAGAGCGATCAGCGGCAACGTGAGCCACTCGCTCGACTTGTAGAACTCCTGGAACACGTCACTTCACCTCCACGGCCTGCGCCAAGGGCGGAGGCTCGTGCAAGAGGCCAAGTTGTTGTAGGTACGCGATCAACGCGACGATTTCCTTGTCGGGCGCGATGTCGACGCCGCCGGTCTTCTTCAGATCGTCGGCGATCAGTCGGCCCTGGGCGAGCGCGAGCTCCTGCGAATCGTCGATCGTCTGCTGCTCGTACGGCACGCCGAGCGTGCGCATCACGGAGAGCTTCTTCGGCGTCGCCGCGAAGTCGACCGTCTGTTCGTGCAACCAGGCGTAGACCGGCATGATCGAGCCGGGTGACGTCGAGCGCGGATCACGCATGTGTTGGAAGTGCCAGAGGTTCGGGTAGCGTCCGGCGAGCCTTTGCAGGTCGGGACCGGTCCGCTTCGAACCCCACTGGTACGGGTGGTCGTACACGAACGACTCCGCGCGCGAGTAGTCGCCGTACCGCAGCGTCTCGTGGCGGAAGGGCCGGACCATCTGGCTGTGACAGAGGTAGCAGCCTTCGCGCACGTAGATGTCGCGACCCTCGAGCTCGAGCGGCGTGTACGGAACCTGCAGGTACTTGCTCGGCGTCGCGATCATCTCGGGCTTGTTCGCCGACGCCGTCACCGCGCCGTAGTCCTTGTTCACGACCGTCGGCACGATCTCGATCAGTCCGCCGACCAGGATCGCGATCAGGACGAGCACGGTGAACAGGAACGTGCGGCCTTCGAGCAGCGCGTGCCAGCGAACCTTCTGCTCCTGATAGCGGCGGTGGTACATCATGCACACCACCACGAGCAGCGCGCCGATCGCCGCGACCACCGCGCTGGTGATCGGGCCGGCGAGACCAAATGCCACCGAGGCGGCGATGACGATCACGGTCAACATCACCGGCGCGCTGAAAATCAGCGCCAGCACCGGCACTGCGGGACCTTCGTCGTGCACCGGGACGTCGACCGACTCGTTAGCGGCCTTCCCGGCGCGGACGGTCATCACCAAGTTGACGACCATCATCAGGTAGCCGCTGAAGAACGCAACGCCGCCGATCAGGCGCATTAGGTAGAGGAACTTGCCGCCATTGAGCACTTCGACGAAGTCGGTGTTCTTGAGGAAGCCCTCGGCGTCGAGCGCTTGGAAGAACAGGCCCTGGTTGACACCGGCGACCCACATCGCGCCGATGTAGAGCAGCATGCCGAACGTCGACAACCAGAAGTGCGCGTCGGCGAGCTTCACCGACCAGAGCTTGGTGCCCCACATCCGTGGGAACAACCAATAGAAGAGGCCGGCCGCCATGCCCGCGTTCCAACCGAGCGCGCCGCCGTGCACGTGACCGATGATCCAGTCGGTGTAGTGGCCGAGCGCGTTGACGCTCTTGATCGAGAGCAGCGGTCCCTCGAACGTCGACATCCCGTAGAAGGTCACGCCGACGATCAGGAACTTGACCACCGGGTCAGTGCGCAGCGTGTTCCACGCTCCGCGCAACGTCAGCAGTCCGTTGAGCATCCCGCCCCAGGACGGCGCCCACAGCATCACGCTGAAGACCATGCCGAGCGTCTGCGCCCATTCGGGCAGCGCCGAGTTCAGCAAGTGGTGCGGACCGGCCCAGATGTAGAGGAAGACCAGCGACCAGAAGTGCACCACCGACAGTCGGTAGCTGTACACCGGCCGACCGACCGCCTTGGGCAGGTAGTAGTACATGATCCCGAGGATCGGCGTGGTCAGGAAGAACGCCACCGCGTTGTGCCCGTACCACCACTGGACGAGAGCGTCTTGCACGCCGCCGAAGACCGGGTAGCTGTGCAGGATGCTTGTCGGGATCTGCAGGTTGTTGACGATGTACAGGACCGGGATGGTCACCACCGTCGCGATGTAGAACCAGATCGCGACGTAGAGGTTCTTCTCGTTGCGCTTCGCGATCGTCAGGAAGAAGTTGATCGCGAAAACCACCCACACGACCGCGACCATCACGTCGATCGGCCAGATGAGCTCCGCGTACTCCTTGCCCTGCGAGAGACCGAGCGGCAGCGACACCGCGGCGCACACGATGATCAGCTGCCACCCGATGAAGTGCACCCAGCTCAACGCGTCGGATCCGAGGCGCGTTCGCAGGAGCCTCTGCATCGAGTGGTAGATGCCCGCGAACATCATGTTGCCGACGAACGCGAAAATCGCGGCGTTCGTGTGCAACGGGCGCAGGCGTCCGAACGTCGTCCATTGCAGGCCTAGATTCGCCTGCCAGAACGAGAGCTGCGACGCGATGATGACACCGAGCAGCAGTCCCACCACGCCGAAGATCAGCGACGCGAGAAGGAAGGCCCGTACGACGGAGTCGTTGTACTCGACTCGTCGCGTAACGGTCGTTGAAGCGTTCATGATCGTGAAGAGCTCAGGGTTTCGAAGGGACGGAATCGGGGGCGGCGAACGTTTCGCCGTCGACCGCGGTGGCGGTGACGGAGTGCGCGATGCCGCTTTGTTCGAGCCCACTGGGGTCGAAGAGAGGAAGTAGGGACAGACGATCCGCGTGCTCGAAATCGCGCTGGTTGAGCGAGAAGAAGAGCAAGAGGAGCCCGCCTGCGACGAGCACGATGCTCACGAAGACCAGGACGATCAGGACGTCCATGCTTGGGTCCTCCGAGACAGTCGCAGGGTGGTCATCATGAGGAAGCCGATCGACGACAGCGGCATCAGCACTGCGGCTGCGATCGGTCCGATCTGGCCGGCGAGGCAGGCCGCGACCACCACGAGGTTGTAGGTGATCGCGAGCACGAGGTTGGCGCGCAGCACCGACGCGAGTCGGCGCGCCCACGCGAGCGTCACGCGCACCGCGCCGACGCCGTCGCCGAGGTAGAAGAGGTCTGCGCGCGACGGCAAGTTGGGCCGATCGACCGCGGGGGTCGCCGCGCAGTACGCCGCGTCGAACGCGAGGCCGTCGTTGATGCCGTCGCCGATCATCCACGTGTTGCGCATGTCGAGCGTGCGCACGTAGCGAGCCTTCTCCTCGGGGGAGAGAGCGCCGCGCACGCGCTCGGGATCGACGCCGAGCTCGCTCGCGACGCGCGTGACGCGCTCGTCTCGGTCGCCGCTGAGCACGTGGACGCGCAGACCGCCCGCTTCGAGGCGCCGCACCTCCTCGCGCGCGTCGGAGTTGAGCTCCTCCTCGACCTCGAGGGCCGCGAGGACGACTCCGTCGCGCGCGAACAACGTTCGGGCGGCCTGCGTCGAGTCGGTGCCGACGACGAACGCCCGGTTGCCCAGCGTCCACGTGCGCGCGCCGAGTCGCAGCTCGAGCCCGCGCCCTGCGAACTCGCGCACTTCGAGCCCTTGGACGAGTTGGGTGCGCCCGCCGCGCGAGAGCGCCGCGTGGATGCAGCGGCTGACCGGGTGCAAGCTCTGCGCCGCGCCTTGCGCGAGCACCGCGCGCGACTCGGGATCGAGCGCCTCGATTTCGCCGAGCGATCGCTCGGTGAGCCGCAGCGTGCCGCGCGTCAGCGTCCCGGTCTTGTCGAAGAGCACGTGACGGACACGCAGAGCGCGCCGCAGGAAGCTCGCTTCGCGCAGGAAGATGCCTCGGCGCCGGAGCGCCATGTGTACGAGCTCGTTCGCGAGCGGCATCGCGAGCCCGAGCGCGCACGGGCAGGTGACGACCAGCACCGACAACGCGACCTCGATGCCGCGCTCGAGACCTCGCGGCAACCAGAAGACGAATCCGACGGTCGCGAGCGCGAGCACGGCGAACACGTAGACGGTCGCGAATCGACTCCACCACCTGTCCTGACGATCCTCGCGTCCGAGCGGCTTCGCACCCGAGCCGAGCAGCGAATGCAGTCGCGAGGCGCTGAACCCTTCGGCCGCAGCGAGGCGCGTCGCCGTCGCGCCTGCCTGGAACGAGCCCGCGGGGACGTTCTCGCCGGGTTCGAAGGTGCGCGGTCGCGATTCGCCGGTGATCCAATCGAGGCTCATCGTCGCGCGCTCGCCGAGCACGGTGCCCTCGACCGGCACGAGATCGCCGGGGAGGATCCAGAGCTCGTCACCGGGCTCGATCGACGCCGCGGGGATCGTCTCGAGCACGTCGTTGCGGCGCCGACGCGTGTAGAGGTCGTCGACACCGTCGCTGGCGAGCAACGAGAGGCGGTTCCTCTCGAGCACGCGCTCTTGCAGCCAACGCCCGAGCACCATCAGCGCGACGAAGATCGTGATCGTGTCGAAGTACGACGCTTCCGGTCCGCGCGCGAGCCACGCCCACACCGAGCCGCCGTATCCGAGCGCGATGCCGACCGCGATCGGCAGGTCGAGGTGCGCGACGCCGCGCCGCAGTCCGCGCCAAGCCGACACGAAGAACAGCGAGCCACCGAACGCGACCGCGAGCGTCGCGAGCGCGAAGCTCCACCGCCCGAGCACTCCGTAGAGCTCGCCGTCCTGCGGCGTCAGCCCGACGTAGTAGCAGAGGCTGAAGATCATCGTGTTCAGCGCGGCGGCGAAGCACACGCCGAGTCGCACGACCAGTCCGCGGGTCGAGCCGAGGTCGCGCTTGCGCGCGGCGCCGAAGCGGTAGCCGAAGCGCTCGACCACGCGCAGGTAGCGGCGCAGATCGAACTCGGCGGGCTTCCACAGGAACTCGGCGCGCCCGAGCGCCGGGTTGACGCGCAGATCGACCGCGCCGCGCTCGCGATTCCACAGCTCCTGGAGCAGCCACACGCACGCCGCGCAGTGCACGCCTTGGACGTCGAGCGTCAGCCGCTGCGTGCCGTTCTCCGCGGGCTTCGACGCCGCGAGCAGCGGATCGAGCCACGCGAACGTGTCCGGCCGGAGTTCGGGCGGCGGCGCGTCGCTCTCGCCTCGCAGCTCGTAGAAGCGCTCGAGCCCTTGCGCATGCAGCAGCTCGTGCACGTTCTTGCAGCCCGCGCAGCAGAACGGCCCGAGGTCGCGCGCGCGGCCGAACGGCAGCCCGCAATGCCGGCACACCTGCGTCCGCGTCTTCGCGCGATCGTCGGCTTGGCCGCGAACGGGATCGGCGGCGATCACCACAGCACCACCTCGTGGAAGCGCGCGTGCGGGACGAGCTCGAGCGCGGCAAGCCCGCGCAGCGCGAGCTGGCAGGCCATCAACAACGCGAGCGCCGCGCCGACGCGATAGAAGCCGAGGCGCACCCGCTGGCCGACCCAGCGGACGCCGAACGCGAGCGCGACGAGCACCGGCACCGTGCCGGCGCCGAAGACGACCATCGCGATCGCGCCGCGCGCCGGGCTCGCCGATGCGAGCGCTGCGACCGCCGCGGTGTACACGGGACCGCACGGCAAGAGACCGTTGGCCATGCCGAGGACGAAGCGCGCGGCGATGCCGCTCTTCGCGCCGCCGACCTTCTGCATCAACCACCGCGAGACGCGCCCGGCGAAGGGCAGCGACGCGAGCGGGAAGACGTCGAACAACGCGAGTCCGATCCAGAACAACGCCGCGGCGGCGAGGAGCGACAGCGACGCTTGCCACACGACGGTCGCCGTGCGATCCGGCAGCATCCCGCCGAGCGCGCCGAGCAGTCCGCCGAGCAACGCGTAGCTCGCGACGCGCCCCGCGTGATACACGCCGGCCCACGCGAGCGCCGACCAACGCTGGCTGCCTTTCTGCGACGGCATCGAGACCGCGCACACGAGCGGACCACACATGCCCAAGCAGTGCCCCGCGCTCATCAAGAGCCCGAAGGCGAACAGCTGGGCGAGGTCGCTCGGCGCGGTCTCGGCCGGAGAACAGCAGTTCTGGATCAATCCGCCTCCTTCTTCGCGAGCGTCGCGCGCGAGTCGAGGAGCGTCGCGACGAGGTTCCACGCGGCGAGCGTCAGCGCGCCGATGATCAGCACGGCACCGAGCACCGCGTACCAGCCCAAGCGCTCGTCCGCCGCGACGACCTCGAGCGTCCGCCGCGGTTGACCGAGGTATCCGCGCACGCACAGCGGCACGAACGCGAGGTTCACGCCGACGAAGAACAGGAAGCAGCCGAACTTGCCCCAGCCCTCGCGCGCGGCGACGCCGAGCCAGCGCGGCCAGAGTTGGTGCACGCCCGAGAGCAACGCGCCGAGCACGCCGCCAACGACGAGGAAGTGCAGCACGCCGGTCGAGAAGCTGGTGTTCTGCAGGTGCGCGCCGGTGCCGGGCACCGCGAGGAAGACGCCGGCCATGCCGCCGACGGTCAATGCGACGACGCTGGTCGCCGCGTAGCCGAGCGCGGTCGTCGCGCGGGCTTCGCCGCGCTCGAGCGTCGTCACCCAGTCGACGATCAGGATGATCAGAGGCACGCCCGAGGCGAGCACGAGCGCGCTGAACGCCGTGTCGCACGCGGCCGAATCGGTGCGACCGAGAACGTGGATCCCCCACCCGGCGAACGCGAAGACGGTGATCGCCATCACGCTGAGCACCGAGGCGCGCGAAGCGCCGCGCGGCCGGTCACCGTGCTCGCCGACGACGTCGCCGATCACCGCGATCGCGGCGAGCAGCATCGACGCGAGCGCCGGGTGCGCCCAGAACCAGAACCACTGATCGAACCGCACGTCCGCGCCGCTCGAAGCGAACACGTCGCTCGCTCCTTCGCGTTGCGCGAAGAGCAGCGCGAGCGCGGTGAGCAGCACCGGCGTGACGATCGCTTGGATCAACCCCGCCGCGCCCATCGCCCACGCGAAGAACGGCAGATCGGACCAGCAGCGTCCGTTGCCGCGGCTCGTGATCACCGTCGCGACGATGTTCGCGCCCGAGGTCGCGAACGACGCCCCGACGAAGACGATGCCGAGCATGCCCCATGCGACGCTCGAATTGCTCTTCAGCGCGTACGGCAGCGCGAAGTCCCAACCGGTGTCGAGCGGCGTTGCGAAGAACGCGACCAGGAAGAACACGCAGCCGACCAGCAGGAGCTGGAAGGCGAGCAGGTTCATGCGCGGCCACGCCATCTCGTCGACGCCGAGGCGCTCGGGCAGGAGCCAGTTCCCGACGATGCCCGGCAACGCGGGCAGCGCGACCAGGAACACCATCACGAGCCCGTGCATGCTGTACAGACGCCGGTAACTCTCCGCGTCCGCCGCCGTGCCGCGTCCGGTGAGCGGCTGCAGCCCGAGACCGACCGCGAGCACCGTGCCGACGACCAGCGAGAGCCCGATCACGATCGCGTACATCCACGCGAGCCGGCGGTGATCCTGCGTGAAGAGCCAGAGTTCTCCGCCGACGCTCGGTTTCGCCGCCGCGCCGGGATTGGTCGAACCGATGGAGTGCGAGGAGTTCACTGGAGGCTCTTGATGTAAGCGGCCAGACCGGCGACCTCGAGTTCGTGGAGGCGGCCCTTGAAGCTCGGCATCACCGGCTCGAAGCCCTCGACGACCTTGGCCTGCGGATCGAGGATCGATTCCTTGATGTAGTCGTCGCTCGGATCGACGACCGAGCCGTCCTTCATGCGGTGTTCGCGCGCGAGGAAGCCCTTGAACGTCGGACCGACGAGCTTGGCGCCGTCGACGGTGTGACACTGCGTGCAGCCGCGCATCTGGTAGGAGCGCTGGCCGAGCTCGACGGGCGGGAGATCGAGCGGCGGACCGGAGATGTCCTGGTACCACTTCTCGTAACCGCCTTCGGCGTGCACGGTCGCCAGCGCGACGAGCTCCTCGGCCTTGCGCAGCGACGGCACGGTCGAGCGCACTTCCCATTCACCCGCGAGCGTCGGTTCCACCCACGCGTCGCGTCGCGTGCCGACCGGCACCGCGACCTGCAGGCGGAACGCCGGCACCGCAAAGGTGTACGGCTCGCTCGCGCCTTGGAACATGAACTTGACCGCGCGATCGATCGGGAGGTGCAGCTCGTTGGTCACGTAGCCGTTCGGGTACGTGAAGCTCCAACCCTTCTCCTCGAGCGCGACGCGCACCGGTACCGCGCCGCGTGGCACGACCTGCATGTCGGCCCACACGCGCGCGCCTTGCACGAAGAAGACGGCGACCAGCGCAAACGCGCCGACCGCGCTCCAGCGATAGAGGGCCCGCGACGTCGAGCCCGCGGTGCCGGCGCTCGGGCGCAGCACCATGATCGCGAACGCCCCCGCGACGACGATCGAGAGGAACACCGCGAACCAGAGGATCAGCAGGAACGAATCGTCGATCGACGCGGCGAACGTCGAGGCTTGCGGCAGGAGCTCCTTCGCCGCTTGCACGACGGGCTCCGCGGCGTCCGCGCTCGTGATTTGCGAGACGGCGGCCTGCGCGGCGGTGCCTTGCGCAATCGGCGCTTGCGAAGCGGGCGCTTGGGCCGCAGCCGGCGCAGTCGCCGCGGCGGCTTGGATCAGTGCGAGGAAGTTCACTTCTTCACCTCCCCGCCGTTCACGCCGGCGGATTCGGCGACCACGAGCTCCATCGCGCGCTCGATCGGCAGCGCGACGACGCCGTTCGTGCGATCGATCCAGCCGTACGACTTCAAGCGCGAAGCCTGAGCCGACTTGGTCTGGTTGGTCTCCAGCGGAGTCGCGGCCCAACCGCGCTCGGCCTTCAGCTCGGCGACGCGCTTCTCGTAGAAGGCAGGCACCAACAGCGCGAGCAACCCGGCAGCGCCGACGAAGATCGCCGTGCCGCCGAGGATCGAGGACAGGGAGGACGAGGTACGAGCTTCCATGATCAGAAGTTCTCGAACGCCAGGGACTGCGAGAGGCGCGGATCGTTCACGGGGATCAGCGCGCGCTCACCGGCGAGCTTGGTGAGGGCGAACGCCCAGATGCCGCCGACGGCGGCGAGGCACGCGATGTCGATCGCGCCGACCAGCGCGCCGCCGTGCTCCGCGCTCGGCATCACGAGCCAGAACAGGTCGACCGCTTGCATCACGAGCAGCCACACGGCCCAGAACGTCAGGATGCCGAGCCGCCGCTTCGCGTGGCGCGACAGCAGGCCGGCGAACGGCAACACGAAGTGCCCGAAGAGCAGGACCGTCGAGACGACCGCCCACGAGCCCTCCATGCGCTCCTTGAACCAGAACGTCTCCTCGGGGATGTCGGCGTACCAGATCAGCATGAACTGACTGAACGCGACGTAGCTCCAGAAGAAGACGAACGCGAAGAGGAACTTGCCGAGGTCGTGATAGTGCTCGACGTTGACTTCGCGATCGAGCAGGCCGTTCTTCTGGAGGAAGCGCAGCGCGACGACGCTGAACGCGAAGAACGACATCACCGAACCGGCGAAGATGTAGACGCCGAACATCGTGCTGTACCAGGTCGGCACGATCGACATCAGCAGGTCGAACGCCGCGAAGTTGATCGTCAGTGCGAAGCCGACCATCGCCGGCGCGGCACGGCGCTCGAGCGCGAGCGTCGGTTCGACGCCGGTCGCCGCGTCTTGCTCGGTCGAGCGCTTGAGCAGCCATCGGCCGATCAGCCACCACGTGCCGAAGTACACGGCGCAACGCAGCGCGAAGAAGCGCGGATCGAGCCACGGCGCCTTGGCCGCGAGCAGAGGCTCGGCGTGCACGTGCTCCGCGTCCGCCCACGGATAGAGCGACGCGTCACCGCGCAACACCATCACCACGAGCGGCGCGAACAGGATCGCGATCACGAGGGTGTTCGCGGCGACGAGCTCGGCGACGCGACGCACCACGACGCTCCAACCGGCGCGCGTCAGGTGCTGGATGATCACGAAGAACAATCCGCCGAGCGAGATGCTCAGGTAGAACGCGCAGGCGACCAGCCAGGCGTGCTGCAGTCGCTTGAAGCCGTCGCCCTTGGACCAACCCAGGTACGCGGCGGCCGCGAGCGCGACCACGCCGATCACCAAGGCGATCGCGCCCCAGCGCGAGGCGCGGGAGCCGAGCTTCGGAGTCTGTTGTGCGAGTGAGTGGGTCATGGGACGCGTGCTCCGTGCTTCACTGCACTCCCAACTTCGCCCGTTCGGCGGCGGGTACGTCGTTGATCGTGGCGTTCTGCGAGCGCTGGAGCGCGCGCACGTAGGCGGTGATCGCCCACGAATCCTCGGCCGACATCTGGCGGCCGTACGCGGGCATCGTGCGCACGCCGTTGCGAATCGTGTCGAAGATCTGGCCGACCGTACGCGTGCGCACCAACGGATCGTGCAGCGACGACGGCTGCACCCAGGTCTGTTCTTGGAGCTCGGCGGCGCGCAGCGCGACGAGCCCGTCTCCGTAGCCCGACTGACCGTGGCATGGCGTGCAGTAGACGGCGAAGCGTTCGCGACCGCGCGCGATCACGGCGTCGGTCACCGGCACCGGGATCGTGTCGAGGAACGCGTCGCCGCTCTTGCCGCTGGCGACGGTTGCGTCGGTCCGGAGCTCGCCCCACGCGACCGTGCCGATCGAATCGGGGCGCATCGCGCGTCCGTCGGCGAACACTTGGTTGGCGACCTGCGCGCGGAAACGCTGTTGCGAGTCCATGTCCTGCACGATGTGGATCGGCGGACGCGTGGTGTCGGACGCGCGCGCCCAGACGACCGCCGCGAGCGGCAACAGCGCGAGCGCGCCGGCCGCGACGAGCGCGGAACGGATCCAAACGGGCAGCGCCGCGCTTTGTCCGGAGTCGTGGTAGAGCTCGACCGGATGGCGCGAGAGCTTCTGGAGCAACGCGCGCGTCTTGGTCGCGTCGAACTGCGGATCGTCGGCCTCGATCGCGAGAAAGAAGCCGTCGTCGGTCGCGCGCCGGAAGCGCGAGCTTTCGAACACCGGCCGGTGGTGCTCGGGCAGCCGGTTCAGGATCAGCATCCCGAAGAACGCCGCGAACGCCGAGAGCAGCACGGTGAACTCGAACGTCACCGGGATGTTGGCGGGGATGCCGAACAGCGGCTTGCCGCTGATCGTGAACGGGTAGTCGACCGCGTTGGTCCACCACTGGAAGAACAGCGCGAGGCTCGTGCCCGAAAGGCCGCACACGAGGACGATCCAAGGCAGCTTCGTCGGGCGCAGGCCCATGTGACGTTCGATGCCGTGGATCGGGAACGGGCTGTAGACGTCGAAGCTCGTGTATCCCGCGTCGCGCACTTCGCGTGCGGCGGCGCTGATCGAATCGACGTCGTCGAACTCGGCGAGCACGCCGTGCAGCGGTCGCTCGCTCGCGTTCTGGATCGCGACGCTCTCAACCATGGTGAGCGCCCTCCTTGCTTCCGTGTCCGCCGTGCGGGTGAGCCGCCGGCAGCACGGTCTTCACTTCCGCAATGGCGACCATCGGCAGGAAGCGGCAGAACAACAGGAACAGGGTCAGGAAGAGTCCGAACGTGCCCGCGAAGGTGCAGACGTCGACCGCGGTCGGCTTGAAGTAGCCCCAGCTCGTCGGGAGGTAGTCGCGAGTGAGCGACGTGACGACGATCACGAAGCGCTCGAGCCACATCCCGATGTTCACGAAGATCGAGATCACGAACATCGTCCACAGGCTCGTGCGGATCTTCTTGAACCACAGGAACTGCGGAGCGACCACGTTGCAGAACACCATCAGCCAGTACGCCCACCAGTAGGGACCGAGCGCGCGGTTCAGGAAGACGAAGCGCTCGTACGGATTGCCGCCGTACCAGGCGATGAAGAACTCGGTTGCGTACGCGAGGCCGACCATCGAACCGGTCGCCAGGATGACCTTGTTCATGTTCTCGAGGTGCTTCAGCGTGACGAGCTCCTTCAACCCGAAGAGCTCGCGCGCCGGGACCATGGTCGTGACGACCATGCCGAAGCCCGAGAAGATCGCGCCCGCGACGAAGTACGGCGGGAAGATCGTCGTGTGCCAACCGGGCACCTGCGACACCGCGAAGTCGAACGACACGACCGAGTGCACGCTGAGCACGAGCGGCGTCGCGAGCGCGGCGAGGATCAGGTACGCGCGCTCGTAGCGCTGCCAGTGGCGCGCGGAGCCGCACCAGCCGAGCGCGAAGAAGCCGTAGAGGCCCTTGCGGAGCTTCGTCGTCGCGCGGTCACGCAACGTCGCAAGGTCGGGCACGAGGCCCATGTACCAGAAGAGCAGCGACACGATCGCGTACGTCGAGACGGCGAACACGTCCCACAGCAAAGGGCTGCGGAAGTTCGGCCACATCTGCATCTGGTTCGGCACCGGGAACAGCCAGTACGCGAGCCACACCCGACCGACGTGGATCGACGGGTAGAGGCCGGCGCAACAGACCGCGAAGAGCGTCATCGCCTCCGCCGCGCGGTTGATGCTCGTCCGCCACTTCTGCCGCAGCAGGAAGAGGATCGCGGAGATCAGCGTGCCGGCGTGCGCGATGCCGACCCAGAAGACGAAGTTGACGATGTCCCAGCCCCAGAACGCGGGCGAGTTGTTCCCCCACACGCCGACGCCGGTGACGATCAGGTACGCGACCATCGCGAACAGCATCACCGTCATCGCCGACGTGATCGTGATCGCGATGTACCAGGCGCGCGGCGGCTTCGGCGCCTCGACCACGCCGCAGACGCGGCGGGTCACGGACGCGAGATCGCGATCGCCGTCGATCAGGATCGGACGCGCGTAGGGCTCGTCGAGGTGGAGCGCGCTCGTGGGATTAGCCGTCATGTTGGCTCGACGCGGGGTTGGGGTTGTTGACCTTCGCGAGGTAGGCCGTGCGCGGGCGGATGTTGAGCTCCGCGAGCATCTTGTAGGCGCGGCCTTCACCGTGCAGGCGCGCAACGCGGCTCTTCGGATCGGCGAGGTCGCCGAACACGATCGCTTCGGTCGGGCACGTCTGCGCGCACGCGGAGACGACCTCGCCGTCGGCGAGCGTGCGACCCTCGTTCTTCGCGCGGATCTTCGCGGCCTGGATGCGCTGCACGCAGAACGTGCACTTCTCCATCACCCCGCGGTGACGGATGGTCACCTCGGGGTTGTAGAGCATGCGCTGCACTTCCGACCCGGCCGCGTCGACCTGCTTGTGGTAGTTGAAGAAGTTGAAGCGCCGGACCTTGAACGGACAGTTGTTGGCGCAGTACCGCGTGCCGATGCAGCGGTTGTAGACCATGTCGTTCAGGCCTTCGGCGCTGTGCGTCGTCGCGGCGACCGGACAGACCTGCTCGCACGGCGCGCTCTCGCAGTGCTGACACGTCAGCGGCTGGAAGCGCACCTTCGGCGAGTCTTCGGAGCCGGTGAAGTAGCGATCGATGCGGATCCACGCCATCTCGCGGCCGCGCATCACTTGCTCGCGACCGACGACCGGCACGTTGTTCTCCGCTTGGCACGCGACCGCGCACGCGTTGCAACCGATGCAACTGTTGAGGTCGATCGCCATGCCCCAGCGCACGGCGCCGGGTTCCGCGTGCTCCCACAACGATTCGAGCGCCGGGTGATGCCCCTTGTGCTCCTCGCCGTGCGGATTGGCGACGTGGTGCGCGAGCGTCGTTTCCCTGAGCAGCTCGTGCAGGCGCTCCTCGCGACCCTTCTCGCCGATCGCGTCTTCGACCGCGGGATCGGTCGTGCGCGCGAGCGGGTACTCGCGACCGGTCGCCGCGACGGTGAGGTCGAGCGCGGTCTCGAGCGTCGCGGAGGTGCGCAAGCGATACGCGTCGAACCCGACGGTTTCGACGCTTTCCTCCTCGAGCCCGCCGACGACGCCTGCCGCGGTGCGGCCGTAGCCGAGGTAGAGCGTCACCGCGCCGTTCGCTTGACCGGGAACGACGCACGCGGCGCATACGAGCTCGCGCGCGCCGACCGCGAGCTTGACGAGCGTCGCATCCTTCACCCCGAGCGCCTTCGCCGTCGCCGGCGCGAAGAACGCGGCGTTGCCCCACGTCATCTTCGTCAGCGAGTCCGGCGTCTCCTGCAGCCAAGAGTTGTTCGCCGAGCGGCCGTCGTGGACGCGCGGATCGGGCGCGAGCACGAGCTCGAGCTTGCCGTTCGCCGGCTCGATCTCGAGCGCGCGCGGCTGCACGCCGGGCACGTCGAAGCGCGCGACGACCGGCGCGCTGGTCGCGAGCGCGGAGTCCGCGACGAAGCCGTCGTGCAGCGTGCGCTGCCACTCCGCGTCGCTCGCGTTCGGCCCCACGGCCGCGCGCACGAGCTCGCGAGCGGTCGCGACTTCGCCGACCATCTGCGCGGTGAGCTCGAGCGGCGTGCGGCGCGGAAAAATCGGGTCGATCAAAGGCTGCGTCGTGCAGCGCGTGCCGTCCCACGACACCGCGTCGCCCCAACTTTCGAGCATGTGCGCGCGCGGCAAGTGCCACGTGCACGCCCGACCGGTCTCGTCGCGGTAGTCGCCGAGGTGGATGCTCAACGCGACTTTGCGCAGCGCGCGTCGGAAGTCGACGTCGGCGGGCGCGTCGTACACCGGATTCGCGCCGAGGACGACCAGGCACTCGACCGCGCCGCCGTCCATCTCGCGCGCGAGCTCCGCGAGCGCGGTCGCCGGCTCGGGGCGATCGCCCTCGGGCTCGTCGACGTACACCGCGGTTCGACCGGCGTTGCCGAGCACCGCGTTCAGGCGATGCGCGAGCGCGTGGACCACGGCAGGTTGACGCCGACCGACGACCAAGAGCGACTCGCCACGGTGCTCGAGGAGCTCGTCGGCGAGGTGATCGAGGAAGCTCGCGACGTGCGTGGCGGCGAGGAAGCCGCCGCTCGGAGCCGGAGACGTCGGCTGAAGCGCCGCGTCGACCTTCACGCCGAGCTTCGCATGCACGCGTTGCTCCAACGCGAGCACGAACGGGAGCAGTTGCTCGACGCGCAGCGCGAGGCGGTGATCCGCGACCGCGCCGACCGACGACGGCGTGCATTCGGCGGCCCAGACGCGCAGGACGTCGGGCAGCGAGGGATCGTGGCGCTTGGCGAACGCGCGCGCATTGGCGAGCGCCGCGGGATGCTCACCGAAGAGATCGCAGTCGAGCGCGACCAGCGTGCGCGTCGCTTCGATCCGCGGCAGCGTCCGCATCGGCTTGCCGAAAGCCAGGCGCGCGCCTGCGAGCTCGTTCGTGCGCGAGATTGCCTCCCAATCGACCCACTTCGCTTGCGGAAACGCAGCGGCGAAGCGCGTGCGCAGCGCCGCGAGCGTCGCGGACGAGCTCGGCTCGGCGACGACGCGCAATCCGGCGCCGCCCTTCGCGCGCTGCGCGGCGAGCACGCCCGCGAAGAACGGGTCGAACTCCTTCCACGTGCGCGGATAGGCGACGCTCTCGAACTTCTGCACCAGCCCGCGGCTGTGATCGGGGTCGTACAGGTCGAGCACCGCGGCCTGCGAGCGCGCCGAGCACGCACCGCGGTCGAGCGCGTGCAGCGGATTGCCTTCGATCTTGATCGGCCGGCCGTCGTAGCTCGTCACCAGCAGCGACGACGCGAAGCCGCCGCACTCGAGCGCGGTCGCGAAACGCCGCGTCGAGCCCGGGATGCGACCTTCGGGCCGCTTCTGGAACGGCAGGATCTCCTCGGTCTCCCAGCGGCAGCTCGAAGCCGACGCGAGCGCGAGCGACGCGCCCATGACCTGCAGCATGCGACGCCGTGAGAACCCGCTCGCGTCGTCCTTCGGACGCGGGCCGAAGTGCGCGTGGGCCCCGTCCGGATGCTCGTTCTGGTTCAGCGGTGACATGTCGAACAATCGGTCGAGGGTTGGATGTTCTTCGCTTGCGCGATCTCGGCGCCGATCTCCGCGGCCGGACGATCGGGGGTCCACTCCATGGCCGTGACGAACTCCGGTGGGCGCAGGTTGGGCGTCGGATTGCGGTGGCAATCGAGGCACCAGCCCATGCTCAACGGCTGCTCCTGGCGCACGCGTTCCATCGTGTCCACGCGACCATGGCACGAGATGCACGCGACGCCGCGCGTGACGTGCGCGCTGTGGTCGAAATAGACGTAGTCGGGCAGGTCGTGAACGCGCTTCCAACGCACCGACGCGCCGTCCGACCAGCTCGCGAACACCGGCGCGAGCAACTCGCTCTGCGGCCGGATCCGCGTGTGGCAGTTCATGCAGGTCTCGGTCGGCGGAATCGCCGCGCGCGCGCCGTGCTCGACGGTCGTGTGGCAGTACCGACAGTCGAGCCCGAGCTCGCCCGCGTGCATCGCGTGGCTGAACGGCACCGGCTGCTCGGGCGCGAAGCCGACGTTGAGCGTCTTCGGCGAAGCTCCGTACGCGACCAGCGCGACGACGTAGAGCCCGGCGGCCGCGGCGCCTGCGCCGGCCAGAGTTCGCAGGCCATTGCACCACTTCGGGAAGAAGTTCATCGACGCGCCTCGGTCCTCGAAGAAGGCGTCCAAGAGACGGATTGCGCGAACGCTGCGCTGCGCGACGACTCGACGGACGCAAGGCGCCGGCGCGCGACTAGAGTCGGGCTACGACGACAGCGGTCCATCTCGGGGGCGTGCTGCGCGGGAGTGCGCATGGGAACGACGGCGAGTCTCGACATCGCGCCGTGCGCTCGCGATGCGTCGCACGGCGTAGGCGGGCACCGCCGATTCCGTAGATGCGAGCGAACGCGGCTGCCCTCTCCTGGGTAGCGGTGGCGCAGAACGGCGTGCGCTCCACTTCCCCGTTTCCGTGCGGGTGTCCGAGTCGAGCGCTCGTTCGCGCTACTTAGTGGGCACGCGATGCGTGCGCACTTCGCCGTAGTCGCAATCGCGTGCTCGTCGCGCGCTCACTAATGCGAGTTCGTGGCGAGCGAGCTTCCGGCCCCGCATCGCCGGCGCGCTGCACGACCGTCGCGCGGTGAATCGCACATCCCAGTCGGACCGATCGTCGATGTCAAATCGCACGTCGCCGTTGGATCGCGCCTCTCAGTTGGATCGCACGGCGCAGTTCGATCGCACGGCGCAGGCGGACTGCGCGACTCGCGCTCCGGAGACGACGACGGCCCGCGCTGCGGAGCGCGGGCCGTCGTCAGCGGGTCCCTCGGGATCGGCGCGTCAGCGCACGTCCCACATGTCGCCGGTGTAGAAGAGGTCGCGGAGCTTGCCGGCCCCCTTCCTCGCCACCGCATCGCTCACTTGCGCTCGAACGCCTTCGTTGAAGATCGGCGCCGCGACGCTGCGGAACACGCCGATCGGGCGCGGCATCGTCGGGTCGGAGTCGAGCTGCGACATCACGAACGCCGGTCCGGCCGAGCGCGTGTCCGCGCGCCAGACGTCCGCCGACTCGGCGGGCACCATCCGCACGTCGAAACCCTCGACCTTGAGGCCCTTGTCGCGGCCTTTGCCGAAGACCAGCGGCTTGCCGGGCTCGAGATCGATCGTCTTGTCGTCGCGCAGGGTCTTGTCGGCGATCGCATCGAACGTGCCGTCGTTGAAGATCACGCAGTTCTGGTAGATCTCGACGAGCGCCGAACCCTTGTGCGCCGCGGCGGCCGCGAGCGTCGCTTCCATGTGCTTCAAGTGCGTGTCGATCGTGCGCGCGACGAACGTCGCGCCGCAGCCGAGCGCGAACGAGACCGGATTGAACGGCCGATCGACCGAACCCATCGGCGAGGTCTTCGTCTTCAGCCCGGTGCGCGACGTCGGCGAGTACTGGCCCTTGGTCAGGCCGTAGATCTCGTTGTTGAAGAGCAAGATCTTGACGTCGACGTTGCGGCGCAGGATGTGCGCCATGTGGTTGCCGCCGATCGACAGGCCGTCACCGTCGCCGGTGACGAGCCAGACCGTGAGCTCGGGATTCGCGAGCTTGATGCCCGTCGCGAACGCCGGCGCACGGCCGTGGATCGAGTGCATCCCGTAGGTGTTCATGTAGTACGGGAAGCGGCTCGAGCAGCCGATCCCGCTGACGAACACCATCTGGTGGCGCGGGATCCCGAGCCCGGCCAGCACGCCCTGCGCGCTGTTCAGGATCGAGTAGTCGCCGCAACCGGGGCACCAACGGACGTCCTGGTCGGACTTGAGGTCTTTCTTAGTGAGTGCTTGCGTCTCGGCCATTTGGAGTGCCTTGCGTGGATTGCCTTGACTGGGTCTAGCGGGCGAGGAGTGCGTCGATCTTGTCGTTGAGCTCGAACGTCTTGAACGGCAGACCTTGGACCTTCGAGTACGAGATGAACTCGTGGCGCTGGTATTCGCTGCGCAGCACGCGCGCGAGCTGACCGAGGTTCATCTCGGGAATCAGGATCGCCTTGTAGCTCGCGAAGATCTCGTCGAGCCCGGCCGGCAACGGCCACACGTGGCGCAAGTGCAAGCGCGACACGCGCTGTCCCTTGCCGCGAGCGATCTCGACCGCACTCGCGATCGAACCGTACGTCGAGCCCCAGCCGACGATGAGCAAGTCGCCCTGCTTGTCGCCGACCACCGACGGAGTCGGAATCGAGTCGCGGATGCCCGCGACCTTCGCGGCGCGCATTCGCACCATGAACTCGTGGTTCTCCGGGTCGTAGCTGATGTGGCCGGTCAGGTTGGCCTTCTCGAGGCCGCCGATGCGGTGCTCGAGCCCCGGCGTGCCCGGCGTGACCCACGGACGCGCGCGCTTCTCGTCGCGGGCGTACGGCAGGAATCCGCCCTCCGGCGCGACCGTCGTGAACTTGGCGGGAAAGCGCGGGAGCTTGTCGACGTCCGGCAAACGCCACGGCTCGGCGCCGTTCGCGATGTAGCCATCGGAGAGCAGGATCACCGGCGTCATGTACTGGACCGCGATCCGGCACGCTTCGACCGCGCAGTCGAACGCGTCGGACGGCGTCGAGGCTGCGATCACCGGGATCGGAGCCTCGCTGTTGCGGCCGAAGATCGCCTGGAGGAGGTCCGCTTGCTCGGTCTTCGTCGGCAAGCCGGTCGACGGACCACCGCGCTGCACGTCGACGATCACGAGCGGCAGTTCGAGCGACACCGCGAGTCCCATCGCCTCGGTCTTCAGCGCCATGCCCGGCCCGGACGTCGTCGTGACGCCGAGGTAGCCCGAGTACGAGCCGCCGATCGCGGAACAGATCGCCGCGATCTCGTCCTCGGCCTGGAAGGAGACGACGCCGTAGTGCTTGTAGCTCGCGAGCTGCTCAAGGATCGACGTCGCCGGAGTGATCGGGTACGAGCCGATGAAGACCTTCAGGTTCGCGAGCTCCGCGCCCGCGACCAGCCCGATCGCCACCGCTTCATTGCCGGTGATGTTGCGGTACGTGCCCGGCAGCATCGTCGTGCACGGCGCGACTTCGTAGCGGGCTTGGAAGAGCTCCTGGATGTCGCCCGCGTTGAAACCAGCGGTCAACGCCTTGATGTTGGCGTCGGCGAGCTCGGGCTTCTTGCCGAACTTGTCCTTCAACCAAGCGATCGTCGGTTCGAGCGGCCGGCTGTAGAGCCAGTACATCAGTCCGAGCGTGTAGAAGTTCTTGCAGCGCTGGACGTCCTTCGGCGAGAGCGGCGAGCCTTCGAGCGCGCGCTTCACACGATCGTTGATGTCGATCTCGATCTTGCGGTAGCCGGTCAGCGTCCCGTCGGTCATCGGGTTCGACTTCAAGCCCGCCTTCGCGACGTCGCGTTCGGCGAACTGGCCGGTGTTGACGATCACGATGCCGCCCGGCGCGAGGTCCTTGATGTTGACGATCAAGGCCGCGGGGTTCATCGCGACGAGCACGTCGGGCCGGTCACCCGGCGTGTGGATGTCGCTCGAGCTGAAGCGCACCTGGAAGCCCGAGACGCCCGGCTGCGTGCCCGCGGGAGCGCGGATCTCGGCCGGGAAGTCCGGAAAAGTCGCCAGGTCGTTGCCGAGCAGCGCCGCGGTGTGCGTGAACTGGCTCCCGGTGATCTGCATGCCGTCGCCGGAGTCGCCGGCGAAGCGGATGACCACGTTCTCGAACTGCTGCGACGGGAGCTCGGCCCCGACATTGCGCGTCTGTGTCATGACTCTTGGGTCCTCCGGGGCGGATCGCGGCCCGGCGCGGAGGAGGACGCCGGGGCGGTTCGACCACAACCGGAGCCCGGCGCAAGACGCCGAGCTCCGGATTGCGGCGCGGCATTCTAGTGTCCGCGAGCCCGAGATCGCGCGCGAAGTCCGCGTCCGTTGCCGAGGGCGTCGCGAAGGTCGATCATCGGGCGCGCGAACGTCCACCCGGAGAGCGGCAGAGCCCCACACGACCGCTCGTCGCCGGGCGCGACCGTTCGGCGACGGACGAGGCGCCGCGCGGGCCGGAGCTTCCCGCGGGGAACGCCCGGCATCCGAGCACGCGCGTCATTCGCAGACGGTGACGTGCAGGCCCTGCGTCCACGCGAGCCCGTCCGCGCCGGCCGTCGGCTCGCGGCCGACGAACTGCACGAACACGTTCGACCCGACGCCGAGCCCGAGCGCCGTCATCCACGCGTGCGAAGCGTGGAACCGCGCCGTGCCGCTCGCGTCCGCCGTGCCGACGCCGACGCGCTCGATCGGAGGCACACTCGGCCTATCGCCTGGCTTCCGTCCGATCCAGTCGACGAGCGCGAGCGTGCGCTCTCTCGCATTGCGGCGCGCGCGGCGTCCCGCGCGATTACGGCCCGATCAGGAACTGGAGCGCGTCGGAGAGGCCGCTCCCCCACGCGTCGAGCGGGTCACGCGTCGCCCACTGACTGTGGACGATCGTTCCGGCGACCAGCGCGGGGTCCTGGCCCGACGCGATGTACGCGTTGAAGTCGACGGAGTAGCTGCCGTCGCAGAACGATCCGGAGGTCGCGGCGAGCGCCGCCGCGCGTTCGAGCGGCGCCTTCACGCAGAGCCAGCCGCCGCGGAACGGCACGATCTGCGCGCCACCGCCGTAGAAGAGCACGCCGAGCTTCTCAGGCAGCGTGTTGGTGCAATCGACGACGAAGCTGCTGCCCGCGCTCGCGCTCGGTGAGCCGGTCGCGGAGATCGTCGGCGTGCACCCGAGCGTGTTCAACTTCGCGGTGCAGTACAGTGTCGGGACGGAGGTCAGGCCGTACGAGTAGACCGCGCCACTGTCCTGCGCCGGGGCGTCGTGCTGCCACGCGCCGACCAGCACCGAGCCGCCGGCGAACGCCACCGCGGAGCCGAACTCGTCGAACTGCGCGGCATCGGGCGCTGTCAGCCGCGCGACGCGCTTCCAGTTCGGCCCGATGCGCGTGTACACGTGCGCCATGCCGTCGTGCTTCGCCGTGAAGTTCTCGCGCGGCGCGCCGGCGACCAGCATCGCGTTCGAGTTCGCCGTCGCGGCTTCGAGCGCCACCGAGTCGCCGAACCAGTCCTTGTAGTGCGAGATCGGATTGTCCTCGTGCAGGTGCCCGGTCAACGTGAAACCGCCCGACGACTGCACGTCGTAGTCGAACGTGTCGACGTAAGCGATGCCGAGCCCGTTGGTCTGCACCGCGCCGACCGCGAGGATTCCGTCGCCGAGCGCAATCGAGCGACCCCAGAGTTGCGGAATGAACGGCGGCGTGATCGTCGCGCTCTGCTGCCAGGCGTTCGGCGCGATCTGTTGATAGACGACCGCCGAGGGCGCCACCAACGTCGCTGGAGACGTGACGATCACGGTCTTGTCGTACACGGCGACGGAGAGCCCGTACTTGGACGCGCTCGACGACAGCGTCGTCGCGGGGACCCAGCTCGTGCCGGAGAATCGGAAGATGCGCGCGAGTCCGGCCGACCCACCGACGATCGTGGGCGCACCGACCACGACGACGTCGCGCGATACGTCGACCGTCGAACCGAAGTCCCGGTGCGGCGATGCAGGCGTGAGTTGCGCGTCGAACGTCCACGCGCTGCCGTTGCGACGGAACACGAACGCGTCGCCGCTCGTGGTGCCGAGCAGCGACGGCGAACCGACGACCGCGACATTGGCGTCGATCGCGAGCGAGTAACCGAAGTGGCCTTGCGCGCGCGGAGCGGGGCTGACGAGCTTCGCTTCGAGCACCCAGCCACCGCTCGAATGCGAGTACGCATAGATCGCGCCGGCGTCGACGCCTGCTTGGTCGTCGAAGGGCGCGCCGACCAGCGCGAGCGCGCCCTGCGCGGCCAGCGCAGCGCCGAAGCGATCGCCGGCGTCGGCGTCGGGCGCGACGAGCTTGGTTTCCAAGCTCCACGGCCAAAGGCTCTGCGCCGCGGCGCTCGAAACGAAACCACAAGCGACCACGAGTGCCGCACGGACGAAGACTGCAAGCTGCATAGGGGAAGCTCCTGATCCAGGGACCGAGTCCCCTCGTGACTCACTCACCCACACGGATCGTAACCGTTTCTCGGCGCGCGTGCTGGCCCGCGCCACGAGCGGCGGTCGAACGCACGCTGCCTTACGGCCCGATTTGGAACCACAACGCGTCCGAGAGACCGCTGCCATGAGCGTCCGCGGGATCGCGCGTCGCCCATTGGCAATAGACATCGGCGCCCGCGACCAACGCCGGATCCTGGCCCGTCGCGATGTACGCGTTGAAATCGGTCGAGTACGCGCCGTCGCAGAACTCGCCGTCGCTCGACGTCTGCGCGTTCGCGCGCTCGAGCGGCGCCGCGATGCAAAGCCAGCCGCTCGGAACGGCACCACGCTCACTCCGAGCGAATGGAAGAGCACGCCATACCTGTTCGGCAGCGTGTCGCCGCAGTCGACGACGAAGCCGCTACCGGAGCTCGCGCTCGCGTTGCCGCTCCACGCCATCGTCGGCGCGTGCGTGCGACCTCGTCCTCGGCGCGCGAGCTACGAGCGCGCCGCGCTTTCGCCGGCTCGGCCGACGCTAAACCACGGTTGCATGCGCCCACGGCCGATCGCTCGGTCGAGCGATCGGCTCCACGCCCTTCGGACCTCGGATCCGTCGACGGCGCTTCAGCGGTCCGTGCATATCACGGACAGATCACGAATCGGACCGCGTTCGACAGGCTCGTCGTGCTCGGACTCGCCGGGTCGCGCGACCACGTTTGACCGAACACGCTCGCGCCGGCGACCAGCGACGGATCCTGGCCGGTCGCGATCCACGAGTTGAAATCGAGGCCGAGCGTGCCGGAGCAATCGCTCGGCGGCGGGTTGCCGCCGGAGCTCGCGAGCGGCGTCCGTTGGATCGGCAACGTGACGCACAGAGCGCCGCCTTGGAACGGCGTGTTCTGCGCGCCGTGGCCGTAGAAGAAGATGCCCGTCTTGTTGTTCAACACCTGCGCGGTGGAGATCACGAAGCCGCTCGGCTGACTCGCGCTCGGCTGACCGCTCGCGCTGATCGCCGGCTGGCAACCGAGCGAATTCTTCTTCGAGATGCAGTACGTGCTCGCGCCGCCGTTCCACGAGATGCGCAGATTGTCCGCACCGACCGTCCACATCTGGAAGATGAAGAAGAAGGTCGGATCGCCATAGAAGAACGTCACGCGATCGGCGTCTTGGAGGATCGTGTTCCACGCGGTGTTCGGCGGGAGCGCGGTGTTCGGATCGACCGCCCAACCTGAAGGCAGCGTCGTGCTCTGCGACGGCACGTCGAAGTGATAGCTGTGCCACAGACCGTCGACGCACGGGATCGACTCGACGCCGACCGAGTAGACGTAGAAGTCGTCGTTCGGGTTCGCCGGCGTGCCGTTGTCGTTGGTCAACATCACCGAAAGCGGCCGCGGGCAGCTCGGGAAGTCGACTTGGTACGTCCGCAGATCGACGCCGAGAGAAGTCACGCCAGCCGTTCGGTAGTTGCCGGTGTAGATCGACGCGCCGGTCGTGCGAAGCTGCGGCGCGAACGTGTCGAGGCCGGTGGTGACGAGCTGCGCACCCGTGAAGCCGCCGGACGTCTGGATCGACTGACTCGGGCCGCCGAATGTCCACCCGCCGACGTTGGAACCGCCGGTGAAGGTTTCGACGGAGAACGAGCCGCATTGTTGGGCGGCAACCAAAGGAGCGAGAGCGAGGACGAACGCGCTGGCGAGCAGTTGGGGTCTCATGCGCTCATGCTAACCGCCTCTCGCGGAGCCGCGAGAGCCCACCGGGCTCGCGAGCGGCGTTTCGGAGCTCGGGCGCGCTCGCGAGCGCGCGGCGATTCGAATCGGGCGCGAACCGGCCCGGACTCACCGAGTCCCGCGGTCCCCGAATCCTCGCGGCCCCCGAATCCTCGCGGTTCCCGGGGGGACGACGGGAGCGCGCCGACGATCGATCAGTGCTGGTAGGCCGCGCAACGAGCGCACGCGCAGGCGGGATCGATCCACGCGCCGCTGACGTCGGTCGCCTCGGTCGTGTAGCCGAGCGCCCGCAACGCGGAGAGCGTGTGCTCGTCGGTCGTCGTCTGACCGACGAAGCCGGTGCCGGTCGCCGAGGAGAGCCAGCTCACCACCGCCGCGCGCATCCGCGTCGCACGCTCGGGCTCGTCGGCGGCGCGATCGTCGAGGCAGCGCGAATCGTTGCGCAGGTCGAAGAGCTCGAGCGAGTGCGACGGCGACGGCTCGTGGCAATCGCCGCCGAGCCAGATCCGGTCGGAGGCGAGCTGCAAGATCGCGAGCCAGCCGTCGTGCTGCACCGACGCGGCGGTGCCGCCCGACGCGATGCTGAAACGCGGCACGGCCGCGGTCTCGAGCTCCTCCACCAACGACTGGCCGGGGAACTCGATCGCGCCGAGCCCCGCGAGGTCGAGCAGCGTGCGCGCGAGATCGACGTTGGTCACCGGCCGATCCGAACGCACGCCGCGCGGTCCGTCGGGCCACGCGAGCACCAACGGCACGTGCGTGCTCTGCGGGTAGAGCCCGCGGTGGTCCCAAAACACGCCGTGGGCGCCGAGCGACTCGCCGTGGTCCGCGGTCAGAGCGATCACGCCGTTCGCGAGCCGCGGATGCTCGAACAAGCGCGGGAGCTGCGCGTCGAGCGAGCTCACCTCCGCGCGGTACGACGCGGTCATGTAGTCGACGCTGCGCAGACCATTCGGCATCAACGCCCACGCGATCGCCGGCAGGTCGGGCTCGGGCAGCTTCGGATCGAACGCGTCGATCGAGCCCGGCCACTGGCCGTGCAGGAACTCGGCCGACGGATCGTACGGCGTGTGCGCGTCGAAGAGGTGGACCCAGACGAACACCGGCAACCCGCGCTGCGAGTCGAGCCAATCCTCCAAGCGCGCGATCGTGCCGTCGGCTTTGCGTTGGAAGTCGGTCGGCACGCTGATGCGGTCGAAGCCTTGGCCGAAGCCGCTGTGCACGTCGTCGAGGTGTCCGGCGCTGACGACGGCCCACGTCAAATAGCCCGCGTCGTGGAAGCGCTCCGCCAACGTCACCGCATCGCCGCCGAGTGCCGTCACGTTGTCGATCACGCGCGTGTCGCGCGGGCTCGTCCCGGTCAGGATCGCGGCGTGCGACGGGTTGGTCGCGTTCGACGACGAGACGCAGTTCGAGAACCACAGTCCTCGCGCCATCAGTCGGTCGATCTCGGGCGTGTGCACGTCATGGCGCAGACCCGCGCCGGAGACGTGGTCGGCCCGGTGTGTGTCCGAGGTGACGAGCAGCACGCTCGACGCGTTCGCGTCGCGTCGCGCGAGGATCGGCGGCGTCAGCGCACAGAACACCTCGACCTTGGTGTCGCCGCCGAGCAGTTTCCACGTGACGCTGATCGGTCGCTCGCCCGACGCAGCGATCGGGAGCTCGATGTCGACCCACCGACGTGCTTCGGTCTCGCAGCCCGGCACCGGATAGACCTTGGTCGCGCGCGGCCCGTCTTCGTCGACGAGGCGGACTTGGAGCGCGAGCTCTCCCGGCTGCTTCTCGAAGCCTTCGGGCAGCGCGACCGCGAACGACAGCACCGAGTCTGCGTCGGCCGTGAACACGGAACGCACCGGCACCCAACTGGAGAGCCCGGCGGCGCGGCGATGGTCGTCGCCGACGCGCACGAAACCAGGCGCTTCGTCGACACCCGCCAACGCGCCGCGCGCGGGGATGTGAAGGAGCTCGATCGAGCACACTTCGACCCGCGTCCTCGCGATCGGACCGAGGAAGAGCTCGACGAACCACGTCTCGGTGCGGTCGTGGTACGTCGACGGCAGATCGAAGACCAAGGTCGAAATCGTCGGCTCGTTCGGCGACCCGAGGATCGGTTCGGTCACCGCCGAGCTCGCGATCAAGTGGTCCTTCGCGTACAGATTGAGCGTCGCTTCGGCGTAACCGACCACCGCGAGCGTGACGATCGCGCGCTGGCAGAATCGCGCTTCGTTCTTCCACTGCCACCGCAGCGCCGTCGGCGCGCCCGCGACCACCGCCCACCGCGGCACCTCGCCCGGAAGGCGCGCTTCGATGACCTTGTGGGACTCGTCGCCTTCGGTCACGAAGTTGTTCTTGCCGTCGTCGGGCTTGAAAGTGACCAGCGACACCGGCTCGTGATCTCGTGGATCCTCGGCGATCGGCCGGAGCTCGAGGTGGCGGACCTGGGGCGTCGCTTGCGGCTCGCTCGCCTCGCTCTCGCTGCAGCCGAGCAGGAACGCGAGCACGAGCCCGAGTCCCAGCCGCGCTCCGACGCGGGCCGGAGCTCTCCAAGTGCTGCCAATCATGCTGTGTGGACGTGCTGTTGCCGCCGCCGCGCGGTCCCCGCTGCCTGTCGAGGACCGAGCTTTTCGAGACCGTGATGCAACCCGGGTCGGCGGCGCGGGTCTCGCGTCCCAGGCTATCTCTCGCGTCGCGGGATCGCGTGACGAATCGTTCAACTCGACGACCGAGCTCGCGACGCTCCCGGAGTCGGACTTTCGCGTCGACGTGCGCTCGGGGCTCGGCGCGGCGACCCGAGGCGGCGCCGGAGCGACGCGGGCGAGGCGTCGGTGCGTCGCCCGATGCGCCCCCGTGCGACTCGCTGCGCAGCCGGTGCGCCGCCCATCCGACCAATCGGTGCGCCGTCGCCCCATACGCCCTCGCGGCGCGGACCGGGTCCAACGGCGTAGATTGGCGAGCGCGCCGACGCGTGCGTGTGAGTCCTATGCCGAAAGACTTGCGCGCTTCCGATCCGCGTCGCCCTGCACGAGCGAGAACGCTCGCACGCCTGCTCGCCGCGCTTGCGTGCGTCGCGCTGCCGGTCGCGTGCGCGAACCCGGCGAAGCCGAGCATCGCCGAGCACGAGCGCGACGACGCGGCGGGTCTGCGCGAGCACGCCGAGCGAGCGCGCTCTCTGTTCGAGGCCGGCCGCCTCGACGAGGCCGACGCCCTGGCGCGAGACGCGTGGCAATCCCAGGTCGCGCTCCACGGCCGCGGTCGGCCCGAGCCGCGCGCGACCGCGAGGCTGGTCGCTGCGATCGCGTCCGCGCGCGGCCGGCACTTCGCGGCGGCGGAGGTTTTGCGAGCCGTGCTCGCGGAGTGGAACGCTTCCGACGCGGACCGAGAGCCGCGCTTCGAGTGCACGCTCGCGCTCGCCGCCGTGCTCGCCGCCGCCGATCGGATCCGCGAAGCGCGCGACGTGTTGGTCGAGCTCGATCTGGAGATCGATGCGACCGCGGAGCCTGCCGCCGTCGAGCACGCCGTCGAGCACTCTGCGTGGCACGCCGCGTGGCACGCGCGGATGCGCGAGCTCTATCCGACCACCCTGCGCGAGACGATCGACATCTACTGACGCCGGTCGGGCAGCGCGCGCAGGAACTCGAACGAGCGTCGCGCGACCGCCGACCACGCGCAATCGTGTTCGACGAAGCGCCGCGCGGCCGCTTCGAGCCTCGCGCGCTCCGCCGGCGAGTCGCACAGGCGCACCAAGAGCCGCGCGAGGCTTGCGACCTCATCCGCGTCGGGCTTCACCTTGAGCACGCACGCGTCGGGGAGCTCGCTCTGCTCGTCGGAGTCGGTCGCGATCACTCCGCGGCCGAGCGAGAGCGACTGGAACACGCCGCCCGAGCTCCCTCCGGTCGACGGTCCGCGCAGTTGCACCGCGAAATCGCCGGCACGGAGCCAACGTCGGCCGAGATCCTCGTCGACCCAGCCGGTGCAGTGCACGCCCGCACCGAGGTCGAGCTCGCGCACCAAGCGTTCCGCGTCGAAGTGCTCGGTCTGGAGCGCGCCGACGAGCGCGAGGTGTAGGCTCGGCCGTTCGCGGCGCGCGAGCGCGAACGCGCGCAGCAGCGGCTCGATGCGCTTGTGCGCCTGCACGTGACCGAAACTGGTGACGAGACAGCCGTCGACGACGTTCTGCGACAGCCCGAGCGCGCGCCGCGTCTCGCGCCGATCCTCGCCGGGCCAAGTCTGGTCGTGCGAATCCTCGCCGTGCCGATGCACGTCGTGCTGGGCGTGATCGTGCTGCTCCTCGCCGCCCGGATCCAACTCGTGCGGATCCAAATCGTGCCGGGCCACGTTGCGCCGGTCCTCGTCGTGCCGGTCCTCGTCGCGCTGGGCCTGGTCGCGCCACGCCTCGTCGCGCCAGTGAGGATGCGCGCCGTGGTGCACGACGGCGATCGGCGGCGCGTCGGGGCGCGCGGCGAGGATCCGGCGCCGCACGAAGTCGCTGTGGACGACGAATGAGTCCGCGTGCGCGACGATCGAACGGTTGAACGGCAATCGAAAGCGCTCGCGA
>JACRIN010000050.1 GCA_016220085.1 Planctomycetota bacterium
CCGAGGCCGCGCTCGCCGGCGCGTTGGTCGGTGCGTGGAGCTTCGCGACCGCGCGCGGCGCGGCGCGGGCCCTCGGGCTCGTCGCGCTCGCGGCGTTCGCGTTCTATGTCGGGCTCGCGCCGGTGTTCGCCGGCCTGGTGTCGCTCGCGGCGGCCCTCGCGCTCGGCGCCGCGCTCGTGCCCGGAGCAGCGCTCGCCCCCGGAACCGCGCGCCCCGCCGGAGCCACGCTCGTGCCAGGAGCCGCGCTCCTACCTCGAGAGCGACGCGGCCTGGCGCTCGCGCTCGGCGTCGCGCTGCTCGCATTCGGCGCGGGTCGCGCGATCGAGCACTTCAGCGCCGCGCCGGCGACGACGGCGGCGACCGCGAAGGCCGTGTCCGAGCAGAACGCAACCGAGCCCGGCCACACCGGCGGCGTCGCGGTGCGCTTGCATCTCTGGCGCGCGATCCCGAGCTTCGTGCGCGATCACGGAGCGCTCGGCGCCGGTCCCGGCCAGTTCCGCGCGAGCTTCCCGCCCTACCGCGCGCCCGAGGAGATCGAGCTCGAACGGCGCGCGCTCGGCGCGGAAACCGAGGTCGAGCACGCGCACAACGACTGGCTGCAAGGTTGGTGCGACGCGGGCTGGGTCGGCGGCCTCGCGTGGTTCGTCTTCCTCGCGTGGACGGCGCTCAACGCAGTGCGCGCGCTCCGCGAGCCGAGCCGCGACCGCGCGGCGCTCGCGCTGGTTGCGCTCGGCTTGCTCGCGAACGCGGCGCTACGCGCGCCGCTGCTCTGGAACCCGGCGTCGGCCGCGTGCTTCTTCTTCGCTGCCGGCGCGCTCGCGAGCCGCCCCAGCGCCAGCGTCGCAACCCGGAGCGCCGCACTGTTGCCGTGGCTCTCGCTCGCGCTGCTCGTCGTGTTCGGCACGACCGCGGTGTCGGTGCTGCGCGTCACCCGCGAACTCGACCACGCGAAGGCGGCGATCGAACCCGCGAAAGCGCTCGAACTGCGCGACGACTCGGTGATCGCGTGGGCGCTCTCCGCGCGCGAGCTCGAACGCCAAAACGCGCCGGCGACCGCACGCCGCGCCTGGCAGCACGTGCTCGAGCATCGGCCGTTCCACGTCGAAGCCCTGGTGCAGCTCGGATTCGCCGCGCTTCGTCAGGGCGATTCGTCCGAGGCGCGCCGCGTGTGGTCGCGCGCGCTCGCGATCGATCCGACGCAGCCGGCCGCGACGCGCAACCTCTACGTGCTCGCGTTGCGCTCCAGCGAGCGCGAGGAGCTCGACGGCGCGCTCGCCGCGGCGCGCGAAACGCTGCCGAACTCCGACCTCGTCGACCTCGCGGTCGACGCGACGCTCGCGGGCCGCGAGCTCGGCTTCGTCGCGCTGCAAGCACTCGTCGAGGGCCTCGCGACGAAGGACGGCATCGCGCTCGAGGATCCGGTGCAGGAGTTGAACGCGTCCGGCCAGACCAAGCTCGCGGACGCGCTCGACTGTCGCCTCGCGCAGGTCTCCGCGCGCGACTTCGCCGCCTCGGGCGCGTGGCACGACGCGGTGCGGCTCTACCGCCAGGCGCTGCGGCTCTCGAAGCGCCACGCCGAGGACGCGGGCGCGCCGCTGCGCCTCGAGTTCGCCGCGGCGCTCGCGCGCGACGGCAAGCCCGAAGACGGCAAGCAGGAGCTCGCGGGCTCGCGTTGGAGCCCCGACGAACTCGCGCTGGTCCCCGAATGGGCCGGCACGGCGCTGGTCGAGTTCGGGCTGCTCGCGCGCTGAGCGTCGGCGCCGCAGCGCGGGCACCGCGGGTTCGAGCGTTGGCTCGCTCCAGCCGAGGCGCATCGCGCCGTTTGCCGGCGCGAGCCCGCGACGTCGCACCGCGCGCTCACGCGCGAATCGCCTCAGGTGCGCAGCCAGAGCCAGAGCGCCGCGAGCGCGAGCGTGACCAGCGTCACCGGCACGCCGACGCGCGCGTGCTCGCGCCACCCGATCTTCACGCCGAGCTTGGCGGCTTGGTCGATCACGATCAGGTTCGCGATCGAGCCGACGACGAAGAGGTTGCCGGCGAGAGTGCTCGCGACCGCGAGGATCGGCCCCGCGTCGGGATGCGTCGCCGCGGGCAGCACCAGCATGATCGCGGGCACGTTGCCGATCACGTTGGACGCGAGCACGATCACGACGAAGAGCGTGACCGGCTGCGAGAGATCGACGCCGTGCGCGACCAACCAGTCGAGGCCCGCCGCGCTCGCGCCGGATGCCTGCAGCGAGTGATTGACGACGAACAGGCCCATGAAGAGCACCAGGAGCTCCCAATCGACGCTGCCGAGGAAGCGCGTCGTCGCGCGCGTCCTCGAAAGCAGCACGATGCCCGCCGCCGCGAGCGCGAGCGCCTCGCGCGGCACGCCGCCGGCGACGAAGCCGACCACCAACGCGCCGAGCAGCGCCCACGCCTTCGCGCCTTGCCAACGATCGAGCGTCTGCGCTTCGAGCTTCGGCTTCGGCGTCTCGCCGGCCCACTTGCCGCGCCAGAGCCACGCGATCACCGCCCACGTCGCGAGCACGCCCGCCAGCGCCGGCACGCCACCGTCCTTCAGATAGCCCGCGAAATCGAGCTCGAGCGCCTGCCCGATCAGGATGTTCTGCGGGTTGCCGATCAACGTCGCGGCCGAGCCGACGTTCGCGCTCGCCGCCAGGCCGAACAGGAACGGCTTCGGGTCGAGCTTCCGCTCCGCGCAACCCTCGATCAGGATCGGCGCCATCGCGAGACACACGACGTCGTTGGTCAACAGCGCCGACAGTCCGCCCGCCGCGAGGCAGAGGTAGAAGAGCAGCAGCGGCGGGCTTCCGCGGGCGTGCGCGAGCCGGCGCGCGAGCACCGCGTACGTGCCGCTGAACTGGAACTGCGCGGACACGACCATCAGGCCGAACAACAACGCGAGCGTCGCCGCGTCGATCGAACCCCAGGCCTCCGCGGGGCTGACGCGCTCCGCGGCGATCAACGTGATCGCGCCGAGCAACGCGACGCCGGTCCGATCGAGCTTCCAACCCGGCAGTCCGCCGAGGATCATGCCGAGGTAGACGAGCGCGAAGACGACGAGGACGAGCGAGTCCAAGGAAACTGGAGCGTAGCGTTCGCGAAACCCGCGTCGAGGCCGCGTGCATCCGCGTCGAGCCGCCGCGGAGCCGGGTCGCTATCCTCGCCGCATGCTCTCCTTGCTGCTCCAGGCCGCGCTGCAGTCCCCGCTCTCGCCCGAGGCCGAACTCGCGCGTTTCCGCTTGCCGCCGGGCTTCTCCGCCGAGCTCGTCGTCGCGGAACCCGACGTCAAGAAGATCGTCGACATCGCCTTCGACGACGCGGGCCGGATGTGGGCATTGACGGCGAGCGAATACCCTCTCGACGGCAACGAGAACCCCAAGGCCGCGGCCGAGCTCTACGCGACGGGCGGCGCCGACGACGTGCTGATCTTCGACACGCCCTGCGCGGAAGGACGTCAGCGGCCGCGCGTCTTCGCGAGCGGGCTCGCGATGCCGATGGCGATCCTGCCGTGGAAGAACGGCGCGCTGGTCGGCCACGGGCCCGAGATCCTCTTCCTCGACGACACCGACGGCGACGGCCGCGCCGATCGCCGCGAAGTTGTGCTCTCCGGTTTCGGCATCGACGACTCGCACCTCCTGCCGCACCGCTTCGTGCGCGGGCCCGGCGACTGGATCTTCGTCGCGCAAGGCGCGTTCAACCATTCGCAGGTGAGGACGAAGCGAGGCGAGGTCGTGCCTTTCGACCAGTGCAAGCTCGCGCGCTTCAAGCCCGACGGCAGCGCGTTCGAAGTGATCGGCCACGGGCTCAACAACATCTGGGGCATCGTGCTCGACCGCTCGGGCGAGATGTACGTGCAGGAAGCGAACGACCTCGGATACCCGCTGGTGCCGTTCTTCCTCCACGCGTCGTACCCGGGCATCGGCGACCACAAGCACCGCCCCTACTCGCCGTGGCAGCCGGCGCTCGCCACCTTCCCGATCGGAGGCACCGGGCTCTCGGGCCTCGCGTGCTCGGAGGACCGCAAGGGCTTTCCTTCGCCGTGGAACCGCTGGTTCTTCGTCGCGAACCCGATCACCAACCGAGTGCAGACGATCTCGGTGCGGCGCGAGGGCGACGTCGACGAGCTCGCGCTCGAAGCCGAGCTCGTCGCCACCGACGACACCTGGTTCCGTCCGGTCGCGATCCACTTCGGACCGGACGGCTGCCTCTACGTCGTCGACTGGTACAACGAGATCATCTCGCACAACGAAGTTCCGCGCAGCGATCCGCGTCGCGACAAAGCGAAGACGCGCGTGTGGCGCATCCGCCACGAAGCGATGGCGCGCGCGACGCCGCCCGACCTGACGAAAGTGCCGAACGCGGAGCTCGTCGCGCATCTCGACGCCGATGCGACGTGGGAAGTGCGCGCCGCGTGGCACCAGATCGTCGATCGGCGAGCAAGCGAGCTCGCGCCGCGCCTGCGAGAGCTCGTGCGCGACGACAAGGCGCGCTCGAACCACCGCTTGCACGCGCTCTGGGCGCTCGAAGGGCTCGGAGAGCACGATCTCGCGACGCTGAAACCGCTGCTCAAGGCGCTGCAGCCGGCCTTGAAGCGCGAGGCGGTGCGCGCGGCGCTGACCGTCGACGCGTCGCCGGCGGAATTCGAGGCGTTCGTGCTCGACATCAAGCCCGCGAGCGAGCTGCGCACGCGGCTCGTCCTGCTGGAGCTCCTGACCCGGCTCGTCCGACGCGCCGACGCGCCGTTCGCGGCGCGCGCGCTGCTCGCCCGCACGCCGCCGCCGCGGACGACGAACGCGACGACCCAGGCGTACATCGATTTCGAGCGCAGCTTGATCCGCGCCGCGTGGGAGAGCGCGCACGAAACCGCGCGAGCGAGCGTCGCCGGGTTCGACGACGTCGTCTTTCGCGAAGGCCAACGGCTCTTCGCGGTCGCGACCGGCGGCGCGGACGGCGCGCGTTTGCTCGCCCGGGCGCTCGAGCGGATCGGCGACGCGCCGACGGCGGAGGAGCTCTTGCTGTGCGCCGCCCATTTCGACGTCGAGGAAGCCCGCGCGTTGCTGGAGCGCTGCCTCGGCGCCGCGCCGCGGAGCGCCGCGACGATCGACGCGCTGCTCTCGATCGGCGCGCGCGCGCCGATCGCCGCGCTACGCGAGCTGCTCGTGCCCGCGTTGACGCTCGAGAGCGACGCAACCGACGCCGCGAAGGATCGCTGCGTCCGCGCGGCGAGCGCGTGGAAGCTCGCCGAACTCGCGCCGCGGCTCGAACGGCTCGCTGCCGATCCCGCGGAGCCGCGCGCGCGCCGCGCGAAGGCGCTCGCGGCGCTGGTCGAGCTCGGGCGGCAATCCGCGGGCCTCTGCGCGGAGCTCGCGCGCACCGCGCTGCCCGGCGAGGAGCTGCAGCGCACCGCGGTGCTCGCGCTCGCCGCGCTGCGCACCGACGAGGCCGCGGCGGCTCTGTTCGAGAACTGGCGAGCGCTCTCGCCGGTCTCGAAGCGCGGGGCGCTCGCCGTGCTCGCGGCGAACGACGCGGGCGCGCGCGTCCTGCTCGCCGCGCTCGAACGCGACGATTTCGACGCGCGCGAGCTCGACGCCGACCTGATCGGGCGACTGCGCGCGGTCGGCGAGGGCTCGACGGCGCTCGCGGCGCTCGATTCCGAGCTCGCGCGCCGCGCGGTGCCGACGCTCGCGTGCTTCGGCGGCGGCGACGACGGTCTCGACACCGGCTTCGAGCTCGCGCCGCCGTTCACCGTCGAGGTCTGGGTGAAGCTCGCCGAGCCGATCACCAACGCCGACGGCGTGCTCGGCCGCGCCGGCGACGCCGACTTCAACTTCGCGAACGGCCGCTTCCGTTTCTACGCGGGGCCCGCGCTGGGCGACCGCGCGCTCGCGAAGCGCGCGCTCGAGCCGGAGACGTGGACCCACGTCGCGGTGACGTGCGACTCGGACGGCGCGGTCGTGCTCTACCAGAACGCCGAAGCCGAGGCGCAGGGCACGCTGCCGCTCGACGCGCGCTTCCACGGGCTCGACGTCGCGCGCACCACCCCCGCCGAGGGCACGCACGGCCGCTTCGCCGAGTTCCGGCTCTGGTCGCGCGCGAAGAGCGCCCGCGAGCTCGGCGAGGACTTCCGTCGACGCACCGACGCGCTCGCGAACCGCGCGGGTCTCGTGCGCGCGTTCTCGACCGCCGCCGACTTCGCGCCGCTCGCGGGCGGCGCCAAGGTCGAGGCCTCGCTCGACGCGCCGCCGGTGCTCGACGCGGCGGCGGCGCACGAGCTCGACCTTCGGTTCGCGCGCGCGCGCTCGCTCGCCGCGCGCGGCGGCGACGCGGCGCAAGGCCGCGTGGTGTTCGAGCGCACGTGCATGGTCTGCCATTCCGTGACGACCGCCGGCAAGCTCGAGGGCGCGAAGATCGGCCCGCCGCTGGACGGCTCCGCGCACCGCGGGATCGAAGGGCTCTTGCGCGCGGTGGTCACCCCGAGCGCGGCGGTCGAGAGCGGCTATCGACTGCTGCTGGTCGAGACGACGTCCGGTGAGCGGCTCGACGGCTTCCTCGCGAGCCAGGACGAGCGCGAGATCGTGCTGCGGCGCCAGGACCGCGACGATCTCCGGCTCGCGCGCGCCGAAATCGCGTCGCTCGCGTTCGACAAGCTCTCGGTGATGCCCGATGGCCTGCTCGACGGTCTCCCGGACGCGGAGGTCGCCGACCTGTTCGCGTTCCTTGCGGCGTTGCGCTAGCCGCCTACGCGCCGCGGCGAAACCCGCGCGCGTCCCGGCGAGACCAGCGCGCGCGCCGCGAGCGCCGCGGCGACGATCGCCGCCACCGCCGCGAGACCGAGCGCGTAGCGCCAGTGCGTCGGCTCGTAGCGGAAGACGACCTCGTGCTCGCCGGGCTCGAGCTCGACGCCGCGGAAGATGCCGTCGACGAGCAACAGCTCGCGCGGCGTGCCGTCGACCTCGACCGTCCAGCCCGGATAGTGCTGCTCGGTCAGAACGAGCAGCCCCGCGCCGTCGAGCTCGGCGAGCACGCGCACGCTGTCGTTCCTCCACTCGCGCTCGCGGACGTTCGCCGCGTGGAACGGATTCGGCGGCGCGTACGTGCGGCCGTCGGTGAAGAAGGCTTCATCGCGCGGCGCGAACTGCTTCGGGTCGGCGAGCACGCGCTCGAACGGCACGCTGCGCGCGACGCAGAACGCGCGCGGCACCGGGTCTTTCGCGCGGTAGACGAACGCCTCCGCGTACTCGCGATCGCCGAGCGTCGGTCCCGCGACGTACTCCCAGTCCGGGTGCTCCAGCGGCGCCGCGAGCGCGAGCATCCCGACGCCGAACAACCGGAACAGCGGCGCGTCGAGGTCGATGCCGCGCGCGTGGAAGCCGAGCAGCGGGTGCACGCCGGGCCGCACGAGCAACGGGCGCATCAGGTCGAAGCTCGCGACGTCCATCGAGTCGTACCCGTCGAGCGCGCGCAGTCGATCGATCATCCCCGTGTTCGCCGGCAGCACGCCCGGATCGGCGAGGTAGCGCGCGGAGCCGAGTTCGCGCGCGAGGATCGCGACCGTCCGCGTCGGCGGGAAACACTCCGCGCGCGGCACCGCCGGGTTTTGCCCGCGATGGAAATCGACGCCCTGCAGCGCGACCAACGCGAGCGCGAACGCGAAACGTCCGCGACCCGGCGGCCACACGACCAACAGCACCAGCGCGCCGACGAGGAACGTGATCGCCAGCGGATCGGCCCGCGGCGCGCGCACGATCGCCGTCAACGCGGCGACGCGCGAGCCGAGCACCGCGCCCTGCGCGTCGAGCAGCTCGAGCGTGAACCGCCACGCGCCCTGATCGACGTACTGGACGTCGAGGAACGGCGCGCGAAAAAAACTCGCTCCGCTCGGCGCGTTCGCGCCACGCCCGAGCGTCCACGGTTGCGGGCCGAGATCGACCGGCGCGTCGACGCGCGAGCCGGCGAGCGGCGTGCCGTCGGGCGCGAGGCTCTCGACGCGCACGCGCGCGCCGGTCGGCGAGAGCGACGGATCGATCCAGCCTTCGAGCTCGAGCTTGCCTCCGCGCGCGAGCTCGGGCGGCCGCGCGTCGAAGTGGACGAGCTCGTCGTCGGGATCCGGCGCGATCCGCGGCAGCTCGAACGGCGTCGACCACAGCCCGAACCCCGCGAAGCACGCGACGACCCCGGCCGCGGCGATGCGCGCCGCGCGGGTCGAACGTTCGAGTGCGTGCGCGCCGAGCAGCCCGAGGAACAGCGCGCTGATGCTCGCGAGCCGGACGGTCGCGCCCATGCCGACCACCGGCAAGTGCCGGTACGCGTCGACGAGGCCGGGCAACTGCAACGCGAGCCCGAGCGCGAAAAAGCCGATCACCGCCGCGAGCCCGAGTCGGCGCGCTCTGCCGGCGAACGCCGCGCGAGGCGAGAACACCGCGGCGAGCGCCAGCGCGAGCGCCGCGAGCGGAACCCACGCGCTCGCTTGCTCGATGTAGTGGCCTTCGCCGCGCCAACCGCCCCGACCGGGCGCGCCGAACGCGTCGGGCCACCACAACAAGCGCGTCGAGGGCGCGAGCGCGTGACGCGAGAGCAGGATCGCGAGCGCCGCGAGGAACATCACGAGCGCGGCGACGCTTCCCCACCGCACCGGCGCCTCCCACGAGAACACGCCGCACGCCGCGGCGTGCTCGCGCTCGTTCTCGATCGCGCGCGTGCGCCGGAACCGCAGCACCACCGCCACCGCGGCGACCAGCAACGCGAGCGCGACGGCGTCGAACGGCCCGGCGGAGAGCGCCGCACGCGCGACCTTCGCGCCGGAGAGCCGCAGATACTCGACGAACGGCACCAGCGACGGCGCGGCGAGCAGCGGCCCGAGCGCGAGCCCGAGCAGCGCGAACCGTCCGGCGCGCGGCGACTCGGCGAACAACGCGAGCGCCCAGAGCCCCGCGGTCGCGCCGACGTAGAACGCGGTCTCAGGATGGCCGCCGTAGATCGCGAGCGCGAGCACGAGCGCGCTCGCCGCCGCCGCGAGCCCGGGCCGCGGCCCGCGCGTGCGCTCGAGCGCCAGCAGCAACCACGGCAACAGGAACGCGACGTGCCCGAGACTGAAGTTGAGCCACAGCGCGACGAAGCCGGAGCTCACGAACGTCGCGCCCGCGACCGACGCGGCGCCGATCGAGAGCCCGAGCTCGCGCGCGAGCAGATACGCGCCGAGCAACGCCGCCGCGAGCCGCAGCCCGGCGAGCAGCGTCAAGCCCCGATCGCGCCACGCCGCGCCGCCGAGCGCTTCGGCGAGCGCCAACACGCCGACCTGCGGATCGAGCACGCCGAGCTGCGGATTGCCGACCGCCGGCGCGCCCGCGCAGATCCACGGGTTCCAGAGCGGCGGCTCGCCGTTGCGCCAGCCGTCGATCGCGAAGCGGTACGCCGGGTAGAACACGACGCCCTGATCGGCGAGCGCCGGGTTGCGCGCGGCGGCGGGCGAGGCGCCGGCGTCGCGACCGAGCGCCTTCGACCACGGCAACTGCACGGTCGCGGTGTCGACGCCGAAGACGATCGCGTCGCGCGTCGTCAACGCGTCGCGCAAGAGGAAGACCGCCGCCGCGAGCGAGAGCACGAACGCGAGCACGAGCTCGCGCCGGCCGAGCGCGGCCGTGGGCGCGGATTGCGGTTCGGACGCCAAGCGGCTACAGCAGAGCACTTCCGCGGCGCGACTTGAAGCGCCGAGCTCCGTGCGAGACCTCCCCGACGATCCCGGACTCGAACCGACGCGACGCAGCTCGCCGCGCGGTCCGTTCGTCGGCACCGAGCCGCCGCGCGAGCCGCCCGCGCGCTGGGCGGAGCACGCGCGGCTCGATCGCGTCGTCCGCGACCTCTCCAACGCGTTCGGCTTCCAACGGTGGTGGCCCGCGCGGACTCCGTTCGAGGTGATCGTCGGCGCGATCCTGACGCAGAACACGGCGTGGTCGAACGTCGAGAAGGCGCTCGCGCGGCTCGGCGCGCTCGGCGAGCTCACGCCCGGTCGGATCCTCGCGACCGACCAGGAGGTGTTGCGGCAGGCGCTGGTGCCGTCGGGCTACTTCAACGCGAAGACGAAGAAGCTGCGCGCGATCTCCGAGTGGTACCTCGCGGTCGGCGGGCTCGCGGCGTTGCGCGAGCGAGAGCTCGGGCCCCTGCGCGAAGAGCTGCTCGGAGTCCACGGCGTCGGGCCCGAGACCGCGGATTCGATCCTGTGCTACGCCGCGGGTCGGCGGACGTGCGTGGTCGACGCGTACACGCGGCGCTTGCTCGCGCGCCACGGCTTCGTCGGCGCGGACGTTTCGTACGAGACGGCCAGGCGGTGGCTCGAGGAGCGTCTGGTCGACGACCGGTTCGTGTACGAGGAGTTCCATGCGCTGGTCGTCCGGGTCGGCTACGGCCACTGCAAACCGAGCCCAGCGTGCGAATCCTGCCCCGCCTCGACGCCGACGGTGCTCGCCGCTCGCCGCCGCGAGCGCTGACGTCGCGCCGACTCGAGCGACCGCGACTCGCACGAGCACCCGCGACGTCCACGAGCGCCCGTGCGGCGGGCGGCGGGCGGCGGGCGGGCTCCCGCATCGGCGCACGAACGCCGCGCATCGACCCGCACGCCTTCCGATTCGGCGCTCTCGGGGCGCGCGCTCGCTCCGTAGCGCGCCTACACACTTCGAACCCCTCGCGACCCGACCCGGACGCCGCGCGGACTCTACTTTGTAAGCTGACCGCTGCTTCGCCGCTCCTCCCTCGCGAACACGAAGCGACTCTCCACATGGCGCAACAAATCCTCATCATCGAAGACGAGCAGGACCTGGCGTTCGGCGTGCGCGACGCGCTGCAACACTCCGGCTTCGCCGCCGAGTGCGTGCACGACGGCAAGAAAGGTCTCGAGCGGTTGAAGAACGGCTCGTTCGACCTGGTCGTGCTCGACCTGATGCTCCCGGGCATGAACGGTCTCGACATCCTGCGCGAGCTGCGCCGCGATCGTCAGGACACGCGCGTGCTGATCCTGACCGCGCTGTCGAGCGAGGAGGACCTGCTCAAGGGCTTCCAAGCCGGCGCGGACGACTACCTGACCAAACCGTTCTCGCCGCGCGAGCTCGTCGCCCGCGTCGAGGCGCAGTTTCGGCGCCAAGCAACCGACGCGGCCGCGCCGACCAAGCTCGAGCTCCCCGAAGGCATCCACGTCGACCTCCAGCGCCTCGAAGTGCACCGCGACGGCCAGACCGTGCCGTTGACGCCGCGCGAGGGCGACATCCTCTCCTACCTGATCCGCCACCGCGACCGCGTGGTGACCCGCGACGACCTCCTGCTCGACGTCTGGCACTACAAGAGCGCCAACGTCGAGACCCGCACCGTCGACATCCACATCGTCGGCCTGCGTCGCAAGGTCGAGCCCGATCCCGCCAAGCCGCGTCTGATCCAGACCGTGCGAGGCAAGGGCTACCGTTGGTTCAGCTGAAGAAGGCCCGCACCGCTCCGGCGCTCTACGCGCTGCTTCTGATCCTGCCGACGGTCGTGCTCGGCTGGTTGCAGTGGCGTCAGCTCCAGAACGACTACGCGAAGGAGCTCGCGAGCCTGCCCGACGAAGCCGACGACGCCGCGCGGCGACTGCGCGAGGCGTTGCGCGATCGGCTCGAACGGCTGTTGCGCGACGAGGACGCGCGCGCGTTCCACCAATACGGCTCGCGCTATTGCCCGGACGAATCCTGCACGACGCAGGTCTTGATGGTGCCCTCGCCGCTGGTGCGCGATGCGCGGCCGCGCGGCGTGCTCGGTTGGTTCGTGTTCGACATCGCGCACGGCTCCGAGGCGCCGCACGAGCTCTTCTTCGGCGGCGTCGAACGTTCGGAAGAGGACGGCAAGCTCGCGGGCGACATCGACGACGCGCTCGGGCGCTTCACCGCGCGAACGGCGGACGAAGGCGGCCTGCGGCGCGCGACGCGCATGGACTCCTTCTACGAGGTCGCCGTGCCGCTCGGGCTGGTCGCGGCGCACCGGCTCGAGAACGCCGATCCGCTGTGTCTCGAGCAGGCGCAGGAGCGCATCGGCGATTTGACCGTGCCGCTGACCGTCAGCCCCTTCCACGTCCAGTTCTACGTCGAGGACGGCGTGCCGCGGATCGTCGCGACGCGGCGCGTGCTGATGGAGCCGAACTCGAACCTGTCGCGGATCGACGTGTGCATCTCGCCGCTGTCGGACGGGTTCGGGCTCGTGCAGGGCTTCTTCGTCGACCCGGCGTGGTTGCTCGACGAGCTCCCGCGTTCGATCGCGCAGAGCGTGCTCGGCCGCTCGCAGCAATTCGTCGCGTCGGGAGTCGGGTGCTGCGGCGGCGAGGACGCGTACCACGCCGCGGTGCGGCCGGTCAACGACCTCGACCTCGAGGTCGATCTCTCGAGCGACCAGGACTGGGGCGCCGTCCACATCGCCGTCGACACCGCGGAGACGCACGCGCGCTTCGAGTCGCAGCAGCTGAGGTTCCTGCTGCTCGCGGCGATGCTCGCAATCTCGCTCGCGACCGGCATGGCGCTGCTCCTGCGCAGCGTCAACCGCGAGCTCGAGCAAGCCGCGCGCACCGAGAACTTCGTCGCGGCGGTGACGCACGAGCTGCGCACTCCGCTGTCGGCGATCCGCTTGCACGGCGAGATGCTGCTCGACGGCTGGGCGAAGGACGAAGCGAAGCAGCGCGAGTACTACCGGCGGATCGTGCGCGAGACCGAGCGGCTCTCGACGTTGGTCGAGCGCGTGCTCGAGAAGTCGAAGCTCGCCGCCGGCACGATCAAGGTCGCGCCCGGCGACCTGAATCGCGCGGTGCGCGCCGCCGAGGTGCCGCTCGCGAACACGCGCGACGGCGAGCGCTCCGACCTCGCGTTCGAGCTCGCCGACGACCTGCCCGAGGTCGAGCTCGCGCACGAAGGCGTGCTCTCGATCGTCGTCAACCTGGTCGAGAACGCGCGCAAGTACGCGCCGATCGACTGGACCGCGCCGGGAGCCGAGCCCTACCGCGTCGTCACCCGCCGCGACGGCGACCACGTCGTGCTCGAAGTGCACGATCGCGGCCCCGGCGTGCCCGAAGCGGAGCGCGAGCGCATCTTCGAGGCCTTCTATCGCGTCGGCGACGAGAAGACCCGCAAGACGCGCGGCACCGGGCTCGGCCTGCACCTGGTCGCGCTGCACGCGCGCTCGATGGGCGGCGAGATCGGCGTCTTCTCGCGCGACGGCGGAGGCTCGACGTTCCGCCTGCGCGTGCCGATCGCCGATCCGGCGGACGCCGCGGGCTGAAGCGCCGGGCACGGCCGCCGCGACCGACCTCCCGGGTTTGGGGCCGGGACTCCGCCCGCGCGGCGCGACGGCGGTTCGCGCGCCGCTCCGCTCCAGTTGGACCGAGCTCGCTTCGATGGTAGGACTCCCCCATGCACGTCGTCGTCCTCGGAGCGGGTCTCGCCGGGCTCAGCGCGGCGTGGACCCTCGCGAAGGAGGGGCACCGCGTCACGGTCCTCGAGAAGGAGGACCACGTCGGCGGAATGGCGTCGAGCTGGAAAGTCGGGCCGTACACGCTCGATCACGGGCCGCACCGCTTCCACACGCGCGACGAGGAGCTGCTGCGCCACGTCTACGAGATCCTCGACAACCAGGTGGTGATCCGCGAGCGGCGTTCGCGCATCTACCTCGAGGGGAAGTACTTCGACTACCCGCTCAAGGCGTTGAACGTGCTCAAGGGGCTCGACGTCTTCTTGCTCGCTCGCGCGCTCGCCGACTACGCCTGGATCCGCATCGTGCAGTGGTTCCGGCCGATCCCAGACACGCACTTCGAGAACTGGGTGATCAAGCGCTTCGGTCGCACGCTCTACCGACTCTTCTTCGGCACGTACACGTCGAAGGCGTGGCGCATGCCGTGCAACGAGATCAGCGCGGATTGGGCGGCGCAGCGGATCGCGCAAGCGAACCTGTGGGACACGATCAAGAAGACGCTCAATCCGCCGCGCGAGGGCGAGGTGCGCAGTCTGGTGACGCAGTTCTGGTATCCGGCGTTCGGCGGGATCGGCGCGCTCAGCGAGGGTTACGCGAAGAAGCTCGTGCAGCAGGGCGGCGAGCTCGAGCTCCGGGTGAACGTCCAACGGCTCGAACTCGAAGGTGGACGCGTCGCGCGCGTCGTCTACGAGCGCGACGGCCGCACGCATACGCTCGCGCCCGACCACGTGATCAACACGGCGCCGTTGCCGCGGGTCCTCGAGCTCTTCACGCCCGCGGTCGCGCCCGAGGTCCGTCGAGCGCTCGACGCGTTGAAGTACATCGGCATCGTCTTCGTGTACCTCGAGGTGCAGAAACCGAGCGTGGTGCCCGACCACTGGGTCTATTTGCCGTCGAACGAGCTGACGATCCACCGCATCAGCGAGTTCAAGAACTTCTCCGACTCCGCCGCGCCCGGCGACAGCACCGTGATCTGCTGCGAGATCACGTGCCGGCCCGGCGACGAGCGCTGGAACCTGACGCTCGCCGAAGCCGCGCGCATCGCGGAACAGGACCTCGTCTCGATCGGACTCTTGCAGCCCGGCGAAGCGCGCGGGCTCGACCTCGCGAAGCTGCCGTTCGCGTATCCGGTCTACGACCTGACCTACAAGCAGAACCTCGAGGCGCTGCGGCCGGCGTACAAGCCGCTCGCGAACTTCCACACCACCGGGCGCCAGGGCCTCTACCGCTACAACAACATGGACCACTCGATCGCGATGGGCCGCAAGGTCGCGCGCACGGTCGCGAAAGGCGTCGATCACGGCGCCGCCGAGGTCGCGGGCGGCAAGGAGTACTTCGGGTGAGCGACGCACGTCCGGCGAGCGAGCTCGTCGACGTCGCCTGCGCGCTGTGCGGCGGCCGCGACCGGACCTTGCGCTTTCGCGAAGGGCCGTACTCGGTGGTCACGTGCACGAACTGCGATCTGACGTACGTCACGCCGCGGCGCGGCGACGGCGCGCTGCTCGACGAGGTCTACGACGAGAGCTATTGGCGCTCGCAAGCCGCGCGCGAACGCGGCTACACCGACTACCGCGCCGACGCCGAGCTCTATCGCGAGACCTACCGGCGCCGTTGGGCGGTGCTCGAGCCGCACGTCGGCGCGCCGGGCCGCGTGCTCGACATCGGTTGCGCGGCGGGTTACTTCCTCGAGGTCGCGCGCGCGAAAGGCTGGGACGTGTTCGGCTTCGAGCCGTCGGACGCGATCCGGAGGACCGCGGCGACGGCGCTCGGCGAGCCGTGCGTGCGCGGCGGCAAGTTGCTCGACGCCGGCTTCGAGCGCGCGAGCTTCGACCTCGTGACGCTATGGGACGTGATCGAGCACACGCCCGATCCGCTCGCGACGCTGCGCGCCGCCGCGGAGCTCGCGAAACCGACCGCCAAGCTCGTCGTCGAGACGCAGAACGTCCGGAGCGTCGCCGCACGCGTGCTCGGCAAGCGCTGGCAGCACTACAAGCACGCCGAGCACCTCCACCACTTCCACCTCGGGACTCTGACGCGCGCGCTCGAGCTCACCGGTTGGCGTCTCGTCGCGTCGACCAAGCGCTTCGGCGGCAAGCTGGTCTCGCCGCACTTCATCGTCGAGCGCGCGAAGCGCGTGCACCCGATCCTGTCGACGCTGGTGTCGCCGGTCGAGCTGCTCGGCCGGCGCGGGCTCTACGTCAATCCGTTCGACGAGCTGATCGTCGTCGCCGAACGCGCGCGCTGAACGCGATGCAGCGCGAAGCCTTCCAGCAGTTCGTCGAGCTCGAGCGCGACCATTGGTGGTTCCGCGGGCGGCGGCGCGTCTACTTGGAGCTCGTCGCGCGCTCGCTCGGCGGCGCGCGCCCCGCGCGCACGCTCGACCAGGGCTGCGGCGTCGGCGGTTTCCTCGAGGGGCTCTCCGCGCTCTCCGAGCGCGTGGTCGGCTTCGAGCACGATCGCGAGGCCGCCGAGCACTGTCGCGACCGCGGGTTCGCGCGCATCGCGCGCTCCAGCGCCGATCGCATCCCGGCGCGCGACCGGAGCTTCGACCTGGTGTGCTTGTTCGACGTACTCGAGCACCTCGACGACGATCGCGCGGCGCTGCGCGAGGCCGAGCGCGTGCTCGCCCCCGGCGGCCGGTGCGTCGCGAGCGTCCCGGCGTTCCAGTTCCTCTACGCGAACAACGACCGCGTCGCCGAGCACCGCCGCCGCTACACGCGCGGCGATTTGGTCGCGCGCTTCCGAGAGGTCGGCTTCGAGATCGAGCGCGCGACCTACACCAACGTGCTGCTGTTCGCGCCGATCGTGTGCGCCGTGCTCGCGCTCAAGGCGTGGGAGCGCGTCGCGCCGCGCAAACGCGACGCGCGGCACACCAACTTGACGTGGGGCGTGCCGCGCGCGTTCGACGGGTTCTTCTATCGCTGCTTCGCGGCTGAGCTCGTGCTCTCGCGGCGGTTCGACCTGCCGCTCGGGCACTCGCTCTTGGTGATCGCGCGCAAGCGCTGATCAGGGCGTCGGCGGCGGCGCCTTCTGCGAGCCGCGCACCGTCAGGCCGTAGCGCTTCGACAGCGTCTCGACGCTCGATGCGCTGGTCATGTAGCGCTGGAACGCCTGGAACTCGGCGAACATCTTCAGCGACTCGTACTCGCCCGGCGTGATCTTGACGGTCTCGGGGTCGCGCTTCTTGTCGAAGCGCACCAGGTACGCGTGGGTGCCGGTGCGGTCGAGCTCCGGGATCGTGACCTCGTTCTCCTCGAGCGTGTAGACGCTGAACGCGGTCTCGAAGTACTCGTCGGCGGCGGTCTTGGTCGGACGCGGCGCGAACTTCGACGGCGTGCGCTCGGCAAACTCGCGGCGCGAAACCGCGAGGCCCGCGGCTTGAACCGCGGCCTGGAACGTCGCTTGGTCCGCGCTCGGCTGGCGCGCCTTCGGCGGTTGCTGCGGGTTGGTCGACGGCTCGGGCGTCGGCACCGGGAACGTCGCGCGGATCGCTTCGAGCTTCGCCTTGGCGAGCTCGCTGCGCTTCGACTTCTTCCACTCGACGACCACGGCGTCCCGGGCGTCGACGAGCGGCGGCAGCGACCGCGGTTGCTGCACCTTGACCCGCCCGAACGCGAAGCCGCCGGCCTCGCACTCGACCGACGCGGTCAGCTTGTTCAGCGGGTTCGCGCCCGCGAGCGCCGCGGTCAGGAACGGCCCGTGCACGCCGCCCAGCGCCGACCACTCGGCGTTGGTGCGCAGCACGTCGTCGGACGAGTACGAAACGCCGAAGTCGGTCGCTTCGTGCTTCAGGTCGACGGTCGCGCCGCCTTCGAGGCGCTTCGAGACGTCGACGAGCCAATCGCGCAGCGCGTTGAAGATCGGCGCCTCGCGCTTCGCGACCTCGGCGACCTCTTCGTACGGCTGGTAGAGGCGCGTGAGCTCGTCCACGCCCACGCCTTCGAGCGGCGTCGCGCGGCGGAAGCGGCGATCGCGCACGGACTCGTAGTAGACCTTCGCCTCGGCCTCGACGTCGCGGTCGGCGGCGCGCGGGAACTTGGCGAGCAGGCCCTCGGCCTTCAGCTCGCCGCCGATCGGGAAGCCGACGACCTCCGCGGAGAACTTCGCCGGCACTTCGAGCGCCGAGAAGAGCTGCATCCGGTTCGGCAGCGCGACGTACCACGCATCGAGCGCGGCGTCGTCCGGCAGCGCGGCGTCGACCTCGGCGTCGAGCGACGCGGTCGGGAGCTCGACGTAGTCGAACGCGTATTCCTGGTGGCGTTCCTTCCAGACCTTCTCCAGGTCCTCGGGCGTCGCCACGGCGGCGATCGTCATCACCATCTGGTGGTAGCGCGCGATCCGCAGCATGCGGCGCAGCACGGTCTCGAACGTCGCGGGCGCGACGCCGGCTTGCTGGCACGACGCCTTGTAGATCTCCGCGGAGAAGAAGCCGCGCGGCATCACGCGTTGATCGCCTTCGAGGATCGCCTTGCCGAGCTCCTCGTTCGAGACCTCGATGCCCGCGTCCTGCGCGAGCCGATCGTTCAAGAGCATCGCCGCGGTCGCGTCCGCGTCGGTCAGGGTGCGCGCGCGCACGCCTTGCACGCGGTAGAAGTCCTCGAGCGCGAGCATCTCGGGCTGGAACTCGCGCCACGCGATCCGGACCGGACCGGTCGCCGGATCGTTCCACGTCACGAAGTCGTCGGCGTCTTTCCCGCGCGTCTCGACCGACTGCATGATCTCCGATCCGACCGTGAAGATCAGCAGGATCAGGATCGTCAGGCCGAGCAGGATGAAGAACCGCAGCTTGCTCTGGCCCTTCGGCACATGCACGACGTCGTCGAACTCCGCCGCGTGCGGCTCGGCGTGGACTTCGGTCGACTTCGGATCGATTTCTTTCTCTTGCATGTAGGGCTCGCGAACGACGCGACGGCGGCCCGGACGGTGGGCCCGGGAGTCCGACGCGTGGAGGGAAAGGGCGAGAGTCTAGGAGGCGGCCGCTCGGCCCCGCAAGGGCGGCGGAGAAAGGCGGACGTCCGACGCCTTTCGGACGGCCTTCAAGGCCGGTTCAGCAGCGGTCAATCGCGCACGAGCTCGGCGTCGCGCGGGAGCTCTTCCAAGCTCGCGAGACCGAACGTGTCGAGGAACTTCTTCGTCGTGCCGTAGAGCAACGGGTGTCCGGGCACTTCCGCGCGTCCGGCGACGCGCACGAACGCGCGATCGACCAGCGCCCGCAGGATCGGCCCGACCTGCACGCCGCGGATCGCCTCGATCTCGGCTTTGGTCACCGGCTGGCGGTACGCGATGATCGAGAGCGTCTCGAGCGACGCCGGGCTGACCTTCTCGTCCTTCTTGACGCGGGCGAGGCGCGTCACCACCGCGTCCTGGTCGGTCGAGGTGAAGAGCTGCCAACCTCCGGCGATCGCGCGCAGGTCGAACGGCAATCCGGAGGCACGCAGGCGCTCGCCGCAGGCGACCAACGCCGCCTCGACGCGCGTCGCGTCGACGCCGCCGATCAGCGAGGCGAGGCGGCCGGCGGTCAGCGGCTCGTTCGCGGCGAACAGCAGCACGGCGACCGCGCGCTCGACGGTCGCGTCGTCGAGCACGGCCGGGGCGGGCGCGGCGGGCGAGAGTTCGACGTCGGCGAGCTCACCGGCGAGATCGTCCGCGCCCGAAGGCACGTCGACGACGCCCTCGGCGTCTTCGCTCGCGCCGAGCTCCGCGCGCAGGGCCTCGTCGTTGGCGTCGTTCTCGGCGGCGTGCCCGTTCGAGCCCGCGGACCCATTGCCTCCGGCGGGCGTTTGCGACTTCTCGACCATGCCGCGCAGGATCGCGGAGAGCGCGCGGGCGGTCAAGCCGCGAGCCCCGGTTCTCAGGGCCTCTTCTCGCCCACCAGCTCCAGGAACGGCTGCAGATCGACGTCGTAGACCTTGCCGACGTGGGTCTTCCACTGGGCGTACTCCAGGTCGTCGACCGGGTCGGAGGCGAGCGAGCCCTCGACCAACGGACCGATCTCGGCCCACGGCCCGACCTTGGGCGCCAGGCGCTCCTCGACGCGCACCAACAGATAGCGGCCGCCCTCCTCGAGCGGCCCGCCGATCGAGCCGGTCGGTGTCGCGAAGACCAGGCGCGAGAGCTTGGAGTGGTCGTTCTGGAAGAGCGTCATCGTCGCGTCGCCGCTCTGCTTGATCTCGGGCGTGCCGAGCTTGGCGACGAGCTCGCGGAAGTCGGCGCCCTTCGCGAGCTCCGCCTGGAACGCGTCGTACGCGGCGCGATCGGGCAGCTCGGCGAGGCGGACGATCGCGCGCTCGCTGGCGAGCGCGTACGCGCGCACGCAGCGCTCGGCGAGCAGCTCCATCAACGCATCGCGTCCGAGTTCGCTCTTGTAGAGCGCGAAGTCGAGCTTGAGGTTCTGTTGGACGTGCTGCTCGACCGTCAGCTTCGAGCCCTTGTCCGCGAGGCGCCGCGCGAGCGCGTCGAGCGCGCGTTGCACGCCCGCGTCGACGCGCGCGGGTTCGATGCGCACGCCGAGGCGATCGGCCTCGCGGATCGCGAGCTCGGCGACGACGAGCTCGTCGAGCACCTCGCGCGCAAACGTCGAGTCGCGCAGCCACACGCGGCCGAGGAAGCGGCGCACGTCGAGCGCGCGGCCCTCGACGTAGGCGACCGCGAGCGTCGGCGGCTCGAGGCGCCGCGGCGCGCCCGCGGGCTCTGCTTGCGGCGCCTCGGTTGACTCGGCGGGCTCGGGCTTCGCGGGCTCGGTCTGCAGAGCTCCAGTCGAGCCCGCGTCGGCATTCGAGGCGCGCTCGGCGCCGGAGCGCGACGTTTCGGGCGTCGTTGCGGTGCCTGCGGCGCCGGACTCGCGCGTCTCGGAAGCGGGCGCCGGTGCTTTCGCCGCGGACTCGCTCGCGAGCGGCTTCGCCACGGCGTCCGCGGGTTCCGCCGCCGGCGCGCTCGGCGGAACGGTCGCCGCACCCGACTCGCCCGGTTTTGCCGGCGCGGAGCTCGGCTTGGGTTCGGCGCGCGCCTCCACGGGCGCGAGCGACTCACGATCGGGGTTGTTCGCGGGCCCGGAGCAGGCCGCGAGGAGTGCCGAAAGCAGCGCGACGAGACGGACGACGGGCTTCATGGCTTCACTATGCCGGCGACGCGCGCGCCGAGCCAGCCCCCGTGCGCACCAACGCTCCGCGCTCGACAGCACCCGTACGCAGCGACACTCCACGCGCGGTACCAGGTGTCCGGAGCAACGCTCTGCGCTCGACAGCGCCAGCGCGGAGCGACGCTCCGCGTCGCGACGTCAGGTGGATGGAGCAACGCTCCGTGCTCGACACCACGTTCGCGGAGGGACGCGCTGCGCGCCACCCCAGGTGTGCGCATCGACGCGCCGCACGCGACGTCAGCGGTACGACACCCGTCGGCGCAGGCCGACCCGGTGGCACGTCGGGCAGTCGATCAGGCTGATGCTCGCGCTGTTCGCGCCGCCGCCGGATTGGCCGCCGCGGCCTTGCGGCGTTTGGTTGGTCCGCGCGCTGCCCGTGTTCAGGATCTCGCGCACGCCGGTGCCGCCGCAGTCGGGGCAGTTGGTGAAGAGCGCGCGCGTCGCCTGGAACACCTTGGTGTGCTCGACGAAGTACGCCATCAGCCACTGCTTCTTGCCGGCGACGTTCCACGTCGACCAGAACTGCGCGGGCTCGCCTTCCTTGTCGGCGTCGAGCTTCGCCTTCTTCACCATCGCCTGGTTGGCGAGGTAGCGCTTCATCTTCTCCTCGAGCTTCGCGCGCTCGGCGTCCTTCTCGGTCTGCGCGGTCTTCGGCACCTCCGCGACGAGGCCCTTGCGCGCCTCGTCGTCGCCGAGCAGCCACGTGCCCATGCCGTAGCTCGCCTTCTGCGCGGGCGGGTTCTTGCGCTCCGCCCAGTGCTTGCGCACTTCCTCGATCTGCACACCCTTCGAGACGCGCCGTTGCAGGTCGGCGAGCACCGCGTTCTCGAGGTCCTCCGCGAGCTTGTCGGTCGCGTACTCGAGCGCCGCCTCGAGGCCGAACTGCGGATCGCGAACCTTCGACTCGACCACGCGGCCGAAGTGGAAGTGGTAGAGCGACACGACGTCGTCGTGCAGCGCCTGCTCGCGCGCCTTCGCGATCTGTTTCTTCTTCTTCTCGACGTCCGCCTGCAGCGAGCTGTCCGGATAGAGGCTCGCGAACGCGTCCGCGAGCTTCTGCGCCTCGTCGAAGCGCTTGCGCGCGCGCAGCAGATCGACTTGGTAGAGGTAGTCGAGCTGGGCCTGGTTCTCGGCGCGCAGCTTCGCGCGTGCGACGAGCCCCGGCAGCTCGTCCGGCTTGAACTTCGTGTCGAGATCGCGAGCTTGCTCGTAGTGCTCGGCCGCGTGCGCGAAGTCGAGGATGCGCTCGCAGTAGCGGCCGAGCTCGTAGTTCGAACTCGCGCTGTCCTGCACCAGGTTCGCGCGCTCCTGCTGGTAGAGCTCCTCGCGCGTGTAGATCTCGAGCGCCGGCACCTGCAGCGTCCCCGCCGAGCCGCGCAACCGCGACTTCGGCACCGGCACGACCGCGGTCGCCGTCTTGACGAGCAACGCGGCGTCGGTGCGCGCGACGATCTTGCCGATCACCTCGGTGCCGTCGTCGAGCACCAACCGATCGGCTTCGAGCATCAGCTCTTCCTGCGTGTGGTCGACGTAGCCGAACGTCTCGCGCAGCGTCTCCGACTGCGCGACGTCGAGCACGCTCCACGGCAGCTTGACGACGCCGCCGTTGTCGAGGCGCCGGAACGACAGCGCGGCCGGATCGTGCGCGACGATCTCGCCCCACAGCGTCGCTCCGTCGGAGAGGTGCAGCAGGGTCAACGCGGACGCGTCTTCAGCGACGCCCGGCGAGGCGGCGATCGCGGGCGCGGCGGCGACGGCCGGCGAGGCGAGGAGAGCGAGGCTGAGCGAGAGCAGGAGGTTGCGCATGGCTACTTCTCAGGTTTAGGCGCGTCGGCCTTCACGGGTGGCTTGGGCTGATCGCGTTCGATGAATTGTCGTCGCAGACGCTCGCCGTACGGGACTTCGCGCACCATCAACGTGGTGTACGTCCGCGAGCGACGGCGGCCGCCGGAGGTCCAGGAGAGCTCGACCTCGACCTTGTACTCCAGGGGATACCCGAGCTCGGTGGCGAGTTGCGGATCGGGCTCGGCGCGGGCGCTGTAGGTCAGGCCTTCGTAGCCGGGGACCGGGCTCGCCTCGACCTCGATCGGTTCGCCGACGCGCTCGACTCCCTCCTCGACGATCAACGGGAACATGCGCTCCTCGAGATCGGCGAACACCGCTTCCGCCGCGGCCGCGGACTCGCCGCGCAGCGCCGCCGCGCGCGACATCGCCGCGCCGAAGGCGAGCAGGCCGAGCACGCTGGTCATCCCGATCAACAGGACGCCGAGCGCGAGCAGGATCTCTATCAACGTGAAGCCGCCGCGGCGGCCGGGCAACGTGAAGCCGCCGCGGCGGCCGGGCGGCGTGACGCCGCCGCGGCGGCCGGACGTGGGCGCGCGGAGCTTCACAGGTTCCAGTCCTCCTGATGCATGCGCACGGGGACCTCGCGGACGACCTGGCGTCCGAAGTGCACCAGCGCGCCGCTCGCGTGCCCCACCGGGTTCGAGCCGCGCGCGCCGCGACGGACGGTGACCGTGCGCTCGTCGACCTTGACGACTTCGAGCCACTCCGCGTCGATGCGCACGAACGTGCCGCGGAGCTCGGGCACGCGGGAGCCGTCCTCGACCTCGATCGTCGCGTCGGAGGAGGCCGTCGGAGCGGAGAGACGCGTGCGACGCTTGTGGTCCTCGGCGCGCTCGATCTCGAGCGTCAGCCGCACGCGCCGCGGCAGCAGCGCGCGCTCGCCGGACTTCGGCATGCCCTTGCCGGGCTCGTTCCAGAAGTGCCGGTCGGCGCTCGGGCGGCCGCGATTCCACGCGTCCCACGACGTCGCGACGTCGGAGTACTCGGCGCCGAGCTTCCAACCGTCGAACACGAGCGACGTCTGCGTCGCGAACTCGAGCCCGAACCACAGCACGCCGCCGCTGACCTCGTTCGGCGTCTGACGCGGACGATTGGCGGCGTCGAAGAAGCCGGGCTCGAAGAACGAGAGCCCGTCGCCGCCCTGCAAGCGCTCGCCGCGCATCGCGATCCCCTCGGAGCGTCGATCGGGCTCGTTCTTGCCGACGTACGCGGGCATCACGAGCCACGCGACCTCGAGGACGCCCTCGCCGGCGTGTTTCTTCTTCGCCGAATCGAACCCGGCTTGCAGACGCGCGAGCTCGCTCTCGGTCGCGAAGCGCAACATCCGCACGCGCGGCCACATCGTCTCGGGCACGTCGTCGCCGTCGGTGTCGAAGAACACCCACTCGGCGACCAGATCGCCTCGCGGACCGTTGACCAACGACGCGATGTCCTCGGCGAAGAGCTCGGTGACGCCGCTCGCTTCCTCGACGAGTTCGCGGCGCTCCTCGCTCTTCTGCCAGAGTGTCGTGAAGCGCCGCAGGAACTGGAACACCGCGAGCGAGAGGATGACGAGCAGGCCGGAAGCGATCATCAGCTCGACCAACGTGAAGCCGGCGCGACGCTCCGTCGTCTTCACGCGTTCGGCGCCTCGGCGCTCCCGTTCGGCTCCCGACGCTCTCATCGATCCACCTTCCGCAGCACCAGGTTCGGCGCGAGGTAGTTGGCGCCGAACACCCGCAAGCGCGGCGTCTGCTTCCATCCGTGCGCGAGCCCCGACAGCGGATCGTACGCGCCCGGCGAGTACTTCACGAACGCGCGCCACTCCGCGCGGTCGGATTGCGCGCCGATCGGGACCGGCTTCTCCTCGTCGGTGCCCTTCCACAACAGCGCGAGGCCCGGAGCGTTCTCCGGATCGGCGTCCCAGGGCGTCGAAGCGAGCGTGCGCTGGAGCACGCCGAATTCGACCGAGCCCGAGCCCGTGTTCTCGACGCGCCAGAAGAGGCTCTGCCAGAACGCGGCGGGCTGATCGACCGAGAAACCGAAGTACGAGAGCTCGGGCGCGTCCGCGCGCTCGGCCCAGCGATCCCAGTAGCGGAAGGGGTACGCGATCACCGGCTCGCCGAAAGCATGGCTCGCGGCGACGGTGCCGAAGCGGCCGCGGAAGAGCGGTCCGCCCTGATGATCCTGCTCGCCCGGATCGCGCGACGCGCGCGGCATGCCGAGGCCGGTGCCTTCGAAGCGCGTGTAGTGGACGAGCTCGTCGCCGACGAGCACGGTGCCTTCCGGTTGGAACTCCGCGAGGTCCTCGAGCTCCAAGTTCGCGTCGGCCGCGCCGACTTGGCCGCCGAGCTGCGAAACGGCCCACGCGTCGAGGAACATCGCGGTCTCGCCGAACTCGTGCGGCTGCGGCCGCGTGCCGAGCAAACCGCGACCGCTCGGCGCGACCTGCACTTCGCCGGACACTCGATCGTACGTGTCGTACGCGAGGATCTCGCCGCCGAGTTTCAGCAGCCCGCAATCCTTCGGCAACTGATCGAGGAAGTACGCCGCCGGATCGCTCCACACGCCGCGCGCGGCGCGCACGGCGCGCGGCGCGAGCTGGAAGTCGAGCTGGGCTTCGCTGAACGCCCGGGTGAGCACCAGGTTCGCGCCGAAGAGCGCGTTGCCCTGCGTCGTGCCCTGTCCGAACTTCGTCGTGCCGAACACGAGCTCGTCGACCGTCGCCGACGGCACCAACCCGCCGCGGATCGAGCCGCCGACCGCGACGCGATCGACCTCGCGCGGACGCTCGCCGCTCGGGTGCATCACGAGCCGCGACCAGAGCCGCGTCTCGAAGCCCGGCGGATTCTGCGCCATCGTGCCCGCCGCGACCGGCACCGGCGCCGCGCGCTGCAGCGCGACGTGGATCGTTTGCGTGTCGAAGCCCGTCTGCACCTCCCACGCCGCGCCCGGCCCCGCGACCGGGATCATCGGATCGCCGGCGGTCGTCCAAGCGTGCGTGGTGTGCTGGTACGGGATGTGGGCGTGCTGCAATTGCACCGGCCACGCCGGGCTCGTCGGATCGGAGTCGATCAGGAACGCGGAGTCGAGGCGCCCCGGCCGACCGCCGTGCACGTCGGTGCGCTGCACGCGCCAGACCGGCAGCACCGGCGTGCCCGCGCTGTGCTGGTGCGAGTACGTGCCGAGCACGCCGCGGAACTGCAACGCCTCGCGCGCGGCGCGCGTCAGCGGGTCGTTCGTGTCCTCGGGCTCGCCGAGGTGCGGCAGCCAATCGGAGCTCGCGAAAGACTGCGACGCGGCGCTCGCCGCCGTGCTCGCCGGCGCGGTCGCCGCCGTCGCCAACGCGAAACCGCCGCCGTCCGCGTCGGGCTTGCTCGACGGACCGCCGCCGCCGCCGCCCGGTCCCCCGCCGCCGCTCGGCGGATTCGGCGTCACGTCGCCGCTCCCGGTGAGCACGTGCAGCACCGCGAGCGAGAGCGCCGTGATCGCCTTCTGGTCGTTGCGCACCAGATCCTGACCGAGGATCGTGTCGTAGCGCACCCACTCGGTGAGCTCCGCCTGGTCGACGTGCGTGAGCTGCGCGAACTCCGAGCCTCCGTTCGGGATCAGGAAGCCCGCCGCTCCGGTCCCGCCCGGCACCGCGACCGAGATCGGGATGACGAAGACGTGCCACTCGAGCTACAGCTGCGCATCCATGCCTCCAACGGTCAGATTGTCCCAATCGGTGACGAACGCACGTGCGAACTGCGGCGTGGTGCCCGCCTGCAGAGCCGCGCGCTGCGCGATGAAGAGCGTGCGCGACGCGAGGTCATAGCCCGAGTAGCGGATGATCTCCGCGCCGCCCATCTGCGAGCCGCTCCTGGTCGTCGGACTGTTCACCGACCCCTCGGCGGTGACGTTGAAGGAACCGAGCCCGCGCTGGAGCACCAGCGCGTACCCGCCGTTCGGCGAAAACGCCTTCAGCACCTGCTGCGGCGTCATCGCGGGGTCGGCATTGCTGAGGACGAGGCCGGTGACCTTGCTCCCCGCGCCGTCCATTCCGAACCCGAGGTTATGCGTGTGATCGAGGTGCGGTACGACGATGTCGTCGCCATTCGACTGCGAGCCGCCGACCACGCCCGACGCGACGCCGACCGCGAAGATTCCGAGGCTGCCCTGCAGCTGCGACGACGCCGCCGGCACGTTCGACGCGAGCGGGATCGAGTAGCCGTAGAGCATCACGCTCGTGCCCGGCGCGTGCGTCGTGTCCTTCGCGAGCGCCGCGTTGACGCCGGGCTCCTCGCCCCCGGTCAACGAGAGGTCGAAGAACTCGCGCGCGAGCCGTCCGCCGAAGCCCGCGAGCGGACCGGTTTCGTTGCGCGCGACGCGGAACGAGTTCTTGCCCAGCTTGACGACTTCGAGCAACTCGTCGCCGATGCGCACGACGCACTGATCGGGGAAGCCCTCGTCGCTCTCGACCGTGAACGAGCTCGTCGTCTGCACGAGCGCGCTGGTCAACCGCGTCAGCCCGCTCTGGCGCACGCCGAAGTCGCGGCCGTCGACCAGCATCGAGATCTGATCGGGCCGCGTGCCGCGCACGTCGATCGAAACGTGTGACCACGTGTCCTTCAAGAGCCCGGGATCGGTGCCCGGCGCGATCGCGAAGCGCGCCTCGCCGACGTCGAGGCCCGGCGTGTCCGGATGGTCGCCCGCGCCGTCGTAGACCCGCAGGACCAAGTCGGCGCCCTCGAGACCGAGCGTGATGCGATCGGTCTCGATCGAGCTCGTGCCGAGGTCCAGGAAGAGCCCGTCGGTCAAGCTCTGCGGCTTCATCCAGAACGAGAACGACAACGGGAGCGCGAAGTCGTTCGCCGGGTCGCTCCACGCGACGAATTTCGACGCCGCCGCGTCCTGGAAGATCTCGTCGGGCAGGTAGCGGCCCTCGGGATCGCGCGTCTCGTGGTCGAAGTGAAGGATGTGGCCGTTGTTCGCCTGCGTCTCGGCGAGCCGCGACGGCCAGAGTTGGGCCCAACCGTCGTCCTCGCGCGACGCGAAGATGTGCTCCGGCGTCGGCATCGAGCTCGGATCGGTCCCCGGCGGCAGCGTGGTCACGCCCGGCACGTACACGCGGCCCCGGCTCGTTCCGATGTGCGCGACGAAGCGCGACGGCGGCTCGGTGCCCGCGTCGTAGTGCGAGGTCGCGCGCGGACCGGTCATCCAGAACGGCGCTTCGCGATCGAGCCGCAACGCCGTGTCGAAGTCCTCTTGTCGCGTCCAGAGCTGCATCAGCTCGCGCTGCGGCGCGACGACATCGACTTCGTCGCGCACCATCGCGACGCGCTCGAGCCCGCTCTCCGCGTTGATCGACGCGCGCACTTCCACCGCGTACACGTCGCGCGAAACGTACGAGAGCGGCATCGTCGAGTACGCGAGCCCGACGTCGTTCGCGTTGTGCGCATTCGCGTAGAGCGCGAGCGCGTCGTGGGCGCTGATCAACGTCGAGTCGTCCTCCAGCGCGGGCGGGACGATGTCGGCGCTCGCCGGAAGCCGCTCGAGGCCGGCGGCGGGCAGCACGACGCGGCGCAGGAAGTCCTCCTCGCCGACGAACGGGCGCGAATCGATCACGAGCTCCGCGAGCGCCTGGGCTTCGCTCTTCGTGATGCGATCGTTGACGCCGAGCAACTGCAGGTTTTCGAACAGGAGCTGGAGCGCCTCGGCGGTCGCGGTGTTGACGTTGACCGGCCGACGCGCGAGCACGCGGACCTCCGCGGAGAACGCGGCGTAGTCCTGCTGCAGCGGTTGGCGCAAGCGGACCCGACCGCTGCCGAGCACGTCCTCGACCAATCCGAACTCGACGGTCTTGCCGTCGTCGATGCGAACCGTCGCGCCCGGGTTGAACCAGTGCGCGTCGTCGACGCCGAGCACGCACGTCTCGCCCCCGGTCACCGCGGTGGTCAAGCGCGTGGCGCACTGCCACTCGTGGCCCGCACGCACGCCGGCGAACGTCGAGCCGTGGCGCGCGAGCACCGCGAGCGCCTCCGCCGAGAACTTGCCCGCGAGCGAGTTCGCCGCGCCTTCCGCGAGCTGATCGACGCCCTCGAAGCGCCGCAACACGCCGTCGCCCGAGTTGACGCGCCACAAGACGTGCGCGAACGCGCGTTGGTCGATCACCAGCTCGCCGGGATCGTGGGCGTACGCAGGTTGCGGACCGCATTGCGCCGCGTTGCCGTCGGCGTCGAACGTCGCGCCCAGGCCGCGCACGAGCTTCTTGAACGTCGTCGCGTCGAGCTCGCCGTAGCCGATCAGCTCGCGCCCCATCCAGAAGAAGCCCAGCGGCTCGAAACCGGCGGTGCTGGAGACGGTGAGCTCGGTGTCGGAGCCCGAAAGCTTGTCGGTGCTACGCGTGACGGCGCCGAGCGCGTTCGCGAAGACGCCCGGCGGCGCGCTGTTCCAATCGATCAGGCCCGCGACGTCGCGCGACTCGAGGTCCCACATCGAGCCCTGCGGATCGCGCGCGTTCCAGAACTTCGGGTCGAAGTTCGAGTCGACCGCGAGCTCTTCCTCGTCGTCGAAGTACGGCGTGCCGTCGATCGCCGGGTGCGAGCGCGAGAGCAGCGCCTCCGCGTGCCGCGAGCCCGCGTCGAGCGAAAGCCGCGCCTGCGCGCGATCGGCGAGCGAGCCCGAGGCCCGCGTCGCATTGCGCGCGCTCATCAAGAACGGCGCGCAGAGGAAGAACACAGCGAGCAGCGCGAGCAGCACCAGGATCAACGCCAAGCCGCGCTGGTCGCGCTTCGTCGACGCGCCGCCGCGCGGGCGGAGCGAACGCGACGAGCGCAGCGTGTGCCGAGCGGATTTCATTCGACCGTCCCGTAGAGGCCGATGCGCAGTTGCTGACGCTCGCCGGCTTCGTCGATCAGGTGGAAGACGACCGGTTGCGCGTGCAGCTCGCGATCGAGGTAGCCGCCCGGCGCGAAGCGGATCTCGTCGGGCACGTCGTCGTCGAACTTCAACGTCTCCGGCAGCACGTACTCCGACGCGGAGGTCACCGCGGAGATCACCAGCCGATCGATTGCGCCCGGGAAGCCGGCCTTCGGGTCGCAGATCCGCAGCGGGCCTTCGAGCCGCCATACCTTGCCGGTCTCCTCGGTGCGCGCGACCTCGACGTCGTCGACGAAGAGCCGCAGCACGCGGCGGTCGTAGTCGAGCTTGATGCGCGCCCACGCATCGCGCGGGAGCACGCCGGGCTCGGACTCGGCGCTGGTGCGGCCGCCGGCGATGTCGCCGCCGGTTTTGTTCTGCGCGGTCGGGATGAACCAACCGCGCACCGAGCCGACGTTGGTGATCTCCAGGCCGACGACGTTGCCGAGGTTGAGCGGCCGACCCGAGCCGACGCCGGTCCAGCGCAGCGCGCACTCGACCGTGAAGCCGCGGGAGAACTCGAACGCCGCGTCCTGATGCACCGCGACGACCATCGTCGAGCCCGCGGGCGCGCCGGCGAACGAGAGCGCGTGGCCGATGAAGCCCTCGTCGATCAGCTTGCCGCCCTTGTTGTCGCCTTCGAAGAGCGCCGCGCCCTTCGCATCGCGCTCGAAGTGCCACGTGCCGAGCACCGCGACGCCTTCGGCGCTGACGCGCGAAGCGGCGGGGTCGAAGCGCACGCGAGCTCCCGCGCCGCGCGCGACCGCCGACGTGCGCGCCGAGCGGATCACGTTGAGCAACGCGCCGCGCGCCGCGCGCTTGCCGAGGTCGAGCGACGCGAGCGTGCCGACGCCGAGCCCGAACAGGACGCCGACGATCAGGATCACCATCACGAGCTCCATCAGCGTGAAGCCCGCGCGGCGCCGAAGCGCGACTCCCGGCGCGGCCGCGGCTTGGGGCTCCGGGCTGACACCCGACTGCGTTCCGATCCGCAGCTTCGCTCCGGGGAACGGCGCCGCGTCGACGCACGAGCCTCGCGCGCTCCCGCGGAGCGCACGCGTCGCGTGCACGGGCTCGGATGCCGTCTTCAAAGCTGCGTCACGACCCGCTGTCGAAGTTTCCGATGTCGTCCTCGGTCCCGAACAACGCATCGGGCCCGGCGGAGATCAGTTGGAACGTCTGCGGATTGAACCAATTGCCGGTCTTCGCGCTCTTCTTCGCGGTGAGCTCGGACTCCAGCGCCTCGCCGTCGTCCGGTTGCGACGACGTGCAGCGATCCTTGCGGCCGTAGTCGGCGTGGTGGAAGTACGCGAGCGGGTTCTTCCACGGATCCTGGAGCTCGAACAGATCGAGCGACGCGTTGACCGTCAGGCGCTTGGTCGTCGCGTCGCCGTCGTGGTTGCCGAGCAAGTCCTCGCCGAGCCCCGCGCCGTCGATCCCCTTCTGCCAGAGCGCGAGGTAGAGCGCTTCGCAGCCGACGTTGAGGTTGTTCGGCGGCTGGCCCCACTCGGTACGGAACGTCGAGCGCGGGTAGTCGCCCTTGTCGACCTCGTAGTCGGCGAGCTCGGCGGCGATCTGCTCGATCTTCTGGCGCGCGACGCGGATCTTGACCGTCTCGTCGACACCGGAGAGCCGCGTGATCAGGAAGTACATCAGGATCGAGACGATCACGATGACGCCGAGCAGCTCGATCAGCGTGAAGCCGCCGCGCGCGTTCGAGGTCCGCATCCAGCGCATGTTCGTCGCGCTCCTACTTGGTCGCCCGGTAGACGACTTCGACGTTGTCGATCTCGACCTTCAGCGGCCGGCCCGTCGCGCCTTCGGCGAACACGCCGACGCGCAGGTTTTGGTTGGTCGCCGCGAGCGCCGTCATCCGGAAGCCCTCGGCGACCGTGATGCCGTCGACCGCGATGCGCCCGGTCGCGTCGGAGCCTTCGCCGACGCGCTCGAGGTGGATGTGCACCGGCTTGTCGGTCGGCCACCATTCGACGCCGTCGACCGGCGGCACGTCGGTCCAGCTCTCCTGATTGTCCGAGCGATCCTGGGTGAGCACTTGCAGCCCGCCCTCCATGTGCCGCGCGACCGCGACCTTGCCGAGCGTCTGCACTCCGCCGGCGCGGATCGGCCGTTCCTTCGCGAGGAACACGCCGACGCGCGCCTTGGACTCGTGGGTGATCGTGACGTCGAGATCGAGCGCGTAGAACACCGCCGGCGGCCACTCGCGCCACGCGCGGGTCGCGCCGTTCTCGGTGAAGTTGCCGCGCAGGACGAGCTCGCCGTCGACGATCGCGATCGTCGGACCGGCGGCTTCCTCGCTCACCCACTCGTTGCGCAGCACGCGGCGCTCGAAGCGATCGGTCCAGATCACCTTGCTCGCGTGATCGCTGATGCGCGCGACCTGTCGGCGCGCGTAGAGCTTGAGCGCGTCCTCGTCGCCGAACGCGCGGCGCGTGTCCTCGACATCGGCGAACTGTTGCAGCGTCGGCTCGACCTGGCCGCCGCGGTACGTGCACCACGCGAGGCCGAGACCGCACGACGCATCGTTGCGATCGCGCTCCGCGCCCTTCTTGAACGCGTCCTCCGCCGCGCGGACGTCGCCGGCGAACAACAGGTTCCAGCCGCGCAGCGCGTGCACCTCGGCGCGCGCCGGCTCGAGCGTCAGCGCGCGCTCGTAGTAGCGCTCGGCCGCATCGCGCTCGCCGCGTCGCGCGGAGAGTTCGCCCAGGGCGACCAGCGCGTCGGCGAAGTCGAGATCGAGATCGAGCGCCGTCGCGAACATCTCGCGCGCGCCGTCGAGGTCGTCGCGCTGCGAGAGCACGCGGCCGCGCTGGAAACACGTCCACGCGTCGGTCGGGTCGGCCGTGTACGCCTCTTCGATCCAGCGCAGCGACTCCTCGGGATAGCCGGTGATCTCGGCGAGCCACGAAAGCCCGCGCCACGCGAGGTGCGCGCGCAGCGGATCGGCGTTCGCGGCGAGCGTCAGCCCATCGCGCGCATCGGTCCACTTCTTCGCCGCGAGGTCCGCGAGCGCGTGGTCGTAGAGTTCCTCGAACGTCGCGCGTTCACGCTCGACCACGATCGCGCCCGCCGGCTTCTTCAGCAGCGTGTCGACCGCCGAAAGGCCGGCGCGCGCGCGCGCGCACGTCACGTCGGCTTGCAGCGCCTTCTCGAAGAGCTCGCGAGCTTGCGCGAGCTCGCCCTGCGCGCAGTGCGCCCGACCGAGGTCGTAGCGGATCGCCGCGCGGACCGACTTGTCCTCGCCCGTGGGCTCGAACTTGTACGCGGTCCTCAGGCGCTCGAGCGCTTCCGTCGGCCGCGCGCGGTCGAGCAGGAAGCGGCCGAACGTCCACGCGACCGACCAATCGCCGCGGCCGAGGCGCTCGGCCTCGCGCAGCCGCGCTTCGGCGCTCTCGAACAAACGGAAGCGCGCTTCGAGCTCGGCGAGACGAGCGTGCACCTCGGGCCGGTGCGCGAAACCGCCGGAGAGCAGCTCTTGGTAGACCTGGTACGCGCGATCGAAGTCGAAACCGGCCTCGTAGCAGCGCGCGAGCCCGAGCCGCGGCGCCGGATCGTCGGCGGACTGCGACGCGGCGAGCTTGTACATCTCCTCGGCGACGTCGAGCGCGCGGCGCGCCTCGGCGCGGCGACGCACGCACTCGTCGGCGAAACCGAGCACCGCGAGGTACTGGCCGGCGCTGATCGTCTTGCCGAACTCGCGGCGCCGGATCTGCAGCTGGTTCTCGAAACTCGCCGCGAGCGCGAACTCGAGCACGCGCGCGCGTTCGAAGCGCATCGGCTCCTGGCCGGGAAACTTCTCCTTGCCGCTCTCCGGATCGACCTCGACGAAGAGCACGGGCTCGTTCGCCGCGAGGTGCAGGCCGAAGCGATCCTCGTTGCGGATGTAGCCGAACAGCGGACGGCCTTCGTTGATGCGGATCCAGTCGTAGAGCCGCTTCCAGCTCTCGAGCTTCGCCGCGAGCTCCTCCGGCGTCGGCTTGTGTTGGTCCTTCGCGGCCGCGGCGAGCTCCGCGAGCGCTCCGCCCGATTCCTCGGCGAAATCCTCGCCGCCGAGCTCGCCCGCGTCGACGAACAGCCCGTCGACGCGCGTCGGCGTCGCGGATGCGCGCAAGAGCGCGCCGAAGAACGCCGGCGCGGGTCCGGGCACCGGCGGCGGGAAGAGGCCGGGCAGCGACGCGATCGGCGGCTCTTCGATGTCGAGCGGCGGCAGCGGTCGCGTGTCGCGCGGCTGCGAGAGCAGGTCGCGATCGAACGCGGCGAGTTCGCGCTTCGCGGGCAGCGAGCGCGCGACGTCCGGCGCGGGGCGGTCGACCAGCTCGACCGCCTGTCCGGGCGAGGACGACGAGCGACGCGGCCCGGAATCGGTCGCGGTCGACGCGATCAACCCTCCGACGGCGACGACGGTGACCGCGAAGACCACCTGTTCCTTGCGGACGTTCACGGTTTTTCCTTCCCGGCTTCGAGGTCGCCGTAGAGGTGCGCGACGCGGAAGACGACTTCGAGCCTGGATTCGTCGGCCTTGGTGCGCGACGCGAGCAGATTGAGCTTGTCGATCAAGAGCACGTCGCCGAAGCGCTCTTGCTGCGTCGCCGCGATCCAGCGCGCGAGCGGCGCCGACGCGCCGATCAGATCGAACTCGATCGACGTCTTCTCGATGTCCGGGATGCTCTTGCCCGAGACCAGGCGCGGGTCGAGCGCGATGCGGATCTCGTCGATGCGCTCGCAGCCGGCATCGATCGCGAGCTTGACGACGCGCTCGACGACATCGAGCGCCTCGAGGTAGCGCACGATCTCTTGCTCCTTGGTCGGCGAGAGCGCGGGCAAGCCGAGCCCCTCGGGCACGACCAGCCCCGCGCGGCCGGCGAGGGTCAGGAGCTCCTCGCGCACCCGCGACTGCACCGCGAAGTAGCGGTTGGCGGGCGACGTGCCGTCGAGCGCGAACTCGGGCCGCGCGTGGAACGACACGGCGTCGTTCAGCGTCGCGACCGCTTGGCTCAAGCGCTCGCGCTCGGCTTCGGCGCGCGTCTGATCGGCGGCGACGTAGCGCGGTTGCGCGAGCTGCTTCTCGATCGTCGACAGGCGCGCGCGCTGCGAGCGCAGGTCGGCGCCGAGCGTCTTCTCGGTCGCGAGCCAGCCGATGCCGAACACCGCCGCGCCGGCGGCGACGCCGAGCACGAAGCGCTTGTTCTCCTGCCAGAAGTCCTCGACCTTGGTCACGGGCGCTCCTCTTTCGGGGCCGCGGCCTCGCGCAGCGCCAGGGTGGTCAGGTCGAGCGTGAACTTGTCGCCGGTGTTCGAGAGTTTCTGCGCGATCGCGGGAGTGCCGAGCTTCTCGTTCAATCCGCGCACCAGGCTCTCGAAGAGCACCGACGTCGACTCGGTGCCTTCCTGCGCGCGGCCTTCGACGTGCACGATCGGACACTCGGCTCCGCGCGGCACGCCGAGCGCGTCGTCGAAGCGCGTCTCGCTGGTGAGCTGGGTGATCCAGAAGTCGCGCGGCAGCTCGGTGGCGAGCGTGTGCAGCACGCGCGCGACCTGCTCGCCCGAGCCGGCGAGTTCGGCGAGATCGCGCGCTCGCTCGGCGAGCTTCGCGCTCTCCTCGGAGAGGTCGCGCGTCTTGCGGTCGATCGCGTCGGCGCGCTTCAGTTGCGCGTCGGCGGCGGAGGCCTGCTGGCGAACCTTCTGCAGCGACGAGTGCGTGCGCCAGGCCTCGTACCCGATGAAACCGACGACCAGGACCGCCGCGGCGATCAGGAAGACCGTGCCCTGCGCGAAATCGCGAGCGCGCGCGACCTTGCGCGGCAGGATCTCGATCGAATAGCCGTCGGGATCGGACGCGAGCGTCGCGAGGCCGAGCACGGCGACCGCTTCGAGCGCGTGTTGATCGAGCAGCTCGCCCTCGTCGGGCGACAGCGAGGTCGTGTCGACGACCGTGAACGGGTCGAAGAGCTCGACCGGCACGTTCATCGCGTTCTGCAGGTAGCGCGGCAGCCCCTTGAGCGCCGCGCCGCCGCCGCAGAGCAGCACCTTGTCGACGCGCAGGCCGGTCAGGTTGACCTGGCTCTTGCAGAACATCACCGTCGACTGGAGCAGCGAGAGCAGTTGCCCCGCCGCGGCCTGCGCCGCGCGGCTCGCCTTCTCTTGATTGCCGTCCTTGAATGTGCCGCCCGGTTCGAGCGTCGCGAACTCCTTCTTGAGCTCTTCGGCCTTGCGCGCGGAGACGCCGAAGCGCTCGGCGATCGCGGCGTCGAAGAGCGACGAACCGCCCGACAGGTTGCGCGCGAACAAGAGGTCCGGGCCGCGCACCAGGATCACGTCTAGGTTCTCGTGGCCGATGTTCGCGATCAGGACCGTGTGGTCCTCGATCGCGCCGAAGCGCAACCACGCGTTGTAGAGCGCGATCGCGAGCGGCGTGAACGCGTCGACCTTGCCGCCGACCGCGGCGAGGCCTTGCAGGTGCTCTTCGAGCAGCGACTCGCGCGCCATCGCGAGCAACACGACGTCCTCGCCCTCGACCTCGGGCAGGTTCGGAAGCACGTTGAAGTCGCTCGCGACCTCCGAGCCCGATTGGCCGCCGATCTCCTCGACCTCGAAGCGCATCAGCTTGCGCAACTGCCAGTCGGGCACGCGCGGCACGCGCGTGTAGCGGATGTTGACGTCGCGGCCGGTGAGCCCGATGCGCGCGTCGGTCGGCTTGAATGCGAGCTCGCTCGCCTTCCATGCCGCCGCGACCGAGCCTTCGGCGTGGTGGGAGACGGCAAACGCGGTGGCGTGGAAGGTGTTGTCCCTCCAGAAGCCGCGCAGGAACTTGGCCGTGCGCTTGCCGATGTCGACGCCGGTGACCGTGCGGGCCATCTACTTCGTTCCTCCGGGGAGCTGCGTGAGCACTTCGCGCACGCGGGCGGCGAGCGCGGGGCTCTTCTGCGCCTCGAGCGCGGCGAGGATCGAGTCCAGGCGCGCGCGCTCGGCGGTGTTCAAGTCCTGCTCGAGCCCGGCGAGGTCGCGATCGATCTCGCCGACCAGCGCGACCGCGGCGGTCTCGACTTCGCTGCCGGTGTACTTCGCGGCGATCGCCCGCGCGCCCTCGCGGCACTGACGGAAGAGATCGACCAGTCGGAAGAAGCGCGCGCGCTCCGCGGATTGCTTCGCGTTCTGCACTTCGACCAAGCCCTGCTGGATCAGCCGCGAGAGCACGCCCTCGGCCTCCTTGACGAGCTGCGCGTCGAACGGCGCGCGGTCGAGCAGCTCGCGCCACGCGGCGAGGAACTCGCCGAGCCGCCCTTGCTTCTCCGCCTCGCGCGCGCGCCGCGCGGCGTCGTCGGCGAACGCGCGTTCCGTCTGGAAGACGACCTGGAGCGCGACCGCGCCGCCGTCGACGCCGAGCGCGGCTTCGATGCGGACCGCGGCGCCGTCGGGCGTGCCGGTGAGCTTGACCGGCGCGGGGAAGCGCACTCGGACGAGGTCGAGCCCGGCGCCGACGAGCAAGCTCTCGACGCCTTCGCGAGCGAACTCGACCTGGTGCGTGCGCAGCCCGCCGTCGCCGAGCGTCGCGATGCCCTCGGCGACGACCGCGGGCTCGACCCAGAGCGCGAGAGTGTGCGCCGCGCCGCGGCCGATCTCGAGCGCGAATCCGTCTTCGACGGCCTTCGCGGCGAGCGGCGCCGCGTCGAGCCACGCGAGCTCGCCGCCGTCGGTGACCACGCGGAGGTTCGAGAGCAACGGTCGATCGATCTTGCCGAGTACGCCGGCGCGCACCGGCTCGCCGAACGCGAGCCAGGCGAACTCGCCGACCTTCGGCGGCGCGGCGACTTCGCTCGCCGTCACCAGGCCGACGTCATCGGTGGACGCGTTGCCGGAAGCGCCGGTCGCGAGCGCGAGCACGACGGCGCGCGCGATCGTGACCTGGCGGCACCGGCGCGACGACTTCGCGCCGCGCGAGCGTGTCCTCGCCGGACGCGGGCTCCGACCACGCCACCAACGGCTTGCGCTCGCCGGTCGAGTCGGAGAATTCGATGCCGAGCCACGCGCGCACGCCGCCGTCGGCGCCGAGCTCGCCGACCGCGCGCAGGGCCTTGCCCGCGGTCGCGCGGACGTCGGTCGAACGCAGCGACGCCCATTCGCCGGTGGCGAGCGTCGCACGCGCGCCGGTCTCGCCGGTCGCCGCGGCCGAGCCGTCGACCAAGAAGCGCGCGGTCGCGTCCTCGGGCGAATCCCAGCCGACGAGCTCGCGCTCGAACGAGAAGCCCGTCGGGATCAGGTTGCCCGCGAGATCGGCGACCGGCCGGCGCGGTCCGGTGCTCGCGCCGCCGCCGCGACCGAAGAACCACCAACCGCCCGCGCCCGCCGCGACGACGATCACCAGTCCGACGCCGACCAGGATCGAGCGCTTGCCCGAGCGCGCGAGCTTGTCGGCGCTGATCGTCCGCAGACCCTCGCCCGCGGCGGCGGCGTTCGCGCCGGGGACGTCGCCCTCGAGCTCGAGGCCGCCCGCGGTGTCGGTCGGCGCGGGATTGGGGTCGAGCTCGCCGTCGATGAACACCAGGCGGACCTTGCCGAGCACGACCAGGTCCTTGTGCGCGAGCCGACGCTCGCCGGTGATGCGCTCCGGGCCGACAAACGAGCCGTTGGTCGAGCCGAGATCCCGCAGCGTCACGCCGCGCGCGTCGACCGAGAGCTCGGCGTGCTTGCCGGACACCGACGCGTCGAGGACTTGCACCGAGTTGCCGGGCCGGCGGCCGAGGCTCAAGCCGGCGGCAGGAATGCCGATCGTCTCACCGCGCCGGTCTCCGCTCTCGAAGCGCAGCGCGAAGCGTTCTTGCATAAAAGGGCGGAGGGGGCAGGAGGTTGGTTCGGCGGCGCCCGATCGTCCGAACCGGGCCGATGGCCGGGCCGGGTCGGACCAGAAGGGACGACGACCGCGGGAGGCGATGGACGCGGGCCGAACGGAGCGCGCGGGAGTACCCGTAAGCCGCGCGCGGGTAACCCCTTCCGCGCGGCGCAGGGGTCGAGATCCTAGCCAGCCTTCGAGAGCCCGGCAAACGCGCGCTCGCGTCGCTCGGCGCTTCCTTCGCGCGGGGGGTGCGACGCACAATCCCGCGATGCCCGCACGCGAGCGTTCCGAGCGTTGCTTCTTCCTCGACCCGAGCTCGACGCCGGACGCGCCGCGGCTGTGCGCGGAGGACGAGGAGCACCTCCGCCGCGTGCTGCGCGCCGAAGTCGGCGATCGCGTCACCGGACTGGACGGCCGCGGGCTCGCGCTCGAGCTCGTGGTCACGCGCGTCGAGCGCCGGGAGGTCGCGCTCGAAGCCGTCGGCCTCGGCGCGCGCGAGCCCGAGCCCGGCACCGAAGGCGCGCCGCTCGATTGGTTGGAGGTCGCGGCCCCGCTCCCGCGCGGCGAGCGCGCCGAGCAGCTCGTCGATCGACTGGTGCAACTCGGCGTCGCCTCGTTGGTGCCCTTGGAAGCGGAGCGCACCCAGGGTGGCCGCGGCGAGCTCGGTGAGGGCCGACGCGCGCGCTTGGAGCGGCTCGTGCGCGCCGCGTGCAAGCAGAGCCGACGTGCGTGGCAACTGGAGCTCGCGCCGGAGACGTCGTTCGAACGCTGGCTTGCCGAACGGGAGCGGCGGGTGCTCTGGTGCGCCGACCCGCGGGCGAGCGAGACGCTGCTCGCCGCGGCGGCCGAGCTTCCGCGCGCGCCGCGCGGCACGCGCGAGCGGCCGCTCGCGCTCGCGGTCGGGCCCGAGGGCGGTTGGACCGACGCCGAACGCGACGCCGCGCGGGCGGCGGGCGCGCGCGAGGTCGCGCTCGGGCCGCACGTGCAGCGGATCGAGACCGCGGCCGAAGCCGCGGCGGCGTGCGTCGCTCAGGTGCGCTGGCTGCGCTCCTTGTAACGACCGTCCCCCCAGCCCAGCCGTTCGGCGAGCGACACGTAGCGGCGCTCGCCGACGACGTCGTGATCGAGCAGCGGCACGCCGAGCAAGCGGCCGGCTTGGGCCAAGCGTCGGGTGACCTCCTCGTCCTCGGGGCTCGGTTCGGGATCGCCGCTCGGATGGTTGTGTACGACCACCAACGCCGCCGCGCCGAAGCGCAGCGCCGGCCGGAACACCTCGCGAGGGTGCACCAACGACGTCGTCAGCGTCCCGACGCTGACGAGGTAGCGGCGCAACAGGCCGTGCTTGCCGTCGAGCGCCAGCGCGTGGAACGCCTCGCGATCCAACCCGCGCAGCTCGGGCTCGACGAGCTCGAACACGGCGCGCGGCGAACGCACTGCGAGACGTTCGCCGCGCTGGATCGAGGCGAGAGCGCGCGCGAAACGAAACGCACCCGCCAGCGAGCCCGCGTCGGCGAGCGAGAGCCCGAGCTCGTGCGAGAGCTCGCTCGCATCGGAGCGCGCGAGCTCCCAGAGCTCGCCCCTGCGCACTCGTTCGCCGAGTTCATCCGAGGGAGCGCGTAGATGCTCGCGGCACCACGCCTCCACTTCGAGCAGAGCAGCGCGTTGCGAGCACGAAAACCGCCTTATCCGGCCCGGTGCGTCCGGGACCTTCGGAATCGGCGGAGCGTGGGAAAACCGCTCGGAAGCCCCGTCGAAGTCATCCGCGTCGATCACGGAGGACTTGGACTTCGCGGCGTCCGAACGGTTACTGCCCGCGCCGGGTTCGCTAGCTCCGAGCGGGCGACGTTTCAGTTCAGAGAAGTGGAAGAACTACTGGTGTTGAAGCGTCCCGTACGGGCCGATGAAGAACACCAAGTCGCTGTCGTGACGGCGAACGCACCGGAGAGAAACCCATGACGAGCTTCTTATCAATCCTTGGAGCTGCGCTCGTGGGCTTTTGGGTTGTGGAAACGGTGCTGTTCGTCTTCACGTACCGGAGCAGCACGCGGGCCGAACCCGCGCGCTCAGCGAGACCTCTTCTCTGAAACTTCTGTCACGGGGGCGGACTGCAAGGCCCGCCCTCGGCTCGGCTCGCCCGGCAGAGCATGACGCCGGGTGGGACGTCCGAACCGGTCGCGCTCCTGACGCGGCCGGTTCGCTTGTTCCTGGGGCGAGCAGCGATCGGCGCTGCGTTCTCGATTTCGACGGCCGCGCGGCTTCGGGCTGATCTCAGCGGGCCGACTTCATCCGAGCTGCGTCAGCGGACCGACTTCGCCGGGCTGATGCAGGCGGCCTGAATCAGGCGGCCGGGCCCAGACCGCCGGCCTTCAGCGGCGCTGGACGAACTCGCGGAACGCGTTCTCGAGCGGCACGCGCGTCGTTCGCTCGAAGGTCTCCGCCGGCGCGGCCGCGGTCGCGCAGCCGTCGACCATGTCGACCACGAGGCCTTCGCCGAAGCGGCCGGCGATCCAATCGACGAGCACCAAACTCTGCGCGTAGGCGCGCGCGATCAGCTCGGAGTCCTGCCAGCTCGCGAGCGAGCCGTCCATGCGCGCGAGCTCGAAGAGCTCTTGCCCCGAGATCCTCGCCCGCGCGGCGGCGAGCGCGCGCGCACGCCCCGGCTCGAGCCACTGCGCGAGCCCTTCGTTGAGCCAGCCGGGCACGTTCGCGCCTCCGAGCGAACGGATGAACGCGTGCGCGAGTTCGTGACGCATCACGCCGTCGAGCAGGTCCTCCTCGCGCGCGAAATCGCCGATCGGGATCCGCACGACGCCGTCGAACGCGCCGCCGGCCCAATCGCCGAGCCCGGTCAGCTCGTTGAAACCCTCGCGGCGATAGAGCGAGACCGCGATGCGCGGCCGACCTTCTTCGATCGGAGCGGCGCCGAAGAAGCGCTCGAGCTCGACATAGTGGTCCTCGAGCCGATTCAGCAGGCGAGTCCCCGCGAACAGGATGTCGTCGCGATCGCCGTCGTAGGAGAGATCGAAGTGCTGCGAGCTCTCGCGGTAGAAGTCCTTCTCGACCTCGAGCTCGCGCTCGACGCGTCCGAGGAACTCCGCGATGTCCGCGCGATCGGGAGCGAGCTCGGCCGCGCGCCGCAGGAGCTCGAGGCAGCTCTCGCACGGATGCTCCACTTCGCGCGCGGCGACCGCCTTGCGTGCGAGCGCTTCCGCGAGGTTGCGGCGGAAGACGTCGCGATCGGGTTCGGCGCGCACGCAGGCTTCGAGCAGCGCGATCGCGTCGTCGAACTCGCGCGCTTCGAGCGCGGCGATCGCCGCGTTGTTCTGCTTGGCGCGCGAATCGTCGCTCGCGACCGGCGCCGCGGCCTGCGCCGCGAGGTCCGGGCCGCCGACCGCGCGCCGTGCGGGCGCCGCGACGGGCTCGGGCACGCGCTCGACCGGCGCGGGCCGCGGTTCCTCGGAGCCGCCGTCCAGCGACCGCACGAACCACCACGCCGCGAACGCGCCGGATGCGGCGCACAGCGCGGCCGCGAGCAGCGCGGATCGCGGCCGCGGCGCGCTCATCTCGCGCGTCCGTTGCGTTTCGGCTTCTCGCGCGCGTCGCGCTCGAAGTCGAGGCTCTCGCGGCCGGCGAGCTGGCTCTGCACGTCGTCGATCAGCTCCTGCCACGTCTGGTATCGGAGCTCGACTTCCTTGGCCATCATCTTCTCGATGAAGTAGTGCAGGTGGGGACTGAGGCCGCGGCTCTTCAGCTCGGGCGAGGAGAGCGACTGCATCACCTGCATCCGCAACACTTCGTGATCGTCGGACGAATCGAACGGCAGCCGACCGACGACGAGATGGAAGAGCGTCACGCCGAGGCTGTAGATGTCGCTGCGCGCGTCCGCCGCCGCTCCGCCGCGGCATTGCTCGGGCGAGAGGTACTGAACGGTGCCGACCGCCTTGTCGTTGCGCGCCCTCGCGCCCTCGCACGCGGCGAAGCCGAGGTCGATCAACTTCACGCGGCCGTCGGACGCGAGCATGATGTTGCCCGGCTTGATGTCGCGGTGCACGACCGCGTGCGCGCCGAGCCACGCGAGCACCTCCGCGACCGTCAACACGATCCGCAACGCCTGAGTTTCGTCGAAGCGCACGTCGTCGTCGAGCATCTCCAGCAGCGTGCGGCCGTCGATGTACTCGAGGCGCGAGAAGTAGATCTCGCCGAAGCGCGCTGCGCCGTAGCCTTCGACCAGACCGGCGTGGCGCAGCTTCTCCAGCAGCTTCGCTTCCTCGACGAACGCCTTCTTCGTCGCGGCGTTCTCCGCTTGGTCCTCGCGGAGGACCTTGAGCGCGATCACCCGCCCGCTCTTCTTCTCGTGGACGCGGAAGACGTCGGCGGTGCCGCCCGAACCGATCTTCTGGATCACTTCGTAGCCCGGGATCTCCGGGATCTCGCCCGCGCGCGTCCGGCGCAGCTTGGCGACTTCGCTCGCGGAGCACCCGAGCGCGCCTTCGAGCAGCGGGTCGAGCTCGCCGCCGCGCTGCAGCTCGGTGAACACCGCCTCGGCGAGGTCCTTGGAGAGCTTGCGGCGATGCACGAGCAAAGCGAGGAACTCGACGTCGTCCTTGGTGGACATCGAGCGAAGTCTAGTTTGAGCGCGGCGCGATTTCATGGCGAGAGCTGACGTTCCGAAGCTCCGTCGATCGGTCGCGCGGAGGCGCGCGCTGGAGTCGGTGCCTCGAGCGCTCGATTCCGCACGCGGGCGTCAAGACCGACTCGCCGCGCGTCCGAACTAGCCCCTCGCCGGCGGACGCGTCCCCCACGCGTCGCTTCGCCTGCCCCGCCCCCCCGTGAACCCCGCCCGCGCCAAGAGCGTCCTGCGTTACTTCCTGCCGGCCGACACGTTCGTCCGGATCCAGGTCTGCGACCCGGCGTCGCTCCAGCTCGACGCGCGCGCACCGCTCAATCGCTCGGGCTACCGCCGAGCGGTGATCCAGAGCTGCTGCCCGGAGCTCACCGGCGATCTCGCGCGGCGGATCTTCGATCTCTGCCCGCTCGATCCGCTCGCGGGCGAGGATCTGCTCTATCAGCTCTGCATCGAGGTCAATCCGGACCTCGACATCCACACGGTCCGCCTGCCGACCGCCGGCCAGGGCGCGGAGGCCGCCCTGCCGAGCGAACGCACGCGAATCCACCGCGTGTCGCACGACGAATGGCTGCTCGCGCTGCGCGCGCGCACGCGCGGGCTCGAGGAACGTTTGAAGAAGCGCGTCGTCGGCCAGGACGCGGCGATCGCGAGCGTCGTGCGCGCGGTCAAGAAGGCCGCGGCGGGTCTCGCGGAACCCGCGAAGCCGGTCGCGAGCCTGCTGTTCGTCGGACGCACCGGCACCGGCAAGACCGAGCTCGCTCGCACGCTCGCCGCCGAGCTCTTCGGCTCGGAGCAGACGCACCTCGCGCGCGTCGACTGCTCCGAGTTCGGCCTCGCGCACGAGTACTCGAAGCTGATCGGCGCGCCGCCGGGCTACGTCGGCCACGAGCACGGCGGGCAACTGACCGAGACCGTCCGCAAGGAGCCGCACTGCGTCGTGCTCTTCGACGAGATCGAGAAAGCGCACACCAAGCTCCACCACCTGTTGCTGCAGGTGCTCGACGAAGGCCATCTGACCGACAGCCGCGGTCGGCGGGTCGATTTCTCGCGCGCGATCGTGATCCTGACGTCGAACGTCGGCGCGCACGACATCCAAGCCGCGCGTCATCGAGTCGGATTCGCGCACGAGGAGAGGCTCGGCGACGCCGGGCTCGACGAGCTGGTGCAGCGCGCGCTCGAACAGGAGTTCGCGCCCGAGTTCCTCGGACGCGTCGGCGAGCGCGTGCTCTTCCGCGAGCTCGAACTCGCGGACGCGGTCAAGATCGCGGGCGTGTTGCTCGGCGGGCTCGCGCGCCGCGCCCGCGACCGCGGTACCGTCGTCGCGTTCCGCCCGGCGGTCGCGCGCTGGGTCGCGGAGCGCGGCTTCAGCCAGACCGCGGGCGCTCGCGAGCTGAAACGCGTCGTCCACCGCGAACTCGAAGGCCCGCTCGCCGAGCGGATCCTCGCCGGCGCGCCGACGGCCGGCCTCCTGCGCGTCTCGATCCGCGCGGACGCGCCGCACTTCGCGCTGGAGCGCTGAACGCTCGCCGTCGCGCGACGCCGCGCTGGTGGGCGTCGTTTCGCCCGGACTCGTCGGCGCGGTCCGCGGGTGTCCGAACGCGCGTCCGAGCTCGCGCATCGCAGGGCCGCGGACGGGCACTCGCGCGGAGAGCGCGTCTCCGGGCTTTTCTCCGGCGGAGGCGCGGGAGTATCTTGCGCGGCCCGCCATGCGCCGCGCCGTGCTGCTCACCGTCTGCCTCGCGTTCGCGCCCGCCGATTCGGCGCTCGCGCAAACGTCGGTCGCGGCCGAGCTCCCCTCAGGAGTCGCCGCCCGCGGCCGCGACAGCGAGCTCGGCTTCGCCGAGTTCGATCGCCTGGTGCTCGCGCGCCACGGCGAGGGCGAGACCGGCCGCGCGGCGCTGAAGCACTTGCTCAACGCCCGCTTGCTCGACGCGCTCGCGAAGGAGGCGAAGCTCTCGCTCGGTGACGACGACGTGCGAAAGCGCCTCGACCAGATCGAGCAGGACATCGCGGCGTCGGGCGAGAAGGGCGGGCTCGCCGCCTACCTGAAGGCCAACGGCATCTCGCTCGCGACGTTCAAGGAGTTCCTGCGCCTCGGGATCATCCAGGAGACGCTCTCGCGGCGCGCGCTCGGCATCCCGGAAGGCAAACCCGTTTCCGGCGAGCAGCAGGAGCTCTGGCTCGACCAAGTGATGGGCGCGCGCGGCGTCGATTATCCCGCCGCGCCGTGGGCCGACGGCGTCGTCGCGCGCTGCGGCGACGTCGGCGTCACGGTCGACGCATTCGCCGCCCACCTGAGGCTGCAGGTCGACCGCGCGACGCTGCGCGAGGACTGCTTCCAGGCGCTGCTCGCGAAGCGCTTGCGCGCGCGCTTGCCGGCGTTGACCGACGCCGCGGTCGAGCGCGCGGTCGACACCGAGCTGGCGCGTCGGCGCAACGAGTTCGCCGCGGACCCGAAGAACCAGGGCCTGAGCTACGAGCGGGCCGCCGCCGCGACCGGGATCCGACCGGAGTCCTTGCGCGACGATCCCTCCGTGCGGGCGGCGGCGCTCGCGCACCTCTGGGTCGACACGACCTGGGGCGCCGACGGCCTGAAGCGCGTCTACCAGGACGAGCGCGCGCACTTCGACGGCCGCTACGGCGAAGCGTATCGCGTCCGCATCCTGTTCCTGCGCGCGGCGGTGTTGAAGAACCAACTGAACCCGCGCTCGTTCGAGGAAGCCGAACGCGAGCTCGGACTGTTGCGCGCGGAGATCGATGCCGAAGCGGACTTCAAGCGACTCGCCGCGACGCGCTCCGAGGACGTGCCGACGCGCGACAAGGAAGGCCTCTTCGACTGGATCACGCGCGGCGACGAGCGCCTGCCCGGCGACGCGCGCAGCTCGATCTTCCGCGACGGCTCGCCGATCGCCGACGATCGCCGCCTGGTCGGCCCGGTGCGCAGCTCCGGCGGCGTGCTCTTGATCTGGGTCGGCGAACGCCGCGCTCCGCCGCCGTGGGAAACGATGGCGAGCTACGTACACCGCGAGCTGCGCAAGCGCATCATGGATGAAGCGCTCGTGCCCGCGGACGTGAACACCTTTCTCGAAGAGTGAACGATGTTGATCGGTCGTGTAGTCGGAAGCGTGGTCTCCACGCGCAAGGACGAGAAGCTCGAAGGGAGGAAGCTCCTGATCGTGCAAGTGCACAACCACGAGAACAAGCCCGTCGACCAGTACGTCGTCGCGGTGGACTCGGTGCAGGCCGGACCGGGCGACATGGTGCTCTACGCGACCGGCTCGAGCGCGCGCCAGACCGAGATCACGGAAGGCCGACCGATCGACGCGGTGATCATGGCGATCGTCGACTCGTGGGACCTCGGCGGCGCGAACGTCTACGAGAAGTGGGCCTGAGCATGTACCTCGCTCGCGTGACCGGGCGCGTCGTCGCGTCGCACAAGTACAAGGGCCTCGAAGGCGTCGCGCTGCAGTGGATCCAGCCGCTCGACGAGGACGGCAAGGCGATGGGCGGACAGCTCGTCGCGTGCGCCGCGGTGTCGACCGGACCCGGCGACCTCGTGCACTACGTCGACGGGCGCGAAGCGGCGCTCGCGTGCCCGGTGAAGTTCGTGCCGGTCGACGCGGCGATCATCGGCTTCGTCGAGCAAGCGGTCTCCAAAGGCGTGCACATCGGCCGCGCGCCGAAGGGGTGAGCGATGTTCCTCGGTGAAGTCCTCGGCACGGTCGTCAGCCCGGTGCAGATCCCGATCCTGAACGGGCAGAAGCTCCTGATCGTGCGCACGCTGACGCCCGACGGTCGACGGACCGGCAAGACGCGCATCGCGATCGACAAGGCTCAAGCCGGCGTCGGCGATCGCGTGCTCTGCCTCGACGAGGGCAGCGGCGCGCGCGGCATCTTCAAGGACCCCGAAGGCGCGGTGAAAACCGTCGTGCTCGGCGTCGTCGACTACGTGGAACTCGAACGCGGCCGCGTCTACGACCACCGCACGACGAAACGCGAGGGACGGGCATGAGCTTCGAGGAGATGGCGCGCGCGCGTGGTTGGACCGACGAAGAAGCGCGGCTGCGCAAAGGGATCTGCGAGATCGGCAAGCTCTGCTACAGCCGCTTCTACATCGTCGGCGCCGACGGGAACATCTCGGCGCGGCTCGCCGACGGCACGATCCTGATCACGCCGACCGGCGCGATGAAGGGCTTCCTCGAGCCCCACCACGTCGCGCGCATCGACATGCGCGGCGACGTCGTCGACGGCGGCCCCGCGGCGTCGTCGGAGAAAGGCATCCACATCGCCGCGTACGAGGAGCGGCCCGAGATGCGCGCCGTCGTCCACGCGCACCCGCCGCACGCGGTCGCGATGACGATCGCGGGCATCGACATGCAGGCGCCGTTCATCCCGGAGATCATCGTGACGATCGGCGGGATCCCGACCGCGGATTTCGGGACGCCGGGCACGCCCGAGCTCGCCGCGTCGATCCGCAACATCCTCAAGTGCTCCGACACCGTCGTGATGACGAACCACGGCTCGGTGACGCTCGGTCAGAACTTGATGGACGCGTACAAGAAGCTCGACATGATCGAGCACACGGCGAAGATCCTGTACCTCGCGCACTCGGTCGGGCACGTCAAGCCGCTGAACGCGGAGTACGTGCAAAAGCTCCTCGCGACCCGCGGCATGCTCGGGATCAAGACCGTCAACACGCTCGAGAATCAGTGCGGCGTGCGCCGCCCGAATTGACGCGGCAGCGCGACGCGAATCGGCGGCGAAAATCGAAGCGGCCGCGAGGCCCGAAGGACCGCTCGGCCGACTGAGCCACGAGACCCGAGGGCGCTACTCGTCGCGTCGGTCCTGCGCGCGGAAGACCAGGTAGACCAGCTGCAGCACGCCGGCGGCTGCCGCCGCGACGTACGTCATCGCCGCGGCATCGAGGACCTTCTTCACACCCGTCGCTTCCTCCTGCGTCCGTCACGATCCCCGCGCCGGCGAGCACCGCCTTCGCGCGATTGGACGCGTTGAACTCGGTCGGCAGCGTCACGAGCTGGAACACCACGACCGCCGCGAACATCAGGATGCCGGTCCACATCAGCACCGGGCCGAGCGGCGAACTTCCGAGGAGGAGGCCGATCACGAACGGCAGGAACCAGAGCTGATTGCCGAGGTTGCAGAGCGGCACGAGGTTCGAGCGCAAGACCAGCGGCGTGTATCCGACCGCGTCCTGGATCGCGTGGCCGGCCTCGTGCGCGGCGACCGCGATCGACGAGACCGAGCGGCCGTCGTGGACGTCCGGCGACAGGCGCAGCGACTTGGCTTTCGGATCGTAGTGGTCGGAAAGGAAGCCCTGGTGGCGTTCGATCGCGACCCCCCGCACGCCGCCGGAACGCAGCACCGCGGCGGCGGCTTGCGCGCCGGTCATGCCGGTGCGAACGCCCTGGGTCGAGTAGTGCTTGAAGGTGCTGTGCACCTTCCACTGCGCCCACAGACTGAAGACCAGCGCGGGCGCGGTGATCAGGATCTGGAGCGGGTCGAGCGGGAACATCATGTCGGCCTCCTGCGTGCGAGTTCGGCCGCCCTTGACGTGAGAGTCCGGACGGGTCCGAGAGCGCGCCACCTTAGTTCGATCGGTCGCAGTCTCAAGCGAAACCCGGGGCTGGAAGGGCCCGCCAAGGCCGCTCCAACGCGCTTCCAGGGGAAGTTCGCACACCTGTGCGCGGGCGCACGACACGCGGCGCGGATGGAGGCTAAGCTAGCGCAAACGTCAGGCTCCAAGCGCTTCGGAGCTTGCCCTCCCCCGTACCTGCGATGCCCACCGCGACCGCGACACCGATGAACGACGCTCACGAACTCTTGAAGATCGGTGACTTCGCCCGCGTCGCGGGGACCAATCTGCGCACGCTGCGCTACTACGAGGAGCTCGGCCTGCTCGAGCCCGCGTCGCGCAGCCAGGGCGGCTTCCGCTACTACCGCCGCACGCAGCTCAACCGGCTCAACATGATCCGGGACCTGCAGGGCCTCGGGCTCAACCTCGATCGCATTCGCGAGCTGATGTCGACCCGCGAGGTCGTCGACGACCGCGAGAAATTCCTGGCGCGCGTCCGCCAAGCCCTGCACGAGCAGGATCGGCTGCTCTCGGAGCGCGTGCGCGCGCTCGAGGAACAGCGCGCAGGCATCGCGAAGGCGCTGGCGAAGCTGCACGATTGCGAGAGCTGCCGCCACGCGCCGCAGTCGGAAAACAACTTCTGCGAACCGTGCGCGACGACCGGCCTGACGCTGCCGGCGACGATCAGCGCGCTCTTCTGAGCCGGCGCGCGCCGGGGGCGCCAGCGTTCGATGATCTACCTCGACAACAACGCCACGACGCGGATCGCGCCGGAAGTGGCGCAGGCGATGCTGCCGTGGCTCACAGAGCGCTGGGGCAACCCGTCGAGCCTCCACCGCTTCGGCGACGACGCGCTGGAGGCGGTCGGCGCCGCTCGCGCGTCGCTCGCGCGGCTGCTCGGCGCGCGGCACGCGAGCGAGCTCGTGTTCACGTCCGGCGCGACCGAAGCCAACCATCTCGCGCTGCACCAGGCGCGGTTCGCGCCGGCGGAGCGGCGACGCGTGATCACGAGCGCGGTCGAGCACGCCGCGGTGCTCGAACCGAGCGCCGCGCTCGCGCGCGAAGGCTTCGCCGTCGAGCGCGCGGAGGTCGCGCCGAGCGGCGCGCTCGACCTCGATCGGTTGCTCGCGAGCCTCGACGAACGCTGCGCGCTCGTCAGCGTGATGTGGGCGAACAACGAGACCGGCGCGGTGCACGACGTCGCGGCGCTCGGCAAGCGCTGTCGCGAGCTCGAGATCCTGTTCCACGTCGACGCGGTTCAGGCGGTCGGCAAACTTCCGATCGCGCTGCGCGAGGTCGCGATCGACTACCTGTCGCTCAGCGCGCACAAGCTCCACGGTCCGAAGGGCATCGGCGCGCTCTGGGTGCGCCGCGAGAGCCCGTTCGAGCCGTTGGTCCGCGGCGGCGGCCAGGAAAGCGATCGTCGCGCGGGCACCGAGAACGTGCTCGGCATCGTCGGCCTCGGCGCGGCGGCCGAGCTCGCGCGCGCGTGGCTCGCGCGCGGCGGACCGCGCGAGGTCGCGGAGCTGCGTGATCGGCTCGAAACGCGCCTGACGGAACGACTCGGGCCGCTCGAAGTCGCCGCCTCGTCGATCGCTCGCACGCCGAACACCGCCCAACTCGTCCTCGGCGACATCTCCGGCGAAGCGCTGGTGCTGGCGCTCTCCGAAGCCGGCGTGTGCGCTTCGAGCGGCTCCGCTTGCTCGTCGGGCACCCACGCGCCGTCGCACGTGCTGCTCGCGATGCGCAAGACGCCCGCGGAGGCGTCGTCGAGCCTGCGCCTCTCGCTCTCGCGCTACACGACCGAGGCCGAGGTCGAATCCGCCGCCGAGCTCGTCGCCCGCGCCGTCCGCGACCTGCGCAGCCTGCTCGGCGCGAGCCCGGGCTGAACCGCCTTTTCCAACCGAAAGCGCCCGCACCCTCGCCGGGTGCGACGTCCGCGCAGTAGATTTACTCGCCCCCATGGCCGAACCGATCGCCACCTACACCGTCCAGGCCTCCGGCCTGTGGAACACCCGACACCGCGTCGCGAACGCGACCGGGACGCTCGGGGTCCTGACCGTGCACCGCGGCGGCACCGGCGTGGTCGAGAGCGGCTCCTACCGGCCCGAGAAGGGCGAGGTGCTGACCTTCCGCCGCGACCCCGGGATCCTGCGCGGCCAGTTCTCGGTCTGGACCGAGGGCCGCGAGTGGCTGGGCTCGTCGCTGCGCTGGAGCATCCGGAAGCGCGAAATCAACCTGCACACCGGCAACAAGCCGCTGCGCCTGGTTCCTCTCGACGGCTTGCGCTTCGGCTGGAGCCTGCAGGCGCCCAAGACCGGCGAGATGGCCCGGATCCACGGCAACCCGCTCACCCGCCGCGCGCGGATCGACGTCTTCCGCAAGGTCGACTTCGAGCTCTTGGTCTTCGCGTACTTCCTCGGGTCGCAGATCTGGCTGGAGTCGCTCTGGCCGGGCCCCGAGCTCGATCCCGAGGCCCAAGCCGCGCCCGCGGGCAAGACCTCGGCGTCCTGACGCGGCGCCGCGCGGGCTCGCAAAGGTGTGAGCCTTCGGGAATACTGCCGCGCTTCCGATCGTCCAGGCGCTCTCGCGGGAGTCTGTCCCCAACGGACGGGCACCCACGAACTCGGCCTCGCCGCGTGCCTCTAGACACCCCATCGAACCATGAAACCGCTTCTCGTCCTCCTCCTCGTTCTCGCCGGCCTCGCGGCCCTCTTCTTCGCGTTCCGCTCCGGCTCCAAGGACCAAGGCACCGGCGTCGCCGTGCCGACCAACACCGCCGCGGAGCCCGTCAAGTCGACCTCCGGCGCGAAGATCGAGACGCCGACCCAGACCGAGGAAGCGATCCGCACGGTGACGTCGGCACCCGACGTCGACGGCCAGCCGGTCGACGCGGCGCCCGCGGATCGCGCGACGCTGCTGGTCGGCTCGGTGCTCGACGATCAGGCGCGCCCGGTCGCCAACGCGACGGTCAAGATCAGCGAGAACGCGTTCATGGGAGAAGAGCTCGCGTCCGAGTTCTTCATGGGGATCGACAAGCCGAAGGGCAAGGCGATCTCGACGACCACCGACACGGCCGGCCAGTACCGCTTCAAGAACCTCGAGCCGCGCCGCAACTACTACATCCTCGCGACGCACCCGGACTTCAGCCCGACGCAGGAGTCCAACGTCGGCGTGCGCGAGGAAGGCGAGTCGCGCGCTCCGGACGCGATCCTGCGCCAGGGCTCGGTGCTCACCGGGATGGTCGTCGATGACAACGGCAGCGCGGTGCCGGGCGCCGATCTGCACCTCGATTCCGCGTACGTGCTGACCGGCGATCCGAAGTCGCCCGATCGCATGTCGACCAAGTCGGACAACACCGGCCACTTCGAGTTCAAGAACGTCGCCGGCGGCCCGCGCAACCTGACGGTCTCCGCGCCGGGCTTCGGCACGATGATCGTGTCCAACGTGTTGTTCAAGGGCTCGTCCGACGACACGCAGGACAAGGAAGTGCGTCTGTCCCCCGGCTTCCCGCTCGGCGGCCGCGTGCTCGTCCAAGGCACCAACCAACCGCTCAAGGGCGCGAAGGTGGTCGCGATGACGTTCAACGCGACGTCGAGCTCGCGCGGCGAGGCGGTCGCCGGCGATGACGGCTCCTTCCTGGTCGAAAACCTCCAGCAAGGCTCGTACATGCTGCAGGTCGAGCTCGACTGCTACAGCCAGCTCCGGATGAACCGCGTCCAGGTCGGCGACATGAACATCCCGGTCGAGATGCGTCCGCGCACCGCGGTCAGCGGCCGCGTGATCGACGGGGCCGGCAATCCGGTGCGCTCGTTCACCGTGTCGCCGAAGCGCGCGGGCGACGGCGCGGATGCCGCGAGCTTCCTCGAGAACCTCGGGCTCGACGAGAGCTTCGACAACGCCGACGGCACGTTCACCGTCTGCAACTTCGACAAGGGCACGTTCGTCGTCGCGATCGAGGCGCCGGGCTACGCGACCGCGCTCTCCGAGAAGTTCACCGTCGTCGAGAACCAAGCGACGATCAACCTGACGATCCGCGTCAGTCAGGGCGGCACGATCCGCGGCAAGCTCGTCGATCCGACCGGCAACCCGATCAAGGGCGCGGTCGTCGGCTCGTTCGACGCCGGCCTAGACGACATCAACGACCCGCTGTTCGGCAACCTGATCAGCTCCGGCGCGACCCGCCGCAAGGTCCGCACGGACCGTGACGGCAACTTCGAGCTCAAGATGCTCGCGCCGACCGACTACCAGCTCGAGATCACGCACCCGAGCTACACCCGCACGCTCGTCCCGAGCTTGCGCGTGATCGAAGGTCAGGTGGTCAACGCCGGCTCGATCACGATGAAGGGCGGCGGCAAGGTCAGCGGAAAGGTCTTCGACCAAGCCGGGCAACCGGTCGTCCGCGGCTCGGTGCACCTCGCGATCACCGACGGCACGATCGTGACGTTCGACGCGCGCACGGACGGCGAAGGCCGCTACTTCATCGATCACGTTCCCGCGGGCAACTATCAGATCTCCGCGAGCCGCAGCAACGCGGGCGCGGCCGATCCGTTCCAAGCGATCGCCGAGCAACAAGCCTCGACGAAGCAGTTCAACGTGATCGAGGGCCAAGAAGTCACGATGGATCTGACGCTCGGACATTGACCTCCGCGCGTGCGGAGGTTCGGCTCTGAGGCGTGAGCTCGACCGATCCCGCGCCGCAGTTCGACGAGACCGCCTGGGCCGAGTTCCTCTCCGAGGAGCTCGGCTCGCGCGTTTCGGTGCGCTTCGGCCGCGCCAAGAGCTCGGTGCTGCGTGTCGTGCGCACCGGCCGCGGCGAGTTGGTCGTGCACATGAGCGAGTTCTTCGGCCGCGCTCCCGACGAGGTGCGCGTGTCGGTCGCGCGCTGGCTCTCGGCCGGCCGTCGCGCGCGGCGCTCGGCGCGCGATCTCGATCGTTGGATCGACGAGGCGTTGACGCGCGAGGAGCGCGCGCCGATCGATCCGGCGAAGCTCTCCACCCGCGGGCGCACCGTCGACCTCGCCGAGCTTCGCGACGAGCTCGCGCGCACCGAATTCGCCGCCGACTTCGCCGCGTCGCCGCCGCCTGCGATCACGTTCGGCCGCGCCGGCCGGCGCCCCGCGCGGCGCTCGCTGCGCCTCGGCAGCTACGACGCGCGCGCGCACCTCGTCCGCATCCACCCGATCCTCGACCAGGACTTCGTACCGCGCTGGTTCGTGCGTTACATCGTCTTCCACGAGCTCCTTCACGCCGCGCTGCCGCACGAACGCGGCCGCGGCGGCCGACGCATCTTCCACGGCCCGCGCTTTCGCGCGCGGGAGCGAGCCTTCGCCGACTACGCGCGCGCGCTGGAGTGGGAACGCGAGCACATCGAGCACCTGCTGCGCCGTCCGCGCAAGACCCCGATCCGCCGGGCGCGCACCGGAGCCTGGCGCGCGGTGCAGGGCTGGCTCTTCCCGCTCTGAACTACTCGCCGACGCCGGTGACGCACGTGCCGAGCACGTTGCCGCCGAGGTTCTCGAGCATGCTGTGCGCCTGCTCGACGTACTGGCGAGGCGTCGTCGCGAGGCGCACGACGAGCAACACGCCATCGGCGATCGCGCCGAGCAGCGTCGCGTCGCTGATCGCGAGCGCTTCCGGCGCGTCGAGCAGCACGTAGTTGAAGCGCTGCTTCAACTGCGAGAGCACGATCTTCAAGCGATCGGACGCGAGCAGCTCCGACGGATTCTTCGGCGTCGCGCCCGCGCCGAGGATCGACACGCCGGGGATCGAGAGCGGGCGCACCGCTTGGTCGAGCGACAGACGACCGGACAAGAGCTCGGAGAGTCCCTGACGCCGCGGCATCCCGATGATGCGCTCGACGCCCGGATGGTGCAGGTTCGCGTCGACGATCAGCACCCGCGTGTTCGGCATCTCGGCGAGCGCGACCGCGAGGTTGGCCGAGGTCACGGTCTTGCCTTCGCCGCGCAGCGCGCTCGTCAGCACCACGGTGCGCGGCGCGCTCTCCGGATTCAGCGCGACGATCGAGTTGCGCAGCGTCCGATACTGCTCGGCGCGCTGCGAGCGCGGGTCGGTCACCATCACCACGTCCTCGGCGGTGATCGGCGACTTGCGCGCCTCCTCGGGGTCGGCGACTTGGAGGGGAGCGTTGTCCGCGGCGGTCTTGGAGGTCGACATGGGCGTTGTGAGGCGGCAGAAGCTTGCTGATCGGCCGCCGACAATCCAACCCCCAAGCCGATTCCGGCGCGGGCGAGCGGGTTCCCAGCGCCCGAGCGCCTAGAAGCCGTCCGGGAGGTCCTTCGCGGCGAGGTCGATCGGTCGCCGCGACGGGGACACCGGCCAGGCGCCGGCCGCGCGGGCCTCTGCGAAGCGCTCCAGGGGCCCTTGGACGCCCCTCGAAAGAACCGCCCCGAGCGTGCGCTCGAAATCGGAGGCGCCGAGCTCGTTGCCCGCGGCGTACAGCACCGCGAACGCGCGCTCGATCCCCCGCCCGAGCGGCCCGGCGGGTCCGGAGGCGCTCGCTTGGGTGGTCGAGAGCTCGCCGAGCGCTGCCAGCGCACCCACGAGGCGTTGACGAACCTGCACGCCGACCGGCGACGCCGCGAGCGAGCCCAACGCGACCCAATCGGGTTCGGGCGCCGCGAGCCAGCGCTCGCCGAGCTGCTTGGCGCGAGCCCCCTGAACCCGGCCGAGGCGCGCGTCCAAGCGCTCCAACGCATCGCGCTGCGACGCGTCGACGCCGCTCGCGAGCGCCGCGTCGAGCAGCGCCGCGACACCGTCACGCCGTCCGCTCTGGCGCCATTGCTCGAGCCACGCATCGGCCCAGGCGAGCGAGGGCAAGTCGGTCCGCAACGCCGCGAGGAAGCGCGCGACGATCGCGGGCTCGGCGCTCGCGCCGTCCCAACCCGCGGCGAAAACGGCGAACGCGAGCTCCGGCCCGAGCTCCGGTCGACGCCACGCGTCGGGCAACGCGAGTCCGGCGCGCGCCCACGTCGCGACGAACGTCGGACCGCGACCGCGCGCGGCCTCGGCGGCGAGCCACGCGCCCGGCTCCGCGAACGCGAGCCCGGCGATCAGCCCGGGCGCGGCCTCGGCGTTCAGATCGCGCGCGGCCCGAGCGGTCAGCCCGCGCATGGCCTCGGCGGTCAGATCGCGAGCGGCGAGGTACTCGAAAGCGGCGGTGGCGGCGAGCGCGTGTTCGACGTCCGGCGCGGGCGCTTGGACGAGCTCGCGAGCGAGCGCGTCGAGCGCGGGCACGTCCGCGCCCGCGAGCCGCGCAGCCCGCAGTCGCCACGTTCGCGCGGCGAGCGACGCGCGCTCGATTCCTTCGCCGAGCACGTCGAGCGGCCGCGAGCCGTCGAGCGCATCGCGCACGTTCGCCAAGGCCCGCGCGCACTCCGCGGCGAGGAAGCGCGCGCGCGGCCCGCCCGCGGCGAGCGCCGACTCCGCGCGGCGCACGAGCTCGCGCGCGGCGGCTTGCGAAACGAGCTCGGGCGCGACTCGCCCGCGCGACGCCGCGAGCGCCAGCCCGGAGAGCATCGCGGGATCCAAATCGTCGCTCCATCGCCGC
>JACRIN010000051.1 GCA_016220085.1 Planctomycetota bacterium
GCGCCGGCCCCCCCCCCCGCGCCGTCGCGGTTACGTGAACTCGCGGGGGTGTAGCCCGGCTCGGGATCCCGCCGCGAATTCGCGCCGCCCAGGAAGTTCACCGACGCACGCCGCCCAGCGGAGCGCCGCCCGAACTCGACGGAGCCGACACGACCTCCCGTCCCGTCGACCGCTCGGCGCGAGCGGAATCGCGGCGCGCGAGTTCGAACTCGGCGGAGCGCGCGCGGGCTCGCTACAGTCCGAGCATGCACCGGTCGCTCCCGAAGCTCGCGCTGATCGCGGTCTTCCTCCTGCCGACGCTCTTGCTCGCGTGGCTCGGCTTCGGCGCGTTGCGTTCGGAGACCGAGCGCGGCACCGCGCGCTATCGCGAGCAAGCGGAAGCGCTGCTCGCGCTCACGCTGCAGCGCCTCGACCGCGAGCTCGACCTGGTGGCGCGCGGCGACGGAGAAGCGCTCACCGTCCGCTTCGGCGCCGACGGCACGTGGCTCGGACCGACGCTCGCTCGGCTGCCCGAGGTGTCGTCGGACGCCGCGCGCGCCGGCGGCGCCGCCGCGCTGCCGGCCGACCCGTTGCTCGTGCGCTCGCTCGAGGCCGAGATCGACCGGTTCGAGGCCTCGGGCGAGCTCGAGCTCGCGCTCGATCGCTTGCGCGTCGCGTCGGAGGGCGATCGCGCGCCCGAGCTCGTCGCGTGGGCGCTCGAAACCCGCGCGGTGCTCGCGGCGAAGCTCGGGCGCGACGACGACGCGACCGCCGCGCGGCGCGAGCTCGTCGAGCGTTGCCCCGACGCGCGCACGTCGAGCGGCTTGCGCCGAGCGTTCGTCGCACGGCGCGAGCTCGCGCGCTCCGCGCCGAACGGCACCAGCGACCTCGCCGACGTCTATGCCGACGCGAGCGCCGACCACGCGACGCTCGACGACACGGCGACCGCCGACTTCGTGCGCGCGGACCGCGTCGAGCTCGCCGCGCGGCTCGCGCGCGCGCCCGACGAGATGCTCGCGAGACGCATCGCGGTCAGCGATCGCGACGACACCGAGCGCGCGCGGTTGCGGCGTTGGCTCGCGACGATCCCGCGCGGCGCGAGCGATTGGATCGCGTCGGGCGCGATCGGCGGTTCGCGCGTCTTCGAGCTCGCGAACGAGCCGATCGCGAGCGCGAACCCGCTCGCGACGACGACGCCAGGCGAACGCGTGCTGGTCGCGGTGACGAAGGACGGCGACGGCTGGCGCGGCGGCGCGCTCGAGCTCTCGCGGCTCTTCGCGCGCACGGTGCCGGGCTCCACCCCCGCGACTGCGCCGTCGGACGAACTCGCGGGGGTGCAGCCCGGTTCGGTGTCCGGTTTCACCGCGACGATCGACCCGCTGCTGCGCTCGACGCGCGACGCGCCGATCGCGCGGAGCCGGCTCGCCGCCCCGCTGGACGCGTTCGAGGCGCGCGTCGGCGGCGGCGACTTCGCGAGCTTCCTCGCCGGCGAACGGCGCAAGCTCTACTGGACCGCGGCGTTGGTGACGACGGTGCTGGTGCTCGCGTTGGTCGCCGCGTTCGCGACGCTGCGAGCGGTCGCGCGCGAGGTCGAGGCCGCCAAGGGCCGTGAAGCGTTCGTCGCGGCGGTCACGCACGAGCTCAAGGCGCCGCTCGCCGCGATCCGCTTGTTCGCCGAGGTCTTCGAACGCGGCGACGTCGAGCCCGAGAAGGTCCGCGAGTTCGGCGCGCGCACGGTGCGCGAGACCGATCGGCTCGCGCGGCTCGTCGACAGCGTGCTCGACCTCGCGCGGCTCGAACACGCGAGCGGCGGCACGAAACGCGAGGCGCTGGAGCTCGGAGAGCTTGCCGAGCTCGCGCGCGCGACCGTCGAGCCGCTCGCGCGCGAACGCGGGTTCGGGCTGGAGCTCCGTCGCGACGACGACGTGCGCGTCGCCGGCGACCGCGACTCGTTGACCGGCGCGATCGTCAACTTGCTCGACAACGCGCTGAAGTACTCGGACACGCCGCACGTGATCGAGGTCGAGGTCGTGCGCGCGACGTGCGACGGCTCGGCCCGAGCCGAAGTTCGCGTGAAGGACCGCGGTCGCGGCGTGCCGACGGGTGAAGCGCAGCGCATCTTCGAGCCCTTCCGCCGAGTCGGCGACGAGCTGACGCGCGACCGGCCGGGCGTCGGGCTCGGGCTCGCGCTCGTGAAGAAGATCGCTGAAGCCCACGGCGGCGAAGCGCGGTGGGAACCGCGCGAAGGCGGCGGTAGCGTGTTCGTCCTGTCGCTCGCGGCGAGCGAGCCGCACGCATGAACGCGAAGCCGCGCATCCTGGTGGTCGAGGACGAGTCCGCGATGCAAGCGGGCCTCGAGTACGCGTTGAAGAAGGAGGGCTATGCGGTCGAGTGCGTCGGCGACGGCGAGGCGGCGCTCGCGAGCTTGCGCGCCGGTGCGCCCGACCTCGTGCTGCTCGACGTGATGCTGCCGAAGCGCTCCGGGCTCGACGTGCTCGCGTCGTTGCGCCGCGAAGGCCGCGGCGTCCCGGTGATCCTCCTGACCGCGAAGGGCCAGGAGATCGACAAGGTGCAAGGCTTCGATCTCGGCGCCGACGACTACGTCACCAAGCCGTTCAGCCTCGCCGAGCTCTTCGCGCGGATCCGTGCGCGCTTGCGGCGCCGGACCGAGGACGCGGACGACGTTCCGGACGAGCTGGTGCTCGGCCCGGCGCGCGTCGACTTGAAGCGGATGCGGCTCGAGCGCGGCGGCGAGAGCCACGAGCTCTCGTTGCGCGAGGTCGACATGCTGAAGCTCCTGTGGCGCGAACGCGGCCGCCCGGTGTCGCGCGAGCGCTTCCTCGAGGAAGTCTGGGGCCACGAGCGCTTCCCGACGACGCGGACGGTCGACCAGCACGTGGTCAAGCTGCGCCAGAAGCTCGAGGCCGATCCAGCGAGCCCGCGCGTGCTGTTGACCGCGTTCGGCGTCGGGTATCGGCTCGAGGTCTGAGCTCGAGATCGCTCGCGGCGCCCGTGCCGAGCGCGCCGCCGGCGCGACGACGATCGGCGCGGCGCCGCGCCGGGACGCCGGTTTGCGAGTCACGAAGCATCGAGCCCTGCCGGCATCGGATAGGACTGCGCGGCTCGAGCTCGGTTGCGCCACTCAGCGGATTTCCTGAGCACGGATGAGCGGCAGTAGGACCCTGGCGCGTTCCGCGACCCGTCCGGCGGCTTCACAACCTTTGACAACTCCCGCGACGGGCGCTGACAAGCTTCCGGTCGAAACGTCGTCGAATGCGCTCGTTCGCATCCCATCCCACGTTTCGAGGACCGCCATGCACTCGCTCACGACTCGCACGCTCACGACCTTGCTGCTCGCTGCTCCGATCCTGGCCCAGGGAGAGAGGCCGGCTGCGAAGCCGACCGCCGCGCTCGGCTACGTCGCGTCGACCCCGCAAGACCCGACCAGTGCGACGCCCGCGTCGCTCGTCGAACAGGCGCTCTACGCCGAGGAGCACGAACGCGACTTCGCGCGCGCCGCGGAGCTCTTCCAACGCGCGCTCGACGCTGCGCGCAAGACGAACGACGCCGCGCTGCTCGATCGCGCGCAGAAAGGCATCGACCGCGTCGCAGCGCGCCAACGTGGCGCCGCGCTGGAACAGGACGACCCGATCCTCTGCGCGATCGCCCGCTGCCTCGGCTCGATGCGGACCAGCGTGGGCGCGGAGGATGCGGGCGCAAGCGCCGCGGAGACCGACATCCAGCTCTACGGCGCGGTCGCGGTGCCTTGGATCGAGAAAGCGATCGTCGGGCCCTTCGAGCTGTGCGACACCACCATCGCGGCCAACGTCGACCGCTGCGTGCGGGCGCTCGCGCGCATGCGCATCCCCGAGGCGGACGCGGCGCTCCAGCGCCTCCTCAGATCGATCGATCCGTTGGCGCGACGCGCCGTCGCGAGCCACTGCTACACCGAGGCCCACCTCGCGATCCTGCAGCAGGCGCTCGCCGACCCGACGCCGTCGGTGCGCGAGGCCGCGATCCGCCGCTTCGTCCGCTCGAACGATCCCAAGTTCGCGGCGACGTTGCTGCCGCACGCGCGCGCGGGCAACGACGACGCGCTGGAATGGCTGAACCGCAACGATGCGGACGCGCTCGTGACGATCGCAACCGACGCGCACGCGGACCTCGAGACCCGCGCGCGTGCTCTCGACCTGGTTCAGCGCGCCAAGCTTCCGCAGACCGCCGCGAACGTCGACGCGCTGCTCGCGATCGCGCGTGAATCGAGCGCTGCGCGGCTGGCCGAGCTCGCGATGAACGCGCTTGCCGTCCAAGTGGAGAAGGGCTGGCGGCCGCTCGACCCCTCGATCGCGGCGCGGATCCAGAAGGCGCTCACAGCCGCGCCCGGCGCGTATCCGCAGCCGGGTGCGGCGCTCACCTTGCTCGGAACCGGCGGCGGGCCGGCAATCGCGGCGTCGGCGCTCCAACTCCTCGCCGCGCTCGATGGGCTGCCCGAACGGTCCAACGAGCCGGAGCAACTCGCTCGGCGAGTGCAGACCCAACTGCGCCAGCTCGGGGGTGACGCGTTCCCGTACGTCGTCAAGGCGTACCTCGAGCTGCCGCTGCAAGGGTCGAATGGCACCGCTCGAGACCAGATGTTGGGCGCCTACCAAGAAGCCGTTCAACGGCTGGCTGGAAATGCTCCGTCGATCGAGTTGGCGCGCTCCGCGGTCGGCATCGAGGGCGAGAAGTTCGTCTACTACGCCTCGGTCGTGGCCTCGGTGCTGCACGACCGATTCGGTCGACGCGCACGACCCGACGCCCGGCTGGATCCGGAGTGGCTGCCGCTACTCAGGCGGATGGCCGACTCGACCGACGACACCGTGCGCTCGGCGGCCGCGATCGGATTGGGCGCCCTGCGCGACCCCAGCGTGCTGCCCGAATTGATCGCGTTGACCAAGGACCGCACCGGCTCGGTGCAGGAACGGGCGAGAGAAGCGTTGCGTGGCGTGATCGTCGCCGACCCCGCGCGTGCGCGCCGGGTGCTCGAGGAAGCGATGAGCACCTTCGTGCAGCAGAACGGCAAGCACCCCGCCGAGCTCGCGCGCGAGCTGGGACTGCTCTCCGCGGCGGACGCGCTTGAGCTCGCGGAGCGCTACTGGAAGGAATCGCAGGATCCTCAGGTCCGCGACGCGCTCTTCCGCGTCGTCCATGAATGCGTCGACGGTGAAAAGGGCCTCGAGTTCCTCCTACGCAAGCTGCCGGACATGGCGGCGGCCAGCGGGTACGCGAGGATGTTGGCGATCCAACGTTTCGGCAACGAACTCTACGAGCCGGCGATCGATGCGCTCGGCGACGCGCTGAAGGATCCGAGCTCGGACGTCCGTGACGCCGCGCGCGCCGCGTTCGCGGCGTTCAAGGCGCAGCGCGAGGCGCTCGCGGAGTTCGCCGCTTGGAAGGCGACGACCAACGAAGCGCGTGCGACCGTCGACGAGCTCGTCGAGCTGCTCGAAAGCCCGAACGTCGACGTCGTCGTCGGTGCGGTCAAGGCGCTCGGCGCACTGAAGGCGAGCGCGGCGTATCCGAAGCTCGTGCGCTTGCTCGAGCGCAAGGAGCCCGCGATCAAGGCGGCGGTCCAGGCCGCGCTCGACAAGCTCGGCGAGTGACGAGACGCGCGCGACGAGCCGCCGTGGCGCGCGGCGGTTCGCTCGCTCAGATCCCCCACGCCCACGGGATCACGAACACCGTTGTGATCACCGTGGTGATCGTCAGTGGGAAGCCGACGCGCGCGTAGTCGGTGAAACGGTACCCGCCCGGGCCGTACACCATCGTGTTGGTCTGGTAGCCGATCGGCGTCAGGAACGAGTTCGACGCCGACACCGCGACCGCGATCGCGAACGGGCGAGGATCGACGCCGAGCTGCGCGGCGCTCGCGAACGCGATCGGGAAGAGCAACGCGGCCGCCGCGTTGTTGGTGATCAGCTCGGTGCAGATCACGGTCGCGAGCACGATGCCGAACAGCGCGCCGTGCACGCTGCCGCCGCCGGTCGAGCCGATCACGAGCTCGGCGGCGCGTGTGGCGAGCCCCGACTTCTCCATCGCGGTGCCGAGCGCGAAACTCGCTGCGATCACGATGATCGTGTCGAGCTCGATCGAGTCGCGCGCTTCGGTCGCGGTCAACACGCCGAACGCGATCAACGCGATCGCGCCGACCAGAGCCGCTTGGAGGATCGGCATCACGCCCGCTCCGGCGACGACGACGATCGCGATGGCGACGATGCCGACGATCCAAGCCTTCTTCGTGATCGCGGGCGGCGTGCCGCCCATCTCGGTCACCATCAGGAAGTCGCCGCGGTCGCGCCAACGCTGACGGAAGTCGGGGTCGGAGAGCAGGATCAGAGTGTCGCCGAGCTTCAGGCGCACCTGCCCGAGCTTCTCGTGGATCGGTTGCCCCGAGCGGTGGATCGCGATCACCGCGGATTGATAGCGGCCGCGGAAGTCGACCTCCTTCAGCGTCTTGCCGACCAACGGCGACGCGGCGCCGACCACCGCTTGGTAGAAGCGGTGGCGAGCGGTCTGGAGCTCCGACATGTGCGGCGCTTCCGCCGATTCGAGCCCGCGACGGCTCTGCAGATCGACGACGGTGTCCGCGCGACCGACGAAGCTCAAGCGGTCGCCACCGCGCAGACGGCGGTCGGGTGCGACCGGCGCGATCAGCTCGCCGTTGCGCTCGATGCCGGCGAGGAACACGCCTTGGAGGTTGCGCAGCCCGGCTTCCTCGACCGACTTGCCGTCGAGCGGACCGCCGGCGACGACCTTCATGCTGACGGAAAATTCGCGCCCTTGCTCGTCGAGCTGCGCGCCGGCCGGACGGCGATCGGGCTGGAGCCACGGCACGGTGACGATCAACGTGATGATGCCGACGATCGCGACCGGCAGGCCGACCATGGTGATCTCGAAGAGCCCGAGCGGAGCCTGACCCGACTTCTCGAGCATCCCGGAGACGACCAAGTTCGTCGACGTTCCGATCGTGGTGATCACGCCGCCGAGCACCACCGCGAACGACAGCGGCATCAGGTAGCGCGCCGCTGACTCGCGCGTCCTCTCGCACCAGCGCAGCACCTGCGGGATCAGCATCGCGACGATCGGCGTGTTGTTGAGGAACGCCGACGCGGCCGCGGACGGGACGAAGAGCTTCGCCATCGCCCACCGACCGCCGCCGCCCTTGCCGAGCAAACGCTCGAGCACCGGTTGGAGGATCGCGGTCTTCTCGGTCGCTCGCGCGAGCACGTACAGCGCCGCGACCGTGATCGGCGCGGGGTTGCCGAAGCCCGCGAACGTCTCCGCGGGTGTGATGATGCCCGCGAGCAGGAGGACGATCGCCGCGCCGACCAGGACATTCGACGGCGCGAGCCAGTCCTTGATCAGGCAAACGAGCGAGACGAGGGTGACGGCGAGGGTGAACCAGGCTTGCCAGGACATGTCTTGGGGGACCGCGAGTGAACGGCAGAGCGTAATCGGCTGAATTGCCGGAGCGCTGCACGTTCCGTGAAAGGTCGCGGCGTCGGCGGCTCGCGCCGACCGTGAGAGATCCTGGGCGCCGGGCGGACGACGACCTGCAACACGCCCTCGGCGTACTCGCGGGCTCGTTCGAGTGCGCACGGCGTCTACGCAAAGAGCCCGCGCCACGATCGGCCGCCGAGCGGCGAAACTAGAGGCGCAGAGCTCGCTCTTCCACAAGGAGGTCGAAGTGAACTTCTCCAACGATCGCTGGGGCTCGATCGCGCCGCGTCGGAGTGCGAACGTGCCGCTCGTCGGCAAGCGACTCGTCCGCGCTCTGCTCGCCACAGCGCTCGCCACGGGCACGGCCCAAGCCCAGGGCACGACGGCGATCGTCAGCCGCTCCTCCCACGGGCTCGTCGGAAACGGCGATTCCGGATTCCCGTCGCTCTCCAGCGACGGTCGCTACATCGCGTTCCACAGCGACGCATGGCAACTGGTCCCCGGCGACACCAACTACGTGCGCGACGTGTTCGTCCTCGATCGTTCGACGGGCGTCGTCGAGCGCGTCAGCGTCACCTCGGCCGGTGGACAGGTCTTCGCCGACAGCGACGGTGCCGCGATCTCCGCCGACGGACGCTTCGTCGGCTTCCAAAGCCTCGCGAACGATCTCGCCGGCGGAACGGCGGGCACGTGGGACGTCTTCGTCCACGACCGAACCACGGGGACGACCGAGCTCGTGAGCGTCGCGAGCAACGGCACGCCGGCCGACGACTACGCGTACGTCGCGTCGCTTTCCGCCGACGGCCGCTTCGTCGGCTTCGAGAGCGCGGCGACCAACCTCGATCCCGCCGCGACCGCGACGCTCAACGTCTACCGTCGCGATCGGCTGCTCGGCGTGACGCAGACCGTCAACGCGTTCGCGAACGGCGCTTGCGGCGGCGGGTGGATCTCCGGCGACGGCAATCGCGTGTGCTTCGCGAGCATCGCCTCCAATCTGGTCGCCGGTGACACCAATGGACGCTGGGACGTCTTCGTGCGCGACTTCCAGACCGGCACGATCGAGCGCGCGAGCGTCTCGCTCACCGGCGGCAACCCCGACGCGGACTCCGACGGCTTCGTGCGCATCTCGCTCGACGGCCGCTTCGTCTCCTTCACCAGCGAGGCGACCAACTTGGTCGCAGGCTTCACCACCGGCAACATGGACGTCTACCTGCGCGACCTCGCCGCGGACACGACTCAACTGGTGAGCGTCGCTTTCGACGGCGGCACGTCGAACGGCGCCAACTACGAATCGGCGGTGTCCGCCGACGGCCGAAGGGTCGCGTTCCAGAGTCAGGCGTCCAACATCCTGAGCGGCGTCGCCGGCGGGGTTTTCGTGCGCGACATGAGCTCCGGCGTGACGCGGCTCGCGTCGTGCGCGTCCGACGGCACTCCCGGGAACAACGGCAGTTGGAGCCCCGCGCTCTCCGGCGACGGCCGGTACGCCGGCTTCTGCAGCGTGTCGTCCAACCTCGTCGAGCCCGACACCTACCAACTCGCGCAGGTCTACGTGCACGACCTCGAAGGCTGCGAACCGATCGTCGCAGAGACGTGCCAAGGCGGAACGACGAGCCACGGGTGCGCGCCGTTGCTCGGCGCGAGCGGCACGCCGAGCGGGAGCGCGGGCTCCGGCTTCGTGCTCACCGCGAACGGTTTGGAAGGCGGCCGCAGCGCGCTGGTCTTCTACGCGCTCGGCGGCGGCAAGCCGACGCCGTGGGGCAACACGTTCCGCTGCACGTCGGGGACGACGCAGCGCGCCGTCGTCACGCACACCGGCGGCACGCCCGGCGCGTGCGACGGCACGGTGAGCTTCGACTGGAACCAGTACGTCGCGACGCACCCGAGCGCGCTCGGCGCTCCGTTCGGCGGTGGCGAGACCGTCAGCGTCCAAGTCTGGTTCCGCGATCCGTCGGCGCCGCTCGCGAGCAACCTGTCGAGCTCGGTGTGGTTCGACGTGTGCCCGTGACGACGGGCGACCGGCGCCGCGATTGAATCGGCGGCGAAGAGAGCGGATCCTGCCCGCTCACCGTTGCACTTCGCGCCGCCGTGACAACGGAGCTCGGAGGTTCCCCCATGCGCACTCGCGTTCGTTTGCTGCTCGCGCTCTTGATCGCGCTCGTCGTCGCGGGCGGTTGGTTCTGGCTTCGGCCGACGCCAATCGAGTCCGCGGCGTCCGTTCCGGTCGCGGCGCAAACGGAGCGAGCGAGCCCTGAGCTCGCCGCCCCCGCCGCCCCCGCCGCACCGATCGTCGCGCCGGTGCGCGAGACCGTCGCCGAGCCCGAGGCGACGCCGACGACGAAGCCCGAGCCCAAGCTCGCGCGCGTGCGCGGTCGCTGCGTCGCGAAGGAGTCCGGCGCGCCGCTCGCGGGCTGCACGGTGGCGTTCGACGGCATGCCGGGGAACTCGGAGGCGATGGAGCGCTACGGCGAGGTCGACTGGACGGACCCCGAGCCGATCGTCACCGGCGCCGACGGCCGCTTCGAGATCGCGTTCGATCCTCCCCCGCCGTTCCAGCATGGGCTCGACGTCCAAGCGCCGGGTCGCGTTCCGCGCACCGCGCGCTGGCACGCGTTCGAGCCGGGGCAAGTCGAAGACCTCGGCGACGTCGAGCTCGCGCTCGGCTACCGCGTCGAAGGCCACGTCGTCGACACCGAGGGCACGCCGATCGAGGGTGTCTACGCGGCGCTCAACGACATGCCGCTGCCGCTGCGCTCCGACATGGCCGCGAACGACTCGCGCGGCGGAGAAACCGATGGAACGGGCTTCTTCCGCATCGACGTTCCCATCCCTGCGGGCACCTGGCCGTTCGACCTCCACGCGGAAGGCTACAAGCTGGTTTCGCCCGACACCGTCACCGTCGTCGAAGGCGCCGGCGCCGCGCCGGTGAACGTGATCGCGCGCAGCATGCCCTCGATCTCCGGCGTCGTCGTCGACGAGACCGGCGCAGCGATCGCGCGCGTCTACGTCCGCGTCGTGATGCATCGTTCGGGCCGCATGGCCTCGGACTGGACCGATCGCGACGGCCGCTTCACGATCCACGCGGTCGACGACGCGCTCGAGCCCGCGCGACTCGAAATCGACCACGCCGAGGGCTTCGAGCCGTCCGCCGAGCCGACACCCGCATACGCCTGGGGCACGACCGACGTGCGCATCGAGCTTCGGCGCGCGCGTTCGTTCGAGCTCGTGGTCGTCGAGCGCGCGAGCGGCACGCCGGTCGAGGAGTACACGGTGACTTGCGAGCGCGTGCGTCAGAACGGCTGGAGCTCGAGCGACAAGCTGACGTTCGGCGGCAAGCATCCCGACGGCCGGATGACCGTCGAGGGCGTCGCGCGGGGCACGAATCGGCTCGCGGTGCAGCCCAAGGATCCGTTGCTCGCCGCGAGCAAGCCGCAGCTCCTCGAGATCGGCGACGAGGCGATCGCCGCGGTGCGCGTCGAGCTCACGCGGCTCGAGCTCCGTGGCGTCCGCGTCGTCGACGCCGCCAAGCGGCCGATCGCGGGCTCGAAGGTCGAGCTCGTCCTGCTCGGCAGCGACACGTTCGACGCCGACAGCTGGCTGATCGACGCGCGGCCCGGCCACGGCTCGTTCTCGGGCAATCTCGACGACATGCACCAGATCGTCGGCGATGCGGAGAGCGATGCTCGAGGACTGGCGCGCTTGCCGTTCCCCGGATCCGAAGCGAAGCTCGGCCTGCGCGTCACCGGCGCGGCGCATCCGATGACGATCGTCGCCGAAGCGCGCGTCCCGACCGACGGCTCGCCGCTCGAAGTGATCGTCGCGCCCGGCGGGAAGCTCGCGGGTAGGTTGCGCGTCGCCGGTTACGCGGCCGGCGAGTTCGGCGTCGAGTTCGAGCTCGTCGGCAGCCGCTCGAACGGACCCGCTGCACGCGCGGAGGTCGGCGCCGACGGCGGTTTCGCGAGCGAGAGCCTGCTACCCGGCGACTACGAGCTCTTCCTCTCGCTCGAGCACAGGCTGAAGAGCGAGCACGGCTCGAGCGGCTCGCGGCTGCGCCTCGAACCGGCGCTCGCCACGGCGACGGTCGCCGACGGCAAGACGACCGAAGTCGATGTCGACGGCTCCGCGCTCGACGCGGGCGAAGTGCGAGGCACGGTGCTCTTGAACGGCGCTGCGTCCGGCGACTGCCGCGTGCGCCTCGTGCGCGACAGCATGCGCTTCGGCCAATTCGTGCCCGATGCGCAAGGTCGTTTCGTCGCGAGCGCACTTCCGCCGGGCACGTGGCGCGCCGAACTCATCGTCGGCGACTACAAGACCACCGACGGCGACGTGATCGGCTCCGAGGAGAGTTTCGAGCTCGCTCCCGGCGCGACGGTGACGCGCGACTTCGCGTTCACGCGCCGGCGCGTCACGCTGCTCGTGATCGGCGCCGACGGCGTCACGCCGCTCGCGAACACCGAGCTCGAGCTCATCAGCGTCAAGGACCAGTCCTTCACCGGTCACCGCACCGACGCGCAGGGCCGCCTGGTGCTCGACCCGGCGCCTACCGGCGAGATTCGGCTGCAGGCGGGAACGCTCCGATGCCTGCCTCTAACCCTCCCTGACCTGCCGACGGAAGTGCGCGTCGAGCTCCAAGGCCGGTGACCGGCGCCGCACGCGGGCCGTACGGGCCGCGTTTCTCTCAGCGCGTACACGCCTCCGCCGCCGCCCGAGCTAACCTCGGCACTCGTCCGAGTTCGCACCCTTCGCCCAGGAGTGATCCGATGTTCCTTCGCTTTGCACTCGCTTGTGTCGCACTGCTCCCCTTCGCGCCCGCCGTCGACGCGCAAGCCGCGCAGAAGGCGGAAACCCAGGTCACGCTCAAGACCGGCATGCCCGCGCCCGCGCTGTCGGTCGAGAAGTGGGTCAAGGGCTCGCCCGTCGCGAGCTTCGAGAAGGGCAAGGTCTACGTCGTCGAGTTCTGGGCGACGTGGTGCGGCCCGTGCATCGCAGGGATGCCTCACCTCTCCTCGCTGCAGCGCGAGTACGCCGCGAAGAACGTCACGATCATCGGCATGACCAGCCTCGACTCGCGCGGCAACGATCTCGCCGCCGTCGAGAAGATGGTCGCCGAGAAGGGCGACGGCATGGGGTACACGGTCGCGTGGGACACCGCGCGCAAGACCAACGAGGCCTACATGAAGGCCGCCGGGCAGAACGGGATCCCGTGCTGCTTCCTGGTCGATCAGACCGGCACGATCGCGTACATCGGCCACCCGATGAACGTCGACTTGCCGCTCCGCCAAGTCGTCGCGGGCACATGGGACATCGAGAAGGGCACCGCGATGCTCGCCGACGTGAAAACGCGGATGAGCGCCATCTACAAGCAGGTGGACAGTGATCCGGCGGCGGCGCTGAAGAAGCTCGACGAGCTCGTCGCGAAGTACCCCGACGTCGCCGCGGACTACGAGTCGATCCGCTTCGACTTGTTGCTCGCCACCAACGACTTCAAGGCCGCGTACAAGCTCGGCGCGAAGCTCGTCGACGCCGCGATCGAGCACAAGGACTCCGCCGAGCTCAACAAACTCGCGTGGGCGATCGTCGATCCCGAGGCCAAGCTCGCCGAGCGCGACCTCGACCTCGCCCTGTGCGCCGCCCAGAAGGCCGTCGAGCTCACCGAGTGGAAGGACGGCTCGATCCTCGACACGCTCGCGCGCGTGCACGCGACCAAGGGCGACCTCGCGAAAGCGATCGAGCTCCAGACCAAGGCGGTCGAAGTCTCCAGCGGGCAGCTCAGGAAGGGGCTCGAAGGCGTGCTTGCCGAGTACATGGGCAAGAAAGCGCAGTAGGTCGCTTCGCGGCTTGGCCGCAGCTCGGCGCGCGCCCGCTCGGAGACGGCTCCGGACGGGCGCGCGCGCTTTGGGACGGGCTCTCGCGCCCTGGGTACTCGTACCCCCCCGCCCGCCGCCGCGGTGCGTATCTCCGGAGGGCGCAGACGGGCGTAGCCTGAACCGGCAGTCCGCGCAAACGCGCCTTGGACTCGCACGGAGGACGCGATGAACCACTCGAACGGCCAGGGATGTGAGACCAAGCGGTTTCTGATCGACAGCAAGCTGGTCGATTGCCGCCGGCTCGAGCGACCGCTTCCGGTCGGAGAGCACCTCAAGTGTCCCTACTGCTTCGGCACGACGGCTCAGGTTGCGAGCGGTCCGCGCGAATGCTTCTGCGACTTCAAGAAGGGTCGCGATCCCGTCCACTTCGGTTTCCCCGAGGAAAACGTGCGCGACATCGAGGGCTGACGAGACTCCTGAAAGGCGCGTGGCGCGGGCCCGGCGACGGACCGCGCCACGCTGCTGTTCGTGGAGCGCGTGAAGGGCCCGAGTGAGTTGATTTGCTGTCGCGCGAGTCGGTTGTTCGGCGCGTGGGTCGGTGTGCGGGTCGGCGCGCGAACGGCGAGCGGGCGGCTCGTGGTTCGACGAGTCGAGGTCCGCGGTTGCTCGACGCAACCGTGTTTGTCCGGAGCAGCCGTGTTTGCTCGGCGGATCCGCGCGTGCTCCGTGCGTCCGCAATTGCTCGGTGCACCTGCGTTCTCGCACTGCGGCGCCGCGACACACCGGCACACCGACACACGCGCGGCCCGCGCCGTGGAGCTCTCCACGACACGGGCCGCGCGAACGAATGCGCGAGGCCGACTACACGCCGACCGCGCCGCGGCGCTTGTTGACGACGGCGAGCACGCGCTCGCGGAACGCCGCGCCGCGCTCGACCGAGTCGTAGGTCACGCGCTGCGACGGCTTCTTGATCTTGACGATGCGCGCGAGGTCGATCGGCGTACCGATCAGGACCAGGTCGCAGTCGACCTTCGCGAGCGTCGCCTCGAGGTCGTGCACCTGCTGCGTGCCGTAGCCCATCGCGGGCAGCAGCGCGCCGATCTTCGGGTACTTCTTGAACGTGTCGGCGAGCTCGCCGACCAAGTACGGCCGCGGATCGACCAGGCTCGCCGCGCCCCATTTGCGCGCTGCGACGGTCGCGGCGCCGAACTGCATCTCACCGTGCGTCAGCGTCGGGCCATCCTCGACCGCGAGCACGCGCTTGCCGCGGATCGCGTTCGGATCGGGCACGCGCACCGGCGATTCGGCCAGGACGACCGTCGCCTTCGGATTGAGCTCGCGCGCGTTCTTCTCGATCTCCGCGATGCCCGCGGGCGTCGCCGTGTCGACCTTGTTGATCAAGAGCAGGTCGCAGCGCTCGAAGTTGACGCGCCCGGGGAAGTAACCGAGCTCGTGCCCCGGCCGGTGCGGATCGGCGACCGTGATCCAGAGGTCGGGCTTGTAGAACGGCGTGTCGTTGTTGCCGCCGTCCCAGAGGATCACGTCGGCTTCCTTCTCCGCCGAGTCGAGGATCGCCTGGTAGTCGACGCCGGCGTACACGATCGCGCCCGCGGCGATGTGCGGCTCGTACTCCTCCATCTCCTCGATCGTGCACTCGTGCTTCGCGAGATCGGCGATCGTCGCGAAGCGTTGCACCTTCTGACGCTCGAGGTCGCCGTACGGCATCGGGTGACGAATCACGATCGTGCGGAGCCCCTGCTCGCGCAAGATCGACACCACGCGACGGCTCGTCTGGCTCTTGCCGCAACCGGTGCGCACCGCGCAGACGGCGATCACGGGCTTCTTCGAGCGGATCATGCTCGCGTCGACATCGAACGCCTTGAACGACGCGCCCGCGGCCTCGACGCGGCGCCGGCGCTCTTCGAAGTACGCGTTGGCGACGTCGGAGTACGCGAAGACGACCTCCTCGACGCCGAGCTTCCGGATCAGGTCGACGAGCTCCTCCTCCGGCCGGATCGGAATCCCTTGCGGATAGCCGGGCCCGGCGAGCGCGGCCGGATAGCGACGATCCTCGATATGCGGGATCTGCGTCGCGGTGAACGCGACGACTTGGACGTCGCTCCTTCCGCGGTAGCACGTGTTGAAGACGTGGAAGTCCCGTCCCGCCGCGCCCATGATCAGCACCTTTTTCGCCATGACGAACAGCTCCTTTCGGGGATAGCGTCGGCCTCGCGATCGGCCGGATCGGCCGCGTTCGGCGAATAGACCTGGAGGATCCCACTCTTCGACGCGAACCGCTCCGCTCCGGAGCGCACACCGGCACTCCAACTTGTTCGTAGCGGCGTGGCGTGCGAAGCCGGGTGTCGAAGTGCGGAGGCGCTGGCGCGTCGTCCGACGGCGCGCGCGAGCGAGTCGTTCGCGCGCGGCCGCCGCGGGACGCGCGGACTATCCGCCGAACTGACGGAGGTGGTGGTCGACGTGCTTCCACGCGAGTCGACACCAGCCCGAGTGCGTCAGCGGTCCGAAGTACGGATGCGCCGCCGTGGTCGGGACCGTCGCGAGTCGCTTCAGGAGCGTCTCGACGTCAGCGACCTCGCGCGCCCAGTCCGACGGCGCGCTCGCCAGCATCTCCGGAGCCGTCTCGATCTTGCCGCGCGGCGGCGCGATCGGCGAGTAGACCACCAGCCACTTGACCAGCGTCCGAGTCGCGAAGTTGTCGACGCGCTTCACCGGTCGCTCCCCGAGCGCGACGCGCAGCGAGTCCGCGAGATGGCAGACCATGCGGGGCGCGTCGAACTTGCCCCAGAGCGCGCTCGAGTTCGGTTGGATTCGACGCACGCGCTGCAAGAGCGCGTCGCGGTCGGACGGGTCGAGTATCGTCGGCATGCGATGGAGATCCGAGTTTGGAGGAATCGGATCCTACGAAACGGACGCGAGCCGCCGAAGCCGAGACTGTTCTCGCGGCGCCGTCGGACACGCTCGCGGACGATCCGCGCGGCATTCGCCGTCGCCGCGCCGCCGCTGGGCGGGAGCTACGCCGAGTGGCGCGAGGGCGAAGCGTCGGCGTCCGGGCGGTCGGCGAGCGCGCGGTGCAGCGCGCGGCCGAGGGGCGTCGCGAGACTCTTCGCCTCCGCAGCCATCGCGCGGAACGATTCTTCCGCGGGCGCTTCGTCGGCGCCGATCGCGCGGCCGTCGCCGTGCTTGAGCGAGAGCGCGAGCCGCTCGCGCTGCGCGTCGAGCGCGACGACGCGCACCGAGACGCGATCGCCGGCGGAGAGCAACGCGCCGAGATCTCGCTGGCCGCGCAGCTCGGCTTCGGCGTTCGGCACCAGCCCCTCGATGCCCGGCGCGACCAACACGAACGCGCCGAACGGCAGCACGCGCTTGATCGTGCCTTCGACGATCCGTCCGAGCGGCAGACGCGTCGCGGCGTGCTGCCACGGGTTCGGCAGCGTCTGCTTCAAGCCGAGCGCGACACGCGAGCCGCCGCCGCGCACCGCGAGCACCTTGCAGTGCAGCGCTTGACCGACGCGGAAGAGCGCCGCCGGATGCTCGACGCGCTCGTAGGCGAGGTTCGAGACGTGGATCAGCCCCTCGAGCCCGTCGCCGAGCGCGACGAACACGCCGAACGGCTCGATGCGCGTGATGTGGCCGGGCACGGTCTGGCCGATCGCGAGCGCGCCGGCTCGGCGTTGGCGCTCGTCGACGCGCTCGCGTTGCAGGACGAGCTTGCGCGAGACGAGCACGCGCTGGCGCTCGTGGTCGACTTGGATCACCTCGCACACGAGCGTCTTCCCGACCAGCACGTCGGTGCGCTCGTCGCGCGCGAGCCCGGTGTGCGACTTCGGCATGAACGCGTGCAGCGGGCCGATCTTGAGCTCGAGCCCGTCGCGCTCGGCGCGGATCGCGCGCGCGTGGACGAGATCGCCGGCCTCCATGCTCTCCCACGTCGCGAGACTCCGCGATTCACGCCGTTGCAGCACCCAGAGCCCGTCCTCGCGACCGCGCAGCGTGAACTCGTACTCCTCGCCGACTTCCGGCATGCGCTCGAAGTCGCGCGACGAGATCACGCCCTGCATCCGCGGTCCGAGCTCGACGAAGACGTCACGGCCGTACACGCCGACGACGGTCCCTCTCCACACTTTGAGCGTGTGTTCGCCGTGCTCCACTTCGGACGCGCGACTCGGTCGATCCCTTCGCATGGCTCGATCGGATGGGTCGGATGCTAGCACGGGTTCGGCGGCGTCCACAGGCGTCGAATCCGGTCGCTCGACGAGGCTCGAAGCGTCTTCGCGCGGACGTTTGACGAGCTCGCGCCGATCGACGAGGCTCTAGTCGACCCGACTTCCCCCTGGAGACGCCATGGCCGCAACTCCTCCGCGCCGTTCGCCGAGGCTCGGACTCGTCGTGCTCGTCGTCGTCGCGCTGCTCGCGATCGGCGCGTGGCTCCGTTGGAGCGAGCGAGCTCCCGACCCCGCTTCGGCCGACGTGCCGGCGTCGAGCGTCGATGCGTCGACGCCGTCCGAGTCCGCGACGACTCCCGCGGCAGCGCTCGACGCGCCCGCAGCCACGGAGCGCAGCGCCGTCGACACCGCGATCCCGGTCGTCGACGCGACGGAAGAGCCGCGGACGCCCGACGACCCACCCGCGCCGGAGACCGCCGACCTCGCCGCGCGCGACGTCCTGGTCGTGCGCGTCGTCGACGAGCTCGAAGCGCCGATCTTCGACGCGAGCGTGACGATCCGCGGCCTGCGCAAGCAAGGCGACGAGGGCTCGTGGTACTCGCGCCGCGACACGGAGACGCCGCTGCGCACCGATCGCGAGGGACGCGCGAGGATTCCGTACGAACGCTGGACCGACCTCGACGCCAAGACGGTGCGCGTCGATCTCGTCGTCGAGCACGCGGACTTCATCCCGTTCAACGATTCGAGCTTCGAGCTCTCGCCCGGCGAGCACGTGATCACGCTCCAACAGGGCTCGATGGTCTGGGTCACGGTCTGGCACGGCTCGCGCGACCGCGTCGTCGCCGATGCGAGGCTCGCGCTCGAATGGGAAGCCCAGCTCGGCGCGAGCGCGTGGCGTCGCGAGCCCGACGGCCGGCTCTCGACGACGAAGCTCGCGCCCGGCCCGCATTGGATCACCGCGACGCACGCGGGTTCGGAGCTCGGCCAGCTCGCGAGCGACTTCACGCCGTTCGAACTCGGCAAGCACTCGCGGCTCGATCTCGAGCTCGAGCTGAAGCCGCTGGTCGTCCTGCGCGGTCGGCTCGACGACGCCGTGCCGCGTCCGGTCGTCGGCGGGCTCGTCACGCTCAACCTGCACGCCAACCGCGGCAATCAAGGGCTCTCGAGCGAGCACTCGGCCGAAGTGAAGCCCGACGGCACGTTCGAGCTCCCGAACTTGCGCAGCGCGTCCGGTCGAGTGATCGCGATCTGCGACGGTTGGGTGTCGAAGCAAGTTCCGCCGCGCACGATCGAGGAAGCCGGGTGGCAGGTCGACGCGAGCGCGTCCGGGAGCGAACGCCAGGCGCAGTTCGACGCGATCCGCGACACGCCGAGCCGCGCGCAACCGGTCGACGCGTCGGGCGCGCAGGACCTCGTCGTGCTGATGGAGCCCTCGGGCCAGCTCGAGGTCCGCGTCAGCGACGAAGCGGGCGCGCCGCTCGCCGGCGTCGCGGTTTCCGCGTGGCCGAACGTCTACTGGGACGGCGTCGGCTCGACGATCGTGCCCGGCCGCGACTGGACCGCGACCACCGACGTCGACGGGCTCGCGCGGATCACGAACCTGCCGGTCGACGACGGCGTGATGTTCGGCGCGCAGGGCGCCGGCCACCAACTGCGCAAGGCGGATCGCGGTCGCTACCCCAACGCCAAGATCGAGAGCGGCAAGACGACGCGCTACGAGCTCGTGCTCGAGAAACTGCCCTGATCGCATCCGCGGAGCAGAGCGCCGCTCACCAGCTCGCGCGCCACAGGTACCAATCGCCCCAAAACGGATCGTAGAAGTCCTCGCCGAGCTGCGGCGGCGCGCCGCGGTCGCAGTACGCGAAGCCCTGGCCGTCGAGGAATCCGCTGCTCGAGACCAGGACGCGCACGCCGCCGTCGAAGAGCTCGATGCGGCGGGTCGGGTACGTCCCGACGAAATGGAACTCGTTCGTGTCCCACGCCGCGATTTCGGCCGTCACGAGCAGCGGCTCGACGCGAGCTCGCTCGACGAGCGCATCGAGCTCCGCGCGTCCGAGCGCGAAACGCATTCGCAAGGGCAGTTGGAGCAGCACCGCGATCGCGAGTGCGAGCACGACCAGCGGCGGAACGGTCCACGCGACCGCGTGGCCGGCGAGCGCCGCGCGGAAGCCCTGAAGGAACACGCGGCGCGCGAGAACAGCGAGCGCGGCTGAGAGCCAGATCGCGAGCAAGAGCGCGTACGTCGGCAAGGCGACGAACAACACGCCGAAGTCGAAACCCGGCACGCTTGCCGAGTACAGCAGCGCCAGCGTCGTGAGCGCGAACGCCGCGAAGTAGCAGCGCACGAACCACGTTCCGCCCGGCGTGCTCGCGCTCCCCGCGACGCGCCACGCGAAGAGCGCCAAGAGCAACGCGACGCCCAGACCGAGCAGCACGAAGGTCGCGAACTGGCGCTCGGGCGTCGCGAGCCCGACGAACCCCGCGACGACGAACGCGGCGAGCGCGAGGCCGACGAACCACAGGCTCGTGCTCCGCGGGCCTCGCGATTCGGCTGCGCACGCGGCCTCGAAGCGATCCGACATCGAGGCGAGACTCGCAGGCTCTCGGGAAGTGTGCAAGCACGTCGCCGCGGCGCCGAGGGCTCCTCGACCCGCCGAGGCTCGCGTCGACACGGTTTGGCGCTCGTGTGACGAACCGCGGCGACTCGAACTCGCCCGGGGCGCGCGAAGCCCGCGCCGCGGCTTCGTCGAGCTCGATCGAGCGCCCGATGCACGCGCCGCCTCGCGTCGGACGCGGCGGAATCGCGGCGAGCACCGCGTTCCCGACAGCCCGAGCCGTCAGCTCGCGATCGAGCTCCGCCGCCCCAATCCTGCGCGGTCGATTCAGGGTCTCGATGGAGTCGAGCGTGAGCATCGAAGACACCGTGAGCACCGAGAGTCCCGGGGACACCGGCGCATCGCACGGACACCGAGTGGTGACCGCGCTCTGGAACACCGGCTGCGCCGCGGCGGTGTTGGTGTTCGTCGTGATCCCGGCGATCGGCGTGATCGGCGCGATGCCGACGTGGACCGAGCATCGCCGAACGCCGGAGCCTCGTGGACTCGTGCTCCAGCTCGAACTGCGCGAATCGGCGAGCCCGCTCGAGCGCTGGGAGTTCCTGCCGATCGAACGCGACGGGCCGGCGGTCGCGATCCTCGACCACGGCGCGTCGGCGTTCCCGAAGACGCTGACCGTCGCGCGCCATCCGAGCGGCGAGCTCCCGCAACGCATCGAGCCCGCGACCGACGCCGACTTCGAACTCGCGCGCGCCGCGCGCCGGACGAAGAGCTCGATCGCGTTCGACTTCGACGGCATCGGCGACGAGTTCGTGACCGGCGGCGACGCACGCTACGGCCGCGGCCTGGTGCTTTCCGGCGTCGACGGCCGCGAGCTGTGGTCGGACGAAGACCCGCTCGAGTACGAGTCCAACGAGCGTCTGACTCCGCTCGGCGATCTCGACGGCGACGGCTGCTCCGAGCTCGCCGTCTGGCATCCGCGCTACGATCGCTCCGACTACGACACCGAGCTCGTCGACGCGATCTTCGGCGCGAAGCGCTGGCTCTCGATCGTCTCGGGCGCGCGCGCGACGCGCTGAACGCACGACCGACACGCGCCGAAGTCGCGTGCGGACCGCGCACGATCGTGCGGGCGCCGAAACTCGAGCCCGAGACGGAGTTCCTGATCCTCGCTGGAGGGTGACGCTCTCATCCCATCTCGATACCCGAGAACGGTGGAGTCGAGGTTGGCGCCGAACTGCCAAGTCCCTTGCGATGAGGGTTTGCGCATGATCAGCTCCAGCACGCTGTCCGGCAAAGCAGCTGCTGAATCGCAGCGTGTTCCCGACCTGCCTCCCAAGGAGCTATTCGATGATCCTCAAACGTGTGGGTGCTCTTTCTCTCGCGAAGATCATGGGCGTCACTTACACGGCGTTCGGCCTCCTGGCAGGCCTGTTCGTGGCCGCGGTGTCGATGCTGGGCGCCACGCTCGGGAGCGGCCAGAACGCGCTTCCGGGAGCCGGCGCAGGGGTGTTCGCAGTCGTCTTCTTTCCCGTGCTCTACGGGGTGATCGGCTTCGTCGGGGGATTCGTCGTCGCTTCCGTCTACAACGTGGCCGCCTCCGCGATCGGCGGTGTGGAGCTCGAGTTCACGCAGGAATCGGGCAAGTCCTGACTCGTTCCCTGCTCCGTCTCGTCGGCGCAGGTGGCGCGGCGCTCGACGGAGCCACGATCGGCTCCCGACGGCGGCGACTCGGCTACGGACGGTTCTTGGTCCGCTCCAACTCGGATCGGCGCGAACTCTCGGCCGACGAAGACCCGCGCGAGTACGAGTCGAACGAACGTGTGACGTCGCCCGACGATCTCGACGGCGACGGATGCTCGGCGCTCGCGGCGCTTCATCCGCGAATGCACCGCTCGCGGTATGACCCAACGCTCCCCGACGCCAACTTCGGCGCGAAGAGCTGGCACTCGGACGACTCGGGCTCGCGCGACGCGCTGAACGCTCGACTCGACACGCGCGGACGTCGCGTGCAGACTGCGCACGATCATGCGACTGCCGAAGCTCGAGCCCGAGACGAAGTTCCTGATCCTCGCCGCCGCCATCGGCGCGGCCGGTGCGCTCGTCGACGCCGGATTTCGCGCGCTGATCGCGCTCTCGCATCGCGTGTTCGTGTCGGGCACCGCCGAGCTCTTCACGCCGATGGGGCTCGGTTGGAAGCCATTGCTCGTGCTGCTCGCGCCGGCGCTCGGCGGGCTCGCGGTCGGCGCGCTCGGACGCTTCTCGCACACGGAGGTCGGCGGTTACGCGCTGCCGGCGTTCCTCGAGAAGGTCAACCTCAACGCGGCCGGGCTGACGCTGAAGTCGACGGTGCTGCGAGGACTCGCGGCGGCGCTGACGCTCGGCTCCGGCGGTTCGGCGGGCGTCGAAGGGCCGATCGCGTCGCTCGGCGGCGGCATCGCGGCGTGGATCGCGCGGGCGCGACAGCTCGTCGGCGAGCGTCTGCGCGTCCTGATCGCGTGCGGCTCGAGCGCAGCGGTCGCCGCGGCGTACGGCGCGCCGATCGCCGGCGTGTTCTTCACGCAGGAGATCGTGCTCGCCGGCAACTACGACCTGCAGAACTTCGTGCGCGTCGTCGTCGCCTCCGGTTCGGCGACCGTGGTCGCGCGCGCGATCCGCGGCGACGCACCGCTGTTCGAAGTCGCGCCGTTCCAGTTAATCGGGCCGAGCGAGCTGCTCTTCTACCTCGCGCTCGGTCTCGCGTGCGGCTTCTGCGGTGCGACGTTTTCGCGGCTGTTCTTCCGCACGAAGCGACTCTTCGCGAGCTCGCGCGTCCCGCCGCTGTGGCAACCCGCACTCGGCGGCGCGTTGGTGGGCGCGATCGCGATCTTCGTCCCCGGCGTGCTCGGGATCGGCCACGAGGTGATCGAGAGCGTGCTGGGCGCCGATTCGATCGCGCTCGGAGGCCTGACGCTCGCGCTCGTGCTGCTGGTCGTCGGGAAGCTGATCGCGACGTGCATCACGATCGGCTCGGGCGGCGCGGGCGGCATCTTTGGACCGTCGCTGTGCCTCGGCGCGGTGCTCGGAGCGCTCGTCGGCTCGGTCGCCGACCACTTCTGGCACGCGCAGACCTCGATCCCGGCGCACTACGCGCTCGTCGGCATGGGCGCGTTCCTCGCCGCGACCGTGCGCGCTCCGTTGACGTCGATCTTCCTCGTGTTCGAGATGACCGGCTCATCGTCGGCCGCGGTGCTGCCGACGATTCTCGCGGTCGCGGCGTCGCTCGTCGTCGCGCGCAGGTTCGAGCGGCGCTCGATCGACGACACCGAACTCGCCGGCCGCGGCGTGCACCTGCACCAGGGCCGCGAGGTCACCGTGCTCGCGGGCGTCACCTGCGGCGAAGCGATGGACCGCGAGTTCGCGTCGGTCCCGGCGACGGCGAGCGCGCCGGAGCTCCAGGCGCTGCTCGCACATTCGAAAGCGAACGCCTACGTCGTGCTCGACTTCGAGGATCGCCTGGTCGGCATCCTGTCGGTGCAGGACCTGCGCGTGCTCGATCCGGCGACCGCGGAACAGCTCGGCTCGCTCGCGATCGCCTCCGAGCTCTGCGAGCGCAACGTGATCACCGTTTTCGAGGACGAGCCGCTCACCGCGGCGCTCTCGAAGATCGACCAGCACGGCTTCCGCCAGCTCCCGGTCGTCGACCGCGCCGACCCGCGCAGGGTCGTCGGTCTCCTCGAGCGTCGTCACGTGCTCGCCGCGTACCGTCGTCACCTCGCGCTGCGCGATTCGGACTCCGCGGCGAATCGCGACGCGTCGGCGACGTAACGTGCGGCCGACTTCCAACCGGCAACGACGAAAAGGAAACGGACCATGGGCTTGATCAACTGGATCTTCGACATCTACCAACACACGCAGATCGACAAGGCGAAGGACGAGGCCGCAGCGGCGCGTGCCGAGATCGCGCGCGTGCGCACGTCGGGCGGCGGAGTCGATTCCGCGCGGCTGGAGCGCGCGTTGGAGGAGCTCGCGCTCGCGACCAAGACGGTGCAGCGCATGCTGGTCGAGAAGGGCGTGTGCACCCACGACGAGTTCGGACGCAAGCTGCGCGAGCTCGACCGCGAGGATGGCCGCGAAGACGGACGCGTGCCGCTCCTCTGACGCGACGCTTGCCTCCGCGTCGCGCGGTGCGCTAGAACCGGCCGCACGATGGCCGCCACACCGAATCCGACGAACCTCGCTCCCCCGGCGCAACCGCGCCCTCGCACGCTCGCCTCGCGCGTTTCGAGCGCTTGGGATTGGACGCTCTGCCTCGCGTTGCTCGCGAGCTACCTGCTGCAGGCGTTCCTGCCCGAGCGCATCGGCTGGGTCGGCATCGCGATCGGCATCCTGGTCGTGCTGCTGGTCGCGCAACGCCTGCATTCGCGCCGCCACCAGCTCGAACTGTTGCGCGAGCGCGATCCGGCGCCGCGCGGCTGATGCGGACGAGTCCGCGCTCGTAACGGCGATGCGCGCGAGGACTTCTCGGCCTTGCGCGTCGCCGAGTAGCGTGCGCGGATGCTCCACCCGATCCTCGCCCTCACGTCTCTTTCTTCGCTCGCCGGTGGCGCGTCGCCGGCCGTCCACGACTCGTACGCGACGCTCGAGCGCGAGCTCCAAGCCGCACTTTCCGCGCCGAGCTCCGGTTTGAACGTGCGCGCGCTGCTGCGGACCCGCGGCGCGTATTCCGGTGACGTCGACGCGAGCGCGGCGGCGGGCGAGCAGGACCTTGGCGGCTTCTCGCTCGATGTCGCGCGCATCGAGTTCGCCGCGAAGCAAGGCGCGTACGGCCTCCACGTGTCGCTCGAAGCCGGCGCGGTCGCGAGCGACGACACCTTCTCGGGCCCCGGCGTCGTGCTGCTCGACGGCTACGGCTCGTACGACCTCTGCGAAGGCGCGGCGGTGCGCATCGGTCAGTTCTGCTCGCGCTTCCTTTGGAGCTCGTGCATCGACGAGCGCGATCTCGTGTTCCTCGACCGCAGCTTCGTCGGCGAGAGCATGGACGGCCGCGACACCGGCGTCGAGTTCTTCGGCGACGCGGACCGCCTGAATTGGTGGCTCGGCGCTCAGAACGGGTTCGACGGGCTCGCGGACGAGCTCGCGATCTCCGCGCGCGCGAGCTGGCGCGTGCTCGGCGACACGCTGTGCTGCCAGGAGGGCGCGCTCGGCATTCCTCACGACGCGTGGCTCGTCGGCGTCGGTTGGTTCGACGATCAGTCGATGGACGACGGGACGATCGTCGGCGTCGACACCTATTTCGCGCGCGGCGGTTGGAGCGCGAGCGCCGAGCTCGCCGACTACGGCGACGACATGACGCCGATGGTCGGAGTCTCGACGACGACCGGCGTGCTCGCGCCCGGAATGGGAGGCATCGGCGGCGCGGAGATGCCGTGGAGCGTCACCGTCGGCTACCTCTTCGAAGGCACGCCGTGGCAAGTCGCGGCGCGGTGGCAGGATCTCGACGACATGGACGACACGTCGATCGCGACGTTCGGCTTGAACTACCACGTCGGAACGGGCCCGACGCGCTGGACGCTCCAACTCGACCACGGATCGAGCGACGCGACGGCGCTCGAGGTCGACGCGCTCGCGTTCGGCCTCACGGTCGGAGTCTAGGGCTCGGTCGGGATCGATCGCGAGCCCGCGAATCGGCGCGGCGTCGCGCTCGCAGCGCCTGGCGCGGTCGAGCGCACGGTGCGAGGATCGCAGCGGAGGACCGCTGGTGTCGATCGACCACTCGCCCACTCGCATCCGTCCGTGGGTCTGGCTCGCGGCCTCGGCGCTCGCCTCGATCGGCGCGTGCGGAGTCGTGCATTGGAGTTCGTGGAGCGAGTACCGCTCGGTCGAGACATTGCCCGGCACCGTGTTCCAGGTCGAGTTGCCGAGCACGAGCGGCCCATTCGATTGGTTTAGCGTCTACGCGATCGAGCACGAGGGGCCCGCGATCGTCGTGATCAACCCGGAGAGCGGCTCGCGGCCGCGGGCGCTGCGCGTCTTCCGATTCCCGAGCGGTGAGAAGCTCGAGGAGCTCCTCGACTACTCCGCCGCCGACGTCGCGCGCATCGAAGTCGAGCGCCGGCTCGTGCCGCCGTTCGACTTCGACGGCGACGGCGCGGCCGACGCGATCGTGGCGGGAGACCACGCGTGCCGCGTGTCCGCGGTGCGAGGCTCCGAGACGGTCGCGCTCTTCGAGTCCTCCGAACCGCGCGTCTACGCCACGATCGAGCGACTGACCCCGTTACCCGACCTCGACGGCGACGGCTGTTCGGAACTCGCGGTGCTCCAACCGCGCGACGACCGCTCCGAGTACGACCTCGCGCCGCTCGACGCGCTCTGCCCAGCGACCAGCCGGCTCAGCGTCGTGTCCGGCGCGCTCGCGACGCGCGCGGCGGCGGATTCGAGCCGCTGACGGCCGTCGCTCGCGGAGCTTCGCCCCTAGAGCGCCCGCAAGCTGGTCGCGAGCGCGTGCGCGGCGCGACCGATCGGCGCGGTGTCGACCTCGACGAGTTGGTTGGGCGCGACCCAGTCGAGCAGATGCAGGTGACCGCTCAGCCCGTCGTCGGTCGCGCTGAGCACGCCGCCGCCGAGTCCCGGCAGGTCGATCGATTGGACCGCGGTCGCGCCGAACGGAATCGGCAACACGCCGTCGCTGCCCGCCGCGAGGTTGCCGGTTTCGGGCTGCACGGTGAACGAGATCAGCGTCGACGCTTCCGAGTCGAGCACGCGGAACGAGTCGCCGCCGGATGGACCGGGCTGTGTGTCGCCGACGATGCGAGTCGGCGCGGTACCGGCGGCGTAGCTCGCTCCGCTCGACACCAGCGCGCCGTCGATCGGATCGATCGCGTACTGCACGATCCGCGCCGACGCGGCATCGAGCACGTACGCGAACCGGCCGTCGCGGCTCGGCCAGACGTCGACCGGCTGCGACAGCGACGCCAAGGTGCTCGTCACCAACACGAAGCCGGTCGGCAGGTTGATGCTGAGCGTCACCACCTTGCCTTCGGTCGGTTGCACGACGAAAGCGAATCGACTCAGCGCATCGAGGCGCACCACGGCGTCGGCAAGCTCGCCAACGATCGTCGTCGTGCCGCCGCCGGGCTCGAGCGCTCCGTTCAGCGGATCGATCGCGAAGTTGGAGACGCCCCACCCCGCATCGATGTAGTAGAGGAAGGCGCCGCCGCGCGTGACCGCGAGCGCGTTCGGCAGCTGACCCGGCGACAAGAGCTCGGTCTCGATCGGCGTCAACTGGATCGACGGCGAAACGTCGTAGCGGAACGCACTGAACGACGCGCCGTCGCGATTCGCCGTGTAGACGTACGGGCCGCCGGTGCTCGCCACGATGTCGACCGGATGCGCGCCGGTCGGCAGCGGACCTTGGCTCGCGACCCCGAGCTCGCCTTGCGCCGGCACCGACGTCTGGAGCGCGAGCACGGTCGAATCCGCGGCACTGGTGACGAACGCGACGTCGCGCGACGTCGCTCCGGCGCTTCCGACGAGCGGCAGCAGCGCGCCGGGTTGTCGCCGCGTGCGCGTGCGCGCTTCGAGCGACAGCACCGAGCTGAAGTCGTACTCCCGCACTTCCTCGGCGATCGAGTCGAGCACGAACAGCCGCAGCGACGGCGAGAGGTGGACTTGATCGGGACGTCCGTCGAGGATCAGTAGCTGGTCCGGGCTCGCCTTGATGCTCTGGCCCGTCGTCGTCTGGAACACGCCGATCTCGTCGTTCGACACGTCGGACACCAACAACGACGGCGGCGAGTTCCGTGTGTCGAGATGGATGTCGGTGAGCTGGCTGCCCCAAGCGACCGTCTGCATGTGGCGGACGCCGGCGCCGCCGGTCGCGAGCTCGAGCGCGGTCGCCAAACGGAAGGTGCTGATCTTGCCGGAGAGCGTGTGCGAGCCCGAATCGTAGCTCTGCACCACTGCGTCGATCCGGAACCCGCGCGGGGCGTTGGCGAACGCGTTGACGCGGTCGTCGATGCCGAGCGCGAGCGGCGCGCCGTACTGCGCGGCGCCCGACGAGAGCTCGTACGCCCAGATCGTCGGCGGCGAGGCTCCCGCGAGCACCATGTGATCCGCATCGATCATGGTCGCCGCCGTCGGGGCGAACGGACCGTCGGCGGTATCCGGGCAACAGAGCGAGCCGTCCGGCTGGATGGACCAGCGCGTGACCGTCAAGTCAGACGCGCAGACGAGGTACTGACCGTCGGGCGACGTCACCATCTGCCAGACGGCGCCGAACGTGCCGAGGTCGACCGGCGACGAGAGCAGGTTCTGCGTCGCGTCGTACGCCATGCGATAGACGTGCCCGTTCGTCGCCGACGTGTAGACGAAGCGCGTGTCGCGCGACTGCACGCTCGCGAGCACATTCCCGCCGAGCAGGTACTCGGCGTCGGTCGGCATCAGACCGCCGTCGTCCTCGAGGTAGAGATCGAGCGTCTGATCGCCGAGGCTCGGCACGAGCAGCGCTCGCTCGCCAAGCGCGGGCAGCACGTCGAAGTCGAGCGTCGTCGTGGTGCTCCCGAACGGATTCGTCGCCGTGACGACGAACTGGAACTGTCCGATCGCGCCGTTCCACGCGCCGCTGATATCGCCGAAGACAGGGTCCAGATGGACGCCGGTCGGCAACGGAGGCGAGCACGAGTACAACTCGATCGCGCCCGTGACCTGCGGCACGAGCGCCGGCAGCGGCGCGTGCTGGAACGTCTGAATCGAGCTCGGCGTGTACGAGAGTGCGCTCGGCGGAGTCGACGGCAGGATCTCGATGTCGATGCTGCGCGTCGCGGTGTCTTGCGGCCCGAACGTCGCGGTGACGACGAAGGTCGACTTCGGCGTCACGCTCTCCGGCGCGCCGGAGATCGTGCCGTTCACGGCGTCGAGCGTCAGTCCCGCGGGTAGCGCCGGCGCGACCGAGAAGCTCTGCGCCGGCTTCTTCGTCGTCGCGACGTTCGGCGTGATCGCCAGCGTCGCCCAGAGCTGCATGTCGGTCGACGTGTAGGTCAGACCGGGCTGCACGACGCCGCCACCCGACGACGACGAGCCGGAGCACGAGAAGAGATCCTCGATGAAGCACCCAGGCGCGAGGACGAGCGTCATCGCGATCAGGCCTTCACGGACGCGGCGAGCGAGCTTCGATTGCATGGCGTGGACTCCGAGCGGGCACTTCGAACGAGCCTCGAAGCACGACACCGTGCTCGGAAGCCCGTCCAACGGCCTGGAAGGCGCTCGCCTGGTCCGCGCAACGTGGAATCCGCTCGAAAGCGCGGCGGCCGAAGACGCCGTCTCCTGCGGTGCGGAGCTGCGTGTCGTCGTCTTCCAGCGCGACTCGACGCGCGGCGTGCTCGTATTCGATCGACCGCCGATGGACGGCAGTCGGACCGGATTCCACGAGAGCGGCGTGCTCGCGCTCGCCTACGAGCGGCCCGAGGAGCTGCGCGTCGCGAACTTCCGCGGCGCCGACCTGCGCGGCGGGAATCGGACCGACGCCAATATCGACCCGATCGGTTGGCACGGCGCCGTACTCGACGCGCCGTACTCGACGCGCGGTACTCGATGCGCCGCACTCGCGCGACCTGCGACGCTGCGGCGCGATCCTCGACGAGCGTTGACCGCGCGCGGCTAGTGCCCGCTCTTCTTCGCGACCTCGTCGGCGAGCGCGACCGCGTCCTTCGCCATCACCTCGGCGAGGCGGATCGCGTCTTCACTCGGCTTGCCGTAAGCGTCCTCGAGGTTGACGGTGAGCTTCTGGCCCGCGGGCAGCGGCACCGGCTTCTCCCACGCCTTCGCGCCGAGGATCGTCTTCAGCATGTGGCCCGGCTGGTACGTGAAGCTCGGCCACATGAAGACCTCGGTCGTGCACCAGCACTCCTTGCACGCGATCGACTTGCGCCGAGCGGTCGCCTTCTCGCTGTTCCAGAGCTCCCAGAACGTCTTCTGGCGCAGATTGCCGAGCGGTTCGTGCAGCTCGCACACCGACACGTCGCCGTTCGAGTAGACGACCGCCGAGAGCACGCCGGCGCGGCACGGGATCACCTGCCGCTTCTCCTCGATCGTGCGCACCTTCGCGTGCTGGAGCATCGGCTCGACGATGCCGCCGTAGCGACCTTCCTCGCGCGTGGCCCACAAGCCGCGGATGTACTCGTAGAGCTCCTGGTACGCCTTCAAGCTCGGACCGCCGAGCGAGTGGTTCTTCGGATCGCCGCGCATGATCGCCAGGTTGTGGTGATCCATCTTCGGGCAGCGATCGAACAGGAACGTCGTCAGACGCTTGATCTCGTCCATGTTGACGTCGGTCGCCGTCGAGATCGCGTGGATGCGCAGGCGCTTGTCCTTCTCCTGTAGCTTCGCGAGAGCGTCGTAGCTCTCCATCGCCTTCTTGAACGAGTTGGGCGACCCGCGGAACTTGTCGTGGAACTCGCCGAGGCCGTCGAGCGACATCTCGACGGCGAAGAGTTCGAGCTCGGGCTCTTCGAGGACCTGCGTGATCGCGTCGATCATCTTGTCCTTGAAGTAGCTGTTCGTCGGCACGTAGATCTGACGCGTCTTGTTGTGCCGGATGAAGTGGCGGACGATCTCCGCGAACTCCTTGCGCAGGAACGGCTCGCCGCCGGAGAGGTTGAGGTTCTCGATCCGGCCGAGCGACAGGCTCAGCGCGAAGAGCTCTTCCTTGGTCAGGTCGTCCTTGCGGTTCAGGTTCGACCAGTAGAAGCAGTGCTCGCAGCGCTGATTGCAGATCGAGTTGATGAAGAGGATCAGGAACGGAGGGCTCGGGAGCTCCTCGTAGTTCTGGGCCGTGATCCGAGCGTGGCGGACGATGCGTTCGAGCGCGTTCATGCGAGTTGGGGGCGCGAAAGGGTACTGCGCGGCTCTAGATCGACCCCGCGACACGGCCGACCCAAGCTCGAGCGCGCTGTCGGAACCGATTGCAAGACGACGGGTTAGGGCAGTCTACCGTCGGCGGTAGTTTTGCGAGTTCCCGGCCGGAGCCTCCGCATGCCGCTCGCCCGACTCCCACCAACAGGGGAATCGGTCCGGCGTGACGCACGCGATTGCCTGAACCGATTGGACACGGACGCGCGTTAGGTTCGGTGACTCCCACCCGCCCAAGGAGGCACCCATGTCGATTCGGTCTCTCCGCGTCGTGTCGATCGTCCTCGCTGCTGCACCGTTCGCCGTCGCCGGAGGGGTAGGCAACGTCAGCCGTTCCCCCGTCGTCGTCCACGCCGATTTGCAAGCCGCGATCGACGCGGCGGCGGATGGCGACGTGCTCGTGGCGCACGGCGGCAACTACTCGGGCTTCACGATCGACAACCGCTCGCTCGCGATCTTCGCGGTGCCCGGCGAGACCGTGCACGTGCAAGGCAAGGTCGAGATCAAGAACCTGCCGAGCTCGAAGCGCGTCGTGCTCTCCGACCTCGACATCGACGAGACGATCGCGTCCGGGCTCGACGGCACGCACGCGCTCTACGTCTCGAACTGCACAGGCTCGGTCTGGATCCAAAGCTGCACGCTGACCGGCGCGGACGGCGTGGATACCGGGACGTCTCCCGACGGCGGCTTCGGCGGCGCGGGCGTCGAGCTCCTGAACGCGACCTCGGTCGTCCTCGTCTCGTCGACGCTCGAAGGCGGCGCCGGCGGAGACATCGGGACGACGTCTTGCTTCCCGGCGTGCTGGCTCCCGGGCGAGGGCGGCGCCGGACTGTGGCTCCGAGGCTCGTCGCGCGCGGCCCTCTACGACTGCGATGCGCTCGGCGGGCACGGCGGCAACGGCGGCTACCAAGCGTCGCAAGGCGGCCACGGCATCTCGAACACGGCGAGCAGCGGCTCGCTCTTCGCGTCCAACACGAGCGCATCCGGCGGCGACGGCGGCGCTTCGGTCGCGTGGCAGAACGGCGACGGCGGGGACGGCCTCCGCACGCCGGCCTCGCCGACGGTCTCGACGCTGCTCGGTTCGAGCTTCACGCCGGGCGTCGCGGGTACCGGCTCCGCGTCGAATCCAGGCTCGGACGGCGTGCCTGTGTTCGGCGCCGCGCTCCAACTCGCGCCGTCGGCGCGCAGGTTCTCGACCGAGCACGTCGCGCGCGCCGCGAGCAGCATCTCGGCGTCGCTCGGAGGCGAAGCCGGCGACCGCTACTTCGCACCCAAGTCGACGACCACGGCTTGGCTGTCGAAGCTCGCGACGAACGGCGTGTGGACGATCCGCTATCCCGCGGTCATGCCGACGACTCCGCTCGCGATCCTCCCGTTCGACGGATCGGTCGTCGTGAACTGGAACACGCCGCAGGTGCCGATCGGCGCGCAGACCGCGCTGTGCTTCAGCCAAGGCTACGTGTTGCCCCCGAGCGGCGGCGCGGTGCTCGCGAGTCCCGCGTGCACGCTGTTGCTCGACGTCGACGCGCTGCCCGACTGCGACGCGAACGGCGTCTTCGACGTGCTCGACGTCGTCGAAGGCGCGAGCGACGCGAACCACGACTTCGTGCTCGACTCGTGCCAGCAGACCTGGTTCGTCGACGACAGCGCGCCCCCGGGAGGGGATGGAAGCGTGCTCGCCCCGTTCGACACGCTCGCCGGCGCGTTCACGGTCGCGACGAGCGGCAACACGATCGTCTTACGCGACGGCACATACGTCGGTCCGTCGAATCGAGAGCTGTCGTTCGGTTCGCGCGCGCTCACGGTGCGGAGCGAGAACGGCGCGGGACAGTGCACGATCGACTGCCAGTCGGCCGGCCGAGCGTTCTTGGGTGTCGGGAACGGTGCATCGACGCTCGAGGGGCTGCACATCCTCGACGGCAGAGCCACCGACTCCGTCGGCGGAGGCGCGGTTGCAGGCACGGGTTCGGGGCTCGTGAGGATACGCGATTGCGTATTCGAGCGTTGTCGATCGACGTCGTTCGGTGGTGCGCTCACGCTTCGCGCGCCGACGATCACCAACTGCACGTTCATCGATTGCTCGGCCTCGTCGCTCGGTAGTGGCGGAGCCCTGTTCTCGCTGAGCTCTGCGACAGAGCACCTGATCGTCGCCGATTGTGATTTCGTCGGCTCCGCGATCGCCACCCGGTTCGGCGCGGCGATTTGGTGCGACGGCGACGCGCTGGTCACGCGCTGCGACTTCGCCGGCGGACTCTCGTCACTCGGAGGCGCTACTACGTTTCGTCCCACGCAGTTCCTCGACGTTTCGCACTGCAGGTTCGCCGGAAACCTCGACGACCTCGGCTACGGCGGTGCCATGTACGTCGAGTCCGGCAGCTCGACGCCTAGCGTGCGGATCGACGACTGCCTGTTCATCGGCAACGAGGCAAACGAGGGCGGCGCTCTCTGGTTGGACGCAGGGACGTGCTCCGTGACCAATTCGACGTTCGTCGGCAATCGAGCGACCATGCTCTTCGGTGGAGCAGCGAGCTTCCAGTCGGGCTCGAGCTCCGTGCGCAACTGCATCTTCTGGAACAACACGGCTCCGACCGGTTCTCAGCTCGCAGTTCTCGGCGGGTCGCTCGATGTCGCGTACTGCGACGTACTCGGGGGTGCGACGCAGGTGCACGTGGGCGGAGCTGCGAGTTCACAGTGGCTCGCGGGCAATCTCGATGTCGATCCCGAGTTCGTCGACGCCGACGGGGCAGACAACGATCCGCTGACCTTCGGCGACAACGTCTATCGCTTGAAGCCGGCGTCGCCGTGCGTCGACGCGGGCGACGCGCTAAACGTCCCCTCCGACTTCACCGACATCGACGGCGACCTCGACTTCGACGAGCCCGTACCGCTCGACCTCAACCTCAAGCCGCGCTTCGCCGACCTCCCGAGCATCCCCGACACCGGCGTCGGCTACCCGCCGATCGACCTCGGCTGCTACGAGCGGCAGAACTAGCCTTCGAGTGCGCGTAGTTGCGTAGCGCGTGACTCCGCGGCCGAGAATGTGCTGAACCACTTCCTCGGCCGCCGGCGCTACGCTTGCACAGCGAAATGCGAGGTCTCGAATGCTGGCTCTTTCGGCGATATTGGCGTGCGCGCCCGTTCTTCAGACTCCGAGCGTGGCCAACGTGAGCCGCGTCCCGTTCACGATCCACTCGACCCTGCAAGGTGCGATCGACGCGGCGCAGGAAGGCGACGTGCTACTCGCCCACGGCGGGAGCTACTCGGGGTTCACGATCGACCACCGCTCGATCGCGATCTTCGCGATGCCCGGTGAACCCGTCGCGGTCTCGGGCACGGTGAACGTGAGTCACCTCTCGACCGATCAGCAGGTCGTGCTGTCGGGCCTGGCGATCACCGGTCCGACATCGAGCACCTCAGCAGGTGGCTCGGGGATACTCCTGTCCGCAAGCACTGGAGCGCTGTGGGTCCAGGGATGCGACGTGCGCGGTGGCGCTGCGACCGGGAAGACGGGCAAGCCCGGCGGAGATGGACTGTGGGCGTCGAGTGCCTGCTCTGTCGTAGTCGTCGACACGACTGCGATCGGAGGCAAGGGTGCCGATGAGAGCCACGAGCTCTTCGATCCCTGGCCCGGCGACGGCGGAGCGGGCTGCAGAGCATCGAACGGGGCGCGCATTGCGCTGTACGGCGGCTCGTACGAAGGCGGCAAGGGTGGCTACGACTCCTGGGGGTATGGCGGTGGCTACGCTGGGATCGGCGTCTGGACCAGCGACACGCTGCTGTTCGCCGCAGCGGCAACCATGCGCGGCGGCGACGGTGGCGACAGCGTTCTCTATCCCGAGGCCGGCGGTGCTGGCCTGGGAGTCGGACAGCTCGTCAGTGCGACATGGCTCTCGTGCGCGGCGTTTGGAGGCCACGGCGGTGTAGGCCCAGGGGTCACAGGACCCGATGGTCCGCCGGTCGTCGGAACCGTGACGTCGCTCGCGGCCCAAGCGCGTCACGCCGGATTGCCATCGATCGCGGCCGCCGGCGCGGTCATTCCGGTGACGCTCGATGGCCTGGCCGGCGATCGCATGTGGCTCGCGAGCTCCGTCACCTCCGGTTGGCGCTTGCAGCTCCCGAACAACGGCGTGTGGACGACCACCTATCCAGCAAAGCTCCCGCTCGCACCGCTCGCCGTGCTACCGAGTTCGGGTACGGCCACCGCGTACTGGCGGACGCCGACTGCAGGCGCCTCCGGCGTGTCCAAGGCATTCGTGCAGGGGCGGTGTCTGCCCGACCAGGGTGGCGCGGTGCTCGGCAATCCACAGTGCGTGCTGCTGATCGACCCGACCGGACAACCCGATTGCGACGGCAACGGCGTCTTCGACCTGCTCGACGTGATCCACGGTGCGCCGGACGCGAACGGGAACTTGGTGCCGGACGCATGCGACGCTCAGAGCATCTACTACGTCGACGACGACGCGCCCCCCGGCGGCGACGGGTCGTTCGCCAGTCCGTTCCTCGCGCTTCGCGATGGAGTCGACGCGGCGTTCCCCGGTGATCAGGTCGTCGTGCTCGACGGTCTGTACCTCGGGCCGGACAACCGTGACGTCGACTTCGGCGGCAAGACGCTCATCGTGCGCAGCCAGAACGGCCCGGCGAACTGCGTCATCGACTGCCAGCACGCCGGTCGCGCGTTCCGAGTGCACTCGCAAGAAGCCGTCGGCACGCGGATCGACGGCTTAACGATCCGCAACGGCATCGCCACGACTCCTTCGAGCGGCGGAGCAATCGTCGTGGAGTCCGCGTCGAATGCGGACGTGACGCGTTGTGTCTTCGAGGCAAACTGGGCCCAATCCGGCGGGGCCATCGCGATCGTCGGCCGGGCCGATGCGGCCGTTCATGTCGCCGACTGCGCGTTCAGTGCCAACGCCGCCGCGATCAGTGGAGGCGCGATCGCGAGCGCACGCAGCCTGCTCGTCACGAACTGCCGCTTCGACGGGAACTCGGCAATGGCCGGTGGAGCCCTGTCGGTCGACGCGACGATCTCCGGGCCGATGACTGTCGACCTTGGACATTGTGAGTTCCGAAACAACGTGGCGGGCGACGCCGGCGGCGCGATCCACGTGTCGCAATCGAATGGACTCGCGGCGGTGAGCATCCGCGCCACGAATGTGCTGTGCGTCGGCAACGTCGCTGGAACCCAAGGCGGCGCGATCCGGACGGTGTCGACATCGGCCGTGCAAGCGCTTCAGATCGCTCACTCGACGTTCAGCGCCAACTCGACCACCCTCAGCGGCGCGTCGAACGGCGGCGGAGCGCTTGCAACGTCGAACACGAACACGACATTGCTCGATTCGATCTTCTGGGGAGACACGACCGCCGGTGTCGGCGCCGAGATGCGAGCGTCCGGTGGGATGACGAGCCTCGCGTACTGCGACGTCCAAGGCGGGATCGCCGGCATCCACGTCGTAGCGGGAGGTTTGAACTGGGGCGCCGGCAACCTCTCGCTGCACCCGAGGTTCATCGACCCAGACGGACCCGACAACGATCCGCTGACCTTCGGCGACAACGTCTACCGCTTGCGGCCGAACTCACCCTGCCTCGACGCCGGCGACGCGGTGAACGCGCTCGCCGACTTCACCGACATCGACGGCGACCTCGACTTCGGCGAGCTCGTCCCGCTCGACCTCAACTTGAAACCGCGCTTCACCGATCTGCCGAGCATCCCCGACACCGGCGTCGGCTACCCGCCGATCGACCTCGGCTGCTACGAGCGGCAGAACTAGCGCGCGAGCGATGTGGGCTCGCTGCCGAGCAGGTACTTCAGCACGTCGGCGGCCGTGTAGCTCGTGCGGCCGTCGAGGCAGCGCGTGAGGATCGCGAGATCGTCGCCGCTGGTCACCAACGGGTGCTCGACGCTTCCGTTGCGCGGTTGGCCGAGACCGACCGCGGCGAGCAGCCCGTTGCAGAGGCACACGCGACCTTCGGTGTCCTCGATCCGGCCGCCGGACTTCACGTAGTTCTCGACGGGCTCGCTCGGGCAGCGATAGGCGATCTTGCCGTCGGCGGTCGCGTACGCGGTGCGCAGGTAGCCGAGGTCGCAGATGCGCTCGCGGTCGCGGCTCGGCGAGCGACCGCCATCCCACGACACGACCTTGAACGGGAAACCGGTCGGCGACGCGCGCCCGTCGGTGCGGACGTCGACGTCGCCGCGCGCGGCGTGCTCGAGCACGTTGCGCTTGATGTCGGCGGCGAGGCCGGATTCCTCGCAGTACGCGAACAACGTCCCGACTTGAATGCCCGCGGCGCCGGCGGCGCGCGCGGCGCGCAGGTCGTCGGGGTGGCCCTTGCCGCCCGCGAGCCAGAACGGGAGCCCGAGCTCGGCGATGCGGTCGAGGTCGACCGCATCGCGCGGTCCGTACAGCGGCTCGCCACGCTCGTTCCACGTCGGCTCGCCGCGCGGCGGCGCGTTGTGACCGCCCGCGGTCGGGCCTTCGATCACGAAACCGTCGACGCGTCCGGTCGCCTTGCGCGCCATCATCGTCGCGAGCGAGTTGCTCGCGATGATCGCGAGGAAGTCGGGACGCACGAGCCCGGTCGGAGCTTCGGCGAAGTGCTCGCGCGGATCGAAGCGCAGCCACTCGGGCTCGGTCGCGCCTTCGACGTCGAAGCGGATCGCGGTCGGTTGGTGCTGCGCGAGCGCGTCGAGCGCACCCGGCACCTCGCGCGGGATGCCGGCGCCCATCAACACGCAGTCGACGCCGGCGAGCATCGCTCCGTAGAGCAACGCGAGGTTCGGGAATTGGATCTTGGTCAGCAGGTTGATGCCGACGCGCCCGTCGTGGCCTTCCTTCGCCAGGTTGACCTCGACGAACGCCGCGAGCATCGTCAACTCTTCACGCGCGCGTCCGAGCACCTGGCGCGGCATCGGCAGGAGCGCGTAGGGCTCGTGCTCGGCGCGGCCTGCGGGCTTGAAGAAGCGGCTCGCCGCCTCGGCTGCGACGCGCGGCAACGGAAAGCGCGCCATCGCGCGGCGCGCGTGGCCGCCGAAATCGCCGTCCTGGAGTCGGCGCACCAACACCGTGTCGAGCGCGGTGCCGGAGACGACGCCGAGCTCGCCGAGGCGAGCGACGGCGTTCGCGAGACGCCAACTGGACACAGCGGCGCCCATCCCGCCTTGGATCACGACCGGCAGCGGAGGGCGCATCAGTGCCGACTCGTCGAAAGGGGCCGCAACGTGCGCATCGGACGCACAGATTGACATGTCGCCGCGCTCGTCGCCACGGCGCAGCTCGATCCGCCGGGCGAGACGGTGGTCAGCGCCGTTCTTGGTCCAAGCTCGCGAGCAGCGCCTCCAGCGGCCCCGCGACGTTCTGCGCGATGCGCTCGTGGCCCGCACGGTTGGGACGGATGCCGTCCGCGAGCGTCATTTCCGCGACGCCGCCGACGTGCTCCACGGAGAGCGGCACGAACGCGACACCCTCGTCCTCGGCGACGCGCGGGTAGAGCGCTTCGAACCGTGCGACATAGTCCGTATCCGGACTCGGCGACCGTCGCGCGCGGCTTCGCGTCCGGCGAAGCCGCCGACGGCGAGCACCCGTGACGACGACAGGCAAGTCGCCGGCTCGCCAGCGTCGCTCGCGACCCGAGCGCCGACGCGTGCCGGTTTCCCGCCTGCCGCCCTCGGCGCGCCTCCCGGCGAAGTCGTCGACGGAGCTCCGCGCGCTCCGCCAACGCCGGGGTTGCGATTCGGATCGACGCCGTCACCTCGAGTTCGAAGGAGCGATCGTCACCTTTGGGCGAGCATCGAGCCTCCGGTCGTGTCCTGGGTCGCGGCCCGGTCGGCGGATGGCCTCGCGACGCGACCGCCGGTCGCCGCGCAGCCTGCTCATGGGCACTTCGAGCTAGGCTGACGCCGTTCGTCCCCCCTGAGGAGATCCGACCCATGCTCCGCTCCGCGCTCGCATCGCTGCTGCTCGCCTCCGTCGCGCTCGCGCAGACTCCGACCCACACGGCCACGCTCGCGACCAAGCACTTCGACGTACGCTACGAGCCCGGTTCTCGCGCCGGCGCGTTCGTGGAACGCGAAGCCTCGCACGCCGAGCGGGAACACGCCGAGATCTGCGCTGCGCTCGGGGTCGAGCCGAAGGGGCGCTACCAGCTGTTCCTCTACGACGATGTCGCGGACCTCTCGGCCTCGACCGGCACGTCGGGCACGGGAGGTTTCTCGGCCGGAGACCAAAGTCACATCCCGGTCAACAACGATCAGACGCGCTTCCACGAGCTCGTGCACATCGTCGCCTACGGGCGCCTGCAGAAGGCCGGCAACGAGCCGCGCAATCTCTTCTTCGCCGAAGGGCTCGCGAACGCACTGCTCGAGCACGTCCACGGCGTTCCGGTGCATGCGGTCGCGCGCTTCTACCTCGACCGGAACGCGCTGCCGCCGCTCGCGGAGATGACGGGCGCCCCCGATTTCTACGCTTGGCTCGGCGCGCGCGCGGGCTTCAACGCGTACGACGTCGCGGGGAGCTACCTCCGCTTCCTGCTCGACACGTACGGCGCGAAGAAGACCACGCGCTACTACATGGGCGCCTCGGCGAGCGTCGCGCTCGGTGCCGACGAGTCGAAGCTCGAGAAGGCGTGGCGTGAGGCGCTCGCGCGTTTCGAGCTGCGGCCCGAAGTCGCAGCGTTGCTCGAAGAGCGCCACGGAGCTTCGGCGACCCTGATGCTCGGCCTCGCGCGCCCCGCGGGATTGCCGGCGGAGCTCTTGGGCGCACCGCAAGATTGGGCCAGCCTGCTCGACCAGCCGCTGGCTCCGCAGAACGGCGCCGAGTGGAAGCGCGTCAAGGACGGAATCGTCGGCAAGAGCCCGCTCGGCGAGTGGTCGATCTGTGAGTTGGGCACGGAGCTCTACGGCGACTGCGTCGTGCGCGCGACGATCCACACTACGCAGCCCTCGCCGCTGATGTTGCGATTGAGCGCCGCGAACCAAGCGTTGCTCGTCAACGGGACGTTCGTGTACCGCAACGGCGGGTCGCATGCGCACTCACCGCTCGCGAGCATGGACGGCGCGCGCCGGCTGACCGATTTCGTGTTCGTGCGCCGGGCGGGCACGCTCGAGATCTGGATCGACCAGCGGCGCGTGCTGTCGACCGACGCGGACGCGACTCCGTCCACCGTCGGCATCGGTTTCCACCAGGGCGAAGTGCGCTTCGAGGACGTGCGCGTGCGCCGGCTGTGAGCGGCGAAGGCGCTGGGACTCGTCCCGGGCTCGCGCGTGCTCGGCGTTCGGCGGCGCGCGCTTGGACTCGATTCCGTGCGGCTCCCGTCAGCGTCGTTCTGGGTCCAAGCTCGCGAGCAGCGCCTCGAGCGGCCCCGCGACGTTCTGGGCGATGCGCTCGTGCCCCGCGCGATTGGGATGGATGCCGTCCTCGAGCGTCATCTCCGCGACACCGCCGACGTGCTCCATGAAGAACGGCACGAACGCGACACCCTCGTCCTCGGCGACGCGCGGGTAGAGCGCTTCGAACCGTGCGACGTAGTCCGTACCCAGACTCGGCGGAAGTCGCACGCCGAGCAGCAGCACGCGCGCACCCGCGGCCGTCGCGCGTTGCACGATCGCGCGCAAGTTGGCGTCGATCGACGCGACGTCCTGACCGCGCAAGCCGTCGTTCGCGCCGAGCTCGACGACCAGCACCGCGGGCTTCTGACCCAGCACCCAATCGACGCGCCGCAAGCCGCCGGCGCTGGTGTCGCCGCTGACGCCGGCGTTGACGAGCTCGAACGGCCGGCCGCGACGCGCGAGCTCGCGTTGCAGCGCCGCGGGAAAAGCGTCGTCGGCCGAGAGGTGCAGCCCGGCCGCGATGCTGTCGCCGAGGAAGACGACGCGCGGCGCGTCGGCTGGGATCGCGAGCTCCGGATGCGGCTCGGAAGCGTCGTCGGCCTCGGGCGCCGGACGCTCGCCGGGAAGCGCGGAGGTCGGCTTCGCCTCGGGCGAACACGCGGCCGAGCTGAAGGCTCCGAGCAGGACGGACGTGACGGCGAGAAGGCGACGGAACGACATCGGATCCAGTGTACGTCCTCGGTGCGGGTCGAAATCGTCCCGCTCGGGACGATGAGGTCCGCGCGGGCGAGCCCTCGTACGACGAAGCACGCTCGTGTTCCAGCGCGGCATGGGATCCCGCTCGCGCTCGCAGTACGGTGTCAGTCCATCCGCCGCGGTTCGGCGGCGACGCGCGGGCTCCGCGTCGTCGCTCCGATCGCGCGCGGCAACCCGAAACGCAACCGAACCATGCCGACCGCCCGCATCGAGTGCCGATCCGTCACCAAACGCCTGCCCTCGGGCTCGCAGGTGCTGACGATCCTCGACCGCGTCGACCTCGCGATCGAGCCCGGTGAGTTCGTCGCGATCCTCGGGCCGTCGGGCAGCGGCAAGTCGACGCTGCTCGGCCTGCTCGCCGGCCTCGATTGGCCGAGCGACGGCGAGGTCTACGTCGACGGCGAGCGCATCGACACGCAGGACGAGGATCAGCTCGCTCTGCTGCGCCGCCGCAAGGTCGGCTTCGTGTTCCAGTCGTTCCAATTGCTCGGCAACCTGACCGCGCTCGAGAACGTGCTCCTGCCGCTCGAGCTCGCGCGCGTCGAGCACGCTCGCGAGCGCGCGACCGAGTTGCTCGGCGCCGTCGGCCTCGCCGCGCGCAGCCATCACTACCCCTCGCAACTCTCCGGCGGCGAGCAACAGCGCGTCGCGCTCGCCCGAGCGTTCGCGCCACGGCCCGCGATCCTCTTCGCGGACGAGCCGACCGGCAACCTCGACCTCGCGACCGGCGGACGCGTGCTCGAGCTCCTGATCGAGCTGCGCGCGCGCGAGCGGACGACGCTGGTGCTGGTCACGCACGATCTCGAGGTCGCGCGGCTCGCCGATCGTCGCGTGCACCTGCGCGCGGGTCGGATCGAACGCATCGAGTCCAACGCGGCGGTCGCGAGCCCGTGAACGCGCGCTCGATCGTCGTCGCGGCCTGGCGCGAGTCGCGCGGCTCGCGCGGACGTCTTGCGTTCTTCGTCGCGTGCCTCGCGCTCGGCGTCGCCGCGATCGTCGGCGTGTCGTCGTTGGTCGCGGCGGTGCAGAGCGGCATCCGCGCGCAGGCGCGCGAGCTGCTCGGCGCGGACCTCGTCGTCAGCTCCTACCGCCCGCTGCCGGACGCACTCGAAGCGCAACACGCACTCGGCGTCGCGCACGAGCGCACCGATGTCCGCGAGCTCGCGACGATGGCGAGCTCGTCCGCGAACGGCCGCAGCCAACTCGTCGAGGTCAAGGCGATCGGCGGACGCTTTCCGTTCTACGGCGCGTTGAAGCTGGAGCCCGCGAGCACGCTCGACGAGCTCCTGACGCCGGAAACGTGCGTCGTCGCGCCCGAATTGCTCGCCGCTTTACGTCTCTCGCTCGGCGACGAGCTGACGATCGGTTCCGCGAGCTATCGCGTCGCCGGCGTCGTGCTCGACGAGCCCGGGCGCCTCGGCATCGCGTTCACCGCCGGACCGCGCGTGTTCCTTTCGCTCGACGGGCTCGCGCGCGCGGAGCTGGAGCGCGTCGGCTCGCGCGTGCGGCACAAGGCGCTCTATCGCTATCCGGACGAGCGCGCGCTCCAAGGCGGCGACGTCGAAGCGTGGTCGAGTCTGCTCGCGCACGTCTACCTCCAGGACGCGGAGTACCTGCGCTTCGAAACCTATCGCGACGCGCAGCCGACGGTGCGCCGCGCGGTCGATCGCGTCGAACGCTATCTCGGACTCGTCGCGTTGCTCTCTCTGATCCTCGGCGGAATCGGGGTCGCGATGATCGTGCGCGCTTGGATCGCCGAGCGCACGGGCGCGGTCGCGGTGTTGCGGTGCCTCGGCTATCGGCCGCGCGAAGTGCTGGTGTTGTACGCGGGCAACGTCGTGATGCTCGCGGGCATCGCGAGCGCGCTCGGCGGCGTGCTCGGCAGCTTCGTGCCGCTGGTGATCGAGCGCTGGCTCGGCGAGCTCCTGCCGGCCGGCGTCGCGCTCTCGTGGCAAGCGCTGCCGATCTTGCGCGGCATCGCGCTCGGCATCGCGATCGCGCTGGTGTTCAGCCTGCCGCCGCTGCTCGCGATCTGGCGCGTCGCGCCGGCGCGCGTGCTGCGCCAGGAGGCCGAACCGCTGCCGGTGCCGCGCGCGGTGCGGTTCGGAGCGCTCGCGGTGCTCGCCGCCGGCCTCTTCGGCGCCGCGTGGGTGCAGAGCGAGCACCTCGAGCACGCCGCGGTCTTCACCGTCGGCCTCGCGGTGCTCGCCGGCCTGCTCGCGGCGTGCGCGTTCGGGCTGACGCGCCTCGCCGCGAGGCTTCCGCGCGAACGCGCGAGTCCCTACCTCGTCCACGGCATCGCGGCGCTCGCGCGTCCGGGCGCCGGCGTGCTCGGCGCGGCGATCGCGCTCGGCTTCGGCGTGCTCGTCGTGCTCACGATGGCGCTCGCGGAGCGCGAGCTGTCGCAGAAGCTCGAGAGCGCGCTCCCCGCCGACGCGCCGACGACCTTCTTCGTCGACGTGCAACCCGATCAATGGCCCGACGTCGAGCGCGTGCTCGGCGCGCACGCCGCGACCGGCGTCACGCGCGTGCCGGTGGTCACCGCGCGGCTCTCGTCCGTCGACGGCAACGAGGTCGAGGGCTCGCGCAGGCGCGGCGAAGGCCGCAGCCGTTGGGCGCTGACGCGCGAGCAACGGATCACGTGGCTCCAGGAGCTGCCGTCGTCGAACCGCGTCGTCGCAGGTGCGCTGTGGAGCGATCCGAACGCGAACGAGATGAGCCTGGAGGAGGACTACGCCGGCGACATCGGCGTCACGCTCGGCTCGAAGCTCGTCTTCGACGTGCAAGGCGTGCCGGTCGAGTTCACCGTCACCAGTTTGCGCAGCGTCGAGTGGGAGAGCTTCCAGATCAACTTCTTCCTGGTCGCCGAGCCCGGCGCGTTGGAGCAGGCGCCGCACATGTTGCTCGGCGCCGCGCGCGTCGACGCCGCCGAGGAGGACGCGCTGCAGGACGAGCTCGCTCGCACCGCGCCGAACGTGACGTTGCTGCGGATGCGCGCGATCCTCGAGAAGGTTCGCGCGGTGCTCGATCGACTCGCGCTCGCGGTGCGCGTGCTCGGGCTCTTCACCGTCGTCGTCGGCTTGGTGATCCTCGCGGGCGTCGCGAGCTCGACGGCGGTGCGCCGCGGGCGCGAGGTCGCGCTCTTGAAGACGCTCGGCGTGACGCGGCTCGGCATCACCGGGCTCTTCGTCACCGAATTCGCGCTGCTCGGGCTCGTCGCGGGCCTGGTCGGTGCATGCGGAGCATTCGCGCTGGCGTGGGCCTTCCTCGATCGCGTGCTCGACCTCGGCCCGGAGCTGCCGTGGTGGTGGCTACCGCTCGCCGCGCTCGCAACCGCGATCCTCGCCGCGGTGAGCGGCCTCGCGGCGACCGCGCGCGCGCTGAACACGCGACCTCTGGAGAGCTTGCGCGCGTTCTAAGCGGTTCGCCCATAGCTTGGGCCCATGGCGAACCACGCGTCGATCGCCGGCATCGTGTTGGCACTCGTCGGCTGTCGCGCGGCGACGAGCGACGCACAAGTCGTCGCGGCGCCGCGCATCGAGACTCGTCTGACATACGTCGACGACGCGAGCGCGCCGCGTTGGCGCGTCGAGCTCGTCGGCGAGGGCTTGCGCGGAACGACACCGCCCGTGCTCGAGCTCCAGAATCGGGGCGAGTGGCTGCGCATCGACGATTACTACCTGCGCGAGCTCGTCGCCGAGCCGCCGCTGCGGCGCCGCGAGAAGCGCAATGCGTTCGAGGTGCTCGCGCCGGACGATTGGGACCGCGAGCTCCGCGTCCGCTACGAGCTCCCGGTCGTCGACGTCACGGCGAACGCGAGGGAAACGTTCGGGCTGCTGCCGTGGCGCACGCCGACCTACTCGTTCGGATTCGCGGCCAACACACTGTTCGCGATCGACACGAGCGACGAGTTCCCGACTCCCGAGCGCTCGATCGAGATCACGGCGCCCGCGGACTGGCTCATCGCGAGCGGCTTCGCGGCTCCGGCGCTCGGTCGACTGCGCGCGCGCGTGCCGGAATCGTTCGGCAACACGGCGATCGCGTTCGGACGTCCGCTCGCGCGCGCGGCAGTCCTCGCGGAAGGCGTGCCGATCCGCGTCGTGCAGTTCGACGGCGAGCGAGCGATCGTCGAACCGCTTGCCGACTTCGGGCGGCGCTACCTCGAGGCCTGCATCCGTTCGCTCGGCGCGCCGCGGAGCCCCGAGCTCTCGCTGATCGTCACCGAACCCGGCTTCGGCGGCACGCGCACCGACGGCGTGATCGCGATCGGGTGTCCCGATGGTTTTGGCGGCGCCGAAAGCTCGGGGGGCGAAGCGAGTCCATGGACGCTCCACTTCCTCGCGCACGAGCTCTTCCACGACTGGCTCGGCGGCAGGTTGAAGTCGACGGAGGGCGAGCAGCTCGCGTGGTTCTGGGAAGGCTTCACCGACTACCTCTCGCTCTGGCACTTGACGCCGCTCTGCTTGTACTTCGGATAGCGCGGGAAGCTCACGAGCCGGGCTCCTGCTTCGGCTTCCGCCCGCGCTTCTTCGCGGCACGCTTCGCGAGGTCCTCCAGCGCCCGCAGTGAGTCGGCCTCGCCTCGCGCTTCGAGCTGCGCGCGTCGTCGCGACTCGAACTTCTCGTACTCGGTCGCGGCCCGGCGATCCGCGTCCTCGCGACTCGCCTTGCCCGCGTTGGGCAGTACGTCGCGCTCGTTGAAGCGAAGGAAGTCGTCGAGCTTCCTCCGCCAGTCGCTCAGGTGCACCGGTTGCTTGCGCGTCGCCTGGTCCTCCGCGTAGTCGAGGAACATCACGACGATCCGGTTGAGCTCGGTGATCTCGTCCTGGTGGAGGTAGTTCTTCGCGACGCTGATGTCTTGGCGGCGCACGACATCGCCCTTCCACGTCGAGAGCCCCATGTTCGGCTTCAGGGCATCGGCCCGCGCCGCGATCAGCTCGGGCGCGGTCATCCCGGTGACGGCGTGGTGGAGCTTGTTCTGGACGACCTGGAAGAACTCCAGCGTCTCCGCCACCTTCGGGTCGTAGTCGACGGCGAGGGCCAGGATCTCGCGCACCCGCAGGTACATCCGTCGCTCGCTCGCCCGGATGTCGCGGATCCGTTCGAGGAGCTCGTCGAAGTAGTCGGGCGATCCCGAACCGGGCGGATTCTTCAGCCGCTCGTCGTCCATGGTGAAGCCCTTCACCAGGAACTCTTCCAGCCGAGCCGTCGCCCACTGGCGGAACTGCGTCCCGCGCGGGCTTCGGACCCGATAGCCGACGGCGAGGATCGCGGGCAGGCTGTAGTGCTCGATCTCGCGCGAGACCTGGCGGCGGCCCTCGGGTCGAACTATCCGGTAATCCCGGATAGTTGCCTCCCGAGTCAGCTCCCCTTCGGCGTAGATGTTTGCGAGATGCTCGTTGATCGTCCGAACGTCCTTCTGAAACAGCTCGGCCAACTGCGCCTGCGTCAGCCAGATCGTCTCGCCGTCGAACCGGCACTGAATGCGCGTCCGGCCGTCCTCGGTCTGGTAGAGGACGATTGAACCGGGCTGCGGTTCGGGAGTGTTGGTCACCGGATCCCCTCCAGTCGGGAGTTGACGCCCAATCGCCCGTGGCTCCGGCGGGAGTGGCGCCGACCGAATTGCCCTTCGCGCCGAGCACCACGTTGACGTTGGCATCGCGCTCCGGCCGCTCGACGGTGCGTGAGGATGCCCCTGCCGGACTCGGACTGCTCGTAGTCGCCACGGAGCGAGTCGGCAACGGACCAGATGAAGGACGCGAGGTTCGAGTCGCTCATGACGCGGACGATGGGGCGAGGGCCGACGATGCAGGCCACTCGTCCGAGGGGACGCGGCGAATGACGGCTCGGAATCGTAGCGTGCGCGCCGCGGTTCGCAGCTCAGTCCTCGACGACGTGCGTCGCGAAGACCTTGCGGAACTCCGCCCACTTCGCGCGGTCGAAGCTCTTGCCGTTCAGGCACTCGACCGCGCTGTACGCCATGAAGAGCGCGTGGTGTGTGTTGTCGTGCGCGAAGAGACCTTGGCGACCGTACGAGATCGCGTCGGGCAGCGTCTCGGCCCAACGATCGAGCGTCTGGAACGGCTGCTCGTAGCCGTTCAAGTAGACGGGATACGCCTGACCGAGCCGCCGCGTGAACGCGCTGGTCGGCGCCTTCGGCACCGGGATGCCGCTCTTCGCGAGGTCCTCGACGACCAGGTTGCCGAGCTCGGCGTCGCTCATCTTCCAGAAGCGATCGCCGACCTCGCACGGCAGCTCGGCGCAGAGCACGGTGCTCGACTTCGGCTCGCTCGACGCCGAATAGTTCTTCGGCTCCGAGAGCCGCGTGATCCGCGTGTCGGCGCCGGGGAAGTAGTGCGCGTCGTACTCGGTGAATTGATCGATCGGGAGCTGCACGTAGATCAGGATCATCGCGCGATACCCGATCTTCTCGGTCGCGGCGAGCACTTCGGCGGGCGGCGCGGGCTGCAGCGCGCGCGCGAGCAGCGTGATCGGGATCGTCGACCAGAGTTGATCCGCTTCGAGCACGCGCGTCGCGCCCTGCGCCTCGACGTGCACGCGCCACGTCGAACCCGCGCGCTCGACGCGCGTCATCGTCGTGTGGGTCAACAGCTCGGCGCCGTGCTTCGCCGCGTCGGCGGCGTACGCCTCGCTGATCTGCCCGAAGCCGCGCCGCGGATAGAAGAAGCGGCCCGCGCCGGGCTTCTTCATGCCTGGCACCGCGCCTAGGACCTTCTTCACGAGCTTGCCGAAGTTGCCTGCGGAGACGCGGCGGCGCGCTTGGATGCCGGAGAGCTCCGCCGGCGCGTGCCCCCACAGCTTCACCGCGTACGGGAAGTAGAAGTGATCGCAGATCGTCGGCCCGAGGTTCGCGCGCAGCACCGACGCGAACGTGTCGCCTTCCGCCGGCGCACCACCGAGCGTCTTGGGGAGCTTCTTGGCGATCGCATCCTTCAGCGAGCCGAGCGCGAAGCTCTTGTCGAGCCGCAACACGAGGTCGACGGGCTTCAGCGGGAAGTGGATCCACTTGCCGAGCAAGCGAATGCGCCCGTGGCGCGGGCGGTCGAGCAGATCGGCGCCGAGCAGCGCGCGCACGTCCGCCATGATGTGCGCTTCGGTCGCGGGGTGCAGGCGATGGCTGCCGTAGTCGAGCCGCTGACCCACCGCTTCGAACGAACCCGAGTTGCCGCCGAACGTCGCGCCGCGCTCGACGACGATCGCGTGCGCCTTCTTCTGCCGCGCGAGTTGCCACGCGGCTCCGACGCCCGCCGGTCCGCCGCCGAGGATCACCACACGAGCATCAACCACGCTTCACCGCTTTCTGGGTGCCGAACAACGAGCCGACGCGCGAGTTCGCGCGCCAACCCAATGCGACGAAGAGCAGTCCGCACAGGAGCCCGGTCGCGACCAACACCGTCTGCCAAAGGATCGACGACGCCGCGCCGAGCTTCTCCGGCACCGCGGCGATCGCGAGCAGCAGTCCTGCGAGCGTCTTCTCGCGCAGGCCGAAGCCGCCGAAGCTGATCGGCACCAACGTGACCGCCTTGGTGAACGGGATCGCGAAGAACCAGGTCGCGAGCGGGAGCTCGACGCCGATGCCGGCGCCGAGCCACGCGTTGAGCACGACGAACCAGCTCTGGAGAACCAGCGAGAGCGCGAGGATCGCGAGCGCCGCCGCCGGACGCCGCGCGAGTCGCCGCAGCGACACCAACGTCTTCGCGATCGGGCGGCGGAGCTTCTTCGGCCAGCGCTCGAGCTTCACGCGGAGCACGAGCGGCAGGAAGAGCAGCGCGCCGCCGAGTCCGACGACCACCGCGACGATCAGCGTCTGCTGCGCCCATCCGGGGAACGACTCGCGGCACATGAGCGCGCCGACGACGATCAGCACCAGCAACGCGAACGTGTCGATCAAGCGCTCGGTCGCGCCGCCGATCACCGCGGCCTCGAAACGCTTGCTCGCGCGGCCGGCGAGCACCGCCTTGACCGCGTCGCCGCCGACGATGCTCGGCAAGCAGAGGTTCGCGAACATGCCTGCCGCATAGCACTGGAACGCATCTCCGACGGTGATCCGTGCACGACTCAGGCCGAGGGCGTAGCGCCACTTCAACGCACCGACCGCGTGGCCGGCGACGAAGCAGGCGAACACGGCGAACCAAGTGGACGGCGCGATGCTCGTCGCTCGGGACCAGAGCTCGCTCCAGCTCACCTTCGCGAAGAGCAACGCGAAGAACCCCGCTGTGAACGCGATCTTGATCGCGAGCACGACGAGCTTCTTCTTCGAGCCTTTCGCGGGCACGGAAGCGGGAGCTCCCGGCGCGACGGCCGAGCGGGGCGGGGGTTGGGGCGGAGTCACTGTGGCGGGCAATGCGGACGAAGGGCTCCTATCGGCGAACTCGGACGACGACCTCGCTGCCTCCGACGGTGCCGGGAAAAACTTTCGCTTCCGAGTACTCGTCCTGCAACCTTCGCCACGCTTCCGGTTGGCGCGCGGCGAGGAAAGTCGGCGTGCAGTACACGATCCACGTGCGCGGATGACGTTGCTCGAGCTCGACGAGCTCGTCGAGCGACTTCACCGAATCCCAGCCCGCGTCCAGGAACTCGCGGTACGGCAGGTCGGTCATTTCGATCGTCGCGACGCCGTCGTCAGGGGCGGCGTTCGCGCGAACGAACGCGAGCGCGCCCTCGAAGTCCTGTTTCGGCCCGTAGGCGCGCGGCAAGGTCACTGCGCTCGCCGCGCACACGAGCACCCCGACGACCGCGGCGAAACGCGGGCCGAGCGGACGCCGCGCGACGAGCTCGCCTCCGCTCGAGATGCCGCGCAGCACGACGAGCACCAGGAACCCCGCGCTCGAGAAGAAGAAGCGCGGCCAGAGGTTGTGGTGCATGCCGACGATCGCGACGACCGTGACGACGATCGGCAGGAAGAAGAGCGCGAGCACCGCGAGCCCCTGGCGCGCGTAGCTCCACGCGCCGAGCGCGAAGACCGCCGCGCCGCCGATCAGCGCGAACCAGCCGCCGGGCAGCCCGCGCGCGAGGCCGGCGAGCGTCTCGGTGACCAGCCACAACGGGTTCTTCCACTCGGTGGCCGCGCCGGGCATCGACTTCGCGAGCATCGTCGCTGGGAACTGCGGCAGCACCAGCGAATACGCGAGCAACGCGAAGCTCGCGGTCAGCACGAAACCGGACGCCGGTGCCCAGCGATTCGGTCCGGTCGCGCGCGAGCGCGACGCGACCAGCGTCGCGAGCCAGATCAGCCCGTGCGCGGCGACGACGAACAGTGCAGTGACGTGCACCGTGATCGCGAATGCCATCCACGCGCCGTACGCGACCACAGGCCGGAGCTCGCGCGCGGAGCGACGGGTGAGCAGCTCGACGAATGCGCTCGAACCGAGCAGCGTGAAGCACAGGAGCCCGGTGTAGCCGCGCGCGTTCTGCGAGAACCAAACGTGGTGGAACGAGACGGCGAGCAACGCGGTCGCGACCAGCGCCTCGCTCGCGGGCGCGACCCGACGCGCGAACCGCCACAGCGCCCACAGGCTCGCGACGCCGAACAGCGCCGCCGGCAGTCGCAGCGCGAACGCTCCGTCACCGAACGCGACGCACGAGATCCGCGCGAGCACCGAGTAGAGCAGGTGCTGGTTCTGGCTGTCGAACGTCGTCAGCACCTGGCCGAGCGGCCGGCGCGCGTAGTGCACGAGCGTGTCGATCTCGTCGAACCAGAGCTGGTTCGAGAGGTCGTGGAAGCGCAGCGCGGCGGCGAGCGCGAGCAAGAGGAGCACCAACGCGAGCTCACCGTGCCCGACCGGCGCGTTGCGCACGAGCGCGCGGTCGACCAGCGGCCCGAACTCGCCGTCGCGCGGCCGCCGACGAGCCGCCGCAACCGCGAAGCCCGCGTGGACCAAGAGCAGCGCCTTCAGGATCCACCCACCCTGCACCACGACCGCGAGGCGCGGCGACGCCTCGCCCGCGAGCGCCGACGCGAGCGCGCCGGCCGGCAGCGCGAGCGCGGCAAGCGCGAGCAGAGCGGCGAGGACCAAGAACCCGGAGCGCATCGCGCGCGAGCATAGTCGTCGCGGCGGCGAAGAGAAGCTCGGAGAGCGCGCGACCGGCCGCGGCGGGCGCGGCCGACGTCAGTTGTCGCCGAACGGCTTGAAGACGCGCGCCTTCTCCGAGTCGACCCACACCAGCGAGTGGAGGTCGCCTCCCGCACTCGCTTGGCCCGCGACCCAGATCTTGCCGGAGCCGTGGATCAGCACGCGTGTCCCCCACTCGGCGCCGTTGTCGCCGACCGCGCCGTCCTTGATCAGGAACCCGGTGACGTTGTAGCTCGCGTGCAGGATCCCGCTCGCGTCGAAGCGCAACACGCAGACATCGGTGTCGAGGAAGCCGTTCTGCCGCTCGCCGCACGCGAGGATCGAATCGTCGTCGCGCAGGACGAGCGAAGTCAGCGCGCCGGTCAACCCGAACGCGTGCACGCCTTGGTTGTCGAGCAGCGGAAGCGGCAACGTGACGAGCCCGGTGCCGAACCACGGCTGCGACGGGCTGCCTGCGAAGTTCGTGTCGGGCGCGCCGTCGACGCCGAACCGCCACACGCACGGCTTGGTCACCTGCGACGAGCTCGCGGTGCGGTACGAGCCCGCGACGACGATGCGCCCGGCGGAGTCGACCGCGATCGACTCGCCCTGGCCGTACACGCTCGCCTGGAACGTGCCGAAGTTCGACGCGAAGCCGCCGACGCCGAAGCTCCCGTCGAGCACGCCGTTCGCGCCGAAGCGCACGACCTTGACGTCGGTGCCGCTCGAACTCGCCGCGAGCTGCGCGCCGACGACCAGGATGCGATCCTGCGCGTCGAACCCGACCGCGACGCCGGTGTCCGCGGGCTTCGACGGATTGACCGCGTGCAGCGCGAAGCCGGTGCCGACGCCGAAGCTCGCGTCGAGCGCGAGCGCCGACGTGAACGCCCACACCGCGGTCTGCTGCGTGAAGATCGGCGGTGCGACGAAGAAGTTCGCCGTGCCGACGCCGCGCAGGCGGCCGACCGAATCGAAGCCGAGGTCCCAGATCACGTCCGAGCCGAGCCCGAGGTTCGCGAAGCTCGCGGTCTGCGCGACACCGCCGTTGGCGTCGAGGCTCCAGAGCACGAGTCCGCTCGACGCGAACGGCACGCCGATCGTGCCCGCGACGACGACCTCGCCCGCCGGTCCGATCGCGAGCGCGGTCGCTTCGACCGTCGCGCTGGCGCCGAAGCCCGCGATGCGGAGCTCGCCGCCGACGCCGAAGCCCGTGTCGAGCGTTCCGTCGGCGCGCAGGCGGATCACGAACGCATCGGAGTCGACGAGACCGGTCTGGATCGCGCCGGCGAGGTAGACGCGCTGCTGCGAGTCCTCCGCGACGTCGCGCACGAGCCATTCTTGGCCGCCGACGGGCTCGCGATCGAAAACCGCGTCGACGAAGCCGCCGCCGGGGCCGAAGTACTGCGAGCTGAACGGATAGCTGCGCTCGGCGCTCGTGCCGCCTTTCGTCGCGCGCACGGTCAGCGTGTGCGCGCCGGCGGAACTGGAGAGCGGCGAGACGTAGCTGACGAGGTAGAAGCTGTTCGCGAGATCGCGGATCGACTGCCCGACCTCCTGGAACTTCGGCACGAGCTCGTCGAAGTCCGTGGCGAACACCGAGCCGTCCTTGCCGATGCTCGACAGCGCCTGCTTGTCGATCTCGGTGCCGAGGCCGATGGTGAACGCTTGATAGCGCGGTTGGCCGCCGCTTAGCGCGCCGAGCTGATTCAACACGCTCTGCAGCGTCGTCGTGCCCGCGGTGTCGCGCCCGTCGGTGAACGTCACCAGCGCGAGCGAGCGATAGTCGACGCCGGCGGCTTGCGCGTCGAAGTCCGCTTGGTCGAGCGACTGCAACGCGGACAACGCGGCGCCGTAGAGGTTGGTGGACGCGGAGAGCGGCGGCTCGTCGTGCAAGTGCGCGAGCGCGGCGAGCAACGCGGTCTTGTCGTTGGAGTAGTCGGTGAGCTCGTGCAACTGCGTAGAGCCGTCGAACCACGAGATCGCGACGAACGACTCCGGCGCGGTCGTGACCAGGCTGACGTACTCGATCGCGGCGTCGAGCTCGGCTTGCTTGCCCTTCGGCGACGCGAGGATCGAGCCCGAGCGGTCGAGCAACAGGTGCGAGAACGAGCGGAAGACCTCGGGCTTCGGCAGCAGACGCTGTTGGCTCTCGAGCCCCGAAACCGGATTGCCGTCCTCTAGCAACGTGAAGTCCGTCGCGACCAGATTCGCCATCGGCGCGTCGTCCTCGGCGAGCACGCGCAAGAGCACCGACACCACGCCCGGCAAGTCGACGCGCGGCACGGTGTCGACCGCGAGGATCTCGCCGACCTGCGTGCTCGGCGGATCGACCACGCCGGTCCCCGGTCCGCCACCGCCACAGCTCGCAACCCACGCGAGCCCGAATCCCAAGCTCCATCGCCCCATCCCGATCCACGACATCGCGACAACCCTCGGCACGCCGCCCGCTCGCGGATGGACCACGTGTCACGACCCGCTCCCGCGTAGCGTACGCGTCGCGGCGGCGCCTTCAACTGTCGCGAGCGAGCGCTCGCCGTCGCGAGCGCTCGCTCGACCGCCGTTCGGCGCCGCGGAGTGAGTTCCGAACGCCGACCGACGCGCCGCGCGGAGCCTGACGCATCTCGGACAGACGCCGCGCGGTGCGTCGGGCAAGATCTCGGTCCATGGAAGCCAACGGATCGCGTGCAAGTCGTCGGGAGTTCCTCTGGAGCGGCGCCGGGCTCGGCGCGCTCGCGCTCGGAGCGTGCGCGGGAGCGCGCGGCGAGCGGCCGAAGTCGCTGAAAGTGCTCGTCCTCGGCGGGACACGCTTCATCGGGCCGCACATCGTCGAGGCGGCGCTCGCGCGCGGACACCAGGTGACGCTCTTCAACCGCGGCCAGACCAATCCCGAGCTCTTCCCCGAATGCGAAAAGCTGCGCGGCGACCGCGACGGCGACATGAGCGCGCTCGAAGGTCGGCGCTGGGACGCGGTGCTCGACACGTGGACCGACATGCCGCGGCACGTGCGCTCGGCCGCGACGCTGCTCGGGCCCGCGGTCGGCCAATACCTCTTCGTTTCCTCGCTCAACGCCGTCGCCGATCTCTCGAAGGCGAACCTCGACGAGACCGCGGAGACGACACCGCTCGATCCGAAGGACGAGGACGATGCGTCGGCCGAGCTCTTCGGCGGACGCAAAGCGCGCTGCGAGAAGCTGCTCGCCGAGATCTGCCCGAAGCGCTACACGATCGTCCGGCCCGGACTGATCGTCGGTCCGCGCGACGGGTCCGATCGCTTCACGTATTGGCCGGTGCGCGTCGCGCGCGGCGGCGAGGTGCTCGCGCCGGGCTCGGGCGACGATCCGACGCAGTTCATCGACGCGCGCGATCTCGGCGAGTTCCTGGTCAGGCTGGTCGAGCAGCGCACGTTCGGGCTCCTCCACGTCGTCGGGCCGGAGCGCGAGCTCGTGATGCGCGAGCTGCTCGAGACCTGCGTGCGCGCCACCGGGAGCGACGCGCGGCTCACCTGGGTCGACACCGCGTTCCTGTTCGAACAAGGCGTCTCGCCGTGGACCGACCTGCCGGCGTGGTTGCCGAGCGTCGAGCCCGGGCACGCGTACTGGACGTTGAACGTGTCGAAAGCGATCCACGCGGGTCTGCGCTTTCGTCCGCTCGAGGTCACGGTGCGCGACACGCTCGCGTGGTGGAATTCGCTGCCGGAGGACCGACGCGCGACGCAGAAGCGCGGGCTCAGCCCCGAGCGCGAGCGCGAGGTGCTCGCCGCGTGGCACGCACGATCGAGCTGACGTCGCGCCGCGCTCTGCCGGACGATGCCCGCGCGGTCAGAAACTCCACGTCGTCCGGACGTAGAACGCCGAGCGCATCTCGTTCGACGCGTTGAAGTAGCCGTCGCCGAACTCGGGCTCGCCGTCGTGCAGCACGTTCTGCACGCCGAGCGTGACGCTGCCGTGGCGTCCGAGTTTGCGGTGCACGTTGGCGTCGAGCCTCCAATAGTCGGGCACGGCACCCAACTCGACGTCCTCGACGCGCCAGAGCAATGCGTCGCAGCGCCAGAGCTCGTCGAAGTCGTGCTGCACGCGCAGCGACCATTGAGTCTCGGGGTGCGTGATTTCGTCGTCCTCGACGACCGGCGATAGCGCGCCGTCCGGATCGATGTCGATTTCCTGCGACGTCCAGGTGAGCGTGAGGAGCGTGTCGTCGCTGGCGATCCAATCGATGTGCGCTTCGACACCGAAGCCCTCGGCCTCGGGCGCGTTCGTCGAGACGAGCGGCACGATCACGTCGGTTCCGGAGACGTACGGTGCGCCGGGCTCGAAAAGGATCAAGTCGTGGTACCGGTCGAAGTGCACGGCGAAGTCGCACTCGAGCCGCTCGGTCGGTCGCACCCGCCAGCCGAGCTCGATCGCGTCGACCGTCTCCGGCTCGACGTCGCGGTCGCCGAAGATGGTCACGTACTGATTGGGCATGCCCGGCACGATCGCTTGGACGAGTTCGACGTCCTGTGCGGCCTGCGACGGTGTGGCGACGGCTCGCGAGACCGAGCACCACCAACTCTGACGCTCGCTCGGGGAGAACAGCAGTCGCGCGCTCGGCTGCAGATTCGAGCCGGTCGAATCTTCGTGCTCCGCTTTCGTGCCGAGCGTCAGGGACCAGCGATCGGGCACCAAAGTCACTTCGTCCTGGAGGAACGCGCCGAAGAGGACGTCCGTGCGTTGATTGTCGCGCCAGGCGACGACGAAGGTGTCTTCGGTGTCGCTGTGCGACGCGCGCGTCGAGGCGCCCCAGGTCACTGCGTGGCTCGCGCCGAGCGGCAGATGGCGCTCAAACTCGAGCCCCAACGTGCTGCGTTCCTCGACGAAGAACGAATGGTCGCGCCGGTAGTGATCGACGTAGCCTTGGATCGCGAGCGCGTCTCCCTCGCCGAACGTGCGCTGCCAACGCGACTGCAACGTCGCGCCGTCGACGTCGGCGTGATCGGTCGCGGTCGATACGTATTGCGGCGGCGGCGCGGCGGCCGTCAGCGCGCCATCGACTCGTCCCGCATAACCGCCACCTTGGAGCGTCCACGTGTCGCGGTCGTTTGCTCGGAAATCGCCGCGGAACCCGACGCTCGCGAGCGACCAGTCGTCTTCGCCGTCGCCGCCCGCGGGGTCACCGGTCGGTCCACGATCGGTCCAGCGGCCCCACGCTCGCCACGCACCGTTCTCGGCGCTCGCTCCGTGACGCGCGTATCCGAGCACGCGATCGAGATCACCGAGCGTCATCGTCACGAGTCCGCCGACGGTGTCCTCGGCGCGCTTGGTGATCACGTTGACGATGCCGTTGACCGCGTTCGCGCCCCACAACGCGCCGCCGGGTCCACGGATGACCTCGATGCGCTCGATCTCCTCGAGCGGCATGTCCGCCGTGTCCCACAGCGTGCCGGAGAAGAGCGGCGTGTAGATGCTGCGCCCGTCGACGAGCACGAGGATCTTGTTCGCGAACTGGCCGTTGAACCCGCGAATGCTGACCGCCCAACGATTCGAGTCGAGCCGAGCGACATCGACTCCGGGAGCGAGGCGCAAGACTTCGGCGAGCGACGTCGCGCCGGAGCGCTCGATGTCCTGCGCGGTGATCACGTGAACGGCGGCCGCCGTTCGGGCGAGCGTCTGCTCGTGCTTCGACGCGGACGTGACGACGACGTCGAGTTGGAGCAAGTCCTCGAGCGAAAGCTCGGTGAGGTCGGCGCCGGAATCCTCGACGTCTTGTGCGAGCGCGGACGGAAGCGCGCACGACCCGAGGATCGACGCGAGCGCGAATCGAGTGAAGGTGGACGGCACGGCGGAGGGCGGTCGCGACGGGGAAGTCGCGCGGCGGACTTCCGAGATCGGCCGACGGAGGCTGGAGACTTGCGGCTGCCCGCGGGGCCCTGGGGCCGAACGGCGTCCGGGCTCGCTCCAGACGGGATCAGCCCCCCCAGCGGCGGGCCGTAGGACGGCCTTTCCCCGGGGGAGCCGGCGAGATCTCGCCGCGCCCCCGCGCCCGCTTTCTCTACGCGCGGAGCAGAATGCCGTCCGGCGGGTCGGGCGAAGGCTGTTGAACCGACTCGACCGCCGCGGGCGATTCGCGCTTGCGCTCGCGCACTCTCCGGCCTGGCTCGCGAGCGCACAGCATCATCGGTTCGGTATCGGAAGGGCAACCATGGACTCCATCCGTTCACGCACAAGCTCGCGCGTCGTCGCGATGTCGTTCTGTGCGGCCGCGTTCGCGCAGACCGAGGTCAAGACGCTCGCCGGCCTCGCTGCCGGAGACAGCTTCGGTTGGTCGGTCGCGAACGTCGGCGTCGTCGACGGTGACGCGATCGACGATTTCGCGGTCGGCGCGCCGTACTCGGACGTCAACGGCACCGATTCGGGCCAAGTGCTCGTCTGCTCGGGCCGCACGACGGGGTGATCCACTCGTGGGCGGGCCTGGGCGCGCAGGACTACTTCGGCTACGCGCTCGCCGCCGCCGGTGACGTCGACGTCGATGGAGTCCCCGACGTCGTCGTGGGCGCGCCCGAGTCCAGCGAACTGTACGAGTTCGGCGGCTCCGTCGCCGGCCCCGGCTACGTGCAAGTGATCTCCGGGCTGTCCGGTGTCGTGATCCACCACGTCGCGGGTCCCGCCGCGGACACCGCGCTCGGCGAAGCCGTCGACGGCGGCGAGGACGTCGACGGCGACAGTGTGCCGGACGTGATCGCAGGCGGTCCGCAGAAGCCCACCGGCGGCACGTGGACGAACTCGTGCGCGTTGGTCATCAGCGGCGCGACCGGAGCGACCATCTGCTTGCACACGGGAGACTGGCAGTTCGGCGATTCGTGCGCGCTGCTCGGCGACGTCGATGGCGACGGCCGAAGCGACTATGCGATCGGGAAACCGAACGACGGCAATCAATCGACGCCGGGCGGGTTCGTCTACGCGTGTTCGGGCCAGACCGGTGCATTGCTCTGGCAGCGCGCGGGTATCCCGTCCGGCGAGCAGCTCGGGTGGTCGATGCGGGCGAGCGCCGACGACGTACTGCAAGGCGAAACTGAACAGCCTCGGCTGCGTGCCCAACATCGCGAGCGTCGGCACTCCGAGCGTTTCGAGCGGTCAGCCCTTCCGCATCAAGGCCTTCCAGGTCCTCAACAACAGGAACGGCTTGCTCTTCTACGCGTTCACGCCGCAGAGCGCGCCGTTCCAGGGCGGACGGCTCTGCATGAAGCTCCCGATCACGCGCTGCAACGTCTTGAACTCCGGCGGCAATCCGCCGCCGAACGACTGCTCGGGTTCGTTCTCTCTCGACTTCAACGACCGCATCCGCCTCGGAGTCGATCCCGCGCTGGTCGCTGGGGAGGAGATCTTCGCTCAGTATTGGTCGCGCGATCCGTTGGACCCGTTCACCACCAGCCTGACCGACGCGCTCGCGTTCTTCATCGAGCCGTAGAGCTTCGACCTCATCCCTGCGGACGGATCCGGCGGCGCCGCGTCCGCTCGCAGCTTCGGCCGCGCCACCACCGCGCAGTCACGGGGAGCGCACGAGTGGTTGGCGGAGGTGCACCCGCGCCGGCGACACCGTGACGCGACGAGCGTCGTGTACGATCCGCGCCTCGCATGGGCGCGCGGACGATCGAGCAAGTGCTCCAAGAGCGCTTCGGGCACTCCGAGCTGCGCGGGCCGCAGCGCGAGGTGATCGACGCGGTGCTCGCGGGCCGCGACGTGCTGCTGACGATGCCGACCGGCGGCGGGAAGTCGCTCTGCTATCAGCTCCCCGCGCTCTTGGTCGACGGGTTGACGTTGGTGATCAGCCCGTTGATCGCTCTGATGCAGGATCAAGTCGACGCGCTGACGAGGAAGGGCGTGCGCGCGGCGTTCGTCAACTCGTCGCTCGACGCGCCGCAGCGTCGTGAGCGGTTGCAGCGCGCCGCGGACGGCAAGCTCGAGCTCCTGTACGTCACGCCCGAGCGCTTCCGCAGCGCGGACTTCCAGGAGGCGTTGCCGAAGCTCCGCATCGCGCGACTCGCGGTCGACGAAGCGCACTGCGTCAGTCAATGGGGCCACGATTTTCGGCCCGACTACTCGCAGCTCGCGACCTACCGCGCGCGCCTCGGGAATCCGCCGACGCTTGCGCTGACGGCGACGGCGACCACGCGCGTCGCAGAGGACATCGTGAGCATGCTCGGCCTGCGCGACCCGTTGATCGTGCGTCTGGGCATCGAGCGGCCCGAGCTCTTCCTCGCCGCGACGCGCGTGGTCTTCGCGGAGGAGAAGCTCCCACTGCTCGCCGAACGCGTGCGCGCGCAGGACGGCGCCGGAATCGTCTATTCGACGCTGATCCGCGATCTCGAGGAGCTCCACGTCGAGCTCAAGCGCGCCGGCATCGAGAGTCTCGTCTACCACGGCAAGCTCTCGCCCGAGGAGCGCCGGCGCGCGCAACGGCGTTTCCTCGAGAGCGAGCGCGACGTCGTGCTCGCGACCAACGCGTTCGGCATGGGCGTCGACAAGCCCGACATCCGCTTCGTGCTGCACGCGCAAGTGCCGCGGACGTTGGAGCAGTGGACGCAAGAGGTCGGCCGCGCGGGTCGCGACGGCAAGCCGTCGTGGTGCGAGGTGCTCTACTTCGAGGAGGATCTCGCGATCCAGCAAGGCTTCGTCGAGTGGGCGAATCCGTCGCTCGAGTACTTGATGCACGTCTACGAGACTTTGCGCGGCTGGGGCGAGCGTGTCGCGACCAAGGAGCTCGACGACCTGCGCGACGAGCTCCTGGTGAAGAACCGCGCCGACAACCGCGTGTCGATCTGCTTGAAGTGGCTCGAGGTGCTCGGCGTCACCGACGGCGCGTTCGAGAGCCACGATCTACGCGTCGTGCGCGAGCTCGATCCCGCCGAGCTCCCGAACGCGGTCGGCAGCGACGCGAAACGCCGCGCCGATCTCGAAGGCTTGCTCGCGATGGCCCGCTTCGCCGGCGGCCACGAAGAGTGCCGCCGCGTGGCGATCGCTCGGCACTTCGATCTCGCGGCGCCCGCGCCCCCGTGCGGCGCCTGCGACGTCTGCACCGACGCCGACGCGTGGCGCGCGGCCCACATGTCTGCGCGCACGAGCCTGCCTCTCGGCGACACGAGCGACGCCGCGTGGCGCCGCGGCGACTGGGTGCGCGTCGACGGACGACACCTCGGTCAGGTGGTCACGGTCGAAGGCGAGGGCCGTCGCGTGCGAATCGTCGTGGAGAGCTCGTCGGACGGCGTGCGCCGCACGCTCGACCCGCGCCGCGCGCGGATCGAGCGCATCCCGAGCGCCCCGCACGACCGTCGAAGCTGACGCACGGTCGACGCGTCGCGAACCGAGCGACGCGATCCCCGATCGCGTCACGGCAGCCGGAACGTCGCGACGACCGCGAGGTGGTCGGAACTCCCCGCGGCGACGACGTGCTGCTCGACCACCGTCCACGTCGCGGGCGCGAGCACGTGATCGATCCGGCGACGCGGTGCGGAGCTCGGGAACGTCGGCGAACCGTCGACGAAGCCCGAGAAGCGGCCGCTCGCGCGCAGGAGCTCGAGCGAAGCGTCCCGCGGCTCCGCGTTGAAGTCGCCGGCGAGCAGCGCGGGCCGCTCGCCGACGTAGTCGAGCAGCTCGCGCGTCTGCACGAAGTTGTTCGCGAGGTCGAACGAGTCGTTGCGCACCACGACGGCGAGCACGGTCGCGCCGCCGAGCTCGAGCTCGGTGCAGAGCGCGCGCCGGTTGTTGGTCGGGCTCCAGAACGGCCGGCCGCCGGCGAGCTGCAGCGTCTCGATCGCCTTCAGCGGCGCGCGCGACAGCAGCGCGTTGCCCGCGCGAATGCGGAAGAACGGGAACCCGAAGCTGTAGTTCTCGCTCGCCGCGCGGAACGGGAATCGGCCGGCGAGCGCGAGGTGCTCGACTTGATCGAGCGGCTCGGGCCCGCATTCGAGCACGACCTCCGAGAGGAACACGAGGTCGGCGCGCTCGGCCACGAGCACCGCGGCGATCGCGTCGAGCTCCGCGCGAACGCGCGTGGCGTCGACGAACTCACCACCTTCGTAGAAGTGCGCCTTCGCGACATTGAGCGCGACGACGCGGAGCTCGCGAATCGGCACCGCGAGCTCGTCCCCCACGCCCCGCGCAACCTCGGGCGTGCGCCAGCTCGGATTCAGGCCTTCGTACGCGAACAGCGCCACCGCCGAGACGCTGAACGCACCTACCAGACACGCGCCGAACCGCCACCGCTTGTCGCCGCCGAGCACGCCCATCGCGACCGAGGATAGCCCGCTCGACCGTTTCGCTCGGTCCGGAATCCGAAGGCTCGCTCCGACGCTGAACGCGTCCGCAGGGACGCACTCTCCACGCGCTCACCATCCAGGTCCAAGAGAACGGCCCGCGGTCCGGAGTGACGGCCGCGGGCCGATCCCCACCTCAGCGCTTCGGGTCCAGCGTCGCGCCGAAGCTCACTTTGCGGCGCGGGTCGATGTACGGGACGACGGTTTGGAAGCGGCCGTCGCGCAGGTCGACGAGCTTCAGCGTGCGCATCGACTTCTTGCCGATCAACGGACTGTTGTTCTCGGTGTACTTCACGGTCGCGCCTGCGGTCGGCAGCGCCCAGTAGAGCACCGTGTGCTCGTCGACGAACGCGATCGCGCCGGGAGAGACCGCGCCCGGCGCGATGAACGGCCGCGAGAGCCGCGTGTCGACGTCGACGACGCGCCAGTGTTGCTCGAAGTCGCGCAGCACGAGCGTGCGGCCGTCGGTCGACACGGTCGGTCGTTCGCCGACGTGCAACGGCGTCGCGTGGCCGGTTTCGACATCGAGCACGTGAACGACCGCGACTCGCGCCCAGCCGAGCGTCGCCCGGCCGAAGCCGTCGGAATGCTCGGGCTGCGTCGCGAGCATCGAGCGAGCGTCGGAACGCGGGATCAGCGCCGTGAACGCGACTCGACGCCCGTCCGGGAACCATGCGAGCGTGTCGTCGAGCACGCGAGCACGCGTCGTCAGCTCCCTGCGCGACTCCGCGTCCCAGATGCCGAGCTCGCCCTCGAAGAGGTACGCGCCCGGATCGCGACAGGTCTGCCCCTCCGCGTCGCGCACCAACGCCACGCGGAGTCCGTCGGGCGAGACCGCGACGTGTTGGCCCGCGACGTGATCCCACAGTGCGTCACCATCGGCTTCGAACAAGCGCGTCGTGCTCCCGTCGGCGGCGAGCACGTCGAGCGCGTGACGCTTGGCGAGCATGTCGTTCTCGACGAACGCGATGCGACCGTGCGCGTCGGGGCCGGCGAGCGCGTGCACCGTCGGCTTGCCGGTGTTCGGTGCGCGCGGCGTGCTCGCGACGAGGCTCGGCAGCGCGAGCGCCTCGATGCCGCCGACCGCCACGGCCGTCAGGATCGTCCCGTGCGTCCGCGCGATCAGGTCGGTCGCCTCCGGGCCGGCGACGTGAGTCGGCCGAGCCGCGGCGCCTTGCGGCACGGCGCTCGCCGCGGAGAGTGCGAGAGTCGACGACGCGAGCGCGAGCGAAAGCGTGCGCCGCACCGAGCGGCTCGTCGAAGCGAGAATGTTCCGAGTGTTCATCCGAGTCTCCTGCCGCCGTAGCGGCTCGAGGGTCGACGCGAATTGTCGGAACGCCGAGGCTCGCGCGCGCTTCCGACCTTTTGATCGGCGCGAGTCGCGCAGCGGATCGCGCACCGGACCCCGCGCGCGAAGCTGAAGAGCCGGCGGACGGTCAGCGCGCGGCGACTTCTCGATCGCGGGGCGCTTCGCGGAAGACGACCTTCGGCCGGCGGCTCTTCCACTCGGACAGCGCGCCGCCGAAGCGATACGCGAAGAGCTTCTTCAGGAACTCGAGACAGGTCGAGCCGCGGACGTGCGAGAGCCCGTTCGAGCGCATGCGTGCGAAGACGTTCATCTCGAGCACGCGTACGCCGAGGTGATGGCCCTTGATCATCATCTCGGGATCGAGGAACCACTGCTTTTCCTTGCAGTCCATCGCGGCGAGCACGTCGCGGTGGATGATCTTCGGGCTTCCGTTGATGTCGATCGAGCCGAGCTTCGGGTAGAGCACGTAGACGAGCGCGTTGTACGCGACGGAAATGACCTTGCGAAGCGGCCCGTCCATCCGGAAGCGGCGGCGCACCTTGCCGAGCACCATGCCGTCGGTGTGCTTGATCGCTTCGAAGAGCCGCGCGACGTCCTCGGCGTCGACTTGGCCGTCGGCCGGGATGATCCCGATCCACGGCGCGCGGCAGACCGCGATCGACTTCAACACGCCGTTGCCGTAGCCCTCGTTCGGCTCGACGCGGTGGTGCACGACGCCGACGCCTTGCGCTTCGAACTTCCGGATCAGCTCACCGGTGCGGTCCTTGGAGCCGTTGTCCACCGCGACGAGTTCGAGCGCGTGGCCGGCCTTCTCGAACGCCTGCACGAGCTGCGGGATCGTGTACGGCACGACTTCCTGCTCGTTGTAGCAGGGCATGATGAACGAAATCTCCGGGAGCCCGCGCTCGCTCACGCTTTCGCTCCTTCGAGTCGTGGACGCGCCGGCGCGAAGCTGCGGCGCAGATCGCGCGCGAACATCGTGCGGGTGAACTTGCCGAGCCCGGACGGGTGCTCGCCGAAGGTCGCGAGCTTGGTTTCGATCAGCGCACGCTTGTCGGGCGCCGCTTCGGCGACGTACGTGCGCGGGGCGTCGAAGCGATAGCCGGCGAGCGGCTTCGCGTAGCGCTCCGCGATCCACGTCTCGACGTCGTGTTCGGTGCGCCACTGCACGCGCTGCGGCAGCGCCTCGGCGAACGGCACGTGCAGAACGACCGCGCGCAGGTATTCGAAGATCGTCGCGAGCTCCTTGGCATCGAAGCGCACGCCGCGCTCGCCGAGCACGCGGCTGGTCGCGAGCTCCAGGAAGTCGAGCCCCGCCTGCGTCGCGACGAAACGGCCGATCATCGAGTACTTCGACAGCAAGTTGCCGCCGAGCGTGCCGTCGACGAGCTCCGCGTAGTGCGCCTTCGCCCAGTCGAGGCACGCTTGGCGCGACATGAAGATCTCTTGCTTGGTCTCGACGAGGAAGTCGTCGATCACTCTGCGGAATTCGGGCGGCGCCTCGGCGAGCAACTGCTGCATGCGCACGACGAGGTCGAACGCCTTGACACCGTGTTGCTGCGCGTACGCGAACGGCTCCTCGTAGTTGCCTTCGTAGTAGAAGATCGTCAGCAGGAGGTGGAAGACCCGCGTGTCGAGGTAGTCCTGGAACGAGAAGTCGGGCGTCGCCACGACCATCTCCTCCACCTCGATGATCGGCTCGCCGGTGAAGTCGCCGATGTTGCGCGCGACGACGCGGAACCGCGTGTCGAACTTGAACTTCTCGCGCTGGTCGGGATTGGCGAGCTCGGCGCCGTGCAACAACATCAATTGGTGCGCGCTGATGCGCTTCGCGCCGGCGTCGAGCAGGTCGTTGACCGCCTTCATGAAGCTTTGGCGCGTCTCGCCGGGCAGACAGAGGATCAATTCGCCGTAGCTCTGCATCCCCATCGAATCGAGCTCGGCCTGGATCTCCATGTAGGTCGAGAGCTTGATGTTGTCGCGCTTGATGTTCTTCAGCACGACCGGGTTCATCGACTGAACGGCGGCGGTCATCGGCAGCGCGCCGCGCACCTTGCGCATCACCTTGATGATGCGCTCGCCCTTGTTCTTGCCGGTGGTCGTGCGGATGTAACGCGGCCAGTTGTACGTGTCCTGGAGCCAACCGATGTAGTCGGCGATCTCCTCGTCGCGCTCGTACATGCCGAAGTTGTCGTCGGCGAAACAGAGCGTGATCTCGGGCTTGATGCGCTCGGCGAGGTAGAGCAGGTCGTCCTTGACGTTCTGCACCGAGTGCGCGAACACGCGGCTGTTCGACTTGACGCCCGAGTTGCAGAACGCGCAGGTGAACGGACACCCGCGCGCGATCTGCATCATCGGGAAGTAGCCGGTCGAGAGGAACGGATCCATCCAACCGGACGTGTACGGCGACGGGATCTCGTCGAGGTCTTGGATGCGCTCGATCTCCGCGGCCTTGACGAACGAGCCCGTCTTCGGATCGATCCACGTCACGCCGGCGACCGGCGCTTCGAAGACGCCTTCGCGGCGCGCGCCGACGTCGCTGAAGCGTTGGAGCAAGTTCAGGAACGCGCGCTCGCCTTCGTACGTCGGCCCGTCGACGTAGCAATCGACGTCGGGCAGCGACCGCAGGAACGTCTCCTGCACCGCATCGACCAACGGCCAGTTCGGTCCGCCCATCACCGTCAGCGTGCGCGGGTGCTTCTTCTTCGCGTAGCTCGCGAAGTGGTGCGAGAGCTCTTCGTTCCACGCGTAGTTCGAGAGCCCGAGCACGTCCGGCGCCGCGCGGTCGATAGCGGCCTTCAGGTCCTGCGGCTCGCGGAAGAGCGCGAACTCCGGCTTGCCGGCCGTCGGCGAACTCCTCAGATGCGCCGCCGCGTACGTCACCAGGTTGGCGACGCCGAGCGGATAGACATCGGAGCTCTTGGTCAGCAGGTTGTGGCCGAGATCGGCGAGGTAGATGCGCATGGAGGGGCGATTTAGGGGCTGCGAGGCTTCCAGGATCGGAAGGCTTCGGCCTCTCGCTCCAGACCGGGCGCGCGAAACAGTGACGCGGACGCGCGGGTCGGGCGGATTCCGAGTCGGGTCGGACCCTGGCCGGCCGGGAGTCTAGCACGAAGGCTTTTCGCTCCCGCACCGCCGACGCGCGCCGGCGGGGCCGTCCGACGGGTTCCGAGCGACTCGCCACCCGTCGCGCGCGGCCGACGCGGCGGCGATCGCGTTCCGATCGGGCTTCCCAGAATCGCTCGCGACCGGCGAGGTCGCGAGCTTGCCGAGCGAAGGCACCGCACGCTCCACGAGGCGTGGTCGCGTGCGGTGCGCGAGGGAGCGGAGGAATCGGGTCGAGCGCTACGGCTTCGGCACCAACCCGTTCGCCGGCAGGCAAGCCTGGAGGCCGGTCGCCTTCGGCGGCTTGGCGTGGCAGAAGCCGCAGTCGACCATCCGCCCCTTCGCGAGGTGCACGACGCGTCCCGGCGCGAGCTCGAACGAGCGCTCGGCGTGCGCGCGAGAGAGCACCGTGCCCTCGAACTCCACTCCGTGGCAGGCCTTGCAGAGCGCATGGTCCGCCGCGAAGAACGAGCCGTGATTCTGCACGAAGCGCGGATCGCCGACGTTGTGCAGACCGTGCGGCCCGGCGACGTTCACCGCGAGCGATTCGCCCGGGTGACACGTCTTGCACTCGACGAGGACGCCGCAGTGCTTCTGCAGCTCGTACGCGGCGAGGTTGTCACTCGTGCGCAGCCTGCCGTTCGGCCACTCGGTGTGCGTGCTGCCGTGGCAGTTCTCGCACGCGAGCCCGCCGTGCCCGAGGCTGTCTCGATAGCGCGTCTTCGGGTTCTCGGCGAAGCGCGGATTCGGCGCGAGGAACGTCGACGCCGATTCGTCGCGCATGCGATACGCCTGCTGCAGGCGCATGCCGTCGTCGCTGTAGAGCGCGTCGGGATCGGTCAGCCGCACGAGCGCGTCGCCGGTGTGGCACGACTGGCAACGCGGCATGTCGACCCACGGACGCCGCTCGGAGCCGTCCCACTTGCCGTCGAGGCTCCCACCCGGCCGCAAGCGGAACGCGCCGCCGACCGCGAGCAGGTTGCCGTGGCAATCGACGCACTCCAGATCGCCGGTGCGCATCGCGCCGCGCAGCGCTTGCGCGTCGTGACCCGGGTGGCACGAGTAGCACGTGTCCGCCATCGCGCCGGTCTCTGGGAAGACGAGCTCGCCGAACTCGTCGCGCGCGTAACCGTGGGTCTGGTGGACGACTCGCGAGAGCGAAGCCCGATAGCACTGCTTCTCGGTCGGCCCCGCGCCCTCGAAGTCGAGCGCGGCGACGTAGTGGCAATCGGCGCAGAGCACCGGTTGAGAGGTGTAGAGGTGCGTCGCGTTGCGCAGGTCGTGCAGGATCAGGATGTTCTCCTTCATCTGCACGTCGCGGTCGGTCGCCTGCGACCACACGACGGTCGGCGGCACGCCAGGGAAGGACGACGGCTCGCGCGCGGCGACTCCGCCGGACTCGTGGCAACGGCCGCATTCGCTCTCGTCGGAAACCGGCACGACGACGTCGAGGTGAGCGAGCTTCTTGTGCGTCTCCTTGCTGAACGCGGTGAGGCGCAGCAGCGGATAGCAGTCGAGTCCGCCCTCGTCGTCGATCGGCGTGATCGGCAGGCCGCGAACGACCCAGTCGTTGCGTTTCGCGTCGAACTCCATCGTCTGCGGACCGGGCTTCGGCGCGTCGGCGGGCATGTAGAAGCCGCGGAGGCCCTCACCGAGCTCGAGCCGCACGCCGAACAGGTCCTCCGCGTGATCCCAGAAGTCCGTCTTGGCGACGCTCGTCGAGTTCGGCTCGGCCCCGAGCGCGGAGATCGCGCTGTAGCGCAGCTCGACCGTCGAGTCGTCCAACACTTCCGGCAAGCCCGCGCCCGCCTGCCGCACGACTTGCGCGCGCACGACGTTGTACGGGGGAAGGACCGCGAAGACCGAGTAGTCCTTCGCGATCCAATGCAGGCCCAGGTCGTTCGCGCCGACCACCTGCACCTTCAGCTTCTTCGTCGTCGAGGAGTCCGAGTTCGAGTCGCAGCCCGTCGTCCAGAACGGAAGCAGGATGCACGACAGTGCCATGAACCGCTTCATCACAAACCTCCTTCTGCAACGGGTGTCGCGGGCAGAGCCAGGTGGCGGGGACGACCTCCACCGCGAGGACCTCAAGGGCCGGCGACTCGACACGCGACCCGAGACGAAGCTCTCTAGTCCGGAGCGGAGCGCGTCTCGCGTCCGTTCAATGGGCTACCGACTAGTCGCCGTCCGCCGTACGAAGCCGCGAACGCGAGTTCGTTCGCGCCGGCGAGCCGGCGACGTGCTTCCGGTGGACTGCCTCGGAGCGCGAGGACTCTCGCTGCGGTGCCCGGAAGTCCATCACGTAGCGCTCGACGGCGGCTGGAGCAGTCGGCGCGCCTCCGCGTTCCGGTGCGCGATGCACAGGAGCCAGACGCCGGCGGTGAAGAGCGGGACGCCGAGCAGGAGCAGAGACAGCGGAACTCCGATCGTCACGAGGACGGCACCGAGGAGGTAGTGCGACCGCGAATCGGGTGCGCAGATCGCGCCCGTCGTGTGGTTCGCCAGCGCATAGCCGACGAAGCCGTTCGCCCGCTCGTGACCTACGATCGTCACGACGTCGCCTTCGCTGAGCTGCGGTGCGACGGCGAGTTCGAGCAGGGCCGCCCGGTTGCCGATGCGGAGTTCGCAAGCGCGCTTGCTCACGAACTCCCCCGCTCCCGGCCGGCCGTCGCCGCGCCGCGCTCGAACGAACCCAATCCGGGTCGCGGGCCCCGACAGGACGCTCATCGCCATGTTGCTCTCCTTCGTTTCGCCCCCGGTTCGCCCCCCAGACCGCGCATGCGCGCACCGACCGTCGGCGCGCGTCGACCACGCGATTCGAGTCGTACGGGCGCAGACGTCCGCGAGCGCTCCGCGCGACGCGCTAGAATCGAGCCTCGCCGAGCGCTTCCGGATGCGCGAGATCCCGGCGCGCCCGCAGCCTTTCTCGCCCGGAACATGCACCCAATGTCCAGAATCCCCGCCGAGGGCCTCCCTTCCGACGCTACGCCGGCCGTGGATTCGGACGCCGCCGTGACGCAGCGCTTCTACGCCGAGCTGCATGCGATCGCACACCGCATGTTCGCGACCGAGCGAGGCGATCACACGCTGCAGCCGACCGCGATCGTCAACGAGGCGTGCCTACGGCTGTTGTCGAGCTCCGCGCTGCCCGACGTTCCGCGCGCGGATCGCCTGGCGCTCGCGGCGCGTGTGCTCCGACAGGTGCTGATCGATCACGCACGCGGTCGCGGCGCGCAGAAGCGCGGTGATCGGCGCCTGAGGATCGAGCTCGATCCCGAGCTCTGCGCCGCCGAACGGACCTTCGTCGACTTCGACGCGATCCACGGCGCGCTCGAACGCCTCGCCGCACTGCACGCGCGCCAAGCGCAGGTCGTGACGCTGCGCGTCTTCGGCGGACTGTCGATGACGCAGATCGCGGATGTCGTCGGTGCGTCGTTGCGCACGATCGAGGCCGACTGGACCGTGGCGCGCGCGTGGCTGCGGCGCGAGCTCTCCGGCGGCCGCGCATGAGCGACGCCGAGTTGCACGGACGCGCGAGCGAGCTTTTCCTCAGATTGCGAGAACTCCCGGGGGCCGAGCGCTCCGCTGCGCTCGCCGCCGCCGCGACCGGCGACGCGCGGCTCCTGGCCGAGGTGGCCTCTCTCCTCGAACACGACCGCGACTTCCCGCTCGCGCCTCTCGTGCGCGCGTTCGACTACGAGACGGCGTTGCCGGCGACGATCGGCCCCTACCGCGTGCTGTCACGCATCGGCCGCGGCGGCTCCGGACAGGTCTTCCTCGCCGAGCAGGACGAGCCGATCCAGCGGCGCGTCGCGATAAAGGTCGTTCCCCAGGCCGCGGCCAACGCGGAGCTCGCCGCCCGCTTCGAGATCGAGCGCCGCGCGCTCGAGAGCACCGAACACCCCAACATCACTCGCGTTCTCGACGCGGGCCGCACGGCGGAGGGTCTTCCCTACTTGGTGATGAACTTCGTCGAGGGCGAGCCGATCACGGCGCACTGCGTGCGTTTCGCGTTGCCGCTCGAGCGTCGCATCCGACTGATGATCGACGTCGCAGACGCGATCCAGCACGCGCACCAACGCGGCGTGATCCACCGCGACATCAAGCCGGCCAACGTCCTCGTCGCCGAGCTCGACGGGCGCTCGGTGCCGCAGGTGCTCGACTTCGGCATCGCCAAGCCCGTCGGCGGAGCGATCGCCGCTGAGTCGCCGCCGACGCTCGGTCTGCCGATGGGTACGCCCGCGTACATGGCGCCGGAGCAGACTGGGCTCGGCTCGGTCGACACGCGCGCGGACGTGTACGGCTTGGGCGCGGTGCTGTACGAGCTCGCGACCGGACGACCGCCGCTCGCCGCGACCGGCGATCCGCTCGCCGACCTCAACCGCATCCGCGACGTCGTGCCTCCTCTCGCCAGCCGCACGCGCGAGTCGAACGACCCGCGCGCGGCGCCCGGTCCTGCACGACGCGCGCTCGTCGCCGACCTCGACGTCGTGCTCGGCAAGGCGCTCGAGAAGGAACCGGACCGCCGGTATGCGTCGGTCGGGGCCCTGATCGACGACTTGTGGCGTCTGCTCGCGTGCGAACCGATCGCCGCGCGCCCGCCGAGCGCGCGCTACCGCGCGGTGCGCTTCGTCGAGCGCAATCGCGTGCTCGTCGGCGCCGCGCTCGTCGCGGTCGCAGCCGTGTGCCTCGGCGTCGTCGGCTTGGGAGTCGGCCTGCTCGAGGCGCGGCGCCAACGCGCCGAGGCCGTCGATCAGGGCGACGCACAGCGCGAGATCAATCGTTTCCTGACCGACGACCTGCTCGCCGCGGCGTCTCCCGATCGCGAAGGCGAAGGCGCGACGATGCGGCAAGTGCTCGACCGCGCGAGTCGCAACGTCGACGCACGTTTCCCCGGCCGTCCGCTGATCGCCGCGGCCGTACATCACGCGCTCGGCGAGGCGTACGCGGAGCTCGGCGTGTTCGACGACGCGGAACGGCACCTCGCGAGCGCCGTCGCGCTCCGGCGCGCGCACGCCGGAGCCGAATCGGCCGACACGCTGCGCTCGGAGATCGCTGCCGCGAGCCTGCTCGCGCGCCGCGAGCGTCCGCGCGAGGCCGAGACCGCGCTCGTGCCGCTGATCGAGCGCGCTCGGACGCAGCTCGGGCCCGACGATCCGGTGCTCTACACCGCGCTCAACGATCTCGGGATCGCGTTGGAGACGCTCGACCGGAACGACGAGGCGCTCGTCGTCCTGCAGGAAGCTCTCGACGGACGCCGGCGGTTGCTCGGCCCCGACGACTTCCTGGTCGCGACCACGCTCAACAACCTCGCGCAGGCCCACGACTTGAAAGGCGACAGCCACGGCTCGCTCGAGCTCCTGCGAGAGGCGCTGCGCATCGTCGACGGTGCGACCGAGCCGGCGCGGCTGACGCTGCTCGGTCTCCACAACAACATCGGAGCGACGCTGCAAGACCTCGAACGCAACGCGGAAGCCGAGCCCTACCTACGCCGCGCGGCGGCGATCGCCGCCGAAGTACTCGGTCCGGATCACGAAGGCACGCTGACGATTCAGATCAACCTCGCGGGCCTCGAGTCCGATCTCGGCGACACCGCGCGCGCTGCGGAGATGTTCGAGCACGTCGTCGAGCGGCGCTCCGCCACGGTCGGTCCGACCGCGGCCGACACGTTGATCGCGCGCTACGGCTACTGGAACGCGCTGTGGAAGGGCGGGCGCCACGCGGAGGCGGCGGCTGGCTTCGGCGAGCTTTCGAGCAACGTCACGAGCGCGTTGGGCGCCGAGCATTGGCTCGCCGCGCAGTGCGACGTCGCGTGGGCGCGCGCGCTGCTCGATGGCGAGCGCGGCGCGGAAGCGTTGCCGCTCGCCGAAAGCGCGGAGCAGCGGCTGCTCGCGCTCTTCGGCGCCGACCATCCGCGCACGCGCACGGCGCGGCAGCTCTCCGAGTCGCTCCGCAGCGGCGCGGCCGCGAGCGCAGCCGCCGCATCCGGACAGTGACTCACCTCGTCGCGGGCTTGCTCGCGGCTTTCAGCCGTTGCTCGAAGTGCGCCAGGACTTCCGACGCGCCCGGCGAGCCGCCATTCACCTCGTTCTGCTCGAGCACCTTGCCCGTGCGATCGACGACGAAGATTCCGGGCAGCAATCGACACGGCAGCGAGGCTGCGTCCGCGGCTTCGAGGATCCGGTCGAACGCGACCGCGCGTCCGGGGAGCTGCGTTTCGGCCCGATACGCTTGCGCGTCCGCAGCGTTGCCGTCGCTGCTCAGGAAGACGAGCTCGAAGCGCGGATACTGCGCTTTGGCGCGCGCGTAGAACGCTTTGAGCTCCGGCGTGAAGGCCGCGCAACGACCGCAGCCCTTGCGCGCTTTATAGATCAGCAGGAAGTCGGTGTCCGCGAGCGGACGCTCGCCGCCGCTCGTCGCAGCGCCGCCGGACGACGAGGCGCCGCTCGATGCGGCGCCGCCGCCGGACGACGTGCCGCCGTTCGAAGCGGCGGCACCGGCGGGCTCGAGCGACGCTTCGAGCGCGCGCACGAAGAACGGCTCGCGCTCCTTCGCCGGCAACTTCGCTCGTTCGCGAGCGCGCGCGATCAGATCGGTCGAGCGCGGCTCGACCGTGAAGTGGACCGCGGTCACTCGGTCGTACACGCTGATCTCGGCGCCGAAGAAGCCGCGCAGCGCGAGCTCGCGATCGGTGCCGATCTCACGACCGTCGGCGAGCCCCATCGCCGTGTTGAGCCTCACCCGCAGCGGCCAAAGCTCGGGTTGTGCGGGAAGCGTGGTCCACGTCACCGCGAGCTGCTCCGGCGTCAGCGACGCGGCGAGCGAGCGCGCGCGCTGCAGGAAGTCGGTGTCGGCGACCGGCAAGTCGAACAGGAAGCCGCCGCCGTCGAGCACGACCATCTGGCCGCTCAATTCTTGGCATCCGACCTCCTGGCCCTTGCGCAACGGCGCCGCACCTTGGAAGCGGAGGTCCTTCTGCAGCGCGACGCGCGCCGGCCACAGATCCGAGCGCTGACCGAGCTCGGCGAGCGTGAGCTCGGTCTTCGGCGGCACGGGTGATTGGCTCGCCGAAGCCGTGGCGGGCAGCACGGGCAAGAACGAGGCGAGGACGAGCGCGGCGCGGATGGTGTGGTGCATGGGTCTCTCCGAAAGGGTGACGCCCCTGGATGCGCAGGACCGCTGCCGAGCCGCATCCGATTCTCGAGGAACCTCGGAAGTGCCCCCAAGGCGCGGCGCGCGCGGCGGATTCGTGGTCGGAAAGGTCTGCGGATCCGCCCGGCGCATCGCGCATCTGCTCCCGATCACCGGGTGACGCAGCGCCGTCGCCCCTTCCCGAAAACTCGCACGGAGCGGAGGCACGAAGATGTTCTGTCAACTTTGCGGCACGGCCAACACGGACACGGCGACCGCGTGCGCGAGCTGCAGCACGCCGATTTCGACGATTCAAACGGGGGCTCGAACGGGCGCGGGCTCGCCCGCCGTCGCCGACACGGTCAAAGCGACGTCGAAGGACGCGTTCGCGGCGTTCAAGACGCTCGCCGTCGATCCGGTCGGCGCGCTGCCGAGAGCCTGCGAGTCGTTGGGCGACGCGAAGGCGCTGCGCAGCGGCGTCGCGTTCGGCATCGTGTCGGTGCTGTGCTTCGCGAGCGCCGGCCCGATGCTGCTCGGCATGCGGATGTCGGAACTCTACGAGTTCCTCGGCTTCGCCGGCGTGCTCAAGCTCGCACTCTTCGCGGCGATCCCGTTCCTCGGCACCGCGCTCGGCGGCAGCGGCGCTCGCCGGATCCTCGCCGGTCGGGGCGGGCTCGGCAGCGACTGCTTCGTCGCGGGCGCGGCGCTGCTCCCGGCGTCGGCGTGCATGCTCGGGAGCGGGCTGCTCGGCTTCGAGAACGTCGAGGTGATCGGCGTGCTCGCCGTCTTCGCAGGCTGCCTCGGAATCCTGATGCTCTACTCGGGCTACACGCGCGTCGCGAAGCTGAGCGAGCGCGCGGGCTCGCTCGCGGTCCCGATCGTCGTGCTGCTGACCGTGTGGCTCGCCAAGATCGCGCTGAGCAAGGTGTTGTCGGGTTCGTTCGGCGGCGACTCGCCGTACTGAGTCGGCGGCGCGTGCCCGTTGGGCGCCGGGCACGCGCTCGCCGCGGACCTCAGAGCTCGACTGCGCCGACGTCGACCAGGCTCGAGCCGTTGCCGTCGCCGTCCTGGATGCGCGCCGCGCCATAGAAGTCCCGCGTGCCGATACCGAGCGCCGTGTTGTTGCCAGCGTCGATGCCGATCGAGCCGGGCTGCAAGCGGAAGTCGGGGCCGACCACCGGCGTGCCGCCGAAGTTGCCGTTCTGACCGGCGAACGTGCCGTCCTCGATCAGCGAATTTGCGATCTGCGACCCGAGGATGCCGGGACCCATGTCCGCCATCGCGCTCCCGAAGATCATCAAGTTCTCGCCGCTGACCGAAGGCCCGCCGCGCAACCCGACTCCGTAACCGTAGATCGTGGTGTTCACGAGCCGCGCGACCACGTCAGTTCCAAGGTCGACGCCGGGAGTCGACGAGAATCCCTTCCCGACGAGCAAGCAGCTCTCCACGTCCAGCCCGACCACGCCGTTCGAGCCGTCGAACGCGCCCAGCGTCAGGTTGATCCGCGACCGCTGGAGGGTGACGTGCGCGCTGGCGTTCTGAACCGCCTGCACGAAGAAGTTCCGGGCGAAGCCGCAATCCGTCGCTCGAATGCGAGCGACGGCGTCAACGCGCGCTTCGGCGCCGAACGAACCGCGGGCCGTCGTGCGTAGCAGATCGACGTCGCACGAACCGGCGTTGCTCGCGGAGACGAGCAGCATGCCGACCACCTCGCAATCGCTGACGTCGAAATCCGCCGCCGAACCGACCGCGGAAGCACTGCTCAGGTCGAGCATGCCGCGGATCTTCAGTCCGGCGAGCGTGTTCGTCGCCGGGCCGATCCCCGTACTGATGCCCACGTGACCCTGGATCGTCGGCGTGAATCCGACGCCCGCGCGCAGGACGAGATCCTTGCCTCCCCACACGACCGAGCCGGTGAACGTGCCGTTGCTCTGGATCTCGACCACGGAGCCCGACGGCGCGGCGCTGACGACCGATTGCAGATTGTCGCCGTCCTGCACGATGAACTGCGCGCTCGCGGGAGCGGCGAAAACCGCGAGACTGGAAATCGCGAAAGAGAGCGTGACTACGAACTTCATGGACTTGCTCCGTGGGGGCAACGAGGGACTCGGTCACAGCGCACCGGTTCGCCGTTTCGACTCCTGCCGAATCGCGTCGCGGCCGGCGCTACGAGGCGAACTACACCGAGCTCGGCACGCAGGTTACCGAGAAAGCGGGCTTCGAAATCACGTCGAGAATCGATTCGGCGAACGAGCGCGCGCGCACTTGGACGCACACGACCGATTCGAAGATCGAGCGATCCGCAACACGTCGACGCACGCTCAGTGCGCATCCGCACCCGAGCCGCTACGAGCTGCTTCGACGTCGCGGTCGCGACGTATCAACCGAGCACGTCGCGATACCAACGCACGGTCTCGGAGAGTCCGTCGGCGAGCGTGCGCTTCGGACGCCACTCGAGCCACGCGCGCGCCTTCGAGCAATCGAGGTACTGCTTGGGGATCTCGTGGCTCGCTTGGTTCTGCACGATCGGCGCGAGGTCGGGCCGCGCGCACGCTTGCTGCAACAGCGCGACGATCTCGAGCACCGACTGCGGTTCCTCGGTGCCGAAGTTGAAGGCTTGGCCGTGGAATTTGGGTTCGTGCAGACGCTCGGCGAGCGCGAGATAGGCCTCGACCGCATCGCGCACGTAGAAGTAGTCGCGCACGAACTGGCCGTCGGAGCGCACGATCGGACGCTCGCCCGCCGCTAGCGAGCGGATCGTGCCCGGGATCAGGCGATTCCAGTTGAGGTCGCCCGCGCCGTAGAGATTGCCGCAGCGCGTCACCGCGACCGGCAGTTGGTACGTCGCGTGGTACGAGAGCGAGATCAGATCGGTGCACGACTTCGACACGTCGTAGGGAAAGCGCCCTTGCAGCGGCGCGTCCTCGGTGTACGGCAACTTCTCGTGCACGCCGTACGCTTTGTCGCTGGAGGCGACGAGCACGCGCTTGACGAGCTTCGGCAGCTCGCGACACGCCTCGAGCAGGATCCACGTACCGCGGATGTTCGCTTCGAACGTCGAGAGCGGCGAGCGCGACGCCGTGCCGACGATCGTCTGCGCGCCGAGGTGGAAGACGCACTCGATCTCGTGCTCGTTGAGCGCGCGCACGACCAGGTCGTAGTCCTCGAGCTCGCCGCGCACGACGTTGCAGCGCGCGATCAGGCCTTCCGCGACGAGCCGAGACGCGGGTACCCAGTCGCGCACGAGGCACGTCACGTTCGCGCCGCGGGCGAGCAGCTCCTCCACCATCGCCGTGCCGAGCAAGCCGCTCGCGCCGGTGACGAAGACGTTGGTTCCCTTCCAGCTCGCCATCACCACACCTTCCAAGGCGCGATGCCCTTGGCCCAGAGCTCGTTCAACGTCAGCGCTTCCTTGTACGTGTCCATCGAGAACCAGAAGCCGTCGTGCTGGTAGAGCGCGAGCTCGCGATCCTTCGACATGCGATCCATCGGGCCGGTCTCCAGGATGCAATCGGCGTCGAGGTAGTCGAACACGCCGCGGTTCATCACGAAGAAGCCGCCGCTGGTCAGCGAGCTCATCATCGGCTTCTCCTGGAAGTGCGTGACGATGCCCTTCGAGTCGACCGCGACCTCGCCGTAGCGCGAGCGCGGGTGGAAGCCGGTCAACGTCGCGCACTTCTTAGTGTTCGCGTGGTGCGCGACGAGTGCGTCGAGGTCGATGTCCGACAATCCGTCGCAGTAGTTGAAGAGGAAACGCTCGCCCTCGACGTAATCCTTCGCGCGGAAGAGCCGCCCGCCGGTCTGCGTCTTCGCGCCGGTCTCGACGAACGTGATCTCCCAGTCCTCGATCGCGTCCTTGCGCGCGTGGAGCTCCTTCTTGCCGGACTTCACCTCGAGCGTGAAGTCCTGGTCGTGCCACTGGTAGTTGAGGAAGTAGTCCTTGATCTGCTCGCCCTTGTAGCCGAGGCAGAGCACGAAGCGCCGATAGCCCCACTTGTAGTAGATGCGCATCAAGTGCCAGAGGATCGGCCGGCCGCCGACCTCGACGAGCGCCTTGGGCTTGAACTCGGTCTCCTCGCGCAAGCGAGTGCCCTCGCCGCCGCAGAGGATCACGACCTGCTCTTTCTTCCACTTCATGCGGCTGATTGTGTCCGGTCCGGGGTCTCGAACCAAGCTCACGCTGGATCGGCAGACGGACCGCGCGAGCTGTATGCCGTCGCCGCGCCGGTGCCGCGCCGTCGCCGCAGCGGTGCCGGGACGAAGTCGGAACGCCTTCCGCCGCGCTATTCGAAGTACTTGAACTCGCCGCCGGTCGTCTGCGCGATCCGCTGGAGTTGCGAGCGGAAGAACTCGCTGTCGCTGTACGCCACCGAGTGGACGACGAGCATTCGGAAGCGATTCAGATCCGCGAGGTGCATCGTCACTCGATTGGAGTGGACGTACTTCCCGACCTCCGGTTCGCCCGACGAGAGCAGGTAGACGGTGTCGATGTCCGGGTCCGCGAGCACCGCTTCGAGCGCTTGCCAGATGTTCTTCGAGCCCCCCGGCGCGGAGTCGCTGACGAACTCGAGCGCCTTGTCGATGTTCCTCGGCCCCAGCTTCTCTGCCTTCTCCGCGAACGGCTTCACCTGATCGGCATAGACGTACACGTTGAACACGATCTTGCCGGCGAGCGCGCGCAGCACCGCGTCGAGCTCGGTCTTCGCGGCGACCGCCTTGGTCGTCTGCTTGCTCTTCAGCGTCTGCGTCATCGCTTCGGAGCGGTCCATCAGGAAGGCGACGTGGTCGCTCTCGACACGGATGCCGTTGTACGACGTCACCGTCTCCGGCTCCCCGACGTCGGCTTGACTCGCGGCGCCGGGGAACTCGAACGTCTCGCGGCTCGCCTTCCACCAGCCATCCCATTCGACTTGGCGACGGAACCTCATGTGCGTGAGCCCCTGGAGCTCGCGCACCGCGCGTCGCGCCACCACCGACCGTCCGTCGCCGGTCGCGCGCACCAGGCCGTCGACCGCCGGCTTGGTGCGCACCGTCGCGAGGTTCAGGACCGCCTGCAGGCGCGGCCGCCAATCGGCGTCGGCGAGCGCGGTGCTCGACGCCGATTCGACCGCATCCGGGAAGAGCGACGGCAACGCGCCGAGCAGCGCGCAGCGCACGCCGCCGTCCTTGTCCTTCAACGCCTCGAGGAAGCGTTCGCGCTGCTTCTGCGGCGCGATGCGGGCGAGCGCCTCGATCGCGTTCGCGCGCACGATCGGATCCTTGTGCCGCGCGAGCGAGCCGAGCGGCACCAGCGCCTTCTCGAGCTTCAACTTGCCCGCCGCGCGCGCGGCCGCGCGCACGACGACGTCCTCTTTGTCGCTCAACGCCGGCATCAGCGCCCGCCCGAGGGCCGCGTCGCCGTACTCGCCGAGCAACTCCGCGCACCACTCGCGCAGGAACGCGTTGCGCTTCGCTTCGCCGAGCGCGTGCTCGACGCGCTCGCGCAGGTACGGATCGGTGACGCGGACGAGCGACTCCCACGCGATGTCGCGGTAGTGCTCCTGCGGCAGGTGTTCGTTCGACTTGCGATTCTCGGCGCCGAGCTCGGCGAGCAAGAAATCGATCCCGACCGCGTCCTTCAGCGCGAGGCAGAGCTCGCCGCCCTTGCGCGCCTCCTCTTCCAGCGTGGATTGCAGCGCTTCGGCGGCCTCGGTCGCCGCCTTGGGATCGACGCCGCCCTTCTTGCTCTGCGCGGAAGCGGATCCGGCGAGCGCAAGACCGACGACGACCGCCACGGCGCCGCTGCGCCACGTTCGAAGGAGCTCTTTTCTCATGCGCGGCCGAGCTTACTGCTTGGCGGGCGTGGAGCCGACGCGCAGCGCGCGATGCGCGCACCGCCGGTGTCGAGCCGCGCGGTGCGCGCTCGCCGCCGACGCCGCGATGGAGGCTCGGAACGGCACCCGCGCGACCACGAGCGCAAGGGTCGTCACCCTTGTCGTTCGTAGCAACCGAGGTCGACGAGCGGCGGAGTGCCCAGACCCGTGTCGGGCACCAGCGGCAGGTCGGTGAACCGCGGCTTCGAGTTGAGATCGAAAGGTGTGCTCTCGAGCAGATTCCCGTCGCCGTCGATGTCGTTGGCGTCCGGGCCGACGCCCGCATTGTCGCCCGCGTCGAGGCACGGCGAACTCGACTGCAGCCGGTACACGTTGTCGCCGAACGTCAGCGGATCGTCGTCGGGCCCATCGGCGTCGACGAACCTCGGGTCGACGGCGAGATTGCCTGCGTTCCAGTTCAACGTCGTGAACGTCGTCGAGTTGCGCCACACGCCCGCCTGATTCCCGGCGACGTCGCAGTAACTCACGGTCAGCACCGTGGGGAGCAGGTAGTCCGCGAAGAGCGCGAGCTCGTTGCCCTGCCCGAGCAGGGACGAATCGCCCCAGAGCACGGAGTCGGCGAGCACGTTGTTCGAGTGGTTCTCGAACCACATCGCGCCGCCGGCTCCCTCGCTGGTGTTTGCCGCGAACGTCGAACTGCGCACCTCCACCGGGCAGGGGAATCCGTTGTCGACGTCGCTCGCGAGCGCCCCGCCGCGTCCCAGGCTGGTCGTCGCATGATTGCCGGCGAAGAGGCAGTCTTCGATGCGACTCGACGACCAACTACCACCGAGATACATCGCGCCCCCGATGCGCGCGGAGTTCGCGCGAAATGCGCAATGCGAGGTGATCGTCGTGCCGCGAACGGACGCGATTGCGCCACCGTGGGACGAGGAGCAGCCGTCGAACGTGCACCGAACGACGTGCACGGTGCCGACCGCGGTCGTGAACGGATCGCCGATCGCGAGGCCGCCGCCATATCCCGGATAGAGCGTCGACCCGGGGGGCGTCGCGTCGTCCACGAACGCGCAGTCGCGGATCCAGACGTGGGTGGACACGTTCTTCGGCGCGACGAAGAGCGCTCCGCCGAAGCGAGCCGCGGTGCAGCTCTCGAAGACGCAACCCACGATCTCGGGCGACGCGTACCAGGCGAGGATGGCGCCGCCGCGCTCCAGGCCGCTCACGCCGTTGGCAACTCCGTTCCGGATCGTGAAGCCCTGGATGCGGGCCGGCGCAGCCTCGTTCGTGTGCAGGTAGAACGCGCGTCCGAGCCCTTGGCAGTCAATGATGCAGCTCGCGGCGCCGTGCTCGCTCTGCACGATCAGGTTGCGTCCGGTGAAGTCGAGCTCGCGGTTCCCAGCTCCAGTGTAGACGCCGTCCTTGACCACGATCGTGTGGCCCGACAGTGCGCCCGCGATCGCCTCGCCGATCGTCTGGAAAGGCTGCGCCGCGCTGCCGTTGCCGCCGGGAGGCGCGCTGGCGTCGACCCACCACGTGACGCCGGTCGGCTCGCACTCGTCGGGCACGCCGTTGTGGTTCGCGTCGGAGCTGGTGCCGCTCTGGATGTCGCACGCGTCGAGCACACCGTTCGCGTTGCAGTCGACGAGCGTCTGGCACTCGTCGGGCACGCCGTTCGAATCGCAGTCGGTCGACGTCCCGGTTCCGATGTCGCACTCGTCGGGCACGGAGTTGGCGTTGCAGTCCGGGCTCGTGCCGAATCCGACGTCGCACGTGTCGAGCACGAAGTTCACGTTGCAGTCCGGCGCGCCTTCGAGCTGATCGACGAGGTCGCACGAGCCGTTGACGTCGCAGTCCGGCCCGCTCTCGCGATCGAGCGCGAGCTGGTGCAACGGGCTGCCGAGCCGCGCGCCGGTCGAGGTCAGCACCAGACCCTGACGGTAGACGACTCGACTCGCGACGCCCAAGACATCGGGCATCCGCAACGACGCCGTCAACGTCCCTGACGGCGGCACGACCCCGAGCTCCTGCTTCGCGACGAGCGCGGGGAACGGCACGAGCCATGTGCCCGCGAGGCTCGGGAACGCGAGGAAGCCCGGCGCGAACGAGCTCGCGACGAACACGCGGTCACCGGGTTCGCCGACGACCGTCAAGCTGGTGATCGCGCTCTCGACGCCGACGGAAATGGCGCTGAAGCGCCGCGCCGAACCTGCGTGTGCGACGAAGGTCCCCTGTCCCGACGTGCTGGGCGCGCCGCAGTCGAGTAAACGCGCGCTCGACTCCGTGTCCGCCAAGGCGACGCCTACGCCGTCGAAGCCCGGATTGCCGCCGGCCGAGCACGGCATCGCGCCGACGCCGGGAGTGAAGCTCGAGCCCGACGCGAAGAGCTCGGAATCGACGCAAACCGCGCCGCTGCCGCCACTGCCGCCGTACCACTGGCCGCTCGAACCGTGGGCGGCGACGAGCGTGCAGTCGTAGAGCGCAACCGTGGATTGCTCGGCCCACAGACCGTAGCCGCCGTTGCCTCCGCCGATGCACGCGCACAAATTCAGCGCGAAACCGCCGGTGAGCTTGCAGTCGACGAACGCGACGCGCGACGAGTTCGTGACCTGCGCACCCGCGCCCCCGAGTCCGTCGCAGCCGTCGGTCAGGACCCCCACGAAGTCGCAGCCCTGCGCGCGCACGTCGCCGACGCAATCCAGCACGCGCAGTCCGGGCTCGAAGTTCGGACCGGCCGGGTTCGCGTGCGCCACGAGCCCGTCGAGCACGACGCGGCGCGACGCCGCGAGCGAGCTGACCCGAATGCTGCCGTCGACGACGACGGTCGCGCCCGGCAACGCGAAGATCGCGAGCGACTTGTCGGCGATCGTGAAGCCCGAGTAGCTCCCCGGTCCGACCAGCAGAGTCGCGCCGTCCGGCGCCGCGCCGACGGCGGCCGGCAGATCGGAGTAGACCGTGCCGGAGCCGTCGACGATGACGACGCCCGCCGCGCTCGGCGCGACGATCGCCGTGCAGAGAACCGCGCTCCAAACCCAAGCTCGTGCCGTGACCATGATCGTCTCCTCGTCCTGCCGTGGCGCTGGACGACCACCGTCGAGCGTTCCCAGTTTGACGCCGCGCGCCTTCCCCCTGGTTCAGGGAAGGAAGTTCGTTTGCACCGCGTTGGTGAAGTTGAAGCTCGAGCCGCACGGACCGCCGAGGTTGCGATACCAGACCTGGAAGACGCGGCTCTCGCCCGCGAGCCAACCGCCCATCGTCTGCAGGCCCGGCCCGCACACGAAACGCCCGTCGCCGCAAGCTTTCCACGCGTGGAAGCGTTTGGTCGCGCCGCCCGCGCCGCGCAGACCGGCGCCGAAAGGCGTGCCGAGACCGCCGTTGACCGCGAGCGTGCCGCAGTAGAGCAACGCGTTGGCGTTCGCCGGCAGCTTCGCGACGTCGAGGTACAGCGTGTCCTGCGCCACCGACGTCGAGCCGAAGGCTCGGAGCTCGCCGCCGAAACCGGTCGAGTTCGCGCAGCCGCCGCCGCTCTGCCCGACGTTGCCGCACGGGCAAGGCGCGCCGCTGCCGTCGCCGAGCGCGAGCAGCGTCCCCGCCGGCATGTACGCGTCGTCGGCGTACCACGTCACGCGTCCGTTGTACTGGTGGTGCAGCGGATCGCCCGGCGCCCACATCCAACCGATGACGAGTTCCCGCACGCCGTCGCCGTCGAGGTCCGGCACCGCGCAGAGGCCTGCGGAGCCGAACGGCGCGGCGTACTGCGGCTCGTGGAATACGCGCAGCAACGCACCGCTCGCGCCGGAGAAGACGCGCGCTTCGTTGGTGCCGCCGACGCCGAGGTCGCCGACCCCGTCGAGATCGATGTCGCCGACCGCGGAGAGCTCGGTGCCGAACGCCGGGTCGAAGCCGCTGGTTCCGTCGCCGACGCAGCCGTCACCGAAGAGCCGATAGAGCATGCCTCCGGTCGCGCCCGAGTACACGAGCACCGAACCGGAGTACCCCGCGGTGTGCGAGTCGCCGATCGCGATGTCGCTCGCTCCGTCGCCGTCGACGTCGCCGGGCGACGCGATCGTGCGGCCGTAGGTCCAGAGGCTCAGGCTGGGCTCGTTGATGGTCAGCAAGAGCGCCGCGCTCGCGCCCGAGAACACGAACACGGTGCCGCCCGGTCCGGCGCCCGCCGGCACGCCGACCGCGAAGTCCGGCACAGCGTCGCCGTCGACGTCGCCGACTCCGCCGACGCCCGCGCCGAGGTCGAGCCCGCCGTACACCGCCGCGGAGATCATGTGGATCACCGCGCCGGTCGCGCCGGAGTAGACGCGCGCGACACCGCTGTTCTGCTCGCCGTCCGCGCCGATGATGAAGTCCGAAAGCCCGTCGCCGTCGACGTCACCGACGCCGTCCGCGTCGCGACCGAGCCGCGCGCCGGTGCTGCCGAAGTACGTGTAGAGCAACGCGCCGCTCGCGCCCGAGTACACGCGCGCCGCACCGTCGTACGAATTCTCCTCCCACGTCGGGACGATGAAGTCGCACGCTGAGTCGCCGTCGCAATCGCCGACCGCACGCACGCGCTCGCCGAACGTGTAGTGCACGCCCGCGCCGGCGCTGTAGCGCAGCGCGCCGTTCGCGCCCGAGACGACGTGCACCGCTTCGCCGCGCGTACCGAGCGCGAGCTCGGGCACGCCATCGCCGTCGAGATCGCTCAACGCCGCGATCGAAGCGCCCAGTCCCGACCCCGGCTGCTGGCCGTGCAGTTGAACCAACACGGTCTGCGCCGTCGCCGCCGTCGCCAAGCTCGCGATGGCGAGCAGCGAAGTTCCAAGCCTGCGTTCCATGGCCCGACCTCCGTCCCTTCCGACCCGAGGAGTCGTGCGACCCCGACGCGGAATCGCCGCACGGGACATTCTAGGTCCGCGCGTCGAAGCGGACGGCGGGACTTGCTGCGTACGCCCGCCGCGAGAGCACCGCGCTTGGACTTACCGCTCACGCCGCGCGGAGTACGCCCGGCGCGCGGGTCGTTACGCGGGCGGCAGCAGCGGCAGGTAGGCGCGCCACGGCCCGACCTCGTCGCGATATTGCGAGGCTTGGCATTTCGCGAGCTGGTGGAGGTGGTTCAGGTCGTGGACGACCCACGTGGCGAGCAACTGGCCCAACGTCACGCGCCCGAGCGCCGGATGGAGCCCGGTGCGTGAAAAATCGCTCTCGCCGAGCCGCAGCGCGTCGAGCGAGCGCAGGCTCTCGGCGCGCAACTGCGCGAACTCGCCGACCAGCTCGGCGAGCGTCCGCCCCTCCGACGCCGCGTGCATCGCGAACCGATCGAAGGGCTCGAACGGCGTCGTGTCGCCGCGCTCCAGGATGTGCTTGGCGCGCGGGATCCAATCGGTGAGCTCGCCGTGGATCAGGTGACCGACGATGTCGAACGGGCTGAACGTGTTCGCGCCGTAGTTCGCGTGCGTCCAACGCTCGTCCTGCCCCGCGAGCCACGCGCGCAAGACACCGGGCGTGTTGGCGAGCACCTGCCGCGCGCCTTCGAGATCGAACGGACGCCGCGGAGCGGTCGACGACTGCAGCGCATGCGTGGGTTGGTTCGCCATCGCGACATTCCGCCGTGTCCGCGGCGCCGCCGCAAGCCGTCTCGTTGGCGCGGCCGCGGGCGCGACGCTATCGCGGCGCCGTCACGTCGGTGAAGACGAAGCCGTCGCGCTCGACCGTCGCGCCAACCACGAACGGAATCGGCTCGCGGAAGATCGGGCCGGCGTGCACGAACGTGTGGTATTCGCCGTTCTCGCCGCACGGGTCGACGGCGGGCGGGAGCTCGGCGAAGAACGACGCGTCGAGCTCGCGGCCCGCGAAGCTCTTCGGGAGCACCCGCGGATCGAGGCACGTCACCACCGCGCGAAAGCCGAGCTCGACGTGCTCGCGCGCGAGCTCGCGCGTCGAGCGCCCGAAGATCGGGAACACGCCGGTCAGGCCGGCGCGCGCGAGTTTCTCCTCGCGGTAGCGCTTGAGGTCCTCGAGGAAGATGTCGCCGAACGCGACGTGGCGCACACCCTTCGCGATCCACGGCGCGAGCGCGCGCTCCATCGCGGCCTCGTAGGCTTCGTTCGAGCACGGATTGGGGATCTCCGCGAAGCCCAGCTCGAGCCCGGCGGCCTTCGCCTGCGCGACGACGAGCTCCCGTCGGATGCCGTGCATGCTGACGCGATCGAACTCGGTCGTCAGCGTCGTCAACAAACCGACGACGCGCACTCCGGGGTCCTTGCGGAGCTCGCGGAGCGAACGCGCGGAGTCCTTGCCCCCACTCCAACACAACAGCAGGGGCGTCGTCATTGCTTCGAGCCTACGGCACGAACGCATCCGTTCCAGCGCGCTCCGCCCCGCGCATGATCTCGACGAGCGTTCGGCGTCGACCACCGCTTCGCCTCGGAAGTCCGCCGGGCCGCGTCAGACGATCCGCGGCGTCGGGATCGGCACGATGAAGCGGCCGCCGAGCTCTCGATACGCCGCCTGCTGGCGCATGATCTCGTCGGCGAAGTTCCACGCGAGGATCAGGCAGTAGTCGGGGCGGCGTTTCGCGAGCTCGTCCGCCGCGTAGACCGGCAAATGCATGCCCGGCGTGAAGAGGCCGATCTTCAGCGGGCTCTTGTCGACCGTGAACGGCACGAGGTCGGTCCCGATCGAGCAGTACTGCAAGAGCGTGTTGCCCTTCGCCGGCGCGCCGTACGCGCCGACCGTCTTGCCTTCGAGCTTCAGCTTGTGCAACAGCGCGACGAGGGTCGTGCGCTGCTTCTCGACCGCGCGAGCGAGCACCTGCATCCGCGCGAGCGACGTGTAGCCCTTGCCGCGTTCGGCGCGCGCGAGCTCGACGACGGCGGGCGCGTGCTCGCGAGCTTCCTCCGCGCTCTTCGCGTACATCCGGATCGAGCCGCCGTGTACCGGCTTGCGATCGACGCGGAAGATGCGCAGGCCCGCGCGCTCGGCGATCACCATCAGCGCGCTGATCGAGAAGTAGCAGAGGTGCTCGTGGTAGACGGTGTCGTACTCGTTGTGCTCGACGAACTCCTCGATGTACGGGGCCTCCACCGACACGATCCCGCCCGGGCGCAGGAGCGCTTTCGCGGCGGCGAGGAACTTCACCGGCTCGTCGACGTGCGCGAGCACGTTGTTCGCGATCACCGCGGCGGCGGCGCCGTACTGAGCGCGCAGGCTCTTCGCGCTCGCGCCCGAGAAGAACTCGTTCGCGGTCGTGATCCCGGCGGAGTTCGCCTGCGCGGCGATGTTGGTCGCGGGCTCGACGCCGAGCACGCGCACGCCATGCGCCTTGAACTTCGCGAGCAGACTGCCGTCGTTCGACGCCGCCTCGACGACGAGGTCGTTCGGGCCGAGGCCGAGCAGCTTGCAGATCGTCTCCGCGTACTCGGCGTTGTGAACCTTCATCGTGTCCGACGTGCCGGTCACGTAGAGGTAGTTCGAGAAGAGCACCTCGGGCGCGATCACGTCGACGAGCTGGACGAGCCCGCACTGCGTGCAAAGCACGACTTCGAGCGGGAAACGCCGCTCGGTCGCGAACTCCGCGGGTGAGCGCAACAGCGCGTTCGCGAGCGCTTGTTCGCCGAGATGCAGGAACGGCGCGAGCGTCGTCGCGCCGCAGCCGCGGCACGTCGTGCGTCGATGGTGCAAGGTCGGAGCGGTGGTCATGGCGACGGGAGTTTTGGGGTCAGGCTTCGAAGGCGCGCGTCTTGCCGATGCCGTCGACCAGCGTGGTCTTCGGCGCCCAGCCGGTCGCCGCTAGCAGCCTCGCGTTGGTCACCGGCTCGTGTTGCATCTCGTCGGCGGCGGTCGGCAGCGCGCCGAAGCTCAAGCGCGAGATCGGCACGCCGAGGATCGCCGCGGCGTTCAATGCGAACTGCCGGACGCTGGTGAGCTTGCCGGTCGCGACGTTGAACGCTTGCGGTTCGCCGGGCGGCAGCAGCGCGAGCCGCAACAGCGCTTCCGCCGAGTCCTCGACGTACGTGAAGTCGCGCTGCTGCGTGCCGGCGGTCAGCGGGATCGGCTCGCGAGTCGCGCGCGCCGCCATCACCGTCGGCAACAATCGTCCCGCGATCTCGCCCGGCCCGTAGACGCTGAACAGCCGACCGACCGCAGCGGGGAAGTCGCCGAGATCCGCGCGCAGGAGCAGCGTGTGCGTGCCGCGCAGCTTGCTGCGGCCGTAGTCGGAGGTCGGCGCGCAGTCGCTCGACTCCGCGAGGTTGCCGCGGATCGCGCCGTACTCGGCCGCCGAACCGGCGTGGACGAACGGCGTGCCCTTCCAACCGCTCGCGCGCGCTTCGACGAACGAGAGCGAGAGCTCGCCGAGCAGCTCGTCGTTCAACCGCCACATCGCTTTCGCGTCGCGTTGGTCGCGCGCGACGCCGTAGCCGGCGAGGTTGAAGAGCACCATCGGCTTGGTCGCGATCAGGAACTCGCGCGCCGAACCGGACTTCATCAGGTCGACCGCGCGGACCGCGCCGCGCACGCCCCAGCGCGCGAAGACCGGCGCCGCCCGCGCGGGATCGAGCACGGCGAGCACGAGCTCCGCGCCGCCTTCGGTCAAGAGCCGCGCGACCCAGCGCCCGATGAACCCGTCGGCGCCGAGCACCACCACGCGCGCGCCTTGGAACGGCGCGAGAGCTTGTTGTCGGGTGAGGGCCATGGCGTGCGAAGCGTCGGCAATCTATCGAATCCCGGACGTGCCGTGCCGCACCACTTCTTCCGGGTTGCCCCGCGCAACTCGACGTACGGCGCCGCACCATTTCTTCCAGATCACTCACCCGCGCGACTCGGCCGCAGCGGAGCAACCGGAACGGACGTACCGCGCCGCACCACTTCCTCCAGCTTGCCCCGCGCAACTCGGCGGCGACGGAGCGACCCGAACGCGGTGAGACAGGCGATGTCGCGCCGCCGCCTTCGAATTGGGCCTCGGACGACTCGGCGGCTTCGGTGCGGCCTGGAAGAAGTGGTTCGGCACGGCATGTCCGGAAGAGGCGATGCGGCACCGTATGTCACTTCGCTGGAGGCGTCCCCGGCGGCAGTGGGCCCTCGACGATCTCGAAGCCGCGGCCGGTGCGGCTCGGGCCCGCGAGCACCCAGATCGGGCGATCGGAGTAGTGCGCGAGCAGGGCGGCGCGCACCTCGGCGTCCTTGTCCCACGCGTAGATCGGCGCGTCGGCTTCGAGGTCGAGCGGATTCTCGATCGCCGCGGACGCGTAGTCGGGGTGACGCTGGCCTTGGATCAGCACCAGGCTGCGGCCGAACTGCTTCTCGTGCGCGAGCTCGCGCACGTCGGCGACCATCCCGCGGTAGCCGACGTACTTGTCGACCGCGCGCCACGGCACGAAGAGCGCGACGTTGCCGAGCGTCAGCGCGAACGCCGCGACCAAGAACCGCGTGCGCTGCGCGTCGTCTTCGGCGAGCGCGACGAGCCCGCGCACCGCGAGCGCAACCAACGGCACGATCGCGAGATACCAGTACCTCGCGCCGAAGTCCGGCCCGCCCGCGAACCAGTACAGACTGTTCGACGCGACGATCGCGGCGACGAAGCCGAACCACGCGCGGTCCATGCGCGCGAGCGGACGCGCGAGCGCGAGCCACACGAGCACCAGCGAGCCGCAGGCGCAGCCGAGGAGCTCGACGCCGATCGCGAACGCGTTGAACTGCGCGTTGACCAACGCTTGGAACGGCGTGTGCCCCGGCCACGGATCGAGACCGCCCCAGTCGAGTCCCTTGTCCGGCCCGAAGCCGAGGTCGTTCTTGCCCGGCCCGTAGACGGTGTCGACGTAGTGGTTGATCGGGAAGAGCTTCGCGGAGCCGGTCAACGCGGCGTTGTACGGGAGCACGAGCGCCGCGACGAACGCAGTGCCGAGCACCAACCCGACCAGCGACGCGAGCTTGACGCGCGCACCGCCGAGCCCGATCGCCCAGAGTCCGAGGCACGCGGCGAGCACGAGCCCTTCGAGCGGCCGAATCGTCGCGACCATGCCGACGCCGGCGCCGCTGAGCCACGCCCATGCGCTCGCGCCGGTCCGCCGCGCGCGCGCGACGCCGAGCGCGCCGACCAACGCGCACACCAGCGTCCAGGTGTGCGTCATGAAGCTCATGTTGAGGAACACGAACCACGGCGAGCACGCGAGCAAGCTCGTCGCGAGGCGCGCGGAGAAACGCGGCAGCACCTCGCGGAAGAACGCGTACGCGAGCAACACCGCGAGGCCGCCGAGCAACGGATTGACCAACCACTCCGCGCCGAACGGCACGCCGAGCGCGAGTGCGAGCGGCCAACCGGGATTGACCGGCGAGTACCAACGCCCGTTCTCGATCAGCATCAGATCGACGTCGAAGGCGGCCGGAACCGGCGGCGCGGGGAGCCAGAGCTCGCCGGCGGCGAAATAGCGCGCGTGGAGGATGTACGGGACCTCGTCGGGCACGTGCGGGTGGCGTTCGTAGACGAACCACGCCAGCAACGCGGCGACGAGCACGCTCGCGAGCGCGAGTTTCGCGGCGAAGCGATCGAGACCGCCCGGCGAGGGCTCGAGCTCGTCGGGCGAGCCGAGCCAGGCACGCGCGCGCCGTCCGGCGGCCGCGAGCGTCGCTTCGTCGAGCTCGAACACTCCGAGCAGCACCGCGCCGAGCGTCGCCGCGTGCGCCGCGAAGACGAACAGGAACTCGATCGCCGACGCGAGCGGCGGCTGGCGCAACTTCGCCGCGCACGCGAGCGCCGCGGCGACGACCAGCAGAGCCCGCACGAAGCCGAGCCGACGCCGCACGAAGCCCGCGAGCACGCCGACGCGCCGCGCGAGCGCGACCGAGACGCACACGAGCTCGACCGCGAGCACCGCGAGCGCCACCGCGGTCCCCGCGGGAGCCACGTTCCACCGATCGAGCAGGTGGACGTGCTGGTACGTGACGAACGGCCCCGCGTCGTACATCCAGAGCAACGCCGCGAACGAGCCCGCCGCGAGCACGAACCACCGTGCCGCGCGCCCCGCGAGCACCGCAGCGAAGCCCGCCAGACCCGCGAACCCGGCGAGCAGCAGCCACGTGTCGAGGTTTGAGCTCACGGCGCGCGAACTCCGGGTTCTGCTCGGTTCGCCGGCCGGCGTGCTCGTGGGGCTCGGAGCGCGGGAGTTCGGCGCGGATGCGACGCGACAGGCATGGCTGGAGCAGATGATCCCGCCGCCGCGGCCGAAATCCAGCGTTTCGCGCGCGCTCCGACGCGATCGCGCTCGCTCGGTCCCGTCCGCGAATCCGCGCGCGGCCGCGACTCCACCCCTCGACTCCCTCGCGCCGAATCAGCAAGCTCTCCGCCGTTCCATGCGCTTCCTCGCCTCCGTCCGGGTCCGGATCTTCCTCGTCTGTTGGATCCTGTTCTCGCTCTTCTTCGCCACCAACGTGGTGCGCGAGCACTACCCGGCGTTCGCGCTGCTCGATCGCGGCGACTTCAAGTGCGATCGCTACGCGAACATGCACGCGGACCTCTTCCAGCACACCGACGGCCATTGGTACGTCGGCAACAACCTGCTCGGCTCGATGCCGGCGGTCGTCGTGCTCGCGATCTTCGATCCGGTGCTCGATCGGCTCGAGGAGCACTCGAAGCGCAAGCTCGCCGAGTCCCCCGCCGAAGCGGACGCGACCTACGACACGAAGTATCCCAATCGCCAGAAGATGTGGCGCTTGGTCAAGCAAGCCGGCCTCGAACTGCGCTTCGGCGCGTCGACGGCGCTGACCAGCGTCTTCCTGATGGCGCCGCTCTCCGCGTGGTTCGCGGTGCTCGTGTTCGGCGTGCTGCAACGCCGCGGCGTCGAGCGCGGGCGAGCGGTCTGGCTCGCGCTGCTCTTCGCGTTCGGGACGCCGGTCTTCTATCGGACCGCGCACCTCAACCACAACATGTTCGTGATGGAGGCGCTGTTCGGCGCGTTCCTCGTCGTGTGGCTCGGGTCGGACGAGCGACGCGAGCTCTCGCTCGGCAAACGCATCGCGTTCGGCGCGTTGCTCGGCACGACGTGCGCGCTCGACTACGCGGGTTTCGTGCTCGCCGCGGTGACGTTCCTCTACTTCTTCGTGCCGCGCCTTTCCGCCGCCGGTCTCGCGCGCACCGTGCGCGAGTCGATCACGATCGCGCTCGCGGGCGTGCCGTTCATCGCGTTCCTGCTCTGGACGCAATGGCTGATGTACGGCGATCCGTTCACGCCCGGCCAGAAGGTGATGCCGCACCAGAACGAGTACGTCGACCAGGGCTATCGCGGAATCGGCCTGCCGGTGCCCGAGATCTTCCTCAAGAACCTGATCGCGCCGGGTTGGGGCCTCTACGCGTTCGCGCCGCTGCTCTTGATCGCGCTGTTGCCCGCCGCGCGCGTGATGAAGGCGGAGAAGCTCGTCTTCCCGGTGCGCGAGCGCCGCTGGGCCTTCGCGATCGTGCTCTCGTTCATGCTGTTCTGCGCGGCGAACTGGTACTCGCTGCTGCAATTCAACACCGGCTTCCGCTACCTCCTGCCGTGCGTGCCGTTCCTGTTCCTCTCGGCCTGCGACGGACTCGCGCGGATGCGCCCGGGCTGGCTCGCGTTGCTCAGCGCGCTCGTGATCGGCCACGGCGTCGTGCTCTCGATGGCGCGCGAGGTCAACGACACCGAGAACCTCTTGCGACACGAGGCCGTCGAGCAGGGAATCAGCGAGCTCTCGCTCCCCGGTTATTGGCCTCGAATGCTCACCGAGACGCCGGTGCCGGTCGCGTATCGACGCGTGTTCTCGACCGAGGGGCCGCAACTCCCGTGGCTGACGGTCGCGAAGCAGACGCAGCCGGCGCTGAGGGAGAAGCTCGCGAGCCCCTGGCTGCCGGTCGGCCTGCTCGCGGTCGCGGTCGCGGCCTGCCTCGGTCTGTGGCGCCTCGGCGCGCGCGCCGAGGCTCGCCGCGGCGCTTGAGGGGATCCCCGGCTCGACTCGCACGCGAAAACGTTTCCGACTCGAGCGCCGCGACGCATCGGTCGCACGACTCTGCGATGCCGCTCTTGATTCGGGTCCCGGTCAACGCCGATCATGCGACCTCCGACGTCCCCCAACGCCGATGCTTGCACCCTCACCGCTCGTCGATCTGATCATCCCCGTCTTGAACGAAGTCAAGGCGCTGGAGAAGAGCGTCGAGACCGTGCGCGAATTCCTCGGGCGGACGTTCCCGTATCGGTGGCGCGTCACGATCGCGGACAACGGCTCGACCGACGGCACTCGCGAGGTCGGCGAGCGGCTGCAAGCGAAGTATCCCGGCGAGGTCTGCTTCTTCGCGATCCCACAGCGCGGTCGCGGTCGCGCGCTGCGGCTCGCGTGGACGCAGAGCCCGGCCGACATCATGGCGTACACCGATGTCGACTTGTCGACCGAGCTCGAAGCGCTCGAGGTGCTCTGTCGCGCGATCCACGAGCAAGGTTTCGACCTCGGCACGGGCTCGCGCCTGCAGAAGACGAGCCGCGTGAAGCGCGGACCGAAGCGCGAGTTCATCTCGCGTTCGTACAACCTGATGGTGAAGACGCTGCTCTTCACGCACTTCTCCGACGCGCAGTGCGGCTTCAAAGCCGTGTCGCGCGAGGTCGTCGAGAAGATCGTCCCGCACGTCGAGGACCAGGCGTGGTTCTTCGACACCGAGCTCCTCGCGCTCGCCGAGAAGCAGGGCTATCGCATCAAGGACCACCCGGTGCTCTGGATCGACGACGAGGACAGCCGCGTCAAGATCGTCAAAACGGCCTGGGAGGACATCAAGGGCCTGGTGCGCGTCCGCTTCTACCTTTGGTCGAGCGCGTTCCGCTCGACGCGCGCTCAGTGGCGCAAGGGCTCGCCGAAGCAGAGCGCGAGCGCCGCCCGCGAGCACGCGCGGGTCTGAACGGGCGAATCGGCTCTCGACCGCGCCGGCGTCACTCCAGCGTTCGTTCGAGCTGAGCTCCCGATCGTCGGCGCGCCGCCGAAGCCGTTCGTCTTCGATGCGCGGCACGCGTCGACGTCAGCGACGCAGCGGCCGGTCGGCTTGCCGCGGACGACACGCGCGAATAGCGAGCTTGCTGAGCATGCGTCCCCTCGCACGGACTCGGTTCGACGCGCTCCGCATCGAGGCGCGCCCTGCGAGCCGGCGCGCCGATTTCACAGCGCGCGGGAGGCGAGGCGCGGGACAACGAACCTCGGGCTGGCTCCACCGGTTTGGAAGGCCGGTCCGTCGACGCGGAAGCTGTCCAGGCCACCAGGAGGTCGCTGCTGGCTGAAATTCCCCCAGCGACTGGCGGAATTTCCGCCGGCGACCGATCCTCCGCCCGATGCTCCCCCGCCGGCCCGGCGCGCGCCAGTGCGGCAAGAGCACGCTCGCCCGTGCGCTCGCGAGCGGCGAGCACCCCGGCGCGGAGACGCTGCCGTTCGGCGCGAGTTCGGTCGCGCTGCCTGTGAGCGCGATCTGGCGCGCGCGGGTGAGTCACGCCGTCAGCGCGCGCTTCGCGACCCCGCCGAGGACGCGCGTCAAGTCGTCCATCGAAACCGGTTTGGTCAGGTAGTCGTCCATGCCGGCTTCGAGGCAGAGCTCGCGGTCGCCGCTCTGCGCGTTGGCGGTCAGTGCGATGATCGGCAGCCGCGCGCGGCCGTGCGCGACCTCGCGCTCGCGGATCGCGCGCGCCGCGGCGAAACCATCCATGCCGGGCATCTGGCAGTCCATCAGGACGAGCTCGAAAGTCCGCGACGCGGTCGCTTCGAGCGCTGCGGCACCTCCGGAGACCGCGACCGCTTGCGCGCCGAGCTTCTCCAACATCCGCAGCACGACGCGCTGGTTCACCGCGTTGTCCTCGACCACGAGCACGTGCAGCTCGGACCCCGGCCGATCGTGGCTCGGCCGATCGAGCGGCAACGGTGCCTCGACCGTGCGATCGAGTCCGAGCACCGCGCGGACCAACCCGCGCGCCAAGCGTGTGCGCCGGACCGGATAGGCCAGCCGAGCGACGGGAGCGAGCCCGGACGGCGCGTCGACTTCCGCGCGAGCCGCCCAGGTCGAAACCATGCAGTACGGCGGGAACTTCACGCCGAAGTCGAGCGTCAGCTCGCGCAGGAAGAGCATCAGGTCCGAGCCGACGAGCGCGCTGTCGAGGATCACCGCTTCCGCGCGCGCGGAAGCGTCGAGCAGCTCCTCCGCGAGCTCGCGCGCGTCGTGCGCGACCGTCCACGCGACGCCGAGCGCCGAGAGGTCGTCGAGCAACGCGGTGGAAGAGCTCGACGGAGGCACGGCGACGATCACGCGCCTGCCGCGCAAGCGTTCGACCTCGGGCGCCGGCGCGGGTTCGCGCGCGAAGTCGAGCGGGAGTTCGACGTGGAACACGCTTCCGGCGCCGAGCTCGCTCGCCACGCCGATCGTGCCGTCCATTGCCTCGGTCAGCCGGCGCGAAATCGCGAGCCCGAGCCCGGTGCCGCCGAAACGACGCGCCATCGAGCCGTCGACTTGGGAGAAGCTCTGGAAGAGACTCGAGAGGCCCTCCGAGTCCATCCCGATGCCGGTGTCGGCGATCTCGAAGCGCAGGCCGAGCTCGTGGCGACCGACTCGCACGGCGACCCGGCCGGACCCGGTGAACTTGACGGCGTTGCCGGTGAGGTTGATCAAGATCTGGCGGATGCGTAGCGGGTCTCCGGTCCACGTGCCGCGCGCGCGTTCCTCGAGTTCGCACACGAGCTCCACGCCCTTCTTCTGCGCTTGCGCGGCGAACAGATCGGCGACGTTCCACACGAGCTCCTCGAGATCGAAGTCCTGGCGCTCCAACTGCAGCTTGCCCGCTTCGAGCTTCGAGAAATCGAGCACGTCGTTGAGCAGCGACAGCAAGCCGCGCGCGGACGTCTGCACGGTTTGCGCGAACTCGCGCTGGTCGGCGTCGAGCTGGGTGCCGAGCAGCAGCTCCGACATGCCGAGCACGCCGTTCATCGGCGTGCGGATCTCGTGGCTCATGTTCGCGAGGAACTCGGACTTGGCGCGCGCCGCGTCTTCGGCGGCATCGCGCGCGTTCGCGAGCTCGGCGAGCGTGTACGCGACCACTGCGGCGTCCTGCGCTTCGCGCCGCCGTACGCTCCAGACCAGGAAACCGACCGTCGCGCAGACCGTCAACGCGATCGCGAGCGTCGCGCCTCCGGCGCCGCGGACGCCCGCCAGACGCTCGGTGTAGGTCTCCGCGCCGAGGTCGACGCACGCGAACGCGATCGTGACGCCTCGCTCGTCGCGGATCGGCGCGTACGCCGAGACGTGCGTGCCCCACGCGTCGGTGTAGGGGTCGCTCTCGGCGTGCTCGGTATCCTCGCGCATCGCGTCGAGCAGCCCCGGTCCGGCGTCGGAGTACGGATCCAAGAGCTCGGAGTGATCCGGCACACCGTCCTCGTTCGCGTCGCCGCGCGGCGTCGTGTCGAGCACGAAGTGCGGCTGCCCGTCGAGCACGATGCAGGTGTAGATGCACTTGATCTCGCGATCGGCGGCGGTCATCCGCCTGAGCGGCGCGATCACGCGCTCGTACGCTTCGTCGTCCGCGTCAGGACCGGCGGCCAGGGCGACGTGCTCGGCGTGGTCGATCATCGCGGCCGCGAGCCGCGCGCGACGCAACACGTCGTTCCGCGCCTCGGTGGCGATCGACGTGGTCGCCTGCGTGTAGAGCAAGGCTCCGCAGAGCAACGTCAACGCGAGCAGGATGCCGGCCCAGAGCAAGCCGTCCCGAAGCGGTCGGATTTGGCCCGGCTGCCGCTCCAGCGTGCAACGGTTCGCGGGCGCGCAGCGGTGTCGACTCGAGGTCAAGGGGAAGCGCCGGCTGGGAGACGGCGGTCTGCAGCTCCGATCGAGCATTCCGTCGACGGAACTGGATGACGATTCCGTGCCGCGGCTCGCTCCCGGCCGAGCGAACACCACGTCGACTCGAGCCCGCGAGGTCGCCGCCGCGGGAAGCACGCACGCATCGTGTCGCGAGCGATCGAACTCGCGCGCCGCACGGGCACGCCAGAGCCGAATCGAGCTCCGACCGAGGCCGGACGGTTGACCCAAAGCTGTGCGAATAGTCGAGTGCTCGCCGCGAACGGCGGCGCCGCTCGCCCCGCAAGTCCCCATGAAAGCACTCGGAATCCTCGCCTCGTTGCTCGGTTCGGCCCTCTCCATGCGCCCAAAGCGTCGCCGCGGCGCGCTCGACTTCCTGACCGGCTCGCGAGGCGGCTTCCTCGACCTGAGCACGATCGCGACCGTCGCGACGGCGGCGTGGGGCGTCGGCGAGCTCTTCAACCGCCGCGGCCCCGAGAGCGTCACGCGCGCGCCCGAGGCCCCCGGCGCTCCGGCGAGTTCACAGCGTGCCGCGAGGCCGGCAGCGGAGCTCGAGAGCGCGCAGCGTGACGACGGAGCCGAGCTCGGTCCCGACATGCTCCGCCTCGTGCGGTTGACGATCGCGGCGACGCTGTGCGACGGTCGACTCTCGCCGCCGGAGAAGCAGCGGCTCGCCGCCGACGCGAAAGCGGCGGGCATCGAGAAGCTGGTCGCGCGCGAACTCGATCGGCCGCGCTCGCTCGCGGAGATCTGCGCCGGCGTCGCCGATCGCAAGCACGGAGCCGATCTCTACACGCTCGCGTTCGCGGTGGTCCGCGCCGACGAGGGCGTGTCGCCGGCGGAGCGACGCTGGCTCGACGAGCTCGCGCTCGAGCTCGGCCTGTCGCGTGACGAGACCGCCGAGCTCGAACTCGCCGCCGCCGAACGCATCGACCGCGCGGCGCGCGCCTGACGAACAAACGAGGCCCTGCCGCCTCTCCGGGTCCGGCCTCGGGTCGTCGCGACCGCCCGCTCGATCGAATCGGGGCCGGCTACCCCACGGCAGCCGGCCCCGACGATTCGCTCAGCGTGTGTCCGTCGACGATCAGTCGACGGGTCGACGCAGCTCAGTTGCCGATCGTGAACTGCAACGCATCCGACAACTGCGTGCCGAAGCCGTTGAAGTCGTTCGGATCGCGTGCCCACGTCTGCACGTAGATCTTCGCGCCCGGGATCAACGCCGGATCGCTGCCGCCTTGGATCACCGCGTTGAAGTTGACCGACAGCGCGCCCGAGCAGTCGTCCGGCGGCGGGTTGCCGCCGGTGTTCTGGACGGACAGACGCTTCGTCGGCGCCTTGATGCAGAGGTGGCCGCCTTGGAACGAGGCGCCGAGCGGCGTGTAGCCGTAGAAGAAGAGCCCGTTCTTGTTGTTGATCAGCGCGGAGCAGCTGATCGTGAACGGCGAGCCGCTGGACGCGCTCGCGGTACCGGTGAAGGCGATCACCGGGTTGCAGAATTGCGAGTTCACCTTCGAGGTGCAGTACACCGACGCGGCCGGTTGGTAGAGCTCGCGACCGTCGGTCGTGGTCTGGCCGGTGCCGAGCGGATCGAGGTACGTTGCGAGGCCGGCGCCCATCGAGATGTCGAAGCGGCCGTAGTAGTCGTCGAAGAGGAAGCTGCAGGTCGCCGAGCCGCCGTAGAGCTGTCCGACGTAGCGCTTGTTCTGATCGTAGATCGGCGAACCGGAGGAGCCCGGTTCGGTGACGCCGAAGTCCCACTGGCTGATGTGCCAGCAGTTGGTTCCGCCGAACGTCGCCTTGGTGAGCGAGTTGATGTCCTGGCAGATCTTCTTGATGTCGCCTTGCGGGTGGTGGATGCCGGTGCCCATCGTCGGGTTGGTCGTCGAGCGACTCCAACCGGCGAGGTACGCGTTGTAGTTCTGCGGAATGGTCGGCGTGATCTGCACGAGGCAGTGGTCGCCGGTCGCGCTCTTCGTCTTCAAGGTCGAGCCCGTGACGCTTTGCATCGAGCCGGTCGTGCCGTTGCAGTTGACGGCTTCGTAGTTGAACTGGAACACCCAGGTCGCCGGGTTGCCGCCGTAGCAGTGGTTGGCGGTCATGAAGTACTGCTTGCCGTCGTTCGCCGTGTTGGTGACGAGCGAGCCCGAGCACAGGCCGCCGCCCATGACGAGGCGCGCGGACGAGCGCTTGACGTCTTGGAAGTTGGCGCCGAGCGGGCAGTTGACGTTGATGTTGCACGAGCCCGAGGCCTTGCCTCCGCCGGCCTTGCCGAGACCGTAGAGGTCGCGGTACGCCGGGAACACCTCGGAGATCTGCAGGCGACCGGACGGAGCGTTGGCGGGCTCGTAGTACTCGAACGTCACCGCTTCGCCGACGACCGGCTGGATCGCGAACTGGCCGTGGCTCTCGTTGTTGAGCTCGTTGAACTCCCCGAGCACCCACGAGCGATCGTCGTTGTAGACGAACAGCGACGCGCCGGGCGGCATCCAGAAGCTGTCGAAGATCACGTTGATCGAGTACGCGCCGGGCGACTCGATGCGCAGGCGCCACATGCGGTCGCCGTTGTCGAACGAGGTCCACACGCCGGAGTTGTCGAGCGAGAGCTCGACGGGGAGCGTCGGCGCGAAGCGGAACGCGCCGACCTTCGTGCGCATGTTCTCCTCGTCTTCGGCGAGCAACGCCGGCACGTCGACGTGCGGCATCAGTGTGGTCGGCGCCTCGATCGACAGCGGGCGCGAGAACGACAGCGGCTCACCGCCGTAGGAGATTTGCGCTTGGGCGCTGGAGGCCGCGCAGACGGCGGCGGCGAAGATCAGGAAGTGGGCTTTCATCGAAGTTTGGGATCCCAGGCCATTGGCCAGGCTGTGAGTCGACGCTGACGGAAAGAACGCGGCGGTTCCGGACGGTCGCACGATCGGACGAAGTCTATCCCCGTGCGCGTCGGTCTCGGGGCCGCGGGACCGAGCTTTCGCCGGCAAGCTCTCGATGCGGAAAGCGTTTCCGGGATGCACGGTCCTCGCGATCCGTCGCAACGCGCGTGAGGAGCCCATGGAGGACGCGCCCCGCCGCGAAAAGGTTCCGCGCCTCGCGCCGCGCCTCGCGCCGCGCCTCGCGCCGCGCCTCGCGCCGCGCCTCGCGCCTCGCCTCGCGCCTCGAGCGCGCGGATGCGCGGGCGGATGCGCCAACTCGCGGAACGTCAGCCTCTCGCGCTCGCGCAGCGGCAGCCACCGCTCGATCTCTCGCCGTCCTTCGATCCCGCCGAGCTCGTCGTGCCCCGACGCTCGCGCCAGGTGTGGATCGGCGAGCGGCTACCGCGGAAGCGCGGAAGAGAGTCCCCGCGAACGGCCGCGCGGATGACCGTGCGTTCAGCGTTTCGCCGTCAGCCAGGCTTTCCACGCCTCGTCGAACTGCTGCGGCGTCCACTGGAAGTGCTCGCGCAGCTTCTCGCGCTGCAAATCGACCAGGTTCGCGCCGCTCGGGCGGCCGTCGGGGCCGAGTTGGCCCTTCACGTCGCCCGCGAACCGCGCGAACGCTTCGCCGTGCTCGTCGATCAGGAAGCGCACCATCGTCCAGGCGAGCAACGCGCGCTCGGGCGTCAGCTCGGTGTGATTCTTCGCGTAGAGCAGCTCGGCGAGGCCCTTCACCTTTCCGCTGAGCCCGAGCTTCTTCGCCGCAGCCCACGGATCGGACGGCGTCTTCACGTCGCGTAGCGTGCCCTCCTCGCCTTCGAGCGTCTGCGCGACGAGCTCGATCTCCTTCTCCATCGCGAGCGCCAAGCCCTCGTCGAGCCACGGCGGCGGTTCGTAGGAGTAGTGCTTGTACGCGCAGAACATCGAGTGCGTCAGGTTGTGCGCGATGTGAGGGAAGAGCCAGCGATCGTCCTTGAACTCCGCTTCCGCCGCCGGAATCGACGCGAGCAGCTTGTGCGCGGAGTTGACGTGCCACCGCAGCGCGTCGGTGACCTCGACGCCGGCGAGCTCGCGCGTGAACGCGCGGTGTTGCGCGACGGTCGCGTGGATCACGAGCTCGAACTTGTCCTTCTCGCCGAGGAAGCGGCCGTTGCCCATGTACGGCTTGCCGGACTCGCGTTGTTCGGGGAAGTCCGCGTCGCTGACGCGCAGCACCTCTTGCACGCGCTCATACAGCCGCTCGCCGCGCAACGCGATCAAGTGCAGCCGCAGGAACGGATCGAGCTTCTTCGGCTTGACCGGCACGCTCGGCAGGAGCGCGCGCAGCTTGTCGAGCTCCGCATCGATCGCCTTGCGATCGCCTTGGTCGACGTTCGACGGTCCGGGAGCGAACGCGATCCGCAAGTGCGCGGTCTCCGCGAAGACCCAGGCCGGGCCGACGAGCTTCGCCTCGAACTCCTCGCGCGTGCCGGCGCCGAGCGCTCCGATCGCGGTCGGAGCGTGCGTCAGCAGACCCGAAGCCGCGAGCAGCGCCGCGTCGTCCTTGCAGTACGGGCACACCCGGCGGTCGCTCGCGAGCCCGAAGCCCGCGAGCACGACGCACCACAGCCAGACGACGAGCATCAGTCGCTTCACACGCTCCACCTTAGTTCGTACGCAGCCGTGCGCGAAGAGCTCGCGCCCTACCGAAGGCGTAGCGTGCGCTAAACTTCGACGCATGAGCCCCCATCCGGCCCGGCGAGTTCTCGTGGCGGTCGCGTTCTTCGGCACCATCGCGGGCATCGCCTGGTACGACCGCAACCAGCCGCGCGTCGCGGGTCCCGGCAGTGACGTCGTCGCGCCGTTCCGCTTCCGCGAGGTCTCGAAGTCGCTCGGGATCGACTTCACCCACCGCGAGGCGCAGTTCGACTCGAAGCTCGGTCACATCATGCCGCAAATCGCCGGCATGGGTGCGGCCGTGTCGGTCGCGGACGCGAACGGCGACGGGAAACCGGACCTCTACGCGACGAGCAGCGCGTTCGGCACGCCCAACGCGCTCTACGTGCGCCAAGCGGACGGCAAGTTCGCGGACGTCGCGCGCGACGCGGGCGTCGCCGACTTCAACGTCGAGGGCCGCGGCGTCTCCATGGGCTCGGTCTGGGGCGACTACGACGGCGACGGCGACGAGGATCTGCTCGTCTATCGCTACGGCTACCCGGTGCTCGCGCGCAACGACGGGAACTCGAAGTTCACCGAGGTCACGCGCGAGGCGGGGCTCGAGCACTGGATCAACGCCAACGGCGCGGTGTGGCTCGACTACGACCGCGACGGCAAGCTCGACCTCTACGTCGCCGGCTACTTCTCCGAGAAGTTCGACCTCTGCAACCTCACGGACACGAGGATCATGCAGAACAGCTTCGAGTACGCGACCAACGGTGGTCGCAACTGGCTGTTCCACAACCTCGGGCAAGGCAAGTTCGAGGAAGTCGCGGAGGCGCTCGGCTGCGCGGGTTCGCGTTGGTCGCTCGGCGTCGCTGCGGCCGATCTCGACGCGGACGGTTGGATCGATCTGTACGTCGCGAACGACTACGGACCCGAGGAGTTCTACGTCAACCGCGAGGGCAAGCACTTCGAGCTCGTCGACAAAGTCGGCCTCGCCGAGAGCTCGAAAAGCGGCATGTGCGTCGCGCTCGGCGACTTCGAGAACCGGGGCCGGCTCGGCATCTACGTCACGAACATCTCGGAGCGTCGCTACCTCTTCCAAGGCAACAACCTGCGCGTCAACCGGCTGGTCGAGGACGGGCGCTTCTACAACGACGCTCGCGATCAGATCGCGGACTGCGGTTGGGCGTGGGGCTCGCAGTTCGGCGACTTCGACAACGACGGTTGGCGCGACCTCTTCGTCGTCAACGGCTTCGTCAGCGCGAACCAGGAGCAGGACTACTGGTACGAGATGGGGAAGATCGCGGGCGCGGCCGGGCCGATGTTCCTCGACGCGAAGACGTGGCCCGACATGGGCGGCAAGAGCCTCTCGGGCTACGAGCGCTCGCGCGTGCTCTGGAACAAGTCGGGGCGCGGCTGGATGGACGTCGCGCCGATCGTCGGCGTCGACGACGTGTTCGACGGCCGCGCGGTCGCGGTCGCGGACCTCGACGGACGTGGCGCGCTCGACGTGATCGTCGCGAACCAGCGCGGGCCGCTGCTCGTCTACCGCTCCGAGCCCGATCCGGCGAACCGTTGGCTCGGCTTCGAGCTAGTGGCCAAGTCCGGCAACTCGACCGCGCTCGGCGCGTCGGTGACGATTCACTTCGGCGGCAAGCAGCAGATCGCGGTCGTCGACGGCGGCTCAGGCTTCTGCAGCCAGAACGATCGCAAGCTGCTCTTCGGACTCGGCCGGGTCGAGAGCGTCGAGAAGGCGATCGTGCGCTGGCCGTCCGGCGGCGAGCAGGAGCTCCTGAATCCCCAGCTCGGCAGCTACACGCGCGTCGTCGAGGAGGCGCAGTGACATGAACGCCATCGCCACTCCCCACGCTCCGCAGATGCCCGGATCCGTCTGGTCGCGAATCAAGCCGACGCACCTGCTCGCGGGTCTGAACTCGCTGATCCTGATCGTCGCGCAGTGGCAGTTCTCGATCCTCGAGGGCTACTCGATCCTGATGATCGCCGTCGCCGCCGCGATCGCGTGCGAGATCGTCGCGTCGCTGATCGTGCGCGAGCAGTTCCCGAACATCCTGAACGCGTACATCTCCGGCGTCAGCACGACGCTGCTCACCCGCCCCGCCGCCGGGGCCTGGTGGCCGATCGTCGCCGTCGCCGTGCTCTCGATCCTCTCGAAGTACGTCCTGACGTGGCGCGGCAAGCACGTCTGGAACCCGACCAACTTCGGCATCGCGCTGATCCTGCTCGCGGCGCCGAACTCCGCGACGATCCTCGGCCACGAGTTCGGCAACACACCGTGGGCGAACGGCGTGATCTGGTTCGTCGGCCTGATCGTCGTCGCGCGCGCGCGGCTGCTGCACATCACGGCGAGCTACGTGCTCGGCTTCATCGCGTTCGCGGCGCTGCGCGCCGTGCTGAACGGCGGCGGGTTCGCGACCGAGCTCGCGCCGTTGACCGGTCCGATGTATCAGCTCTTCATCTTCTTCATGGTCACCGACCCGCCGACCGCGGTCGTCGGGCGCAACAAGCAGATCGTCGTCGCGTTCTTGGTCGCCGCGTGCGAGGCGCTGATCCGCATCGGAAGCGATCTCGAAGTGCCGCTCCTCGCGCCGTTCTCGGCGGCGCCGGCGATCTTCGGGCTCGCGATCGTCGGCCCGATCGCGAAGACGATCGATTTGGAGCTCGCGCATCGCGCGAAGCACGTCGCCGGCCGGGTCGCGGCGAGCGTCGGCGCGTGATCGGTATGCGCTCCGGCGGCCCCCGGACCAGTTCTTAGGCGGCTACGCTTGGGGTCCCATGTCGGACCCCTCCAGCGCGCTCGCCGCGCCGTCGACGCGCGAGAGTCGGAAGCCGAAGCCCGCACCGCAGCCGTCGTTCGCGGAGCGGTGGCTCGCCCCGCGCAACCTGATCGTCGCGCTGATCACGACGATCCTGGTGGTCGGCCAATGGCAGTACTCGATCCTCGGCGGCTACGAGGTGCTCGCGATCTGCCTCGGCACCGCGGTGGCGACGGAGCTCGCGCTCTCGCTCTTCCTGCGCGGCCACGTTCCGAACGTGCAGAGCGCGTACGTCAGCGGCATCAGCGCGACCCTACTGACCAAGACCGCCGCGGGCGTGTGGTGGCCGCTCTTCGCGGTGCCCGCGCTGTCGATCGCGTCGAAGTACGTGCTCGCGTACAAGGGCCGCCATCTCTGGAACCCGACCAATTTCGGCGTGTGCTGCATGGTGCTCGTCGCGCCGAGCTCGGTGACCGTGCTCAGCCACGAGTTCGGCAATTCGCTCGGCACGAACCTGACGATCTGGTCGATGGGTTTCGTGATCGCGTGGCGCGCGAAGGTGATCCACCTGACGTTCACGTACCTCGCGGCGTTCTCGGCGCTGTCGTGGGTGCGCGCCGCGATCCTCGGCACCGCTTTCGCGACCGAGTCCGCGCCGATCACCGGGCCGATGTACCAGCTCTTCCTCTTCTTCATGATCACCGACCCGCGCACGGTGGTGTCGAAGCGGAAGTGGCAGGTCGTGACCGTGCTCGCGATCTCGGTGGTCGAGATGCTGTTCCGTCTCGCCAACGATTTCGAGCTCCCGGGTTCGGCCTACGTGTCGAATCCGCCGGCGATGTACGCCCTCGCCGTCGTCGGGCCGATCGCGATGTTCATCGACCTCGCGACGAAGAAGCCCGCACCCGCCAAGGCGGTCTGAGCGCGTCGGGCTAGCATGGAGGACCCGCCCCAGGTCCCCACCATGCTCCACTCCCTGCTCTTCGTCGCGGCGGCTCTCGAGCTGCCGGTCCATCCCACCCATCTGCTGGTCAAGCCGCGCGCGGAACGCACCGCGGCGGAGGTCAGCGGCGCCGAGCTCCGCGCTCGCGCCCTGCTCGTCCGCGAAGTGCGCGCGCTGGGCTGGCGTGTGCTCGAGGTCGCGCCCGAGCGCCTCGCGGCGGCGCGCGACGAGCTGCTCGCGAGCGGAGCCTTCGAGCACGTCGACTTCGACCACGCGAAGCGACTCGCGTATACGCCGAACGATCCCTACTGGCCCGGCATGTGGCACGCGACGAAGATCCGCGCGAACGTCGCGTGGGACACGTCGCTCGGCTCCAGCTCGGTCGTCGTCGCCGTGATGGACACCGGTCTCGAGACGTCTCACCCCGATCTCGCTGCGAACGTCTGGGCCAATCCGGGCGAGATCGCGAACAACGGACTCGATGACGACGCGAACGGCTACGTCGATGACGTGCACGGCTACGATTTCGCGTACGGCGATTCGACGCCCGACGATCAGTACGGTCACGGCACCGCGTGCGCCGGACTCGTCGCCGCCGTGCAGGACAACGCGATCGGCGTCACGGGCGTCGCACCGCTCGCGCGGCTCGCCGGCGTCAAGGCTGCGCTCGACTCGGGCTACTTCTACGACTCGGCGAACGTGCCTGCGCTCGTCTACTGCGCCGACATGGGCTTCGACGTCGTGTCGATGAGCTTCTACTCCGACCAGGTCACCGCCGCGGAGCGCGACGCGATCGACTACTGCTGGGCGAACGGTGTGTTGCCGATCGCGGCCGCGGGCAACGACGCGAGCGTGTTCCCGTTCTATCCCGGCGCGTACGAGCGCGTGCTCTGCGTCGCCGCGACCAGCTACGACGATTCGATGTCGTGGTTCTCCGATCACGGCACGTGGGTCGACGTCGCTTCGCCGGGCGAAGGCTTGAGCACGGTGACCGTCGGCGGCGGCTACACCACCGGCTTCGCGGGGACGTCCGGCGCGACGCCGCAGGTCGCCGGACTCGCGGCGCTGCTCTTCGGCGCGGTACCGGGCTCGACCAACGCGAGCGTGCGCGCCGCGATCGAGGACTCGGCGGTGCCGTTGGTGCAAGCGCCGTACGGCTGGATCTCGCGCTACGGCCGCATCGATTGCGCGTCGGCGCTCGCGCGGCTGCAAGCCGGCGGCGGCAGCCCGGTCGTGCCGCGCCTCGACTTCGTCGCGCCGTGCGCGGGACGCTCGAAACCGGTGCTCGCGGGCTCTCCCGCACCGCATCGGCCGACGCTGAGCTTCTTCGGTCGCGGCTTCGAAGCGCCGGGCATCGTGCGCGCGCTCCAGCGCGGCATCGAGCTGCCGCTGCTCGCGCAAACGCGCGAGCGCGTCGACGCCAAGCTCGCGTTCGACCTGCAGGGCAAACTCGAGCTCGAGCTCAACGGTTCGAGCGTCGGCTCGATCCGCTGGGACCCGATCGCGGGCTTCGCGTACGCGCCGAGCGACGCGGACACCACCGGGGGCGGCTCGCCGGTCGCGCTCGGCGGCTTCGCGGAGCTGCATCGCCGCGACGGCAACGTGTTCACGTGCACGCGGCGCGACGACAACTCGATCTACGTGCGCGCCGCGATCCGCGCGGTCGACGTCACGGCGCTCACGAAGCTCCAGCTCGAGTTCGTGCGCAGCTACACCGCGACGACCGGGACCGAGACGATCTCGCTCTACGACTGGTCGACGGCGAGCTATCCGTACGGCAGCTTCGTCGCGGTCGCGACGACGGGCGTGTCCAGCGGCTCGACGCTCGCGCACACGTTCCCGATCGCGAATCCGGCGCGCTTTTTCGACGACGAAGGCACGGCGTACGTCGTGCTCCAGACGACGGGCGCGGGCGCGACCGGGAAGCTCTCCGCCGATTGCCTGCGTCTGATCGTCGAGTAGCGCAGCGCGGTACGCATTCGGACCCGTGAGCGGCGGGTCGACGGCTCGACCACAATCCCTGCGTGGGCTCCGCGAACCAAGACGTCAGTCCGAGCACGTGGCTGCTGCCGCTGGCGATCGTCGCGAGCACGGCGCTCGGCGCTCTCGTCACGTTCTATGTCGTGCGCGAGCCTCCGGCGTCGGCGGCGAGCGCACCGAGCGTCGAAGCTTCGACGTTGCGCGAGTTGGCGGAGTCGCATCGGAGCCTGACCGCACGCGTCGAGGAGCTCGAGCGCGCGCTGCGCGCCCGCGAGATCGTCCCGCCGGTCGTCGTCGACGGCGAGGCGCCTGCAGCTCCTACGCCGTCACGCCGCGCGTTCGAGCCGGCCCGTGACGAACGCGACAGCGCGCGAGTGATCGATGCCAAGTGGATCGACGCCTTGGACAAGCGCGTCGCGACCGCGCTGGTCGAGCGCGCGCTGACGCCGTTCGACCCCGGCGTCGCCGTCCACTTGCGCACGGCGGGCACGGCGATACGTCGAGCGAACGACGAGCAACGCGCGGCCATGCAATCGGTCCAAGAGCGGCTCGTGTCCGGCGGCTTCTCGAGCGGGCAGTACCAAGCAGACGTCGAATCCCTCCAGAAGCGGTGCCGCGACGCGAACGCGGAAGCGATTCGACAGCTCGAGGCCGCGCTGGACGCCCTCGCGAAGTGAGCGGGGGCGCGACGCGCGGCCGCGAGCTAGTCAGAAGCGGACCGTCTGGACCGCGCCCGGCGCGAGCGTGATCGGACGACGCGCGACTTCGACGCCCTCCTTGTAGAGCACGAGCGTCGTGCCGGAATCCGGCGCGCCCGTCGTGTGCGAGCGGCCTTCGAGAATCGGCGAGCGCTCGCCGTCGCGCCGGCCGCGGCCTTCGAACACCGAAATTTCGAGCGGCGCGCCGGCCTCGTCGAGCACCGCGAACTCGTCGGCGAGCGCCGGATCGGCGAGCTCGACCTGCACGTGGCAGCGCAGCGCGACGACGATCTCGAGACCCTCGATGCGATCCTTCGGCAGCTCCTTGACCGTCGTGTGGGCGAAACGCGGATCGCCTTCGACGTAGCGGCCGTACTCGAGCGGCAGGACGTCGTCGCCGTCGATGCGCAGGTACACCAGCGATTTCGGCACGGCTTCGAACTCGAAGCGGCCCGCGGCGTCGGTCGTCGTATTCATCGCGGCCGCGTGGCTCGTGCTCAGGATCTCGCCGCGGAAGCGACTCTGGTACGCGTCGCACATCAGCCCGATCGTCGCACCCGCGATCGGCTCGCCGGCGCGCGACACGAGACGGCCCGCGACGCGCGGATAGAGCTGATCGGTCGGCAACACGAGCTCCACGCCGCTCGATCCCGCCGCGACGGGCCCGTGTTGCACGCGCAACAAGTTGTCGTCGTCGAGCGCGCCGAGCTCGTAGTCCTGGTCGAGCAAGCCGTCGAGCACGAACGTGCCGTCGTCCTCGGTCTGCACGAAGTGCCAGAACGCCGGATCGCCCGCGAGCAGGTTCTCGACCGCCGTCGGCTCGCCGTCGACCGCGCCGAGGAACGTCGTGTTCGCGACCCACACGTGCACGCCGGCCAGCGGCTCGCGCTCCGCGTCGACGACGCGACCGCGGATCTCGAGCGGCGTTTCGCCGAGGCGCAACACGATGAAGTCCGGCCAGACCGGCGCGCCGTTCGCGAGTTCGGGCTCGAGGCGCGCCGGCAAGTAGCCGCGCTTCACTGCGGAGAGCCACGTCGGCGCGATGCCGACACGCTTGCCGAACGACTCCGGATCGTCCTTCTGGAACGCGAACGCGCCGTTCGCGTCGGTCTTCAGCGTGTCGATGCCGAACGCGACGCGCGCGTCCTCGACCGGACGGCCCTGCGGGTCGACGACGCGGCCGCGCAACAGGTTCGCATCGAGCCCGGGAGCGACCAGCGTCAGCCAGACATCGCCCTGCGCGACACCGACGAGCTCTTCGCGGTGCGGCAAGAAGCCTTCGAGCGAAGCGGTGATCTGCGCGCCGGCGACTCCGGGCGCTTCGTCGAACACATAGGTGCCGTCGGCGGAGCTCTCGGTCTTCCACATCAGCTTCTCGGAGCGATCGAGCACGCTCGAGAGCTTGGTGCGGAACGCGTCCGGCAACTCGATCGCGATCCGCACGCCGGCGAGCGGCGCGCGGGCGACGACGGTGACGCCTCCGCCGAAGAGCACGCGCGGCGCGACGACGAGCACCGTCTCCGAGGCCGAGCCCGTGTCGCGTCCGACGCCGGCGTAGAGCGTCGTCCAACGCTCGTCGTCGACGACGAGACGTCCGCCGCCGCCCTCGAGCTCGAACGCGCCGTCGGAGTTGGTGAACACGGCTTTCTCCGAGCCTTGCAGCACGACGCGCACGTCGGCGACCGGGCGTTCGAGCTCGTCGATCACGCGTCCGTGCTGCAGCACCGGCGTCGGCGCGGCGTCGGCGCGCGACTTCGTCACCGACGTGGTCTCGCGCGCGCTCGGCGCGACGTCGCGGCGTTCCTCGACCGCCTCGCCCGCGACGGCCGGCGCGACGGGCGGCGAGCTCTCGACTTCCGTGCGTGCGGTCAGCGTCGGCTCGTCCGCGGCGGACGAACCGCGCGTGCCGATCCACACGGCGAGCGCGGCGACCAAGGAAAGAGCGACGACGGCGAGCTTCACTTTGAGGTTCATGAGCAGAGCGGCGCCGAGCGGCGCGGCAACGGAACTCTTCGGAGCGATCCAAGCGAACACCAACGCCGACCACGCCTCGCGCCCCCCCTCGAAACCCACGTCGAGCCGCGCACGCAGTTGCTCGAGCGCTCGCGTCGTCCGCGTGCGCACCGTGTCGACCGGCACACGTTGCACGCGCGCCACTTCGCGCGGCGCGAGACCGTCGAAGAAGCGCAATAGGATCGTCGTGCGATACGGCTCGTCGAGCTCGAGCACCGCATCGGCGACGCGGCGTTCGAGCGAAGCGCGCGCGAGCACGTCGAGCGTCGACGGCAACGCTTCGCGCCGCGCGACGCGCTCCTCGCGCTCGGAACGCCGCGCACCGGCGCGCCGATCCTGCCGCGCGAAGTTGCGCATCACCGAAGCGAGCCACTGCCGCGCGCTCGCGAGCTGGAACGGCGGCCGCTCCAACGCGGCGAGCCACGTGCGCTGCGTGAGCTCTTCGGCGTCGTCCTTGTCGCGGACGAGTCGCCGCGCGAGGTCGCGCAACCACTCGGAGTGCTCGAGCAGCGCTTCCAGTCGTACTTGGGACGCGGGAGAAGTCATGGTCGACGGGAGTCCAGATGCCGAGCTTCGCCTTTTCGCTTCGAGTCGTCGCGCGGATCCCATGCGCGGCGCTGCGCGGGGTCCTCGTGGGGATTCCCGGCCGGTCGCGAGCTCCCGACGTTTCCCGCCGACCGTCACGGTCGAAAGGGCGACGCGCTCAGCGGCCGGCCGGCTTCGCCGCCTTGGCGAGCAGGTAGTCGCGCTCGGCCAAGCTCGCCGTCGCGTCCGCGGCGGCCGTGAAGTGCTTCACGGCCGCGGCGCGGTCGCCCGCGCGCTCGAAGAAGTGCGCGCGCACCGCGTCGAGCCGGTAGTGACCCGCGATCCGCGGATCGCGGGCGAGCGCGTCGACCAGGCGCAGCCCGGCCTCGGGTCCCTGCACCATCGCGGTCGCGACCGCGTGGTTCAGCGCGACGATCGGGTTGTCGCTGATCCGCAGGAGCAGCCCGTAGAGCGCTTGGATCTGCGGCCAATCGGTCGCGTCGGTGCTCGGCGCTTCGTCGTGCAGCGCGGCGATCGCGGCCTGGAGCTGGTAGCTCCCGACCTGGCCGCGCGCGAGCGTCGCGGTGATCAACGCGCTGCCTTCCGCGATCGCTGCGCGATCCCAGCGCGAACGATCCTGCTCGTCGAGCGGGATCAGCTCGCCGCGCGCGCTCGTGCGTGCCTCGCGCCGCGCGTCGGTCAAGAGCATCAACGCGAGCAAGCCGGCGGCTTCGGAGTGCTCGGGCGCGACGCGCTGCAGCGCGCGGGCCAGCCGCAGCGCTTCGCGCGAGAGGTCGACGCGCACGAGCTCGGGGCCGGAGCTCGCCGCGTAGCCTTCGTTGAAGATCAGGTAGAGCACGTGCAGCACCGCGTCGAGGCGTCGCCCGCGCTCGGAAGCCTCGGGCAGCTCGAACGACACCCCGGAAGCGCGGATCGACTCCTTCGCGCGGCTGATGCGCTGCGCCATCGTCGACTCGGGCACGAGGAAGGCGCGCGCGATCTCCGCCGTCGTCAAACCGCCGACGGCGCGCAACGTGAGCGCGGTCGCGGATGCGTCGGTCAACGCCGGATGGCAACACGTGAAGAGCAAGAGCAGCGTGTCGTCTTCCGGGTCCAAGCCGAGCTCGCTCGCGTCCGGCATGTCCGTCGCGTTCACCCACTCCTTCGACTCGGGCGACCACGAGGCGACTTCCGCCTCGCGTCGCTCGCGCGCCGCCTCGCTGCGCCGTCGATCGACCAGCGCGCGCGACGCGACTTGGAACAGCCAGCCGCCGGGGTTTTGCGGCACGCCGCGCGTCGGCCACTGCTCGAGCGCGGCGACCAGCGCCTCCTGCAACGCGTCCTCGGCGCTCGAGAAGTCGCCGCCGCGCCGCACCAACGTGCCGAGCACGCGTGGGGCGAGCTCGCGCAACACGCGCTCGGCCGCGTGGCGCGCGGAGTCGCAGCGTTCGGCCCCGGCGTGCCCGCCAGCGCAGTGTCCGCCCTCGTGTTGCTCGGCGTCGCGGACCTCGGAGTCGCGCGGCCCGGCGTCGCGATCGGCGACGCCGCGGAATTCCGCGTCGCGGCGGTCGAAGTCGCGGCGCTCGGCGTCCGCGCTCATCCGTCGATCGCGGGCGCGCTCATCACTTGGCGGACCTCGATCGGGATCGCCATCGGCTTGCCGCCGGCGCCGGGCGCGGTCGAGGCCTTCGCCGCGATCGCGAGAGCACGCTCGCGCGACGCGACGTCGACGATCCAGAAGCCCGCGAGGAACTCCTTGGTCTCGGCGAACGGGCCGTCGCTGATCGTCGGCGCGTCGGGGCGCGTCGCCTTGACGATCACCGCTTGCGGCGGGAAGTCGAGGCCTTCGGCGAGGACGAACTCGCCCGTGCGCTTCAATTCCGCGTTCAAGTCGAGCATGAACCGGATGTGCGCGCCGATCTCGGCCTGCGTCAGTTTCATCATCTTCTCGCAGGCACTGATCGGACCGGACATCGTCAACATGAACTTCATCGTGAATCCTTTCGGTGAGCGTGTTGCTCGCCATCCGCTCGCGCGTCCGGTGCCGCGCACCGGCGGACACGCGCACCGGCGGACACGCACAACGATCGCGAGCGCGACGCGAGTCTTGGGTTCAGCGTCCGTCGCGCGCTTGCTTCAGGCGCGCGAGATCGAGCTTCGACATCTGGAGCATCGCGTCGATCACGCGCTTGCGCTTGACCGGGTCTTTCTCCATCAGAAGCGCAGGGAGCTCCTTGGGCACCACCTGCCACGATACGCCGAACTTGTCCTTCAGCCAACCGCATTGGCCGGGCTTGCCGCCGGCGCAGAGCTTCTCCCACAGCGCATCGATCTCGACCTGCGACGCGCAGTCGACCGCGATCGAAACCGAGTCGTTGAAGGCGACGCCTTGCGCGCCGTTGAGCGCCATGAACGGCCGGCCGGCGAGCTCGAAATCCATCGAGATGATCGAGCCCGGAGGCCCGAAGCCGCCTTCGCCCCAACGCGTCTCACCGAGCACCTTCGAGCCCGCGAAGATCGAGGTGTAGAAGCGCACGGCTTCCTCGGCTTCCGTCGCGAACCACAGACACGTCTTGATGTTCGTCACGGGGATCATCGCTTGGGCTCCGGAGTCGGTCGGGTTGGATTGGGGAACGGACGTCGGCTCGCCACCGACCTTGGCGCTCGCGCTCGAGTTCCGCAAAGCGAACGCGCCGGCGGCGAGCAGTAGGAGAGTTGCGATCAGGGTCTTCATGGTTCTTTGGAGGACAGGGGAACGGGGACGAACCTCCGCGCCCGGGAGCGCGTGTTCGAGTCGAGAGTCGGAGCCGAGGGCGCGCGCTCGACATCGAGCTCCCGAAAGTCGAGCGACGCGCGCGAAGTCTGCTCCGAGTCACGACTTGCGGCGAGCCCCGAGCGCCGTTTCGCGCTGCGAGGCCGCCCCGAAAGCCGCCGCTCCGGATCGCCACGAGCCACGCGGACGATCGGACTCGCGTTAGGCTCGTGAAATGCGCCTCGCCGGGTTCGCCACCGCGCTGCTGGTCGTCGCCGCGTGCGCGCCGAGCGTCGACGAACAGCTCGCCGCGGCCGAGCGCGCGCTCGACGCCGGAGATGCCCGGTCCGCGTCGCTACGCTTCGCCGAGATCGTCGAAGCGAGCGAGCGCGGCTCCGACGTCTGGCTGCGCGCGAAGGTCGGCACGGCGAGGGCGCTCGCGAGCGAGCTCCCGGAACGCGCGGTGCAGGAGCTGGTCGCACTCGCCGACGAACATCCGGAGTCGATCGCGCTCGAAGAGTGGATCGCGGTCGTCGGCAGGCTTGCGGGCGCGTGCTACTACGACCAGGCAGAGTCCCTACTCGCCGCGGCACGCGCGCGCACGGAGTCGAGCGCTTCGGAGCGGCTCGACCTCGTCAGTCGCGCGATCGAGAGTCGCCGGATCAGCGTGCCGGAGCGCAGTGCGGGCAGATCGGACGCGAAGAATCCGTTCGTGGGGTTCGACTACTCTCCGTGGGATGGCGCTGAGTTCGCGCCGTCGGACGAGATCGCGCGCCTCTGCCTGCTAATCGCGAAGTCACCCGCAGATGCCTACGAGCGCTACCTCGCGCTCGCGAAGGACCGCGAGCTCTCCGCCGACGACTGCGGCGCGCTCGCGCTCGCGTTCCACCGCAACTACGACCGCGAGCACGCGCGTTGGGTGATCTGGAACACGAACTTCCAGTATGCCGCCGATCCGCGCATCCGTGACCTCGCCGACTTCATCCATTACGGCAAGGACCGCGGTGTGCGTTCGAGCAGTTGGACGATCTGCGACTACTGATCCAACGACGCGCTAACCGAGCTTCGTCGCGATCCGCGCCGCGTTCGCCATCAGCGTGAACGTCAGGTTCTTCGCCGGGAGGAACGGGAACGTCGCGCCGTCGGCGATCCAGAGGTTCGAGAAGTCGTGGCTCCGGCAATCGCGGTCGACCGTCAGCGGCGCGCGCTTCGTCGACATCGGCAGCGTGCCCGAGTAATGCACGCTCGCCCCCATCGGGCGCACGTGCGCCATCCCCGGCGGCACGAAGCAGCCGAGTTGCCACAACGCGCGCTTGATCCTCGCGAGCGCACGCTTGCGGTCGGCGGGCTCGCTGGGCGCGGGCTCGTAGCGCGCGACGAGCTTCGTGCGCTCGCCGTCGCCGGTCGCGAGCTCGAGCCAGCTCTCCTCGCGCCGCGTGTCGTGCAGGTTGACGTTGACGATCCCGAGCGCGCCGTGGACGTTCTTCGAGAACCACGTCGCCGTCGCGAGGTCGAGCGGCGCCGACAGCGCGATCGGATGGATCAACGCCGTCTTCAGCGTCGTCACGAGCCCGTGCACGTACTCCTTCGGTCGCGCGCCGGCGAGTCCGAACGCGAGCTGGTGGTACTGATACGTGTCGGGATCCCACCGCGCGCCGAGCAGCTTCAAGTTCGCGAACGGCACCAGCGTCTGACGGTTGTCCATCAGGCCGACGAGCCGCACGCGCTCGCCCTTCGCGCGCCAGAGCGAGTCGAGCACGATCTTCGAGGTCGGCAGCGTGCCGGCGGCGAGCACGAGGCGCTCGACGTCGAGCTCTTCGCTGCGCCGCGTCGCGAGATCGACGACCGCGAGCGCGCGCACCTTGCCGCTTTCGAAGCGGAAGTGCGTCACGAAGCGTCGATCGAGGTACGTGAAGCCCGGTCGGCCGAGCAGACGCTCCAACGTCATCGCAGGCGTGTAGAGCGACTCGCGCGGACACGTCCACAGACACCGACCGAGATAGTCGCAGCCCTTGCGTCCGTCGCGATCCTCGCGCAGCACCGCCGCGCGCGACCGGCCGAAGAACGCGCCGTCGGCGTTCATGCGCTCGCGGACCTTCGCGTAGCGCTCGAGCAGCAGCGCTGCGTGTCGATCGAGGTCGAGCGGCGCGTCGAGGTGTCTGTGCACCGGCATGAAGCGCGCGAGGTCGTCGTCGGCTCCGACGATGCCGATGCGGCGCGCGATCTCGTCGTAGAACGGCCCGAGCTCGTCGTAGCGGAACGGAAAGTCCTCGAGCTCGTCGTCGTTGAACGGGAACGAGCCGCCGGTCCACGCTTCGGCGAGCCCGCCGCGCGCGAACGACGCCAGCGGCTCGAAGCCCTGCGCCTCGACGGCGTAGTCGTCGACGCCCTCGAAGATGTACTCCTTGTGCGGCGGGAAGCCGTAGTACTCGCCCTTCTTGCCAGGGAAGAGCACGCTCTCGAACCGCGAGCCCAGGAAGTAGCGCCACGGATCGTCGAGCTTCGCCTTGAGCTTTGCGAACGAGTCGTCGGGGCGCACCGGCGCGGGCCGCGGACGGCCGACGTCGACCATCGTCACGCGAAGCCCGCGGTCGAGCGCCGTCTGCACGAAGTGCACCGCGCTCGCGCCGGAGCCGACGATCGTGACGTCGCTCGCGCCGGCGCTCATCGACCGCCTCCGAGCGCGCACAGCGCGCGCAACGGCAGGAAGACCAACAATCCGAGCAACGCGAGCAGCGCGAACACCGCCAAGCGCAGCGCGGTCTCGACGACGAACGCGGCCGGGCCGCTGACCGTCGGCGCGTCGACGCGGCCGACGGTGTCGGCGTGCGTCTCGAGCAGCGCGAGCACGAGCACGAGCTTGCGCCGCAGCAGTCCGCCGTTGCGAAAAAGTCGCGCGTGCGCGTCGGCGAGCCGCGTCGAGAACGTCCCGAGGCGCGCGAAAGCGACCAACGCGCGATCGAAGCGCGTGTTCGCGCCGTCGACGGCGACGACGCCGAGCTCGTGCGCCTCGCGGTACTTCGCTCGCACGCGCTCGCCGCACTCGACGCCCGCGAGGTAGCGGCAGAACGTGTCGCACTCGCGCTCGAGGCTGGTCATCGGCGCGTTCCGTCGGCGCCCAGGGCGTTTGCCGCAGCGGTCGTCAAGTCGGCGACCAGCGCGTCGAGGCCCTTCAGCGTCGCCGTGCGCGCGCTCCAGAGCTCGTTCGGCTTCGCGAGCGAGTCGTACGCGAACGCGTAGAGCTGTCCGGCGGTCAGCGGCATCACCGGACGCGCGAACGGCTCGATCAGCGCGGTGCCGCCGAGCGCGAGGCCGAGCGGGAGCTCGACGAACTTCGGTTCGCCGCCGCGGATTCGCGTGTGGAGGCGCCCGAGGAGCTCGCGGAACGTCACGACGTCGGGTCCGCCGAACTCGAACGTCGCGCGGCCGAGCTTCGGCAGCGCGAGCACGTCGCCGAGCAGCTTCGCGAGATCGTCGACGTCGATCGGCTGCACGCGCACGCGCCCGTCGCCGAAGATCAGCACGCGCCCGCCGCCCGCGAGCTTCTTCAGCGCCTCCCCCGCCGGCGCGCCGCGGCCGAGCACGATCGTCGGCCGCACGATCGCCCAGTCGAGCTTCGACGCGCGCACCGCCGACTCCGCGGACTCCTTCGAGCGCGCGTACGCGTAACGGCGCTTCTCGGGGTAGTTGACCGCGATCGTGCTGACGTGGACGAAGCGCGCGACGCCGGCGCGGCTCGCGGCGTCGACCAACGCGCGCGTCGTCGCGACGTTGTCGCGCTCGAACGCCGCGGGACTCGCTTTGCCGGTGCGCGCGGCGAGGTGGACGAGCGCGGTCGCGCCGTCGAGCGCTTTCGCGTAGCTCTCCGGCCGCTCGAGGTCGCATACGACGACCGTCGCGCGCGCGGAATCGAGACCGAGCTCGCTCGCGTCGATCGGACGGCGCGCGAGCAACACGAGCTCGTTGGACGGCTCGCGCGCGAGCTCGGCGACGAAGCGGCGACCGACGAAGCCGGTCGCTCCGGTGACGACGAGGCGTTGCGAGGCGCGAGGCTGCATCTCGGATGATCTAGCGGTTGCGGGAGCGCCGTGCCAGCTCATTGCCGAGCCGCGAGCTCGGGCTCGCCGCCTTCGAGCAACAGGAGATCGATCTCCGGCGGACAGAAGAAGCGGATGCGCGGCGCGTGATGGCCTTCCATGCCGATGCCGGGGCTGACGTGGAGCCAGTGATCGCCGAAGCGGTGCAACCCGCGCGCGAACTTCCGCGGGAGCTCGGAGAGCGTCATCGGCGGACCGAAACCCGGGATGCGGATCTGTCCGCCGTGCGTGTGACCGGCGAGGTGCAGGTCGACGCCGCGTCCGTCGAGTTCGAGCGAGAGATCGGGCACGTGGCTCAGGAAGACGCGCAGCTCGCCGCTCGCGCGCGGCTCGGCGAGCGGAGCGAAGTCCGGATTCGCCGTGCGCACGCCGTAGAGCGCGAGCGTGCGTCCGTCGCCGAGGTCGAAGCGCGTCCACTCGTTGCGCAAGTAGCGCACGTCGAGGCCGGCGAACAGGCGCTCGCGATCCTGCTCGCGCTCGGCGTGGCCGTCGACGACGACGATGCCGAGCCTCGCGTGCAGGCTCGCGAAGAACTCGCGGGCGGCGCCGAGCGCGGGCTCGACGTCCCAGAACGGCCCGGAGATGAAGTCTCCGGTGACGACGATCAAGTCGGGCTCGAGCGCGTCGATCGAGAGCGCGGCGAGCCGTTGACGCTCGTTCGGACCGACCGTCTGCAGGTCGGAGACGTGCACGACACGCAGCGCGGGCGAGCCCGGCGGCCACGCATCGAGCGCGAGACGCCGCTCGACGATCTGCATCCGATTCGGCTCGACGAAGAGCGCGTACGCGCCGCCTAGCGTGCACAGCACGAGCACCGCGGCGAGCGGTCGCTCGACGCGCCGGGCCTTCGCCATCGCGAGCCACGCGCTCGCCGGCAACCACAGCATCGCCGCGTAGTAGTCGAACGCGATCACCGTGAACCGATAGGTCGAGTGCGGCTCGTGGAAGGTCGTGAGGAGCGCGATCGCGAGCCCGGAAACCACCGCCAGGACGCCCGCGACGAACGCGGTCCGGCGGGTCGCGGAAGCGCGCAGACTCGCGCTGCGTCCCGCGACGCTCCAGAGCGCCGCGACGATCCCGAAGCTGAGCCCCAAGTACAGGGTCTGGAGCCAGAGGTACGGGGTCATCCGCGCATTGTGCCGACAAGCGCGTCGTCGCGCGCGGCGTGGAGCTCGGTATCGGCAACCGCTACGATGCGACTCGCCTCCGATGAGTTCGTCCGACAGCGTCAGCCCCGATCGAGAACCGCGCGTCGGCCTAGACCCGCTCGTCAGCCGGGAACCGATCCTCGGCACGTTCGTCGGCGCCGCGGCGCTCGCGTTTCCGCTCGGCGCGCTGCTCGGCGCGGCGGAAGCGGCGAAGTTGATCGCGCAAGGTCACGCGCGCTACGCGAGCGACGGGCTCGGCGCGGTCGCGCTCGCGAGCGCGAGCTCCGCGGTGATCGCGCTCGTGCTCTCGACCCCGTGCGCGCTGGTCGCGCGGAGCCTCTGGGGTCGCGCCGCTCCGCGCGTCGCCGCGCCTTCGGCGTGCGCCGGGCTCGGCGCGGCGCTCGGAGTCGCGGCATTCCTCGCGAGCGACTTGATCGGGCTCTCGCTGATCGTTCCGGTCGCGCTCGCCGCGACGTGCTGCGTCGTGCTCGTGCGCGAGCTGCTCGGGTGGTGGCCGCTCGTCACGCGCGCGCCGCTCTGGTCGGCGATCGCCGCCGGCGTGGTGCTCGGCACGAGCGTGCTCGCGTGGCGTCTGCCGTCGGGGCGCGCGGAAGGTCCGGCGGCGAACGGCAAGCCGAACGTCGTGCTGCTCTCGATCGACACGTTGCGCGCGGATCGGCTCGGCTGCTACGGCGGCCCGGTCGAAACGCCGTCGCTCGACGCGCTCGCGCGCGACGGCGTGCTCTTCGAGCAATCGATCAGCCAAGCGAACATCACCGGGCCGTCGCACACGTCGATGCTGACCGGGCTCTATCCGGCGGAGCACGGCGTGCTCGCGAACGCGCAGCCGATCCCGCACCGCACGCGCACGTGGGTCGAGGAGCTCGGCGCGCAAGGCTACGAGACCGCCGGATTCGTGTCGGGCTTCACGTTGGTCGACGCGGCGAGCGGGCTCGCGGAACGCTTCGACCACTACGACGATCACCTGCTCGTGTGGCGCTGGATGCCCGAGGTCTGCACGCGCTTGCGGCTGGTCAAGGACGTGATCCGTTGGCTGAACGTGCGCAACGCGCGCCCCGAGCGACCGCAGCGCCCCGATCGGCCGGCCGGCGAAACGATCGACGCGGTCGAGGCGTGGCTCACCGAGCGCGCGAAGGTGCGCCGCCCCTACGCGCTCTTCGTGCACTTCTACGACCCGCACGTGCCGTACCACCCGCCCGCGCCGTTCGATCGCAAGTACGACGCCGTGTGGAAGGACGAGCCGTTCGTCGATTGGTACGCGCTCGAGACAGCGCAACGCGCGGCGTGGGTGCGCGACCCGACGAAGCTCGCGCACATGCTCGCGCTCCACCACGGCGAGATCTCGTACGCGGATCAGCAAGCGGGGCGGCTGATCGAGCTCCTGCGCGCGCGCGGCGACTTCGACGACACGTTGATCGTCGTCACCAGCGACCACGGCGAGGAACTCGGCGAGCACCAGGTGTTCTTCGACCACGGCGCGACGTTGTACGACACCGAGCTGCACGTGCCGCTGATCGTGAAATGGCCGAAGGAGCTCGGCTTCCCAGGCGGGACGCGCGTCGCGAGCCAGGTGCGCACGCTCGACATCGCGCCGACGGTGTACGAAGCGGCCGGGCTGCAACCGAGCTACACGCTGAGCGGCGCGAGCCTCACCGAACTCGTCGGGCCCGCCGCCGGAACGACGCCCGCGGATCGGCCCGCGTACTCGTTCTCGGACCTGCCCGGCAACATGTCGAGCTACGACCTCGACGCGCGCGCGATCGCGTTGCGCCAGGCCGGGCGCAAGTTGATCTGGAACTCCGAGCTGTGGCTCGATTGCGAGCGCGTGCCCGAGCGCTGGCAGCTCTTCGACCTCGCGCGCGACTCGGCGGAGACCCGCGACCTGCTCGCGCCCGAGCGCGCACCAAAGTCCGCGGCCGAAGACGAGCACGTCGGCAAGATGCGCGAGGCGCTCTTGTACTGGATCGAGCTCTCGGCCGACCAAGCCGGGCCGCGCGAGCTCTCCGAGGAAGCTCGCGAGGGCCTGCGCTCGACCGGCTACTTCTGAGCGCGCGTGCGGGGACTCGCACGTGCGCAGAACGCGGGGCGCCGGCGCCGACCCTGAGTATCGAGAGCGAACTCGAGCTGCACGCCTCGATCCCAGCGAGCGTTCCACACGGGCGGCGTCTCCGTCCGCGGTCGCGAAGTGACGCGCAGCCGTGTCCGTGATCCGTAAGCGGTTGGCCTCGCGACGTTCGCTCGCCACAATCCGGCGATGCGCCACGTTGCTTGCCCGCGTGTCCTGTCCGTCCTGCTCGTGATCGCCGCCTGCGCCTCCGCGCCCGACAGCAAACGCGAGACGCCGGCCCCGAAGGCGCCGAGCTCCGTCGCTGCCGCGCCGCGCGCCGTCGCCGCCGCGCGCGCGAGCGACGACGCCGCGGGTTCGTGGAAAGGCGCGATCGAGGTGCCGGGGCAGAAGCTCGAGATCCTGGTCTCGCTCGCGAACAGCGCGGGCGCGTGGTCGGGCACGATCTCGATCCCCGCGCAGAACGCGAAGGACCTGAAGCTCGTCGACGTCGCGAGCGACGGCTCGAAGGTCGCGTTCCGCATCGACGGCGTCCCCGGCGACCCGACGTTCGACGGCACGCTCGCGGACGGCAAGGTCACCGGCGCGTTCACGCAAGGCGGCGCGAGCATGCCGTTCGCGCTCGCGCGCGCCGCCGATCCGGCGACCGAGGCCGCCGACGCGCTCGCGGGCTTCGACGAGTGGCTCGAAGCGACGCGCGCGGCGTGGAAGTCGCCCGCGGTCGCCATCGCGATCGTCCACGGCGGCAAGACGGTCCACGCGACGGCGTGCGGGCTCTCGGACGTCGAAGCGGGCCGCGCGGCGACGCCGGATTCGCTCTTCGCGATCGGCTCGTCGACCAAGGCGTTCACGACGTTCGTGCTCGGCACGCTCATCGACGAGGGCAAGCTCGCGTGGAACGACCGCGTGCGAAAGCACCTGCCGGAGTTCCGCGTCGAGGATCCGACGCTCAGCGACCTGCTGATCCTCCGCGATCTCGTCACGCACCGCAGCGGCATGCCCCGTCACGATCTCGCTTGGTACAACTCGTCCGACACGCGAGCCGAGCTCGTCGCGCGCCTCGCGCACCTGCCGGCGAACGCCGACCTGCGCACCGAGTTCCAGTACAACAACTTGATGTACGCGACCGCAGGCTACCTGGCCGAGCGCGTGACCGGCACTGCGTGGGAGGAGCTCGTCCGCGAGCGCGTGTTCGCGCCGCTTGCGATGACGCGCAGCAACTTCTCCGTCCGCGACATGGCCGCCGATCTCGACCACGCCGAGCCGTACGACTTGCGCGACGAGAAGTTGAAGCACATGCCGATGCGCGGGATCGACGCGGTCGGACCGGCGGGCTCGATCAACTCGTCGGTGAACGAGATGGCGAACTGGGTGAAACTGCATCTCGCGAACGGCGAGTTCGGCGGCCGCACGCTCGCGCAGGCGAGCACGCTCGCAGAGCTCCACACCGTCGCGATGCCGACCGGCGGCGTCGATCCGAATTCGCCGGAGACGATCCCGGTCGGGTACGCGCTCGGCTGGTTCGTCGACGTGTACCGCGGGCACCTGCGCATCCACCACGGAGGCAACATCGACGGCTACTCGGCGTTGGTCGCGTTCCTGCCCCAGGACGATTGGGGACTGGTGATCCTGACCAACCAGAACGCCTCGGCGCTGCCCGGGCTGGTCGCGCAACACGCGTTCGATCGGTTGCTCGGGCTCGAACGGGTCGATTGGAGCGCGAAGGCGCTCGCCACCCGCGACGCCGCCAAGTCGAAGGTCGAGGAAGGCAAGGCGAAGCGAGACGCCGAACGCAAGACCGGCACGTCGCCGTCCCACGCGCTCGCCGACTATGCCGGCGAGTACGAGCACGCGGGCTACGGCATCGTGAAGTCCACGCTCGACGGCGGTGCGTTGAAGATCACCTTCCACGAGTTGACCGCGAAGCTCGAGCACTGGCACTACGACGTCTTTGCCGCGCGCCCAGACGGCGAGGACACGACGTTCGAGGACCTCAAGCTGCAGTTCACGCTCGGCTTCGACGGCGAAGTCGACGGCTTGCGCGTCACGGTCGATCCGAACCTGCCGCCGGCGCGTTTCGAGCGCCGAGCGGAGGCCGAGCTCTCCGACCCGGCGTTCCTCGCTCGCTACGAAGGCGACTACTCTCTCGACGGCGGCGTGTCGTGCGAAGTCCGAGTGAAGGGCAACGCGCTGACCGTGTTCGTCCCCGGTCAACCGACCTACCCGCTCAACCCCAAGCGCCGCGGCTGGTTCGACCTGGAAGGCCTAGAGGGCTTCTCGCTGAAGTTCGTCGCGGACGAATCCGGCAAGATCGTCGCCGCAGAGTTCCACCAGCCGAACGGCGTGTTCGAGGCGAAGCGCAAGTGAGCTGACGGCGAACGACGCGGCGCAGGCCGCAGCGAACGCGAACGCCGGTTCGGCGCGCAACGCGGCGCGAGCCGACGGTTAGGATGCGCGGCTCATGGCGCTCCTTTCGCTCGAGAACTGCCGCAAGGGCTTCAACGATCGCGTGCTGCTGCGCGGCGTGTCGCTGCAGATCGCGGAGGGCGAGCGCGTCGGCCTGCTCGGGCCCAACGGGTCCGGCAAGTCGACGCTGATGCGCATCCTCGCCGGCGTCGAGCCGATGGACGAGGGCACGCGCGCGGTGCGGCGCGATCTGCGGCTCGGCTATCTCGAACAGGATCCGGCGCTCGACCTCGACTCGACCGCGCGCGAAGCGGTGCGCATCGGCCTGGTCGGGCGCGAGCGCGTGCTCGCCGACCTCGACCGCGTCCACGCGGAGCTCGAGAAGGCGCACGGCGAGCGGCTCGACGCGCTGCTCGTGCGCCAGGGACGGCTCGAACAGGAGCTCGAACACCTCGGCGGCCACGACGTCGAGCACAAGATCGAGAACGTGCTCCATTCGCTCGGGCTCGACGACGCGGACGCGCGCTGCGGGTCGTTGTCGGGCGGCGAACGGCGCCGCGTCGCGCTCGCGCGGCTGCTGCTCGGCGGGCCGGAGCTCCTGTTGCTCGACGAGCCGACGAACCACCTCGACGCGCTGGTCACCGACTGGCTCGAGGATTGGTTCCTCGAGACGCGCACGCCGCTGCTCTTGATCACGCACGACCGCTACTTCCTCGATCGCGTCGTCGATCGCATCATCGAGCTCGATCGCGGCGAGCTCCACGAATACGCCGGCGGCTACGGCGAGTACCTCGAGGCCCGCTGCGAGCGCCTCGACGTCGAACGCAAGAACGAGAGCACGCGCCAGAACCTGCTGCGCCGCGAAACGGCGTGGATGCGCCGCGGTCCGCCCGCGCGGACGACCAAGGCCAAGGCGCGCATCCATCGCTACGAGGATCTGGTCGAGTCGGCGCCGATCGCGCTCTCGAGCGAGCTCGAGTTCGAGATCCCGCCCGGCCCGCGTCTCGGCGCGCGCGTCGTGTCGCTCCAACGCGCGACCAAGAGCTTCGGCGACCGCGTCGTGATCCCGCCGATCGATCTCGAGATCGCGCCGGGCACGCGCGTCGGCATCGTCGGTCCGAACGGCGCGGGCAAGACGACGTTGATCAAGCTCCTGCTCGGCGAGCTCGCGCTCGACGCGGGCAAGCGCGAAGTCGGCGAAACGGTGCGCTTCGCCTCGATCGATCAGATGCGCACCGATCTCGACCCATCGCACACCGTGACCGAGGAGATCGCCGGCCGCAGCGACGTCGTCAAGATCGGCGATCGCGCGGTGCGCATCGAGAGCTTCCTCGATCGCTTCGGCTTCCCGGTCAGCGTGCAGCGCTCCAGCGTCGCGCAGCTCTCCGGCGGCGAGCGCAATCGCGTGCTGCTCGCGAAACTGTTGCTCGAAGGCGGCAACGTGCTCGTGCTCGACGAGCCGACGAACGACCTCGACCTCGCGACGCTGCGCGCGTTGGAGGAAGCGTTGGTCGCGTTCCCGGGCGCGGCGATCGTCGTCAGCCACGATCGTTGGTTCCTCGACCGAGTCGCGACGCAGATCCTCTACCTCGACGGACACGGCCACGCGCGCGCGCACTTCGGCGATCTGTCGAGCTTGCTCGAGAAGCTCGCGGAGGAGCGGCGGAGCGCGAGCGCGTCGGCGTCCGCCGCGGCCTCGGCGGCGGCGACTCCGAAGCCCGCCGCGCCCGCCGCCGCGCCGAAGCCGAAGCGCATCGCGCCGTGGGAGCAGAAGGAGCTCGAGCGCGTCGAAGCCGACATCGCGCGGCTCGAAGCGGAACTCGCCGAGCTCGACGCGCGCCTCGCCGACCCCGCGCTCTACACCGGGCCGAAAACGGAGTTGGAGAAGGTCAACCAACGCCGCGCGACGCTGGGCGCCGAGCTACCGAAGCTCTACGCGCGCTGGGAAGAGCTCGAGACGCTGCGCTCGCCGCCGAAGTGACGCGTCACTCCAACATCCAACGCCACGCGGGCACGATTCGGATTGTCCGACCGGCGCGGCGCACCGTGCGTTCGTCGAACAGCGTGACGACCGTCGCCGTCGCGAGCTTGCGCTCGGCGAGCACTCGCAGCTGACGGTCGAACGTCCCGATGTGTGCCTGGGTGTGCCTGGGTGTCCGCCAGCCGCGGACACTTCGGACGGATTCCGTCCGTCGGGCAAGGACAATCGTCGACACGGTCGGGACGCGGTGCACTGGTTCACGGAGGGCTCGAGACGCCGAACTCCCCGCCGAGAGGAAGTCGCACAACTCCCCGCCCACCGGACTCCGACGGCTCAGTCCGATCCGGGCAGGAAGCGCGGACAACGAGCGTCCCAACCTTCGCTCACCCACGCGGTGAGCTCGAACGCGCGCACGAACTCCGGCACACCGTTGCGGTCGGCGTCGAGCGCGAGGATCGGACGGGCACGCGCGGAGCCGATGTCGCGCTGAAGCAGCAGGTACGCATCGCCACGATCGGTTTCGACCGCCACGAGGCCCGCGTACCGGTCAGAGAGCTCAGGGACGGTCTCCGGGGACGCGATGATTCGCTCTCGCCCGCCGTCGAGGTCGAAGAGCACGACTTCGCGCGAACGATCGAACCACACGAACATCCCGCGCGGCTCGCGCAACGTCGCGCACCTGGCCAATAGGCCTCCGCGCGAACCGCTTGCGTCTTCGCGCCACAGGACGACGACGCGCGTGCGCTGGGGCAGACTCCACCGATCGCCGCCGAGGTAGCTGGGAGCCGGAGTACCGCTCTCCGACACGTCGGCGAAGCGCCACGCTTCGAATCGCGTCGAACCATCGGCACGACGGCCGAACACGCACAACGATCGAGGATCGGGCACGATGACCTGCTCCAGATGGAGGTCGAGCGCGAAGTTCTGCGTCGTCTCGGTGGTGAGGCGGTTCTCGACGATCTGCCGCCACTCGATCGAGATGCCGGTCTCGCGATCCTCGGTCGCGCACACGAGGCGAAACACGTCGCCCGGAAAGCGGTCTTGTTCGACTTCGAAGTTCTCGAGCTCCGAGTCCGGCGAGTCGATTCGAGTCGCGGGGCCGGAGACCGGCACTGCATTCGAGCACGCTGCGCTGGCCAACAGGACGAGAGCGAGGACTGGGAGAGCGCGCATATTGCCATGCTATCCACGCGTGGCGCCGGTCGGACAGGCGCGACCACGAGGCAGAGTCCCCGCGCATCGCCTCGACGCCGCATCGCCGGTCACGGCACCGTCGGGGACAACACGGGCCGCCTTGACAGCTCCCGCCAGACGGTCGATCCTGTGATCGATGTCCGACAGCGCCCGCCAGAGTTCCGATACGTCGGGGACTTCGCTCAACGTCTCGCTGCCGAGCGAGATGCGTGCGTTCGTCGACGACGCGGTTGCACGCGAGCATTTCGGGTCGGCGAGCGAGTTCATCCGCGAGTTGATCCGCCGGGCGCAGCGTGCGCGCGACAAGGAGGAGCTCGAGCTCGAGCTGCTGGAATCGCTCGGCTCGGGCGCCGGAATCAACGCCGACGCGAAGTTCTGGAAGCGCAAGCGCGCGCGAGTCGAGAAGCGCCACGGCGCCAAACGGCGCAAGGCCCCGTGACCGGTGGCGCCGCGGCGCATCGTGCTCACCCCCGCCGCGGAGCGCGAGCTCGATTCAGCGGCGGACCGTCTCGCTCTCGCTGAGGGCGTCGGACTCGCGCTGCGATTCCTCGCGAGCGCGGAAGCGACGTTTAGACGACTCTCGGAACGCCCTTGGCTCGGTCGGCGCCGGAGCTTCGAGCACCCCGAACTCCGCGACGTGCGCTCCTGGCGACTGAAAGGGTTCGACAACTGGCTGGTCTTCTACCGCGCGAGCGGCGACGAGCTCACGATCGTCTCGGTGGTGCACGGCGCACGCGATCTCGACGCGCTCTTCGACGGCCCGGAACCGCAGAGCTGATCCGGCGGCGCGTGTGGAGTGACGTGCGAGTCCACGAGCGGCTTGGTGCTGCGCGTGGGCGGACGCGTCACTCCTGGGGCAAGCAGTGGAGGGACAATCGGCTCCAGCCTTCGCGCTCCCACTCCTCGAGTCGTGGCGTGAGCACGCGCTCGGGCACGCCGTCGCGATCGGCGTCGAGCAAGACGACGGGAGTCGCGGCAGCGCTGGAGCCGACTTCGCCGAGCAGCAGATACACGTGCCCGCGTTCGTCGTCGAAGGCGAAGAGCTCCTCGTGATCGCGAGTCAAGACCGCACACGAGCTCGGACTCGCGACCGGGCGCTCGGCTCCTCCGGTGAGGTCGAAGCTCACGATCTCGCGCGACCGCTCGAACCACGCGAGCAGACGCTGCGGCTGCGAGCGCGTCGCGACGAGAGCCCGAGGCGCGCCGCGCGGACCGTTCTCGGCCTCGTGCCAAACGCGGTCGACCCGTGAACGACGCGGGAGTCGCCACGTGCCGGCGTCGAAGCACGGCGCCGCCGCACCGGCCGCGTCCAGCGGATCGAAGCGCCACAGCTCGATCTCGATCGAGCCCTTTCCGCGAACCGCGACGACCAGATCGAGCTCGCCCGCAGTAGCGACGTCGAGCGGCTGGAACTCGGTCTGGAATTTCTGAATCGCGTCGTACTCCCGCAGGCCCGGTCCGTCGACAGCCCATGCGACGACGACGCCCGGCGCTTCCAGGAACGCGCCGTGAGTCATGCGCAGGAAGCCGCCGTCGATCGAGGTGATCGTTTCGAGCGAAGCCCAATTGGGTACGGCGGCCGCTTCGGCCGGCGGAGTCGGCGAAGCTTCGGGCGCGCACGCCGCGAGCAGCGCGACGATCGGCCAGACCTTCGACTTCGAGCGCATGGGAATCGGACGCGAGTCTAGCTCAGCTCTCCCCCGACTGCTTGCCACCGAGGTGGCGACCCTCCATCCTGGTGGCGGCCGCTCGGCGGTCGAAAGGAAGACGAACGTGAAGACACGCACGGCTACGCGCGGCTACGCCCGCTTGACCCAACCGCTCGTTCGCGAGAACGGCGTCCTTCGTCCCGCGACGTGGGGCGAGGCGCTCGATCGCGCGGCGGAGGGCTTCAAGCGCAACGTGGCGGCTCGCGGCGGCGACGCGCTCGGCATCTTCAGCTGCTCGAAGTCCACCAACGAGGTGAACTTCCTCGCGCAGAAGCTCGCGCGCGTCGCGTTCCGCACCCACAACATCGACAGCTGCAACCGGACATGACACGCCCCTAGCGTCGTCGGTCTGGCGACTGTCTTCGGTGCGGGCGGCGGCACGAACTCCTACCAGGAAGTGGAGGAGGCGGACGTCGTTTTCCTCTGGGGTTCGAACGCGCGCGAAGCGCACCCGATCTGGTTCCACCATCTCTTGAAGGGCGTCCGCAACGGCGCGCGCCTCTACGTGATGGACCCGCGGCGCACGTCGTCCGCGCAGTGGGCCGATGTGTGGCTCGGTCTCGCCGTCGGCAGCGACATCGCGCTCTCGAACACGATGGCGCGCGAGATCATCCACGCCCGCCTCCACGATCAGAAGTTCGTCGCGCACGCGACCGAGGGCTTCGAGGCGTATCGCGCGGCGGTCGAGAGCTACACGCTCCAGCGCGGCGAGCTGCTCACCGGCGTACCCGCCGACGTGATCCGCGAAGCGGCGCACGCGTTCGCGAAAGCGAAGAACGCGATGATCTGTTGGACGCTCGGCATCACCGAGCACCACAACGCGGTCGACAACGTGCTCTCGCTGATCAACCTGTGCCTGCTGACCGGCCACGTCGGCAAGTGGGGCTCGGGCTGCAATCCGCTGCGCGGCCAGAACAACGTGCAAGGCGGCGGCGACATGGGCGCGATCCCCAATCGGCTGCCGGGCTTCCAAGACATCCTCGATCCGGCGATCCGCGAGCGCTTCGAGCGTCATTGGAACGTGCCGCTCGCGCCGCGCTACGGTTGGAACCTGACGCAGATGCTGCAGGCGATGGGGCGCAAGGAGCTGACATCGCTCTTCGTCATCGGCGAGAACCCCGCGCAGTCCGACGCGGACTCGGGGCACGTCGAGGAGCTCTTGCGCGGCCTCGACCACCTCGTCGTGCAGGAGATCTTCCTGACGAAGACCGCGCAGCTCGCGCACGTCGTCCTGCCCGCCGCGGCGACGTGGTGCGAAGGCGACGGGACGGTGACCAACAGCGAGCGACGCGTGCAGCGCGTGCGCAAGGCGGTCGAGCCGCCGGCGGGCGCGAAGGACGAGCTCTGGATCCTCTGCGAGCTCGCGCGTCGCATGGGCGTCGACTTCGGCCGGCCGACCGCGGAGGACGTGTGGAACGAGTTCCGCGTCGTCGCGCCGGAGTTCGCGGGCGGGATGAGCTACGCGCGGCTCGCCGAACTCGGCGGCATCCAATGGCCGTGCCCCGACGAGACGCATCCGGGCACGCCGTTCCTGCACGGCCGCTTGTGGGCCGAGCCTCGCGGCGGGCGCGCCGCGCCGTTCTCCGTCGTGCATCACGAAGGTCCGGTCGAGCAGCCGGACGCGGACTATCCGCTCTTGTTGACGACCGGGCGCAGGCTCGAGTCCTACAACACCGGCGTGCAGACCGGCGGCTACGAGTCGCCGTTGCACGAAGGCGAGCGGCTCGAGCTCTCCAGCGAGGACGCCGAGCGCCTCGGCATCGCCGACGGCTCGCTGGTCGACGTCCACTCGCGCCGAGGCAGCCTGACCGTCGAAGCGCGCATCGACCGCGCGCTGCGACCGGGCTTGGTGTTCATGACCCTCCATTTCCCCGATCAGGTCAACACGAACCTGTTGACGATCGACGTCTCCGATCCGAAGTCCGGCACCGCCGAGTTCAAGGCGTGCTCGGTGCGCGTCGAACCCGCGACGAAACCCGCGGCCGCGAGATAGACACGATGGACATTCGCCTGCCGGACGCAGAAGCCAGCGCCGAGGAACGCAACGCGATCGATCGGTTGCTCGGGCCTCCGAGTTCGTCGTGGGCGGGCGGCGAGACGAAGAGCGAGCGCGACGGCCGCGTCGCGTTCGGCGGCGCGGAGCAGCGCGGCGAGCGACATCGGCTCTTGCCGTGTCTGCATGCGCTGCAAGCGCGCGTCGGCTGGATCAGCGAAGGCGGGCTCGGCTACGTCTGCGAACGTCTCGGCGTCCCGCCCGCGGAAGCGTGGTCGGTCGCGACGTTCTACGCGCTGCTCGCGACCGAGCCGCGGCCGCGCCGCGTCGTGCACGTGTGCGACGACATCGGTTGTCGCGCGAAGGGAGCCGCGAAGCTCTGCGAGGACCTCGAGCGCGAGGTCGGGCCCGCTTTCGCCGCTGCGCACGGCGCGCACGAAGGCGAGCAGCGCGCGCACGACTCGGAGCGGCCTGCGTGGATGCGCTCGCCGTGCCTCGGGCTCTGCGATCGCGCGCCCGCGGCGTTGGCGACCGAAGCCGGCGTCGAGCCGCTCGAGCTGCTCGCCGGCGACGTCACCGTCGAGCGCGTGAAGCGACTGCTCGCCGCGCCGCTCTCCGAGCGCGACGCCGCGGAGCTGCCGCCGCTGCCGCAGCGAGGAGATCGGTCGCTGCGCTTGCTCGCGCGCGTCGGCGCGGTCGATCCCGAAAGCCTCGACGCGTATCGCGCGGCGGGCGGTTACCGGGCTCTCGAGCGCGCGCTCGAGCTCGGACCCGAAGCGGTGATCCGCGAAGTGCACGCGTCGAAGCTCGTTGGCCGCGGCGGCGCCGCTTTCCCGACCGGGCGCAAGTGGGAAGCGGTGCGCAAGGAGCCCGCGACAGTCCGCTACCTCGTCTGCAACGCCGACGAGTCCGAGCCGGGCACGTTCAAGGATCGCGTGCTGCTCTGCGGCGATCCGTTCGCGGTCGTCGAAGCGATGACGATTGCGGCGTACGCGGCGAACTGCTCGAAGGGCTTCCTCTACGTGCGCGCCGAGTATCCGCTCGCCGCGGAGCGCATCGAGCACGCGCTCGCCGCCGCGCGCGCCGCGAACCTGCTCGGCGCGAACATCCGCGGCCGCGGCTTCGATTTCGACATCGAGGTCCGCCGCGGCGCGGGCGCGTACATCTGCGGCGAGGAGACCGCGCTCTTCGAGTCGATCGAAGGCCGACGCGGCGAACCGCGCTCGAAACCGCCGTTCCCGGTGCAATCGGGTCTCTTCGGCAAGCCGACGGTCGTCAACAACGTCGAGACGTTGGTCAACGTGCTCGACATCGTGCTCTCGGGCGGCGCGGAGTACGCGAAGCTCGGCACCGCGCAATCGACCGGTACGCGGCTCTTCTGCCTCAGCGGCAACGTGCGGCGGCCCGGTGTGTACGAAGTGGCGTCGGGGACCAAGCTGCGCACGTTGGTCGAGCTCGCGGGCGGCGTTCCCGAGGGTCGCGAGCTCCGCGCGATCCAGCTCGGCGGCGCGGCGGGCGGTTTCGTGCGGCCGGACGAGCTCGACCTCGAGCTCTCGCTCGAAGCCGCGCGCGCGGCGGGTTCGACGCTCGGTTCGGGCGTCGTGATGCTCTTCGACGATTCCGTCGAGCTCACGGACGTCGTCGCACGCATCGCCCGATTTTTCCGCGAGGAATCGTGCGGCCAGTGCGTGCCGTGTCGCGTCGGCACCGTGCGACAGGAGGAAGCGTTGACGCGCATCGCGTGCGGCCAGACGCACGGAACGGCGACGGACGAGCTCGCGTTGCTCGACCACGTCGGCGCCGGGATGGAAGATGCGTCGATCTGCGGGCTCGGCCAGACCGCGTACTCGGCCGTCGAGTCGGCGATCAAGCGCTTGCGGCTCTTCGGCGAGCCCGCCGCGCCGCTCACGTTCGCGCCGGCGACGTCGCCCGCGAGTGCCGGCGCTCGGATCGCGCCGAGTGCTCAAGTCGCGTCGGGCGCCCAAGTCACGCCGAGTGCGCAAGTCTCACCGGGCACGCAAGGCGCGCAAGTCACGCCCGGCGCCGCGCGCAACATCGTCGAGCTCACGATCGACGGACGCGCGGTCGCGGCGAAACCCGGCGCGACGATCCTGCAGACCTGCCGCGAGCACGGCATCGAGGTGCCGACGCTCTGCTACCTCGAGACGCTCGTGCCCGCGAACGCGTGCCGCCTTTGCGTCGTCGAGCTCGAGGGCGGTCGCGTGCTCGCGCCGAGCTGCTCGCGCACGATCGAGCCCGGCATGAAGGTCCACACCCGCTCCCCGCGCGTGCGCGAGTCGCGCAAGATGGTGCTCGAGATGCTCGCGTCGTCGGTCGACCTCTCGACCGCGCCGGGGCTCGCCGAGCTGCTGGTCGAGTACGAGGCCGAGCCCGCGCGCTACGGCACGCCAGAGCCCGCGCACGATCGCGATCAGGCCCGAGCCGGCCACCATGCTCCCGCCGACCCCGCGTTCGCCGCGAGCGTCGCGCAACCGGTCAAGGTCGACAACGACCTCTACGTGCGCGACTACGCGAAGTGCGTGCTCTGCTACAAGTGCGTCGAAGCCTGCGGCGACGACCACCAGAACACCTTCGCGATCGGCGTCGCCGGCCGCGGCTTCGACGCGCGGATCTCGACCGAGTTCGACGTCGCGCTCCCCGACTCCGCGTGCGTCTACTGCGGCAACTGCATCGCGGTGTGTCCGACCGGCGCTCTGATGGCGAAGGACGAGTTCGACCTGCGCGCGGCGGGCAAGTACGACGAGCGCGAGGAGACGACCGCCGACACGATCTGCCCCTACTGCGGCGTCGGATGCACGCTGCGCCTGCACGTGCAGGACGGGAAGATCGTCAAGGCGACCTCGCCGCTCGACAATCGCATCACGCTCGGCAACCTCTGCATCAAGGGCCGCTTCGGCTGGCGCTTCGTGCAGCCGCGCGAGTAATCTGCGCGGCCTCTACGGCCGAAGTCGCTCCCGACTCGGCCAACCGTCGCATTCCCTCGGAGGGCAGAGTTCGCATATGCCTGTGCGATTCACCCAATCCACCGAGGTCACCATGGAAGCCGTCATGACCCAGCAAGCCGTCCCCTCCGACATCGAGATCGCTCAAGCGGCCAAGCCCCGCCCCATCGTCGACGTCGCGCGCGACCTCGGCTTGACCGCGGACGACATCGACCTGTACGGCAAGTTCAAGGCGAAGCTGCCGCTCGAACTCAGTGCGCGCAAAGCGAAGGGCCGACTCGTGCTGGTCACGGCGATCAATCCGACTCCGGCCGGCGAAGGCAAGAGCACGGTCAGCGTCGGCCTGACGCAGGCGTTCCGCCGCGTAGGCGTCAATGCGATCCTCTGCATGCGCGAACCGAGCCTCGGCCCCGTGTTCGGCGTCAAGGGCGGCGCGGCGGGCGGCGGCTACGCGCAGGTGATCCCGATGGAGGACATCAACCTCCACTTCACCGGCGACTTCCACGCGATCTCGAGCGCGCACTCGCTGCTCTCCGCGGTGCTCGACAACCACCTGCAACAAGGCAACGAGCTCGGGATCGATCCGCGCCGCATCACGTGGCCGCGCACGATCGACATGAACGACCGCGCATTGCGCAACGCGGTGATCGGCCTCGGCGGTCCGGCGGAAGGCGTCGTGCGCGAGGAGCACTGGGTGATCATCCCGGCGAGCGAGATCATGGCGATCCTCTCGCTCTCGAGCTCGCGCGAGGATCTCGAAGCGCGCCTGAATCGCATCGTCGTCGGCTCGACCTACGGCAAGGACAAGAAGCCGGTGCGCGCGAGCCAACTCAACGTCGCGGGCGCGATGTCGCTGCTCTTGAAGGACGCGCTGCGGCCGAACCTCGTGCAGACGCTCGAAGGCGGGCCCGCGCTGGTCCACTGCGGTCCGTTCGGCAACATCGCGCACGGCTGCAACTCGATCATGGCGACCAAGGCCGGGCTCGCGCTCGCCGACATCGTCGTCACGGAGGCGGGCTTCGGCTCCGACCTCGGCGCGGAGAAATTCTTCGACATCAAGTGCCGCGCGGGCGGCCTGAAGCCGGAAGCGGCGGTGCTCGTCGCGACGATCCGCTCGCTGAAGATGCAGGGCGGCGCGGACAAGAAGGCGCTCGGGGTCGAGAATCTGGCGGCGCTGCAACGCGGGCTCGAGCACGTCGACCACCACGTCGCGAACGTCAAGCAATTCGGCGTGCCGGTGGTGCTCGCGATCAACCGCTTCAGCGCCGACACGGACGCGGAGATCAAGATGCTGCACGAGCACGCCGAGAAGCGCGGCTTCCGCGTCGTGCTCTGCGAAGTGTGGGCGAAGGGCGGCGCGGGCGGCGAGGAGCTCGCGCGCGAAGTGCTCGGCTTGCTCGAGCAGAAGACGGCGAACTTCCAACCGCTCTACTCCGCCGACCTGCCGATCCGCGAGAAGATCGAAACGGTGGTGAGGAAGGTCTACGGCGGCGACGGCGTCGACTACGCGCCGGCGGCCGAGCGTTCGATCGCCTATCTGGAGTCGATCGGCCTCGGCAAGACGCCGGTGTGCATCGCGAAGACGCAGTACTCGCTCTCCGACGATCCGACGAAGCTCTGCAAGCCACGCGGCTTCCGCATCACGATCAACGAGGTCACGCCGTCCGCGGGCGCGGGCTTCGTCGTGGCGAAGGCGGGCGACATCATGACGATGCCGGGCCTGCCGAAGGTCCCGTCCGCCGAGAAGATCCGGATGGAGCCCGACGGCTCGATCGTCGGGCTCTTCTGAGCGCGAGCCGCCCGCGCGAACGCGACGAGCTCCAGATGGAGATGCCCGGGTACTACACCGAGAAGCTCGCGGCCGAGCGGCTGCAGCGCGTTTACGAGATCGCTCCGCCTCGCACGCGCCAGTACCTCGAGGCCGAGATCCGGCACGTGCAGGGGCGCCTGAGGCCGGCCGACGTCGTGCTCGAGCTCGGCTGCGGCTACGGGCGCGTGAGCGTGCGGCTCGCCGAGATCGCCGCGCGCGTCGTCGGCATCGACCACGCCTCGGCGAGCATCGCGCTCGCGCGCCGACTGGCCGCGGGCGAGCCGCGCTGCGAGTTCTTCGTGATGGACGCGGCGGCGCTCGCCTTCGACGACGGCGCGTTCGATCGCGTCGTGTGCGTGCAGAACGGAATCTCGGCGTTCGCCCTCGAGCCCGAGCGGCTGGTGCGCGAGGCGTTGCGCGTCACGCGCCCCGGCGGCTCCGTGCTCGTGTCGTCCTACGCGGCGGGATTCTGGCCCGAGCGGCTGCGCTGGTTCGAGGCCCAGGCGGTCGCCGGCCTGCTCGGCGCGATCGACCGCGAGCGCACGCGCGACGGCGTGATCGCGTGCCTCGACGGCTTTCGCTCGGGCACGTTCACGCCCACCGACTTCCGCGCCCTCGGCGCCCGGCTCGGCAGCGAGCCAGAGATCGCCCAGGTCGACGGCTCGAGCGTGTTCGCGGCGTTCGTGGCACCTCCGTCGCGCGCGAGCACGCGCGGGTGACGAACGCCGAATGGCGTAGGCGTGGCGGTACGCCGCGCGGCCCCCCCGCGCCGGCCGGCGACAGTGGTATCGCTACCGACGACGGTGGAAGAACCGGCCCTGTTGGTCACCGTGCAGCGGGAAGTCCGTCGCGTCGAGGTCGATCACGATGCGATCGGGCGCCTTGCGAGAGCTCTCGACGAAGACGTCGACCAAGAGCCGGTCGACGGCCTGCGTGTCGAGCGCGAGCTTCTCGTGACGTTCGGCCTCGTCAGTCGAGAGCTCCAGACGCGAGAGCGTGCTCTTGCCCGCCAGCGCCGTGCGCGGATCGCGCTTGCCCGAGAGTGCCGCGAGCAGCGGATCGCTGCGCAGGGCGTCGCGGTCGATCAGGTCCTCGTACCCCAGGCACAGCCCGAGCACGCGCTGCATCGCGAGCTCGCGCACGCTGTGCTCGACGCGCGTCGGGTCACGGCGATCGACGAAGCATCGGGCGAAGCGCTCGACGATCCGCGTGCGCCGCTCGGCCTCGCCGAGCAGCACCGCGCCGCCGTCGGAGCTGATCGTCCCGCCGTCGAAACGCGCCTCGATCTTCCGCCGGCCGGCCACTACGAAACGCGAAGCTCGCCTGCGTACGCACTGTCATCGCCGGTTGTCCTCTCGCGTGAGTCGGAACGTCCTTTTCCAACTCCGCTCACGCGGTGGACCGCGGCGTGTTGATTCACATCTTGTGAGAGAGCCGGGCTAGACTCCGAGGGTTGAAGCGCCTCGCACCGATTCTCGTCGTCGCTGGGCTCCTCGCGCTCGTCGTGTTCGTGGCGCTGCGCTCGAGGGACGCCGGCACACGCACGGTCGCGCCGCAAGTGAGCGAGAGCAACGCCGCGACCTCCGGCGAGTCCACCGTCGGACTGGAACCGACGAGCGCGCCGGTCGCTGCGAGCGAGCGCACGAGCGTCGCGCCGCTCGCCGAGCCCGCCGATGCCGCGACGGGTTGGACCGTGTGCGTCGTCGACGCGAGCACGAACGCGCCGATCGGCGGTGCGCGCGTTTCGGTCAGCGACTCGCAAGCGAGCGGACGCGCGACGATCGCCCAAGGGATCGGCGCCGACACCCTCGAAGGGTTGCGTCGGCGACGCGAGCTCGCGGTCGAGCTCGAGACCGGACCCGACGGTTGCGCTCACTTCGCGACGCCGCCGACTTCGGCGTCGGTCGAAGCGCGCCACGGCGAGCTATGGGGCTTCGCGCAGGTCAACCAACCGCCCGCCGACGGCCGCGTCACGTTGCCGATCGGGCCCGACCGCGACCTGCGCGTGCGCGTCGTCGATGCCGCCGGGGTTCCGGTCGGCGGCGTGCCGGTCGCCGTGCGCCGTCAGACCGACGCGCGCCCCGCGTACACGTGGAAGTGGACCGACTCCGCGCCGACGACCGGCGTCGCGACGTTCCTCCACTTCCAACGCCGGCTCACGCAGGGCACCGGCTGGCACGCGCTGCTCGCGTTCCCGGTGCGCGACCAGCATGCGATCCCGGTCGACAAGCTCACGCCGCTCGAACCGCCGCTCGAGCTGGTGCTTCCGGACACCGGGCGCGTGCTCGTTCGAGTGCGCGCCGCCGACGGCAGCGTGCCCGAGCTCGGCGAAGCGGAGCTGCGCATCGAAGCGTTCGAGAGCGAGTCGCGCGGCACGCCGCTCTGGCCGGCCGGTCCGTGGTCGACGCCGCGGTTCGATGCCGCAGGCGAGGCGCGCGTGCCGTGGATCGGCGCCGGCCTCTTCGTGCGCGCGACGCTCGTCCGTGAAGGGACCGTGCTCGCATCCAGATCGATCGCGGGCCCGACGCGCGACGGCGAAGAGGTCGTATGCGAGCTCGCGTGGCGCGAACGAGCGCCGCGACTAGTGACCGGACGGTTCGTGTTCCACGACGGTCGCGCGTGGCCCGCGGCGACGGTCGTCGCTCAGCCGCTGATCACCCCGACGCCCGCTCCCCGGCCGGAGTCGCGCGAGCTCGACGTCGACGCCCAGGGTCGCTTCCGAATGGCGGTGGACGAAGTTCGCCCCGAGAACGGCTCGCTCGTCCTCCGCTTCACCGCGAAGCACCCGGATGGACTCGGCGAAGTTCACGCGGCGAACGCGATCGATGCGGAGATCCCGCCGGACGGCCTCGAACTCGGCGATGTCGTGCTCGACCTCGGCGAGCTGCTCGCGGAAGGCCGCGTCGTCGATGCGTCGCGCCGCCCCGTCGAAGGCGCGACGGTGGAACTCCGCAGTCACACGATCGCGTCAGGCGAGTCGTTCTGGCCGCATGTGCGCACTTCCGGACGCAAGCTCACCGATGTTGATGGCCGCTTCCAGCTCCACCTCGCGCTCGGCGAGGCTCCGGTCAGCGAGAACCTGCGGATCGGCGCGACGGCGCTAGGGCAAACCCTCGGGCAGGAGCTCGAGATTCCACGCGGCGCGCGCGGGGTCGAGCTCGTGCTGACGCGCACGGGCGGCTTGGCGGGCTCTGTCGAGTTCGGGCGCGGTGTCGCACCGAACGATGTGATGGTCTTCCTCCGCGGTGGCGGCGCGGCGCGGAACCTGTTGCTCGATACCGACGCGACGTTCGAGGCCGACGAACTCGCCCCCGGTGCGTACTCGTTGATCGTCTCATGGCGCTCCGAGCTTCGAAAGCCCGCGCGGTCGGCCGCCGCGCGGGTCGACGACCTCCTGGTGCTCCCCGGGGAGACCTGCCGCGATCCACGCGTCCAGAGGCTGCGGATCGAGAACGCGCTCGAGACGCTGCGCATCCGTGTCGTCGATCGCGCGTCGACTCCGATCGCGGACGCAGCGATCGCCGTCGTCGGGCGCACCGGCGCGACCCGCGTGCGCTCGGATCGCGACGGCGTCTGTCTCGTGCGCTGCGAGTCGCTGCCGGTCGATTTGGACGTCGCCGCGTTCGGCTTCGCGAGCACGCGCATCGAAGGCGTCTCTCTGGACCGCGATGTGGCGCTGGAGGCCGGCTTCCCCGTCCTCTTGCACCTCGACGTACCGCCCAACGCCAATCGACCGCCGTGCACGTACTACGCGATCCTGAAGTCCGTCGACGCGCGCGGCGAGCCGACCGGACTCGCCTGGGGCGCGGCATTCAAGCCCGCCTACTTCGACGGGCACGGCGAGCTCGCGTTGCGCCTGCCCGCGCTCGGCACGTACGAGTGCGAGGTGCAGCTCGCGCTGACCCACGCCGGCGTCGGCCGCGGCGCGCGCATCGAGCTCGTTTCGACCCCGCGCATCACCGCGGACACGAGCGAGCGCCGTTTCGACCTCACCCTGAGCGCGGCTGCGGTCGACGCGGCCATCGCGAAGGCGCTGCAATGACGTGACCGCGGCGCGCTCGCCGCGGGTGTGCGCGTCAGTCGAGCAAGCGCTTCTCCCCGCGCAAGCTCTGGATCTCGGTGACGTCCTGCACGACCTCCAAGGTGCCGAGGTAGCGCCCGTCACGGCGCACCGCGAAGTAGCGCACGTGCACCTTCTTGCCTTGGAAGTCGAGCCAGAACTCCGAGACGTTGCGCGTGCCCGCTTTGAACTCGCGCAGGATCTGCTCGACCATGTGCAGGCTCTTCTCCGGGTGGCAGTTCTGCACCGGCGTGCCGATCGCCGAGCGCAAGCGCGGGAAGATCTTCGCTTGGTTCTCGTGGCTGAAGTAGCGCACGGTGTCGTTCGCGTCGACGAACGAGATCTCGACCGGCATCGTGTTCAGAATCGCGGCGAGCACTTCGCGCTCGAGCCCGAACGACAGATCCTCGACCTGGCCGGTGTTCGCGATGCGCTCGGCGAGCGCGTAGTAGCGCGCTCGCGTGTCGGGACCGGAAAGCGCTTCCTGCGCCGCGAAGCCGGCGACGATCGCCGCCTCGTCCTCCGGCGTCAGCACGCGCAACGCCGCCGGGTACAGGATGTCGTTCTCCTTCCAATAGTGATCTTGGAGCAGCGCCGCGTACTCCTCGAACACTCGGCCGAGCTCCGCGAGCGAGCTCCGATCGCCCGCGACGAACATCCGGCCCGCGCTCCCGAGCTTCGCGATCAGGCGCTTGGCCGACTCGTGCTCCTGGAGCATCACCGCGAGCGGCCCGCCGTGTCGCGGGATGCCGCGGCGCTCGATCAGCGGGAAGAGATGCTGCTCCTCCTTCTGGTTGTGGCAGCGGTCCGCGTACTCGACGAGGTAGTCGAGCGCGTCGCGCACGAGCTCCGGGCTCGGCCCGCTCGCCTCCGCGAACGCCTTACGCATCGCCGCGAGCACCCGCTCGGTGGTGCGGTGGTCCTCCATCAACTGCTCGTTCCAACGACTCGACATCGACTGCTCCGTGAGTGGTGCGGCGGCACTGTCGCCGCGCGCGCCCCTGGATACGCGTTCGAGGTCGAGCGCGAGTTGACGCAGGTCAAGTGCGCGGCGGAATCCGCTCCTCGCGGGCGTTCCGCCGCCACGGCCTACGTCGTTCAGCCGCCGCGTCGCTTGCGGACGACTCGCGGCTTCGCCGGCGGCGGGGCCTTGGCGCCGTCGCGCACGCGCACGCCGACCGCGCCGAGCACTTCGCCGTTCCAGAATTGGCGCAGCACGAGCTCCGCGGGCGCACGACGCGCCTTGTCCTTCACGAACGCGCTCCACGCCGCGTCCGGAACGACGAACTCGATCCGCACGCGCCCGGGTTTCTCGAGCAGGACGCGGTCGAAGCCGATGCCCGGAGCGACGTCAGCGCGCTTGTCCTGCGGATGCACGAAGTGGCAGCGACAGTCGGCTTCCTTGCCGGCGAGCACCTCGTAGAAGTCCTCTTTCGCATTGCGCGCGACGAGCTTCATCCCGCGCGCGACGGCGCCCAGGAACACGCCGCGCGACGCGCGCAGCCGGACTTTGGCGCCCGGCACGAAGCGTCCGAGGTCGAGCCGCACGCCGTAGTAATCGCGCATCCCCGGCATGTGGCCGATGTCGAACTCGACGACTCCGGGCATGTCCGGCAACAAGTCGACGACGTCCATGTTGCGATAGGCGACGTTGTTCCGCTTGCGGACGAAGTCGAGGTAATCGGACACCGTGGTGATCGACGAGAGCAACGGCACGGGATCGAGCGCGTCCTGGACGACCGCGATCATGCAGTAGTGGCCCGGCGAGGGGATCAGCGCCTTCTGGAACGTCAACGGCCCGGCGATCCGCAACGAACCCGGCGCAATGGCCGCTTCCGTCAACGTGCCGATGTGCGTCCACGCGGACGGATTCGAGAACGTCGACGCGCTCGACAGATACACCTGGATGGTCGCGTCGCCGGCGAGCAGTCCGCGGTTCTGCACACGCACGTAGACGTAGTTGTCCTGGCCGAACTCGACGTTCTCCCAGAGCGCGTCGCTCGCGAGATTCGCGAACTGCACCGACGGACTCGCCGACGGTGTCGTGCGGTTGATGACGTCCGGGCTCGCCCAGAGGTACGTTCCGGTGTAGGGCTCGACGCCGGTGTCCGCGAGGTTGTCGCGCACGTAGAGGTCGGACCCGATGCCGACCGCGTCGAACGCCCGCGCGACGTCGCGTTGCAGCGCGAGGTCGCCGGGGAAAAGATCCTGCGCGGCGTCGAGCATCGCGACGCGGAAGTCGAGGAACGTCGCCGTGGGTTGGCCGACGAGCTGATCGGTCATGCAGCGCCAGAGCAACGACTCCGCGGCGCTCTGGCCGATGCCGTTGACGGTGATCGCGCTCTTCGCGTGCGTGCCGCCGACGGTCAGCAGATAGAAGAGGTGGTTGATTATGCCGCTGTTGATGTGGACGCCGCCGTTGTCCGAGAAGCCGGTGTAGCGCACCGAGTAGTGGCTCGGCTGGTGGCCGGCGAGCACGCTCGTGATCCCGTCCGTCGGATCCCACTGCTCGCCGTTGGTCGGGTCGATCATGTTGCGAGCCGCCGGGGCCGTGGCGGAGAGCCACGTGTCTTCGAAGACGAGCCAGTCGCCGGTGATGAACGCGGCGAAGACGTCGGAGAACGCCTCGTTCAATGCGCCCGACTCGTTCTGGTAGACGAGACCGCACGTGAACTCCGTGTAGCCGTGCGTGAACTCGTGCGCGAGCCAGTCGTCGCTGGTCGCGTAGTCGAATCCGGGCGCGGCTCCCGATCCGTCGCCGAGGTTGACCTTCGAGCCGTCCCAATAGCCGTTGTTGTAGTTCGTGCCGAGGTGCGCGATCACCTTCACGTCGCCTCCGGCGCCGTCGACGCTGTTGCGCCCGTGCACGGTCTGGAAGTAGTCGATCACCGAACCCGTGTAGCGGAGCGCGTCGACCTCGGGCCCTTGGTGCGAGTGCCGCGGCGCGGTCGTCGTCACGTTCCAGTTGTTGTCGGCGTCCTCGGACGGAGCCGCGCCATCCTCGTCGTCGACGACGATCTCCGGACCGCCCGCCGCCGTGCGCGTGGTGTCACGCAACTGATAGGTCACGTCGTTGAACCACGCGTTGACGGATCCGGCGCCGGAGTAGTACCCAGTGCCGCTGCCGACGATCGGCCCGGCGGTCTGCACGTTGTCGTACGCATTCAGCACCTTGCCGGTCGCGGAGTCGACGTGCACCACCCACTTCGCCGGCACGCCGCGCTCGCCGGGCCGCGCGTCGTCGATGCGCACCGCCCACGCGAGGTACGGCTTGCCGCCGTAGCGCACGACCAGGAGCTCGGGCTCGCGCGTCGCCTCGCCTTTGGCGCGAGTGGCTTTCGCCGCCGCGGCGATCGCCTTCGCGGCGGAGAGCTTCGGCTTCTTCGGCACGCGCGCGAGATCGGGGAAGAGCCCGCTCCGCACCGCGTCGAGGCGGCCGGACTTGGACGCGTGCACGCGCAGGCTGCCGCCTTGGACGCGGTACGGACCGTGATGCTGCTGCAGCGTGACGCTCGCGCCGCCGTGCGCGTCCGAAGCGTGCGCGAGCACGGTGAACTTGCCCTTCGCGATCGGGCCGAAGAGCTCGGCGTGCTCTTTCACGAAAGCCTGTGCGCGCGCGCCGAGCGCGTTGGCGTCGAGCTTGGCGCCGTCGGCGAGGTCTCCGCGCAGGTGCACGATCACTCCGAGCGCGGGATCGCGGCGGACAGTGAGGTGCGGATCGCGCTTCAAGAGCGGTTTCAGTCCATCGAGCGCTGCCATGTCGGCCTCCTGGGAAAAGGAAAGGGGTGAGAGACCAGAGGGGCCGCGGCGCTCGGGTCGCACGCGGAAGCTGGAGCGAAGGCGCGTTCCGTCGCTCGCGGTCGTCCGCTCGCCGGGCGTGCTCCGCGCGCGTCACGCGTTCCGACGCCGGGCATCGCGGGTCGTGCGGTCCGACTCCCGAGGTCGCGAGTCACGCGGTTCGGCGCGTGGCGCGGCGCGTCACGCTATGCGGCGCCTGGCGTGGCGCGTCACGCCATCCGACGGTGGAACCGCAGCGCAGACACGATCAAGAGCACCGCGGTGAAGACGGCGAGCGCGACGCTCGGGAAGAGCAACGCCTCGAACGGCGCGTCGCGCAAGATGATCGCGCGCAGGATCTCGATGAAGTAGCGCACCGGGATCAGAAACGTCACCGGGTAGATCGGCCGCGGCATGCTCTCGAGCGGGAAGACGAAGCCCGACAGCAAGATCGACGGCAACAAGAGGAGGAACGCCATCTGCATCGCCTCCGACTGGTTGCGCGCGAGCGTCGAGATGATCACGCCGAGCGAAAGCGACGTCAGAAGGAAGAGCAGCGACAGTCCGGCGAGCAGCAGCAGACTGCCCGCGATCGGAACTTGGAAGACGAACACCATCACGGTGAGCACGAATGCGGTCTCCAGCACCGCGATCAGCGCGTAGGGCGCGAGCTTGCCGAGCAGCAGCCCCCACACGCCGACCGGCGTCACCATCAACTGCTCGAGCGTGCCGTTCTCGCGCTCGCGGACGATCGAGAACGCGGTCAGAAGCACGGTGACGAGCTGCAGGATCACGCCGACGAGGCCGGGCACGAAGAAGTTGGCGCTGCGCAAGTTCGGATTGAACAGCAGCCGCGATTCCGCGGAGATGCGCGCGAGCGGTACGCCGCGGGGCACGCGGCGCAGCTCGTGCACGTCCCACGGCACCGCGCGCAGGCGCTGCGAGCTCGACAACGCGAGTTCGCGCGAGACGTTGATCGCCGCGCTCGCCTCGGACGAGTACGAACCGTCGACGAGCACCAGGAGCTCGGCCTCCTCGCCGCGCGCGAGCTTCCGCGCGAAGCCCTCCGGTGCGCACACTCCGACCTTCACGTCGCCGGCGACGATCGCGCGCTCGAGCTCGTCGATCGAACCGAGCGTCTCGCGGACCTCGAACGTGCGCGTGGTGCGGTACCGATCCAGCGCCTCACGCGAATCGCGCGTCCGATCGAGGTCGACGACCGCGGTCGGCACGTCTTCGATGTCGATGCGGATCGCGTAACCGAAGACGACGAGCTGCAGGATCGGGATCAGGAACACGAAGCGCGTCGCGGGATCGCGCAGGACGTGCAAGAACTCCTTCGAAGCGACCGCGACGAAGCCGTTAGGCACGATTCGCCTCCGCCGCCGTGCGCGTCAGCGTCACGAACACGTCCTCGAGGCCCGGTTGGACGTCGCGGAAGCCGACGCCTTGCTCGCCGAGCTCGGCGAGCAGCGCGCGCGCCGCCTCTTCGCGCCATTCCGAACCGACGCGCAGGTGCAGCGTCTCGCCGAAGATCGTCGCGTCGCGCACGGCCGGGAGCGCGCGGATCGGCGCGAGCGCGCGCGTCGGCGACCGGCACGAGAGCTCGAGCCACCGATCGCCGCTCGGAGTGACGTCGGAGCGCGCCTTGAGCTCGCTCGGCGTGCCGAGCGCGAGCAGCTTGGACAGATAGATGTACGCGACGCGATTGCAGCGCTCCGCTTCGTCCATGTAGTGCGTCGTGACGAAGATCGTGATGCCGCGGCCCGACAGGCGGAACAGCAGATCCCACAGATCGCGTCGCGCGACCGGATCGATCCCGGCGGTCGGTTCGTCGAGGAAGAGCACCTTGGGCTCGTGCACCATCGCGGCGCCGAGCGCGAGTCGCTGCTTCCAACCGCCGGACAGCACCGACGCGCGCCGATCGAGGTACGGACGAAGGCCGAGCAGCTCCGAGAGCTCGTCGATCCGCCGCTCGCGTACCGTGCGCTCGAGCCCGTAGATGCGCGCGAAGAAGCGCAGGTTCTCGAGCACCGTCAGGTCCGGGTAGAGACTGAAGCGCTGCGACATGTACCCGAGTCGGCGGCGGATCTCGAGCGGCTCCTTCGCGACGTCGAGCCCGTCGAGCTCGGCGCGTCCGCTGGTCGGCGCGAGCAACCCGCAGATCATCCGCACGACCGTCGACTTGCCGGAACCGTTCGGTCCGAGGAAGCCGAAGATCGCGCCGCGCTCGACGCCGAACGAGACGTGATCGACCGCGGTCAGGTCGCCGAACCGCCGCGTCAGCTCGGACACGTCGATCGCGAGGTCCATCAGCGCGCTCGTCGGTCGAACTGCACCACCACGCTGGTGCCGGGCCGCACGGGCGGGTCGTCGCTCGGCGCGAGTTCGAGATCGACGCGGAACACGAGCAGCATGCGATCGTCGCTGGTCTGCACGTTGCCCGCGGCGAACTCGGCTTCGTCCCAGATGCGCTCGACGCGCGCTTCGAGAGGGCGATCCGGGTATCCGTCGACGATCACCGGCACGCGATCGTTCGGCTTCAGGTCGCCGAGCACCCGCTGCGGCGCGAAGCTGCGCACACGGAACGCGCGCGCTTCGGCGATCGCGAGCAACGGCGCGCCGGCCGGCGCGAGCTCGCCGGGCTCGTAGTCGAGCACCTCGATCGCGCCGTCGACCGGCGCGCGCAGCGTGCAACGCGCGAGCAGCTCGGCCGCCGCCGTTTCCGAAGCTTCGGCGGCGGCGGCGGCGGCGCGCGCGGCGGCGATCACTTCGGCGCGCGGGCCGGCCTCGACCAGCGCGAGCCGCGCGGCGGACTCGGCGACCGCGGCTTCGAGCGCTTGGAGCTCCTCGGGGCGCGCGCCGAGCTTCGCTTCGGCGAGCTCGGCTTCGTTGCGCGCGCGATCGGCGCGCAGCGCATCGAGCTCGGCCCGCACCGAGTCGACCTCGGCCTGCGTGCCGGGCCCGGACGCGAGCAACGACTCCGCGCGAGCGAGCGACAGTTCGGCGAGCCGGATCCGCGCGTCGGTCGCGGTGAGCAGCGCTTCGAGCTGCGCGATGCGCTCCGCGCGGGCACCGAGGCGAGCGAGCGCGAGCTGCGCCTGCGACGCGGCGAGCGAAGCCCGCGCCTGGTCGCGTTCCTCCGCGCGCGAGCCGGCGACGAGCTCCGCCACGCGCGCATCGGCTTCGGCGCGGCGGGCGCGCGCTTCGGCGAGGTTCGCCTTCGGCACGGCGCTCTCGAGCTCGATCAGGACGTCTCCCGCCTCGACCGCCGCGCCTTCGCGAGCGTGGACGCGCTCGACGCGCGCCTGCAGCTCGGCGGAGACCGTGACGCGCCGCGCTTCGACGGTGCCCGAGACCTCGAGCTCCTGTCGCGCGCAACCCGCCGACGCGGAGACGAGAAACACCGCGACGACACGATCGATCAGAGCGAACTGCATGGAGGCCCCACCTTAGTTTCGACGGGCGCCCGCGGCGAGTCTCGCGTCGCGGCTTCGGTGCGCTCGTGCGGGGCCCGGCGGGCGAGTTGGCGGGAGAGCGGGTGGGGAACTCCGGCGAGGATCTCCGGCAGGGATCGCTGGCGGCCCGCTCGGGCGCGGCGCGCGAGCTCTCGCTCCGTACTGCAGCCCGCTCCCCGCGCGAGGGCGACGCGCTAACGTGGCATCGGATCCCGGCGGCCCTTCCGCCGCTCGCACGCGACGCAAGCCGGGCCGTTCGCAACACCGCGGAGGTCGCTGTGAGAATCGGAAGAGCGCTCGTCGTCGCCGCCGCGTTGGTCGCCGGCCTGGCGGTTGCAGGTTACGTGTGGGTGCCGCGTTGGCTCGAGGAGCAACGGCGCGAACGCGAGCGGACCGAACTCGAGCTCGCGATCGGGACCGGCGACGTCGCCGAGCTCGCGAAGTTCGCGAGCGAGCACGCGGCGAGCACTTCGAGCGCCGACGCGGAGCGCGCGATCGCCGCGCGGCGCCTGGACGAGACGCGCTACGCGAGCGCGGTCGCCGAAGGCACCGCGGAAGCGCTCGATCGCTTCCTGGAGGAGATCCCGGGCCACGTCCGCGAGTCCGACGCGCGGCGGCTGCGCGAACGGATGAACCCGCGCAGCGTGTTCGAGCTGCTCGCCGCGGGCGAACTCGAGCTCGAGCCCCGCGGCTCGGGCATCGACGGCGTGCACGTCACGGTCGAACGTCGCGTGCCGCACGAGCTCAACGCGACTTTCCCGGTCGGCACGTTCTTCGTCGCCGGAGGCGACTACCAGAACATGGTCGCGACGCGCGCGGCAACGGTGCGGATCGCGACGGACGGGCCCTGCGAGGTCACCGTGCCCGCGGCGTGCGCCAATCGCACGCTCGCGGTCCCCGGCACCGACGACACGTTCCGCTTGGAGCTCGCGCCGAGCCTCGGCGAGCTCCAGGCGCTCGCGCCGTTGCTCGACCAGCCGGACATCAGCACCGCGATCGCCCAAGCCGCCGTCTGGATCGTCACCGACGACGCGAACTACGACGACCTCGGCGCGCTCGTGTTCACCTATGGCCTCGGCTTCGGCGGCTCGCGCGCGATCGACGGAGCGGCCGCCGCGACCGCGCTCAAGCTCTGCGCCGACGCCGGCGTCGACCTCTCGAAGCGCAGAATCGGCGCGGACGTCTTCGTGCTGATCCACGGGCTCGCGATCGAGGCGCACGGCGTGTCCGAGTGGAGCCGAGCGAGGCTCGAACGGCTCGGTTGGGGCGCGACGGCGAGCGAGATCGCGTCCAACATCGTCGAGCGCGAGGAGGATGGCGGCCCGCTGTTCAGCGCGCTGCTCGAGATCGTGGAGTCGCTCGATCCGAGCACGGTCCGGCTCGCGCTGCGCGCGCAGGCGTGCGCCCGATCGGAACCGTCGGCGGCCGCGTCGGCGGCCTCGTCGACGGAGGTCGAGTCGGCGGTGCACTCGGACACGCGGTCGAGTGCATCGGCGAGCGCGCCGTCGGATGCGCAGGCCGACGCGCGATCGGAACCGTCGGCGGGCGCTCCGTCGGAGGTGCAGTCGGACGCGCGAGAGGTTCCGTCCGGCGCTCGCGCGCGTGCACGCGCGATCGAGCTGCTCGGCGCGGTCGCGGAGCCCGCGGACGTCGAGCTCTTCGCCTCGCTCGCGCGCGACGCCGACCCGCGCGTGCGCGCGGCCGCGATCGACGCGCTCGGGCCGTGCGACGGCCCGGTCAGGGCCGCCGCGTTCGGCACAGCGCTCACCGACGAGCAGGACGAGGTCGTGCAAGCGGTGCTCAGCAGACTCGCGGAGCGCAGCGAGCCGACGCTCGCCCCCGCGCTGCTGCGGCTCGCGCGGAGCGAGCGCGCGAGCCACCTCCGTGCGGGCGCACTCCAGGCGCTCGGCGCCGAGATCGACGCCGACGCCCGTGCCGCGCTCGGAGGTTTGATCGCCGACCCGGACGAAGACGTCGCGATGGCGGCGCTGCTCGGCGTGTCGCGGGCGCGCGATCCGGCGCTGGTCCCGATGTTGATCGGCGCGCTGCAACAGGCCGAGCGACCGAGCGACTTCCGGACGGCGCTGGTGTTCGCGCTCGACACGCTCGGCGGACCCGAGGCGCGCGCGGAGCTCTTGCGCCGACTCGAAGACGCGGACGAGCACGTCGTGTCGACGGCGCTCGGGTGCCTGGCGAGCGAAACCGATCCGGAGCTCGCGCCGGTGTGGCTCGACGTGCTGAACCGCAGTCGTTCGCCGGAGCTGCGAGCGCGAGCGACGCTGCTCTTCGCCGCGCTCGGCGGTGCGAGCGCGCGCGCGGAGTTGCGCAAGCTCGCCGGCGACGCCCAAGCGTCCGTCCGCGCCGCCGCGGCGCTCGCGCTCGGCGAAGCAGGCGACCCGAGCGACTTGCCACCGTTGCTCGCGCTGACCCGCGACGGCGACGCGGAGGTTCGCGCGGCGGCGTTGCACGCGCTGCGCTCGCACTCGGGGCCGGAGAAGCTCGCGGCGCTGACGCGTGCGCTCTCCGACGAGTTCGAGGACGTCGCGGCAGCCGCGCTCGCGGGTTTGGAGGAGCTCGCGGAGCCGTCGCTCGCGCCCGCGCTCGGCACCGCGCTTCGTCCGGATCGCTCGACGTTCTTCCGAACGCGTGTGGTCGGCGTGCTCGGCCAGGTCGGCGGCCGCGGCGCGATCGAGGTGCTGATCGCGGTGCTCGACGACGGTGACGAAGACCTGAAGTGGAACGTCGCGTTCGAGCTCGGTCGGATCGGCGACGCGAGCGCGCTGCCGGCGCTCGACGCACGCGCCGCTCGCGAGTCGAACGCCTTCGTGCGCGGCGCGCTGCTCGACGCCGCCGCGACGATCCGGGCTCGCGAAGGCCAGGCACCGAACTCGGACCGCTGACCCCGTCGCGACGAGTCGAGCCCGCGCGGCACCGTTCGACGCAGTCGAGCGCGTATCGCGGGGATCGCACGCGTGGGGCTGCCCTGTTGCGTCCGAGGAACGCGACTCGAACGGCGCGGACGCGCCGCGCTGGGCCGACTTGACGGCATTCGAGCGCCGCGGTCAGATCTTCCGCTCTCCCGCAGCGCTCATCCCTCCCACTGGAACGGGGAACTCCATGCTCGCGACTTTCAGCTCGTTCTGCGCCGCCGCCGTCTCGCTCGCGCTCCCGTTCGGCGATCTCCAGACCCCCGGCGTGAATCGCCAGCCCGTCGGAGCCAAGCCGCCGCCGACCAACCTCTACAGGGCGCCGGTGTTCGATGCGCTCGGCGCGCCGATCGAGTACGGCTCCGCTGAGCGCCACGCGCAGCTCCAAGCGTGGCTCGCGCACGGTGGAACGATCCCGAACGCGCCGCTCGGCGCTTGCGAGTCGTCGGTCGCCGAAGCGGATTGGAAGCACTACGCGTTCAGCACCGGGATCGGCGAGAGCAACCTCGCGGTCTCCAGCGTCGATGGAACGCCCGAGCTCGTCGTCACCTGCGGCGGCTACGGTTTCGGCGGCAGCAACTACCGGATGATCCTCCGCCGCGACGCGCCGTCGGTCGGTTACCTCCAACAATTCGTCAGCCGGTCTACGCGAATACCGGCGTGCTCTGGCTCGAGGCCGTGAACCTCGGCGCCGACGCAAGCTCGGAGATCGTCGTGCTGCTCGCCGACAGCGACGTCGAGAGCTGGGACCAAGCGCGGCGCACGCTCCAAGGCGACTTCGCGACGATCGCCAACCCGACGGCCATGCGCGTTCACGACGCCGACGCGGGAGCCGCTGCACGCGCACCGACGGGACTCGCGGCGAGTCCCGTCGGCGTTTCAGGGCTCGCGGTCCGCGACCGGGCGTGAGCTCGGTCCGCGCCTCGATGGTCGACTTCGGAAACGCGTCGACGGTTCGGAGAAAGCGCGTGCTCGCCGGAGCCCGACACGCCTGACGCAAGGAGAGCGCGGTCGCTCGTTCCGATCGAGGCGTCCCAGGCGCGGCTCGTGATCGCTCGTCGCGATCCGATGGCCGCCAGCCGCCGCCGGCAGACGGCCGGCGATCCATGGGGCGGGCCGGAGCGAGCTTCGCGCCGCGCCAACCCGCGCTCGCAACCATGAACGACGTCATCGCGCCTTGGTATCGCAGGCACCTGCTGCTGGTCGTGTGCCTCAGCTTGTTCTGTGGCTTCTTCGTGTGCTGGTTCGGCTGCAAGTGGAAGTCGAAACCGACGATCGTGTACATCGTCCGCCACGCGGAGAAGGGCCCCGATCCCGGCAACGGAGACCCTGCGCTCTCCGCGCCGGGCATCGCGCGCGCCGCCGAGCTCGCGCGCGTGCTCGATCGATGCGACGTCGAAGTCGCCTATGCGACGCAGTTCCAGCGCACGCAGCAGACGGTCGCGCCCACCGCGACGCAGGAGGCGCTCACGCCGATCCTCTTGCAGTCGAGCGACGTCGCGGGCTTGGTCGCGAGCATCCGCTCGAACGATCGCGGCAAGATCGTGCTGGTCGCCGCGCACAGCAACTCCGCACCGGAGATCGTGCTCGAGCTCTGCGGCGCAACGGTGCCCGCGATCGACGACGCGACCGAGTTCGACAATCTCTACCAGGTGTTCCTGCCCCGCTGCGGGAGCCCCAAGTTGCAACACATGAAGTACGGCGCGCCGTCACCGTGACGCCACGCGCCAGCGGCGCGCGCTCTCTCGCTGAACGTAGTCCCGACGATCGAAAGGAAGCTCCATGAACACGACGTTCCACCCCGAATTGAAGGCCTTCGTCACGCGTGACGGTCCGCGCGTCCGCGTGATCGGTCACCGCCAATGGCTGCGCCCGAGCAAGGAGACCGCGCCGCGTCTCGCCGCGGAGAGCTACCTGCGCGACGTCGCCGATACGCTTGGCGTCCCGAGCGCGCGCTTCGCGCACGCGCATGCCGCGGTCGAGCATCGCACGCCGCGCAAGCAGCCGCTCGAGTACCGCTTCGGCGGCGCCAAGGGCTTCTTCGACTCGACGACGTTCGCGTACTGGCAGACGATCCACAACACGCCGATCTGGAAGGCCGGGATGACCGTGACGGTCAAGCTCGCGCCGAGCCGCATCGTCTCGCTCGTCGATCACTCGCACGCGGCGGTCGACGCCGAGCTCCCCGACGCGAAGGCGATCCGCGTCTACCAACAGCTCTTCGACCTCGCCGACGACGGCAAGCTCGCGGGTTCCGCCGACGCCAAGGACGACGCGCCGAAGCCCACGGCGGCGAGCGAGCGCCTCTCGGCGCTGCTCGGGCTCGACAGGCTCGAGATCTTGCGCGACTCCAAGAAGGGGGCGCGACGCGCCCCGACCGCCGTGCTGCGCCGCGGTCGCTTCTACTTCTACGCGTACCGCGCCGACGAGCGGATCTCCGACCGCCACGGCCACGACGACGCGCGGCCGAAGCACGACGAGTCCGCGGGCGTGCGCTTGACGTTGCCGCTGCCCGCGGTCGCCAAGTCGATCCGCGAGGGCGAGTACCGGCTGGTCGCGGAGCTGATCTTCACGTTGACGCAGGCCGGGATCCACAGTCTGAACTGGCGCGCGCTCGTCGACGTCGAAACCGGTTCGGTGCTGTACCTGCGGCCCCTGATCGACAACGTCAACGCGCTCGTGTTCGTGCAGGATCCGATCACGTCGACCGGCAACACCGCGTTGACCAAGGACCAGCCCGACGCCGTGCTCGATCCCGAGCGCGACGACGTCACGCTGACCGACCTCGACGCGCCGAACAGCGGCATCCAAGAGCTGAGCGGCACTCACGTGCGCGTGATCGACGACGACGCGCCGGCGATCGCGGCGCCGACCGCGCCCTCGGGCACCGACTTCGACTTCCACACCCGCACCAACGACTTCGCCGCGGTCAGCGCCTACTTCCACGCGAACAACTTCTTCCGGACGGTCGAGTCGCTCGGCTTCCCGCTCAGCACCTACTTCGACGGCACGTCCTTCCCCGTCCACGTCGATCACCGTGCGAGCTTCGGCGACGCGGCGGGCGTCGAGCTCAACGCTTTCTGCGGCGGCGACAATCAGGGCGACGGCATCGGGCTCGTCGGCTACTGCTTGGGCGATCTGTCCGACACGGCGAATCCGCTCGGTCGCGCGGTCGACAACTGGGTCCATTGGCACGAGATCGGCGGTCACGGCATCCTCTGGGACCACGTCGACTCGCCGAATCTCGGCTTCGCGCACAGCGCCGGCGACGGACTCGCCGCGATCCAGAACGATCCGACGTCGCAGCTGCGCACGACGCCGGATCGCTTCGAGTACGCGCCGTTCCGCGACCTCGGTCGACGCTTCGATCGCGACGTCACCGCGGGCTGGGCGTTCGGCGGCGTGAACGACAACGGCGGCTACGGCACCGAGGAGATCCTCGCAACCGCGCACTTCCGTCTCTATCGCTCGATCGGCGGCGACTCGAGCAATCTCGCTCGCCGCCAGTTCGCGTCGCGGATGGCGACGTACTTGATCCTCAACGCGGTCGGCAAGCTGATGCCCGGCACCAACCCGGACGCCGCCGAGGAGTTCTGCGACCAACTGATCGCCGCCGACCTCGACAACTGGGTTTCGGAGGGCCTGTACGGCGGCGCGTACAACAAGGTGATCCGCTGGGCGTTCGAGAAACAGGGCGCGTTCCAGCCGAGCGGCGCTCCGACGCCGGTGACCTCCGCCGGCGCGCCGCCCGCCGTCGACGTCTACGTCGAGGACGGTCGAGCCGGCGAGTATCCGTTCCAAGCGGTGCACTGGCACAACACGTCGATGTGGAACCGGACCAGCGACGACGGGCTCGTCGGCCACCAAGAGCCCATCCTCGGTCAACTGAACTACGCGTACGTCAAGATCAAGAACCGCGGCACGCAGGCCGCGACCAACATCACGGTGCGCGGCTTCCACACGCTGCCGGGCGCCGGCTTGCTCTGGCCGAGCGACTTCGAGGAGTTCGCGCCGGCCGGCGGCATTCCGGTGGCGAGCCTCGCGGCGAACAGCGCGGAGGAGCTCCTCGTCGGTCCGTTCGCATGGACGCCGAACATCAACGCGTACGGACACGACTGCATGCTGATGATCGCGTCGTGCGCGCAAGACCCGTCCAACGTCGACCACTTCACCACCGGCGAGTCGATCGCGGAGTGGCGCCTGGTGCCGAACGACAACAACATCGGCCAGCGCAACGTCCACCCGGTGCCCGGCGGCGGCGGCGAGCGCGGGCTGCGGACCGCGGTCCACGAGCGCGTGCTCTTCGTGCGCAACCCCCACCGCGGCAGCGCGCACATCAAGTTCCAGATCGGAATGCCCGGGTTCCTCGACAAGCGTCGCTGGGCCTGCGCGCTGCGCGGCGTCGGACGCGAGGGGCTCGTGCTCGGAGCGGGCGAGCGCCGCGAGTTGAAGTTGGAGCTCGTCGCGGGCGCCGACTTCACCGCCGACGACGTCGTGGCATCGCCCGAACGGGACCTCACCGTGCAGGTCTTCGCCGACGACATATTGATCGGTGGCATGACGTATCGCATCGACCCGGAGCTGAAGTCGGCGGCGAACTCGGGCTCGTCCGATCCGTCGGCGAAATGCCGCGACACGGCGCAAGACCTGTTGCGCTGTCTCTCGATCGACGCCGGCAAGATCGAACGCGTCTGCGTCAAGAAGGTGTCGATCGACATCGATCTCGACCCGCACTGCCAGCGCGGTTGCGACGACTGAGCGACCAAGCCGCGCCGCGACGAGCCCGCCACGCCGCGGGCCCGTCGCGGCGCGCGCGTTTCACTCCGCGTCGGCGACTTCGGCGCGACGACCGAGCGCGTCGAGCTTGTGTCGCCGGCCTTCCGGTCGGTGCCCGTTGCGGTGAGAACGGCGGTGTGAGACTCTCTTCGCACTGTTCGCGTCGAGCCTCCGCTCCGCTCCAGAACCCCGCGACGAACGTGTCACTCCACCCGTACCAACTCCTCGCGCCAGGGAAGGAAGAGACAGCGGCGCCGGTGCTCGCGATCCTTTGTCTGCTGTTCGCGCTCGGGATCGGTGCGCTTCGACCGGTCGGCGGGTTCGACACGGCAGAGGCGGATTTCTACGGAGCGTACGCCCCCCAGGCATTGCGGCTGCTGAATGGCGAGCCTTACACGTGGACTCGCAGCGGTCCCGGCTACTCCGTGCTGCTCGCGATCGGAGGCTGGCTCGGCTTCGACCTGTTCGCGTTCGCGAAAGTCGCCGCGGCAGTCGGAGTTGCGGTGATCGGCTACTCGACGTTCCTGCTCGGTCGCGAGCTCTTCTCCCCGCGCGCCGCGCTTTGCGCACAAGCTGCGGTGCAGATCGCGTCGTTCCGATACGGCATCCAGGCAGGGAACGACGTTCCTTGCGCCGCGTTCTCCTTGGCGTCCCTCGTCTGCTTGACGTCGACTCGAGCGCCGACTTCATGGAGGCTCGGGCTCGCCGGCGGCTTTGCCGGCTGCGCCGCCGTGACGCGCTATCCGGCGCTCGCGCTGCTCTTTGCCGCGTTGCCGGCGATTCTCGTGTGGCAGTTCGTGGAGGCTCGCTTCGAGGTCCGACTCCGACTGGCGCTGCTGTACGTCGGCGGTTTTCTCGTGACGAGCGGCCCGTGGTGGGTTTGGAACACAGCCACCAACGGCAGCCCGCTCGCGAGCAAGGCGTACGCGCTCGTCGCACTCGAGTCGTACGGAAAGTCTGGAACGCAGGTGTCGCAATCACACCTGGCGGAAATGGAGTCGCGGTTCAGCTCGTTCAGCGATGTGTTGCTGCACGATCCCGTCCGATGGCTCACGCACTTGCCGGAAGACTTGTACGGCGACGCAGCGCAGTTCCTCACTGACGTGGTCACATGGCCGTGGGCAATCGGACTCGGACTCGGATTTGCGGCGATCCTCGGCCTGACGGATCGACAGCGCCGGGGGGTCGCGACACTGCTGCTGTCGTCGCTCTTCGCGTTCCTGCTTGTCGCGATCGCTCCGTACCAATCACGCTATCACCTCTCCGTCGCGCCCACTTGTTTCCTGGTCGCCGCGGCATCGTTCGGCGCTCCGGGAATGCTGAGGCTCGAGGCGGGACTGCTGCGCAAAGCTGCCTGGCTCTGGGTGGTCGTCGCTCTCGGCGTCTTGGGAGGAACATCCGTGCTGCTCACCAAGAAGGTGGTCTCCGACTCACCCGGAGAACTGCTGCATACCGCGGAGGTGCTCCGCGCTCACGCGACTCCGAACGACGGGATCGTGGTGCGCAAGCCACATCTCGCCCTCCTCGCCGGGCTCCAACCGCGCTTTTCGATCGAAGGTGTGCCGGCCGAGCAGTTCTTCGCGTGGGTGAGGAGCGACCCGACGACTCGCTTCGTGTACGTCGGGCCGAGGGAGCTATCGGTGATGCCCGACCTGACCGCACTCGCGAAGGGTGACGCGCCGCCCAACGACTTCGAAGTCCTCGACCGCACGATGAACCCGGCGACGGTGCTGCTCCGTCGGCGCCCCGACTGAGGACGCTCCCGCGCCGATGCGCGCGCAGTCCGAGGGGAGGCCGCGCGAGCTTGTTCTCCGCGCCGCGGCTTGCTCCCCGCGCGAGTTCGACGCGCTCACGTGGCGTCGGACTCCCGTAGCCACGCCGCGGGCCCGTCGCGGCGCGCGCGTTTCACTCCGCGTCGGCGACTTCGGCGCGGCGACCGTGGCTGCAGACGCCGCGCTTGCTGGTGCGGATGAAGTCGAGGAACAGCCGCGCCTCGGGACCGTGCGGCTCGGCAAGCACCTCGGCGAGGGCCTTGCCGAGCGGCACGCCGCTGCGGAAGAGCTTGCGATAGAGCTCTCGCAACTCGAGCCGGGCCTCCGCCGAGAACCCGTTGCGTCGCAGACCGACGACGTTGAGGCCGCAGATCTCGTTCTCGCCGGCGGCGATCGCGTAGGGCGGCAGGTCTTTGCTGATGCCGGCGCCGCCTTGCATCATCGCGTACGGGCCGATGCGCACGAACTGGTGCACCAGGCACGAGCCTGAGATGAACACGCGATCGGCGACGTTCACGTGGCCGGCGAGCAACGCGGCGTTCGCGAGGATCACGTGGTCGCCGATCACGACGTTGTGACCGACGTGGCTCCCCGCCATCAGCAGGTTGTGCGAGCCGATCACCGTGTCCTCCTCGAGCTTGTTCGAGCGGTGGACCGTGACGTGCTCGCGGAAGACGTTCTCGTCACCGATGCGGAGCTTGGTGGGCTCGCCTCTGTACTTGTGATCCTGGGGCTCGTCGCCGATCACGCACGAGGCGTGGAAGCGATTCTTCCGGCCGATCTTGGTGTGCCCGGTGAGATACGCGTGCGGACCGATCACGCAGTCCGCGTCGATCTCGACGTCGCCGTCGATCACCGCGTAAGGACCGATGCGCACCGAGGAATGGACGTGCGCCGTGGGGTGGACGATCGCGGTCGGGTGGATCCGCGACGGTTGCTCGAGTGCTTGGAGTTCGCCTGACATCCCCTCTCGATATCGCACGCGGCGCGAATCGTCCATTCGTCGTTCGGCGTTTGCGCGCCGGAGCCGCTCGGAACGCGCCGCGGAGGCCTCCCGGGGGCTCAGCGACCGCGGGCGGCGGCGGTGAAGGTGACGAACCGCTCGACCCCGCGCGCGTCGAGCACCCGATAGCGGATCGTGTCGCCGGGCTCGAACGTCAGGCGGAACCACGCAAGGAACTCTCGGTTCGCGAGGTCGGGGCTCTGGCCGTTGACATCGACGATCGTGTCGGCGGCGGTCAAGCCGGCCTCCGCGGCGAGCCAACCGGGCTCCGGTCCGAAGTGCGGGCGGATCGCGAGGCTCTTCGGCGGGAGCGCGAGCTTGCGGCGCACGTCCGGCTTCGCCGGGAAGAACCACGCCATGCCCGGGTGCGCGCCCAGCGTTCCTTCCGCGATCGACTTGCGCCACGAGATCACCGTCTTGCGCCAGCCGTCGGCGAGCACGAGCGCACCGTGCTGCGGCTCGCCGTCGCGAAGCCACACGAGCTCGAGCGTCGCCGTCGTCTTCGGCGCGCGCTCCAACGCCGCGCGGAAGTCGGTCTGGCTGAACAAGCGACGCCCGGCGGCGGCACCGAGCACGTCGCCCTTCCTCATTCCGAGCTTCGCGGCCGCCGAGCCCGGCGCGACCGCGTCGACCAACAGTCCGTCGTCGCGCACGAGAGTCAGCCCGGCGTTCTCCGGCAACGGCCACACGTAGACGTCGCTCGACTTGTCGAAGCGCTTCGCGTCGACCTCGCCTTGCCGAACGATCTCGCCGACCTCGTGGCAGTGCAGGCACGAGCCCTCGGCCCGGCCGCGGTCGGTGAGCTTGCTCCACGACGCGTAGCCCGGGAGCTTGTCCGGCGTCTGCGGCGCACCCGAGAGGTCCGGAGCGGGTCCGTCGACGTCCCACGCAGCGCGGCGCGGGTCGTAGTGGTGGGCGAGCACGCGCTCGAGCGTTCGAGCGAGCGCTTCGCTCGACACGCGCGACGCATCGGAGCTGTGATCGCGGCCGCCGAAGGTGCCGTAGATCCGTCCGTCGGGCGCAAGGAACCAACCCCACCACGACAGATCGAAGTCCTGGAACTCGCGCATCGGGAAGAGGCGCAGATCGACGTCGCTCGCGCTGACGAGACGCACGGTGACGAAGCGCGCGAGCAACGGATCGAGCCGCTCGCCGCCCTCGAGCACCTCCGCGTCGAAGTCCGAGCACTGCTTGCACGGCAAGCAGCGAAACGTGACGAGCAGCGGCCGATTGGTGCGCCGCGACTCCTCGCGCGCAGCGGCGAGGTCGCTGCGCCATTCGACCTTCGCTTGCGGAGCGGGCAGCAAGCCCTGCGCGGGCCCGAGGATCTCGCGCCACGGAGCGTCCGCGGCGCGGGCGACGCTCGCGGTGAACGTCAGGACGAGCGCGAGGGCCGACGAAAGAGCTGCATGGAACGACATGGCGACCTCCGTGCGCTCCACGATAGCGACGCGAGCCCGGTGTCGTCGAAGAGTTGACGCTGGAGCCTGGCTCCCGATGCACGCGACCCGCTATCTTCGCGACGATGTCCGCGCCGTCCCTGAGCGTCATCGTCCCGATGTTCAATGCGCCCGAGAAGCTCGAGCGCTCGCTCGCGGCGCTGAAAGCGTCGAACGTGCCGTTCGAGCTGATCGTCGTCGACGACGCGAGCACCGATCCGCGCTCCGCCGACGTCGCGCGCGCCGCGGGTGCGGAGCTGCTGCGGCTCTCGAAGAACTCCGGCCCCGGCGTCGCGCGCAACGGGGGCGCGCGACACGCGCGCGGCGACGTGCTCGTCTTCGTCGATTCCGACGTCGTCGTCCACGGCGACGCGCTCTCTAAGTTCCGCGCGCTCTTCGAGCGCGAGCCCGAGCTCGACGCCGCGTTCGGCTCCTACGACGACACGCCGTTCGAGAAAGGCCTGGTCACCGAGTACCGCAACCTGCTGCACCACTACGTCCACCAGACCGGGCCCGCGAGCGCGACGACGTTCTGGGCCGGCTGCGGCGCGATGAAGCGCGACGTCTTCGCCGAAGTCGGAGGCTACGACGCGGCGTTCGATCGGCCGTCGATCGAGGACATCGAGCTCGGCATGCGCCTGAAGGCGCGCGGCAAGACGATTCGGCTCGATCCGACGATCCAGTGCACGCACCTGAAGCGCTGGAAGTTCCTCGACATGATCCGCGTCGACGTGACGTGCCGCGCGATCCCGTGGGCGAAGCTCTTGATCGAGCGGCCCGGCACCGGCGGCGATCTCAATCTCCAGCTCTCGCAGAAGCTCTGCGGCGTCCTGGTCGTGCTCGCGGTCGGCGCGCTGCTCGGCGCCGGCGTCGCGCAGCTCTTCGCGCCGAGCGCGTGGTGGTTCGCGGCGCCGCTCGCGCTGCTCGCGCCGGTCGTGTGGGTGAACCGCGGGCTCTACGCGCTCTTCCTGCGCCACAAGGGTCCGCTGTTCGCGCTCGGCGCGGTGCCGCTGCACTTCCTCTACTACCTCTACAGCGTCGCAGCGTTCGCGTACACGCAACTGCGCTACCGCTGACCGGCGCCGACGCTCGACAACCCCCGCGCCGCGGCCTAGCCTCGCAGCGTGCAACGCTTCGTGGTTCTCCTCGCGCTGACGACGCTCGCTTGCGCACCCGACGCGCCCAACGCGCCCAACGCGCCCGAAACCCCGGGCGCAGCGCAGTCCGCGACGACGCGAGAGCCCGCGCCTGCGTCGCCTTGGCCCGCGACCGCGCGCGTCGACTTGCACGACACGATGGTGGCGAGCACGCGGCTCGAATTCCACGCCTCCGACGGCGGCGGCAAGGCGTGGCTCGAGCGAGCGACCGCCGCGCGCTGTCGCGGCGAGTTCTCCGCGACGCTCGTCTACGAAGCGGGGCCGCTCGGCGTCGCCGACGGCGGCATGGTGTTCCTCCAAGTGTCGCCGTATTGGGGTTGGAGCTCGCCGCAGGCGGAGAGCGAAGGTTCCAGCGGCTACACGCGCGTCGCGACCGACGCCGAAGGCTTGACGCTGCGCTCGGAGAGCGCGGGCGAGCAGTTGCTCGTCGCGCACGTCGGAGGCCGCGCGTTGCGCGCCGGCGAGCGCGTGCGCTTCGAGTACGGTGTCGGCGCGCGGCGCGCGACCGCCGACAACTTCGCCGAGTCCGACTCGCGCTTCTGGGTCGCGGTCGACGGCGACGGCGATGGCGTGCGCAAGGTGCTCGACGACTCGCCGTTCGTCGCGGTCGAGCCCGGGCCGCCCGCCGGGGCCGTCGCTCACGCGCCGAGCGTGCTGCGCGCGAACCAGACCGCGAACCTCTCCGTCGCGCTGCTCGACGCCGGCGCGAACGCGTGTCGCGGCGTCGCGGCGAGTTTCGAGTTGGTCGACGCGCCGCCGGAGCTCGAGCTCGCGCTCGAGCCCTCGCGAGACCCGTCCGCGCCCGCGGCGGGCACGTACGCGTTCACGGGAGCCGGCCGGCTCGCGATCCGCTTCGAGACGGAAGGCACGTATCGCTTGAAGCTGCGCGTCACGTGCGGCGAGGAGACGTTCGAAGCGCTCACCAATCCGATCGTCGTCGCCGCGAACGCGCCGCGGATCCAATGGGCGGACCTGCACGGCCACTCCGCGCGCTCCGACGGCACGGGAACGCCCGCGGAGTACTACGAGTACGCTCGCGACTTCGCGGCGCTCGACGCCGTCGCGCTCACCGACCACGATCACTGGGGCTTGCTGCCGCTGTCGAGCCACGGCGAGCTCGTCGAAGAAATCGTCGCCGCCGCGCGCGCGGCCGAGCGACCGGACGAGTTCACCGCGCTCGTCGGCTTCGAATGGACGAGCTGGCTCTGGGGTCATCGCAACGTCGTCTACTTCGACGAACGGAGCTCGATCCTGTCGTCGCTCGACGAACGCTTCGATGCGCCGCTCGAGCTGCGCGACGCGCTGCGCGGCTCGCCGGCGCTCTCGATCCCCCATCATCCGGCCGGCGGACCGATCGCGTTGGATTGGGCGAGCGCGCTGGAGCCCGATGTCGAGCCCTTGATCGAAGTCTGCTCCGCGCACGGTGTCAGCGAGTCCGACGACTCGCCGCGGCCGATCTACTCCGCGCATCGCGACTGCTTCGCGCGCGCGGCGCTCGAGCGCGGCGCGACCTTCGGCATGCTCGCGAGCGGCGACAGCCACGACGGCCACCCCGGGCTGTGCCACCTCGGCGGTCACTACCCGACCGGCGGCGTCGCGGCGATCCTCGCGGACGACAACTCGCGGCCCGCGTTGCTCGCGGCGTTGCGCGCGCGGCGCGTCTATGCGACCAGCGGTCCGCGGATCGTCCTGCGCTTCGCGCTCGGCAGCCATCGCATGGGCGAGACGGTGCCCGCCGCGGAAGTCACCGGCGAAGTGCCGCTGTTCGTCCAGGCGATCGGCACCGCGCCGATCGAATCGATCGAGGTCGTGCGCAAGGGCGATCGGATCAGCCGCATCGACGGCGATCGAAGCGAGGAGCTCGCGCTCAGCGGCACGCTCGCCGAGCTCGTGTCCGGGGATTGGATCTACGCCCGCGTCGTGCAGTCGGACGGCAGCATGGCGTGGTCGAGCCCGATCTTCGTCCGCTGAGCGGCGCTGACCGCGGATCCACGTCGGTCCCGCGCGCGAGCGACGCGACGTTCGATCCGCACCGTCTGGCCCCCTCCCCGTCGTCGCAGTAGAGTCCGTTCGCCCCGCCATGTCGCCGCGCGAAATCGAACGAGTCCGCGAGATCCAAGGCGACTTCGCCGACGTGAAGTTGCCCGAGCTCGCCGCGGTGCCCGGCATGATCAAGCCGAGCGAAGCGCGCTACCTCTATTGGCTCGCTTCGACCGCCTATCTCGGGCACGGCGCGGTGGTCGAGCTCGGCAGCTTCCTCGGCGCGAGCGCGACGCACCTCGCCGCGGGTTTGCGAGACGGCGGGCTCGGCGGCGAGCTCCATTGCTTCGATCGCTTCCTGTGGGATCGCGACCATGCGGCGAAGTTCGACCTCGGCATCGCGATCGGCGAGGACTATCGCGCGCACTTCGAGCAAAACGTCCGGCGCGTGTACGACGGCGTGCGCGCGCATTCGGTCGAGCTGCGCGAGCTGACGTGGGATCGCGGACCCGTCGAGCTCCTCTTCGTCGACGCGCCGAAGAAGTTCGTCGAGCTCGAGGCGACGTTGACGGCGTTCTCGCCGCACCTCGAGCCCGGTCAGGCATTGATCGCGTTCCAAGACTTCGCGCACGCACCCTCGTACGCGGTCGCGCTGGTGATCGCGGGCCTCGGAGAGCACCTCGAACTCAAGCACGTCGTCGCGGGCGGCAGCACGGCGAGCTTCCTGCTTCGCGAACCGCTGCCCCGCGACGCGCGCGCGTGGCGCGAGCTCGACTTCTCGCGCTGGACCCGCACGAGCATGATCGATGCGTTCGAAGGGCTCGCCGCGCGCATCCGGCTGGACGACGTGCGCCGCAAGCTCGCGCCGGGTCTCGCGATGGCGCTCTGGGACCTCGGAGCGAGGAACGAAGCGTTGACCCGAGTGCGCGCGCTCGAATTCGACGAGCCGTTGCAGCGCCACTGGCAACGGATGGCGCGTGGACCGCTCTTCGAGCGCTACGACGGGCTGTTCCTCGCGCGCGGGTTCGCGGCACCGGCGCCGCGCGGCAACGTGTTGACGCGCTTCGTCCGCGGTCTGCTCGGCGGCAAGCCGAGCGCGTAGCGTTCCGGGCCGATCTCGGTGCGAACGCGCGGCCGAGCACGCGCTGTCGAGCTGACGCTCGAGCTCCGAGCTCGGGCGACGACTCGATCGGGGCGAGCGCGCGGCGCCGCCGCTCAGCCCGCCATGCGCTGTGGACTCGGCGGCGCGACGATCTCCCCGATCGTCACCACTCGATTGCGGCCCGCGTGCTTCGCCGCATACACGCGCACGTCGGAGGTCTTGATCAGCGCATCGACCGATGGCTTCGACGGATCGAACTCCGCGACGCCGAGGCTGATCGTCACCGCGCGCGCGAAGTCGCCCTTGGTGATCACGTTCGCCTCGCAGCCCGCGCGCAGCCGCTCGGCGACCTCCGCCGCTCCCCCGAGAGGTGTGCGCGGCAGGATCACGAAGAACTCCTCGCCCCCGAGCCGGCAAACTTTGTCGCCGGTCCGCACCGAGCGGCGGAGGAACTGCGCGACTTCGCGGAGCACGAGGTCGCCTATGTCGTGGCCCCACGTGTCGTTCACGCTCTTGAACTTGTCGATGTCGATCATGATCACCGACAACGGCGACTTCAGGACACGCAGCCGGTCGATCTCGAAGTCGAGGTGCTGCATCGCGAATCGCCGGTTCGGCAACTCCGTCAGCGCATCGGTCAGGGCGGCCGCTTGGAGCTTGCGCGTCAGCACGGCAAGCTGGGCGAGCTGCTGCTCTCGCTCCTCGCGGTCGCGCTCGATCTGCTGGCACAGTTGGACGACGCGCAACCCGGCTCGCACGCGAGCGATCAGGATCTGCGGGTTGAACGGCTTCGGCAGGTACTCGTCGACACCGGCCTCGAACGCCTCGAGAAGGCGCGCGTCCTCGTCGCGGCCGGCGAGCAAGATGATCTGCATCTTCTTGCCTGCGTCGCTGCGCCTCAGCGCGCGCACCATGTCGACGCCGTCCATCTCCGGCATCATCCAATCGGAGACGACGATCTGCGGCAGTTGCTCGAGCGCGAGCGCGAGCCCCTGCTTGCCGTTGACCGCCGTCAGCACGGTGTGGCCCGCGCGCGACAAGTGGAAATGCGCGAGCTTGAGCGTCACCGGATCGTCCTCGACGAGCAGCACGCGCATGCCGCCCTTGTTCGCGGCGACGAGCGCGGTCGCGGTGAGCGGCGCGCACGCAGCCAGCGGTTTCGGCGCGGCGACGGAGCTCGTCACTTCCATGCTCTTGCGCGCGAGCGCGTCGTAGCCGAGCGAACGCGGAACGGGGATGCCCATGAGCTTCCCCCAATCGACGTAGTCCTGAACGATCGTCGAGTACACGCGGTCGAAGTCCTCCTGCGACCAGCCGAGTCCATTGCGCACCGTCTCGGCGGCGGTGAACGCGCGCTTGCAGCTCGCGGGGTCGCTCACCTCGGAGCGCGTCAACGCCGGAACCAGGCCCCACGCGAGGCGTACCAGCTCGCCGAACGCGCGCGAGTTGTCGTCGGTCGCGCGATCCGATCGCTCGCCGCGGTCGAACGTCAGCGCTGCCCACGCGAACGCCTCCGGCAACCGCCAGTCCGTGAGCATCGCCTCGGCGAGCTCGCGGTGATCGATGTCGAACGCTTCGGTCTCGAGCGCGGCGAGCTGATCCATCGTGCCGCCGGCGTGTTGCTCGATCACCACCGCGTAGCGCTCGGCGTGGATACTCGCGAGCGCGAGTCGACCGATGTGCGCGAGCAGCGCGCACGTGAACACTTCGCCGGGCGGAATCTTGCTCGTGCGCGCCGCGAGCGTCTGCGCCGCCACCGCGAGCGCGAGCGACTGCGACCAGTAGCGGTCGTAGTCGAAGGCCCGGCACGTCCCGCTGCGGTGACCGGAGACCAGCGTGAAGCCGAGCGCGAGGTTGCGGACGCTTCGACCGCCGAGGCGCACGCAGGCTTCGTGAACGGTGCTCACCGTGCGCGCGCCGGACAGCGCCGACGAGTTGGCGAGCTTCAAGATTCGACCGGTCAAGGTCGGATCGGACTGCAACGTTCGCGAGAGGTCCGCGATCGTGAAGTCCTCGGTTTGAGTGAGCTGCAGGATCGCCAGGCCGACGCCCGTCGGCGAAGGCAGCGATCCCGTCATCTTGAGCTCTTCGAACTGCTTCCCGTGCATGCTTACCGCGCGACCCTGGAGGTGAGATCGGGCAGGCGCACCGCCGGTCGAGACCGGACGCACGTTGCGGCCGTCGTCGAGTTGCGGAGGAGTTGGAGCGAGCGCATGCGTTCGACCTCAGTAGATTCGAGACGCCTGTATCGAGGGCTCGCTCACTCGAACTTGGGCGAAACAACGGCGAAATCCGGCCGCATCGGGGCATTTTGGTGATCGCGCATCAAGTTCCGTCGCGACGTTGAAACGAGAGTCTGCGTCGACGCGCGGCTGAAAGCGCATCGTTTGCGCGACTGCGCAGGTGAAGCATTTCGGACTCCCGTCGTCGAGTTGCGCGTCGCGCGGAGTCGAGCTCGTCGTTGCGCAGCTCGCGAGCCCGCCTCGATCGCGCCGCGCCGTGCTCGCAGCGTTGTCGACGGCCGTAGGGTGAGAACGCGCGCGTGTGTTTGTCGCTCCGCTTCGTCGCTCAGCGTCTGTCGCCCAACATCGACGGCCAACATCGGCGCTCGGCATCAGCGCGATCCGCGTCGCTGCGATCGGCTTCGTCGCGCGCCGCGTCGCCGAAACGTGTGTCGCCAAGCGCACGAACGTCGCATTCACCGCGTCTCATCGCCGCCCCGCCGCGGCACTGCGACGAGTGCCGACGCCTAACCAGCCTGCGATGCGGCGGTCGGCGGCTCACTCGAGCACACCCGATTCCGCCCCAGGCTCTTCGCGTGGTAGACGCGTCGGTCGGCTTCCTTCAGCAGCCCGTCGAGCGACTGCGACGCGTCGTTCGCCGACGCGACGCCCAAGCTGACGGTGACGTTGCGCGCGAAGGTGCCGTGCTCGATGCGCGACTCCTCGACGGTCTTGCGGATCCGCTCGGCGAGCAGCTCGCCGCGCTTCAGGTCCGAAAGCGGGCTGATGACCAGGAATTCCTCGCCACCCAGGCGACACACGACGTCGCCGCGGCGCACCGCCTTGCGCAGTGAGTTCGCGGTCTCGCGCAGCACCACGTCGCCGATGTCGTGACCGTACTGGTCGTTGACCAGCTTGAACTTGTCGATGTCGACCATGATCACCGCGATCGGCTGTTTCGTGCCGCGCATGGTCGCGAGCTCCTGCTCGAGCCGCTTCATCGCATAGCGTCGGTTCGGCAGCTCGGTGAGCACGTCGGTCAACGCCGCGGTTTGCAGGCGTCGATTGAGCACCGCCATCTCCGCGAGCTGCCGCGCGCGCTCTTGCTTGTCGCGCTCGACCTGCTCGCGCAGCTCGATCATCCGTTGGCCGGCGCGCACGCGGGCGAGCAACACACGCGGGTTGAACGGCTTGTTGACGTACTCGTCGGCTCCGGCCTCGAAGGCTTCGACGACGCGATCCTCTTCCTCGCGACCGGTCAGGATCAGGATGTAGGTCGCGACGCCCTCGCTCGAGCGCCGCAACGCCTTGCAAAGCTCGACGCCGTCGAGCTCGGGCATCATCCAGTAGGTGACGACCATCTGCGGATTGTGCGTCAGCGCCATCGAGAGCGCCTCGCGACCGTTCGACGCGGTCATCACCGTGTGGCCGTCGCGCGTGAGATGGTGCACCAGCAGGCGCAGCGAGATCGGCTCGTCGTCGGCGGCGAGGATGCGCAAGCCCTTGCGCACGGCCAAGAGCTCGACCTTGCGATCGATCGGCTCGTCGCGTCTTTCTTGCGCGGTGCGCGAGATCTCCTCGAAGCTCGGACCGTTGGGCGTGTCGATCTTCAGGATCGAGCCCCAGTCGCGCCAGCTCGCGCGGATCAGCTCGCACAAGCGCAGGAAGTCCTGCGGCGAGAGCCCGAGCTCCTGCCTCGACTCGTCGAGCACGTTCCAGTGCATGCGCGTCGTCGTCGACGGCTCGTCGCGATGGAGCAGGCACGCCGCGCCGATCCGAGACGCGGCCTTCAGGATGCCGGTCATGTGCTTCGCGGCGTCGTCGGGCCAAGCAGCCTCGGGTTCGCGACGCTCGAAGTTCGCGACCGAGAACGAGAACGCGATGGGGAGTTTCCAGTCGGCGAGCATCGCGCCGGCGAGCTCGCGGTGATCCAGGCCGAACTCGCGGGACTCGGCGCCGGCGAGCTCGTCGCTCGACTTGCCGCGCACCTCGATCATCACCCTTTCGTAGGCGGTCGGATGGATGCTCGCGAGCGCGAGACGCCCGATGTCGGCGAGCAGTCCGCACGTGAACGCCTCGGGCGGCACGACCGTGCGGAGATGCTCCGCGAGAACCTGGGCAGCCACGGCGGTCGCGAGCGAGCCCGACCAGTAGTCGTCGTAGTCGAACGCGGCGCACGCGCCGGCGCGATTGCCGCTGACCAGGCTGAAGCCGAGCGCGACGCTGCGCACGGTGCGCACACCAAGACGCATCGCGGCTTCATGAACGGTCTTGGCGGGCTGAGCGCCGGCCTTGTCCGATGAGTTCGCGAGCCGCAGGATTCGACCGGTCAGCGCCGGATCGGTCTGCAACGTGCGCGCGAGGTCGCCGAGGGAGTAGTCCTCTCGGCTGGTCAGATCGAGGATGGCGAGGCCAACGCCCGTAGGTGACGGGAGGTTTCCCGTCATCTTCAGTTCGTCGAGCCTCTTTCCGAGCATTCTTGCGATCTCTTGTTGGCGTGCGAGCCAGTCCACTCTCTCTCAGCCTCTCAATGCGGCGAGCGCCGCGCTGACCTCGTCGAAGTGCTTCGCGGTTTCCTCGACCAGGCCCTGCGCTCCCTCGCAAGTGCCGGCCCGCCCGAGTTTCTCGATCTCGAAGCAGAGCTTCGAGAGCCTCAACGCGCCGACGTTCGCCGAGCTCGACTTCATCGTGTGCGCGACGCGTTGCAGCGCCTGCGCATCGCGGAGCTCGAACGCGGCGACCAGCTTCGCGACGTTGTTCTTGCTGTCTGTCAGGAAGAGCTCGACGACCTCGTCGAACAGCCCGGGGTCGTCGTCGCCGCCGAGCTCGCGCAGAGCTTGGACGACGTGCATGTCGAGCACATTCGATTCGGGGGCGTGGCTCATCGGGGGATTCCTGTTGGGGACGCGCGCCCAGCGGCCTCGCGAGAGACCTGGGAGCGAGCGTGTCACGGGCCCAGCTATCGGCCTTCGGGTGTCCCCGACTTGCGCGACTTCTGCGCGCGTCGGAAAGCGTTTCCGACTCGCCTCGAACGCGTCCCGAAGCGGGCTCGGGAACCGAGCTGCTCTCGCGTCAGGGTCAGCGCGAGTAGCCGAACACCGCGGCGAACTCGCGCGCGGCGGCGTCCTCGAGCAGGCCCGCCGGCGGCGCCAACGCGGCGTGGTCGACGACGCGCGTCATCACATCGGCGGAGAGCCCGCACGGCTTGAATCCACGGAACGCGTCGAGATCGGTGCTCACGTTCAACGCGAAGCCGTGCCACGCGACCCACCTCCGCACGGCGACGCCGAGCGAACAGATCTTGCGCTCGCCGACCCACACGCCGGTCAGGCCGGGCTTGCGGCCGCTCGCGATCCCGAGCGACGCGAGCACGCGAATCACGACCTCCTCCAAGTCGCGCAAGTAGCGATGCAAGTCGCGCCGCTCGCCTTCGAGCAACACGATCGGATAGCCGACGAGCTGGCCGGGCCCGTGATAGGTCGCTTCGCCGCCGCGCTCGACTTCGACGAGAGGAATCGAGCCCGCGTACGTCCCGTCGCGCGGCGTCTTGCGGCCGAGCGTGATCACCGGTTCGTGCTCGGTCAGCACCAGCGTGTCGCCGATCGCGCCCGCCAAGCGTTGAGCGACGAGCTCTTGCTGCCGCGCGTGCGCATCGAGGTAGCTCGTGCGGCCCCAACGCACGACCGAAAGGCGCGGCTTGGGAGCGTCGGGAGCTCGTCGAACGGGTTCCATCGGGCCGCGCAGTGTAGACCGCGGTTCAGGGCTCGGAAATCCGCGCGCACGCTGAACCGTTTCGGGTCCATGCGACCATGAACGGGCGATGGACGCCGATCAGGGACTGCCCGCCGACCTCGCACGCGAAACCGAGATGTTGCGCCGCATCGCTCGCGGCGTGCTCTTCGAGCCCGCGCTCGCCGAGGACGCCGTGCAGGACGCGTGGCTCGCAGCCTTGCGCTCACCCCACGGCACCGTCACGGGGGGCTGGCTCGGGGAGACCGTCAAGCGCGTCGCGCGCGGCATCCGACGTCGCGAGACGCGGATCGCCGCGCGCGAGCGTGCAGCGCCGCGGCGCGACGATTCCGCGTCGGCGGCGGAGACCGCGGAGCGCATCGAGCTCCTGCGCACGCTGCTCGCGGCGCTGCACGAGCTCGACGAGCCGTATCGGACGGCGGTGCGCTTGCGTTTGCTCGACGACCTGCCGCCTCGCGAGATCGCGGAGCGTTTGAACCTCCCGGTCGAGACGGTGCGCACGCACGTGCGCCGCGGCGTCGAACGCATGCGCGCGAAGCTCGACCGCGAGCACCGCGCCCGGCGCGACGGGCGCGAGGCGTTCCTCTCCGCGCTCGTGCCGCTCGTCGGCGTCGACACGTTGAAGGCCGGCCTCGCGGCGCACGCGGGCCTCGGAACCTTGGGAGGTGTGCTCGTGAGCGCGAAACTGAAGTGGTTGGCGGCGTGCATCGTGATCGCGGCGCTCGGCGTGTGGTGGCGCAGCTCGTCGGCGGAACGCGCGAGTATCGAGAGCGACGCCGAAGCCTCGGTCGCCGCGCTCGGAGCACCGGAGCTCGCGACGGAAGCCTCGCGCAATGCCGAGACCGAGCTGCGTGCGCCCGAGGACGACATCGCGACCCGCGCCGACGCGCGCGCGGCGGCGGGCACGGACCGCGAATCGTGGCGCGTCTCGGGCAGCGCGTTGCTCGGCCGCAAGACGCCGATGCCGCACGAGACGGTGAAGCTGACGATTCGCCGTGGCTACGGCGACGACGGGGAAGTCCTGGTCGAGCGCGAACTCGTCACCAACGACGTCGGCGTCTTCGAGCTCGCGCTCGAACGCCCGACGTGCGGTGTGACGGTGCACGCATCAGGAAGGAGCCCGGACTTCGCCGTGTTCTCCGACCGGCGTTGGTGTCCGCCGGGCGAGAGCGCTCCGACGGGGCTTGCCGTCGCGTTCTACCCGCGCGACGCGACGATCCGGGGCCGTGTCGTCGAGCTCGACGGCACGCCGATCCACCGTGCGCGAGTCGTCGGGTTCGGCGCCGAGGAAGTGTCGACCGACGAGCACGGCGAGTTCGAGAGTCGGACGAGTTCGCTGGCGTCCCCCACGATGCTCGAGGTCTCGGAGGACGCGCACCTGTCCCGTCGGATCTCGGTCGACGTCGCGCGCCCCGGCGCGGTCGACGGCGTCGAAATCCCGCTCGAGCGCGGAGCACGGATCTTCGGGCGTGTGCTCTCCGAAGATGGCCGTCCGCTCGGCGGAGCGACGATCACGACGTCGTACTCTTGGTCGACGAACACGACGAGCGACGCCGATGGTCGCTTCGAGTTCAGGAACACGCCGCGCAGTCCCGGCCGCTACCTCGTCACCGCCGAAGTCGACGGCGCTCCTGTCAGTGCCGTCGAACGCGACGATCCGGAGCCGCCGCAAGAAGAGATCGTGCTCGTCGCACACTCGACGCGCCCCATCGAAGGCCGTTTGGTCGACGAGAACGGCGCACCGGTCGCGGCGGCGACGATCACGGCACGGCTCGGCTGGTCCAGAGAGTTTCGCGTGCCGTCGGACGACCTCGGTCTCTTCCGCTTCGGCGCGGTGGCGCGCGTCGAGCACGCGCTCTCGGTCGAGAAGCTCGGCTTCGCGCGCGTGGTGACGACCCTCGCGGTGGACGCGGACGGGCCGCTCGAGCTGGTGCTCGGCCACGGCCGCACCCTGCGCGGCGTGGTGCGCGGCGAAGACGGCCGACCGATCGCCGGCGTGTCCGTCGCGACACGAATCGACGGGCACCCGAACTACCAACAGTCCGTCCGAAGCGGGGTCGACGGCACGTTCGAGCTCCGGAACACGCCGACGGGCGAACGCACCGAGGTCGAGGCGTACGGCGACGGTTGGCCGACCGCGCAGCAAAAGGTCGTCGATGACGCGGCTCCGATCGAGATCGTGATGCGCCGTTCGGCCGGAATCTCCGGCCGAGTCGTCGAAGCCGAGACACTGCGACCGATCACTCGCTTCCGGATCGCGTTCGTCCCGCCGGTGCTCGAACCGGGTGAACGGTGGCTGCCGCGACACCGAGGCGAGTGGGTCGAACCCGGCCTCGAGTTCGAGAACGAAGACGGACGGTGGAACACGGAGTTCGACGCGCTCGAGCCCGATAGTTTCATCGGCATCGCGGTGCACGCAGCGGGCTACGGCACGCGCATCCTGACGCACGTCAAGACGTCGACCGATCCCGATGCGGAGCCGCTCCTGATCGCGCTCGGTCGAGCGCGCGTGCTCGTCGGCCGCGTCGTCGAGAAGTCGAGCGGTCGCGGGCTCGCCGGAGCGCGCGTGAAGTGCTTCTCGAAACGCGCGCCGCTGATCTTCGATGCGTCGTCCGGGCTTCCGCTCTCGATCACCGACGATCGGGGCGAGTTCCGACTCGAGGATCTGCCCGAGGAGCCCGTGTCGTTGGCAGTCGAGGCCGACGGTTTCGCGCGGTTCATCGAGGGACCGCTCGAGGTTCCCGTCGGCGAGTCGCGGCGCGATATCGGGCTCACCACGGGCGCGACGCTTCGCGGACGACTCTTCGACGCACACGATCGGACACTCGCCCAACAGACGGTCCGACTCGGCGCAGGAGGCACCGACGAGATCCCGTTCCGCGAGTGGAAGGCGACGACCGACGCAGGTGGCGAGTTCGAATTCGCGGCACTGCCGAAAGGCGAGTACTTCTTGTCGCACGCAGTGCCCGACCGCCATGCCTCGCTGGCGCGACTCACGCGCTACGTGCGCGTGGACGAAGAGCGCACACTCGAAGTCGAGCTGCGGCCTCCCGGCACGCTGACGCTGCACGGTGAGCTCCGCGCGAGAGTTCCATTGCCCGGGAACCTAGCGATTCGCGCCTGGCGCGCGGCGGACCGCCTCGACGTGGCGTGCCTAGCCGAAGGAGCTCAGTTCGAGCTCGAGGGTCTTGCGCCTGGCGATTGGTACGTGTCCGCGGCGTGGTACGACGGCGACGGCGCGCACGACCTCGTTGGTTACGCCGAGATCGAAGTTGGCGAGCGCGACCCTGCGGCCATCGTGATCGATCTTGCACCGCCGCTGCGCCATCCGCCGGATCAGGTGATCCGGAACGACGCGCCGGCGAAGCAGTGAACCGCTACTTCTTCGGCTGAAAGACGTGCACCGCCATGTGGTGCACCGCCTCGGCCGCTTCCATCATCGCTTCGGGCAGCGTCGGGTGCGCGTGGATCGTGCGCGCGAGGTCCTCGGCGGTCGCGCCGAGCTCGATCGCGAGCGCGGCTTCGGGCAGCCACACCAGTTGGCGACGACACGCCGGCTACTCACGAACCGAGCAGCCGAGACGCGCGAGCGCGCTGCGAGTGTCGTCCTCCACTCGACGGAACGCCCGCAAGCGGCGCAAAGGCGTCCAATCCTCGATCAGTTCCGCCAGGCGGTATGCGGCTGCTTCCGGACGAAAGTCCTTCGCCCGCCGACCCTTGGCACCGCTCGCCTTGCGAAGGGCGTCGTGGAGACACGACTTCGGATCGGCCAAGCTCTCAACGCGATCGAGAGACGGAAGGCCCAGCGGTTCATTGGACGTGGGCCGGCCCGCCGCTTCCCTCAGCCGGTTCTCGTCGTGCAAGAGCCACGCTTCCTGCATCCGGACTGGGACGACGCACACATGCCCGACGGCCGAACCGATCGCCTCGGAGATCTCGACATACCGAAGCTCCGGATCCTGCCTCTCTGCATCGCGATGCACGAAGAGCAACTGGCACTCTGAGATCTGCAGCGCGGCCTTGATCCGCGCCGCGAGATTGACCGGCGGTGAGACCCGACCTCGAACGTCCACCCAGTCGACTTCGACAGGGTCAACCGTGCAGCGCTCGACCAACCAACGCAATGGCCACTTCAGGATCTGGTCCGAAGATCCATCGGTCAACAGTGCCGCCCGGATCACGGATCAGCTTCCTGAGTCGACGGGAACGGCAGCCAACCTTCCGCAATCGCGCGCTCGGCGACGCGTGGGCAGTCCGACCCCAGCGAGCGGTACCCACCTGACAGGGCTATCGATTCACCCCCATCCAGGTACGCGAGCACGTCGGCACGAGCGGCGGTCGGTGCGTCAGGAGAGACTCTCGCCCTCCAGGTCTTCGTCAACGGCCGGAGTGTCAGCGACCCGAGCGGCCGGATACTGGTCGGCGAACTCGACGCCTGCGCGATCAACAACGATTGGTCGTGAACGCAACGTACGACTCCCGGAGAGTGCGTGTTGATGATGACCTGCCGCAGCGGGTTGTCGTCCCCGACCGGCAGGGAAACATCCACTGCAATATCCGCGAGAAGCTGAATCACCGCCGGGATCCGGCTTGGATGCATCCCATTCTCCGGTTCCTCCAGGCAGATCAGACTGCGACCGCGGCGATCCGCTTCCAGGACGACGAGCGCAAGAAACCGCAAGGTGCCGTCGGAAAGCGCGCCGGCGAAGTGATCGGTCCGATTGCGGTCCGTCATGACCACGCTGAGAAGTTGACGCTTCTCGTCCACGTCGATCCGAATCTTGCTGACCCCTTCGACCAACTCGGACAGCCGGTTCGCGATCCGCGCGTAGAGGTTGGCGCTGCCGCCGCGCTCGACACGCTCTTCACGCTGCGCCAGTTCATGCAGTGTCGCTGGCAGGTGGCCGCCGCTCGCGGTCAGACTTCTCGGCGAGGTGAAATCGTCCGGCTTGCGCAGCGCGGTGGGCTCCAGTTGGAGTTGAGTCCAACTCATCATCTCCTGTCGGGCCAGGACGACCGTCCTGTGCTCCGCGGCATTCTGAACCGAAGACAACACCGTTCGCGGGAGGCTCGCCGCGAGAACACTTCGGGGCCGTCCGCCACCCTTGGCGCCGGCGCTATCGGAGCGCAGCGTGATGATCTGGCCGTTCGGGCCTGGGTCCGTGGAGATGTAGGCTCTTCCGCGGCTGCCAGTCACGACTGACTCGAGCCACTCGGGCGAGTGGACGAACCCGAGCGCATCGCGAGCTTCTTGCTTCTTGATGTGCTCGAGCGACTCGTGCGCGATCTCGAGTAACCCGACGCCTGCCGCCTGCGGGTCGGCACGGTGCTGGAGCGTAAGGCAGTACTTCAGGTAGGTCGTACCCGCCAACGCCTCTTGCCCTAGGAAGTCCTCTCCCTGCCGAGGAATCAGCATCTCGGCCTCGATACGCATCTCGTTCGCGATCGCCTCGCCTGATCGCCTGAAGATCCCGCGCACGTCGGATCTCCGCGTCTCCACACCGCGAACGGTCAACGCGGCTTCGACAAGCGGCTTGTCGGCAAGTGCCGACAAGAAGGCGATTGCATCAAACAGGTTCGACTTCCCAACCCCGTTCGGTCCCGCGATGCACGTGAACGGGCCGAATCGCACGTCGACCTCGTTCAGGTTCTTGAAGCCGTCAACTCTCAGTCTCGTGAGCATCGCTACCTCTGCCTTCCACCGGTCATCCAGTACCGGCACCGACGCGGCGCGTACCTCGGAGTGGTTCTATCACTTCTTCGGCTGGAAGACGTGCACCGCCATGTGGTGCACCGCTTCGGCAGCTTCCATCATCGCTTCGGGCAGCGTCGGGTGCGCGTGGATCGTGCGCGAGAGGTCCTCGGCGGTCGCGCCGAGCTCGATCGCGAGCGCGGCTTCGGCAATGAGCTCGGTCACCTCCGGCCCGACCATGTGCACGCCGAGGATCTCGTCGGTCTCGGCGTCGACGACCATCTTCACGAAGCCGTCGGTCTCCATCAGCGACATCGCGCGGCCCGACGCGGCGAACGGGAACGAGCCCGTCTTCACCTTGCGGCCCGCGGCGATCGCTTGTTCCTCGAGCAGGCCGACCGACGCCATCTCCGGCGCGGTGAAGATCACGGCGGGCACGCAGCGCACGTCCCACTCCTCCTTCTGGCCCGCGATCACGCCCGCGGCGACGAGGCCTTCCTTCGAACCCTTGTGCGCGAGCATCGGTTGCCCCGCGAGGTCGCCGATCGCGTAGATGTTCGGCACCGACGTGCGCATCTGCTTGTCGATCGTCAGGAAGCCCTTCGCGTCGAGCTTCAACCCGACCTTCTCGAGCCCGAGCCCCGCGCTGTACGGCTTGCGACCGACGCACGACGCAATCTGATCGCAGACGACGACTTGCTCGCCCTTCGGCGTCTTGACGCGCACGTGGAGCTCGTCGCCCTTCTTCTCGTAGCCCTGCGCGAACGTCTCGGTCATCAGAGTCATGCCCAGCTTCTTGATCGAGCGCTCGATGACTTTGACGCAGTCGCGATCCTGTCCGGGCAGCGCGCCCGGCGTCGCTTCGAGCACCGTCACCTTCGCACCGAGCTTCGAGTACATCATCCCGAGCTCGAGCCCGATGTAGCCGCCTCCGATGACGACCAGGTGCTTCGGCACGCGCTTCGGCGCGAGCGCGCCGGTCGACGACCACACGCTCTGCTCGTCGAAGTCGAAGCCCGGGATCGCGATCGGCACCGAGCCCGTGGCGAGCACGATCACGTCGCCCGAGAGCTTCTTCTCGCCTTCCTTGGTCTGGACGCTGACGGTGTTCTTGTCGACGAGGCTCGCGCTGCCCATCACGACGTCGATCTTGTGATTGCGCAGCAAGACGCCGATGCCGCCGGTCAGGCGCGCGACGATGCCGGCCTTCCACGCGACGAGCTTCTCGATCTCGAGCTTCAACCCCTCGACGGTGATGCCCATCGCGCTCGCGTGCCCGATGCGATCGACCAGCGAACCCGCGGCGATCATCGCCTTCGACGGGATGCAGCCGACGTTCAAGCACGTGCCGCCGAGGTACTCCTTCTCCACCACCGTCACCTGTTGCCCGAGCTGCGCGAGTCGAATCGCGCAGACGTAACCCGCGGGACCGGCGCCGATGACGATGACCTTCTTCGGTGTGCTCATGGAGTTCGTTTCCTCGTGGTGTGCCGCGCGCTCGGCCGGCTCGAAAGGGCGAGCATCATAGGAGGCCGCATCGTGGAGCGCGAGCCGGCGGTCAGCGGGTCAGCGTGAAGCGGAGCGTGGCCGGCAGCACCTCGGTACACAGACGTTGCGCGGTCGGGCACACCGCCTCGCTCGAGAACGTCGGCAGCGGCTGCGAGATGCACTGCCTGTACTCGACTTCGATTTCGTACGTCCCCGGCTCGTCGAGCGCGAACCACTCGTCGACTCGTTCCACGGACTCGATCGTGCTGCCGTCGGGCCACTCCAGCGTCGTGCCGCGTCGCGACCTATCGTCCGTCCGTGCCGGAAGCTGGGGCAGTCGCACGCCGGCACGCCGCGCCACGAGCTGCCACCAAGAAGATCGCTGTCCGCCCGGGCTCGACGTGCTTCGCAGCAATGCTGCGCCGGAGGCGTTGGTGATGCGCACTCGAATGTCGACCGGTTGGCCGATGGAGAACTTCCCACCCAACAGCTCGAACTCGGTCTCGAGCGCGGCATCGCGTCGGACGTAACGTGCAGGCACGAGCCCCACTGCGGCGCCGACTGCGGCAACCAGGTCCGCGGTCACGAACACGAAATGGTGCTTCGCGAAGCCGCGTGCGCTGGGATCGGTGAAACCGTGTCCGTGACACTTGGTCTCGACGCCATCGAGCTGTCGGATGACGAGCGACCGCCAACCGCTCTGACCCAAATCCTCGTGGACGTCGTCGTCGAATCCGTCGATCGGCTCGAAGCAGAGCACGAACTCGCCGTTCGCCGAGTCGCGCGCGGTCAGCGCGAGCCAGCGAACTCCCACCTCGCGCCCCTGCTCCGTGACGACGAGGCACGGTGCGGTCGCGCCGGACGTCGCGCTGGGAGGCTCGGGTGAATCGGCGGACGTCGCGAACTCGACCGAGCCGCTCGACGGTTGCTCTGGAGCGACTCCGGCGCACGCTGCCGCCAGGAAGCACGCGAACCACGAGATGAGCGTCGAGCGTCTCAACTCACTCCCTCGCCGCTCGCGCGGTGAACTCGAGGTCGCCTTCGAGGATCTGCACGCACTCGGACGCGATCCGAGGGCACACGGTCGCGCTCGAGAACTCCGGCACGGGCTCGACGATCGTCAGGTCGTACTCGGCGTGCACGCGGTAGAGGCCGGGCGTAGAAAAGTCGAACCACGCGGCGAGGTCGTCAAGCTCTTCGAGGCTCTCGCCGGATTTCAGCTCCTTGACCGTCCCGAGGCCGCCGAAACTGATCGTCTCGCCGAGCACCGCGAGCTCGACGCCGTCGCGCGTCGCCGTGTAGCGCATCCGCCCGTGGCGATTCGCGCCGCGTTGCCAGCCGCCCCAATTCCAAAGCACCGGTGCGGCGCCGTCGTTGCGCACGACGAGCTTCATCGGCACGCGCCGGCCTTCCGCGTCGGGCGCCGCTTCGGCCGCGACGCGCACAGCGAGCCGCACGTCGCGACCGACGTAGCGCGCGAGCTCCAGCCCGGCGGCTTCGGCGAGGGCCCGCGCGTCGTCGCCCGCGACCGTCAGGCAGCGATGCCACGTCGCGTCATCGACACGGTGACCGGCGGCCGACCCGATACGTTGAGCGTCGAGAGCGACCACGAGCGCGCTCTCCATCGCGACGGGTCCGACCGGCTGAAAGCACAGCACGAACTCGGAGTTCCGCGAGTCGCGCGCGGTCAACGCGAGCCAGCGAACGTCGATCTCGCGGCCGAACTCCGTCACGACCAAGCGCGGCGCGGGCTCGGCGTCGTGACGTTGCGTCGGCGCGGCGTCGGCTTGCGGCAGCGACGCGACGGGCTCGGACGCGCGGCAAGCCGCGACGAGCACCGCGAGCACGAGCCAGGACTTCCGCATGCGATCCTTCGTCGACTTCGACACCGCGAATTCCTCGGCACCGAGACGCCGAGATCGTAGCCCCGAAACGCCGGATCGGCTCGCAACCTCTATGCGCGGCTGGTGGCGTTATGCGCGACCGGATACGCTCGCTGGGTCAGACCCACGATGCGCAGCGCGGATGTTCACAAGCCCACGGTCTCCGGCCCGCGCGGCGAACTGCCGCACGCACGCCGCGGACACCTGCGGCTGATCCTCTTCTTCGGCGCGGTCGCGATCGTCGGTACCGGCCTCGGCGTGTGGGGCTTGCGCTCCGCGACCGACGAGCACGCGCGCGAGCTCGTCCTGATCGCCGCCGTCGCCGGCACCGCGGCGTTCGCCTTCGGCGGCGTGCTCTACCACCGACTCAAGATCATCCACTGGCGTTGGCGCGAGACCGAGGAGTACCTCGCGCGCATCCGCGCCGAGTCCGCGAAGTACCGCTCGGTGCTCGAAGGCGCCGCTGACTTGCTCTTGCTCGTCGATCCGGACGACACGCTCGTCCACGAGAAGAACGCGGCGGCGCGCGAGATCCTCGGGCTCGACTCTTCGACGTCGAAGGTCGAGCTGACGGCTCTGGTCGCCCCCGGCGATCGCGAACGCGTGCGCGCGGCGCTCCACCGGGCGTTGGAGATCCGCGGCGAGCCGGTGTCGCTCGGCGAGTTGCGCGTCCGCGGTCGCGACGAGCAATGGCTCGCTGTCGATGCGCGCGTCGGCGGCATCGAGCTCGCGACCGAGCGCCGCGTGTTGGTCGCGTTGCGCGACCTCTCCGCGCAGAAACAGATGGAGCGACGCCTGGAGATCCACGAGCGGCTTTCGTCGCTCGGTTTGCTGACCGCGGGCGTCGCGCACGAGATCAACAACCCGCTCGAGGGCATCGGCAACTACCTCAAGCTGCTCGAGCGCGACGGGCTCGAGCCCGAGCAGCGCGCGCGCTACGTCGCGAACGTCCAGCGCGGCTTCGGCCGCATCCGCGACATCGCGCGCGACCTGCTGCGCTTCGCGCGGCCGAAGGACGCGAGCGAGCGGCTCGATTTCGCGCTCGCGGTCGAGCGCGCGGTCGAGCTCGTCAAGCTCGCCGACCGTCTGCGCGTCGTGAAGCTCGACTTGCGCGTGCTCGAGCGTCCGCTCTGGGTCGTCGGCGACGCCGGGCGGCTCGAACAAGTGATCGTGAACCTCGTGATCAACGCGGCGACCGCCAGCGGACCGCAAGGCCACGCGTGGATCACCGCGCGGCGCGCGAGCGACGGCGGCGTCGAGAACGTCGAGCTCTGCGTCGAGGACGACGGCCCGGGCATTCCGCCCGAGGACCTGCAGCGCATCTTCGATCCGTTCGTGTCGTCGACCGGCGGCACGGGCCTCGGCCTGACGGTGTCGTACGGCATCGTCTCCGCGCACGGAGGCGAGCTCGTCGCCGCGAACCGCACCGAACGCGGCGCGTGCTTCACCCTGAGGCTACCTTGGAGCCCCGACGGAGCCCCGGAACGGGCTCGGAGCCAACGATGAAGAAGTCCATCCACGTCCTGGTCGTCGACGACGAAGCTTTCGTGCGCGAGTCGCTGCGCGAAGTGCTGACGCTCGAGGGACTGCGCGCCACCGCGGTCGCCGGAGTCGGCGAGGCGTTGGCGGTCGCGTCGAGCGAGCCCGTCCACGTCATCGTCACCGACCTCTCGATGCCGCAGGGCGGCGGGCTCGCGCTGCTGCGCGAAGTGCGCTCCAGCGGCGTCGACGTGCCTGTGATCGTGATCAGCGGTGTCGGCACCGTCGCGGACGCCGTCGCGGCGATGAAGTCGGGCGCGTTCGACTTCCTGCAGAAGCCGGTCGATCCCGAGGAGCTGCTGATCGTGATCGGTCGCGCCGCCGAGCACCAGGGGCTCCGCGCCGAGGTCGCGCGGCTGCGCTCGACGGTCGACGCGCTGCGGCCGACGCAGATGCTCGTCGGCGGTTCGCCGGAGATGCAGCGCGTGCGCGCGGCGATCGCGCAAGTCGCGCCTACCGACGCCGCGGTGTTGATCCACGGCGAGACCGGCACGGGCAAGGAGCTCGTGTCGCACGAGATCCATCGCAAGAGCGCGCGCGCCGCGCGGCCGCTCTTGCGCATCAACTGCACTGCGTTCTCCGATCCGCAGGCGCTCGAGAGCGAGCTCTTCGGCCACAAGAAGGGCGCGTTCGCCGCAGCCAGCGCCGATCGCGTCGGTCGCCTCGCCGAAGCGGACGGAGGCACGTTCGTGCTCGACGAGATCGGAGCGTTGCCGCTCGCGACGCAGCCGAAGGTGCTGCGGTTCCTGGAGACCGGCGAGTACGAGCTGCTCGGCGACGCGCGCACGCGCCACGCCGACGTCCGCTTGGTCGCGATCACGAACGAGGAGCTCGCCGACAAGGTCGCGACGGCCAGGTTCCGCGAGGACCTGCTCTCGCGGCTGTCGGTCTTCCCGATCGCGACGCCGGCGCTGCGCTCGCACAAGGGCGACCTGCACGAGCTCGCGCAGCATTTCCTGTCGCGGCCGCACGGTCCGCGCGCGCGCGCCGAGCGCACGCAGCCGTTCACGCTCGCCGCGGATGCGCTCGAAGTCCTGTCGTCGTACGAATGGCCGGGCAACGTGCGCGAGCTGCGCAACGTGCTCGAGCGCGCGGTGATCGTCGCGACGACGTCCGAGCTCGGCGCGGACGTCTTCCGCGGCATCCTCGAGTCCGCGCTCGCGTCACCGAAGTCGAGCGGGCCGTACGAGTTCCACCTGCGCGCCAACCTCGACGCGCTCGAGCGCAAGATCCTGCTGCGCGTGCTCACCCACACCAAGAACCACCGCAAGGAAGCGGCGCTGCTGCTCGGGATCGACCCCCGCAACTTGAGCTACTACCTCAAGAAGCACCGCATCAGCGAAGCCGAGATCGAAGAGCACGCCAAGACCTGACCTGCGTGGCCGCGCCACATCTTCCAGGTTCCGCCGCATGCGGCGGCGATTGCGGCGGGCCTCGGCCGAGGCTGGACGAACTGGTGCGACACCGTATGTCGAAGGCGTGGCGCGTCGCCGTCTGTCCGACGGCGCCGACGGCGCGCCTCGGCGGCGTGCTGGAAGAAGCGGTGCGACTCCGTATGTTGGCGGCACGCGCATGGGAGAGGTCAAGCACGGTTGGGTCGACGCGCTGACGGTCGGGGTGCGCGTCTCCTCGCTCGCCGCTCTCGCTGCGTTGGTCGCCGAGTTCGGGTTCCACCTCGATCCGCGCTCGTTGGAGCTGCTGCACCGAGTCGAGCTCGCCGTCACCGCGCTGCTCGCGATCGCGACGATCGCGCGCGTCTCGACGGCGAGCGACCGTCGCCGCTACTTCGTCGAGCATCGTCTGGAATGCGTGCTGGTCGCGCTCTTCTTGCTCGGGGTCGGCGCGAGCGTCGCTCTCGGCGGCCCGGTGCTCGGGTATCGCTGGAGTTTGCTCGCCGCGCAGGTCTACCTGGTGGTCGTCGGCGCGCTCGGGCTCGCGCGCGCGAACGAGCACCTGTTGCAACGCCATTTCCGGCCCGAGCTCGCGCTCGTCGGCAGCTTCGTGCTCCTGATCGCGCTCGGCACGGCGCTGCTGTTGCTCCCCGCGATGCGCGCGGACGGCGCGCGAGCTTGGCGTTGGTCGGACGCGCTCTTCACCGCGACCAGCGCCGTTTGTGTCACCGGTCTCTCCGTGCGCGACGTCGCCCTCGACTTGTCGTTCCGCGGGCAGGCGCTGCTGCTCGCGTTGATCCAGCTCGGCGGGCTCGGGCTGGTCGCGCTTGCCGCGACGGTGTCGGTGTTCCAGCGACGTTCGCTGCGGCTCGAGGAAGCCGGCGCCTTGCAGGCGTTGCTCGGCGTCGATGACCTCGGCTCGCTGCGGCGATTCTTGAAGTACATGCTCGCGATCACGCTCGCCGCCGAAGTCGTCGGCACCGCGCTGCTGCTGCAAGCGAGCGCGCCGGCGCACCACTTCGAGGGCGGACAGCTCTGGTGGGCCGTCTTCCATTCCGTGTCGGCGTTCTGCAACGCGGGCTTCGGCTTGCACTCCGACAGCCTGGTCGGCCGCATGCACGATCCCTACGTGCTCACCGTGATCGCCGGCTTGATCATCGTCGGCGGACTCGGCTATCCGGTGTGGACCGATCTCCTTCGCTATCGCCTCGGGAGCATGCCGATGCTTCGGCGCGCGGCGTGGCGAATCGTGCACGAGCTCGGCGGAGCGCGCACGCGGCTCGCGCTGCACACCAAGCTCACGCTGTGGACCGTCGGCGTGCTGCTGGTCGGCGGAACGCTCGTGTTCTGGCTCTCCGAACGAGTCGGCGCGCTCGCGGGGCTCGGCGCGGTCGACCAGTGGACGAACTCGTTCTTCCAAGCGGTCACCGCGCGCACCGCGGGCTTCAACTCGCTCGATCTCACGGTGCTCGCGATGCCGACGCTGGTCGCGATGATGGTGCTGATGGCGATCGGAGCTTCTCCATTGTCGACCGGCGGCGGGATCAAGACCTCCGCGGTCGCGATCGTCTTCCACATGCTCCGCGCAATGGTCAAGAACCGCGAGCAAGTCGACGCGTTCGGCCGCTCGGTGCCGCGCGGAATCGTCAACGCCGCGGTCAGCGTCGTCGTGCTCTACGTCATCGCGATGCTCGCGCTGACGACCGCGTTGGTGGCGACGCAGGACGGGCTCGACTTCGGCAAGGCGTTGTTCGAGACGATCAGCGCGCTGTCGACGGTCGGACTGTCGCTCGGCGTCACCGCGCAAGTCGACGACGTCGGGCGCGTGATCCTGTGTCTGACGATGCTGATCGGTCGCGTCGGTCCGCTCGCGCTGCTGTGGTCGCTGTTCTCGCGCGGCCCGACGGCGAGGTACGAGTATCCGAGCGAGAAGCTGGTGGTCGCGTGACGTTCGAGGAGCCGAAAGCATGAAAGTCGCCGTCGTCGGGATGAGTCTCTTCGGTCGTTCGCTCGCCGTCGGACTCGCGCGTTGCGGCGCGGAGGTGATCGCGATCGACAGCAAGCTCGAGCGCGTCGAGTCGGTCCGCGACGAGGTGACGCTCGCCGTGTGCCTCGACGCGACCGACGAGCGCGCGTTGCGCTCCCAGGGTGTCCACGAGGTCGACGTGCTGGTCGCGAGCATCGGCAACGACTTCGAGGCGAATCAGCTCTTGGTGATGCTCGCCAAGGAGTTCGGGATCGCCCGCGTCATCGCGCGCGCGCCGTCGCCTCGCCACGCGCAGATCCTGCGCAAGCTCGGCGCCGACGACGTGATCCTGCCCGAGGTCGAGGCCGCCGAGCGCGCAGCGAAGGAGCTGCTCGAGCGCCGCGGGCCGTGAGCGACGGAAGGGCGTCGCCGCGCGCGGTGGGAGTCGACGCCGCCGCTCACCGCGAGCGGACCGATTCCAGTCCGATCGCGGCGCCCGTCGATGGAGGCGGCGTGCCGCGAGCCTCGACCTCGAATCCGCCGCGTCATCCGCGCGAAGGCGATCCCGCGTTCCGACGGTTGCCGGACGAGGTGAAGCGCGAAGTGCGCGCCGGTTGGGCTGCGGATGCGGCGCAGGAGCTCGGCATCGCGGAGCTCGAGAAGCTGCGGCGGCGCCGGGCGTGGCTCGAGGGCGCGCTGTTGATCGCAGGGACCGAGCTCCTGCTCAAGGCGTTCGCGCCACTGCATCTCGGCGTCGCACTCGGAGTCGGGCTGGGAGTCGGCGAAGCGTGGTGGCGCACCGGTGCGGGTCAGATGCTCACGCCGTTGATCGCGACGGTCCCCTACCTCGCGTTGCAGCTCGCTTGGCTCGCGCTCGGGATCGGTCAGCCGTCGGCTCTGCTCTTCGGCGCGGCGTTCATCGCGTTCACGAGCTCGTACCTTGGTGTGCGCCGCGAGCAACGCATCGGCGAGTGAGCGACATGCGGAGCCGCACCACTTCTTCCGGGTTCCGCCGAACGCGACGGCGACGGCGACGGCACCGTGCCTCGCCGGAAGGCTGGAGGAAGTGGTGCGACTCCGTAGGTCAGTCGTAGACGGCGAGCCACGTCGACGGCTCACCGAACTGCGCCGCCCACTGCGCGCCGTCGACCGAGTACGGATGATCGAGGCGGCCGTCGCGATCCTCGTCAACTACGGAGCCGCACCAATTCTTCCGGGTTCCGCCGCACGCGATGGCGACTGCGGTGTGCCTCGGCGACACTTTGGAAGAAGTGGTGCGACTCCGTAGTAGAAGCGTTGGCCGTGCGTCAGTCGTAAACGGCGAGCCAGGTTTCGGGCGAACCGAGCTCGGTCGCCCAACTCACCTGGTCGAGCGAGTACCAGTGGTCGATCGCTCCGTCGCGGTCTTCGTCGGTCAACACCAACGACTCGTCGGTTGTGTGGCGCTCGTCGACATCGACGCCGTAGACGTACACGAAGCCCTTTGTCGCGTGGGAGCCCGCCCAGACGTACCGCCAGTCCGGAGTCGCGAGCGCGGGTACGGTGGTCTTGTCGTAGACCGACGTCCAAACACGGCTGTTCAGGTCGAAGACGAAGAGCTCGTTGCTGTCGCGGAATTGGACGAGCGCCTTCGTCGGCGAGCCGGACACGGCTTCGACGCGGCGCATGAAACGCACGGTGTCCTTGCCCGCCTGGAGCTCGGAGAACAGCGTCTCGCGCGTGAACGTCGGCAGCGCCGAGGACGGGAGCACGGGCATCGAATAGGTCCAGCGCTCGATCTCGGTGTGGGCGTTCGCACGGCGCTTGCCGGCGACGAGCAACGCGCCTCCGACTTCCGCGGCGGCGGTGGGCCAGAACTCGAGATCGAAGCGTTGACGGACGCTCTTGCGCTCGCCGGCTTCGGTGAACCACCAATCGATCCAGAGCTGCTTGTCCTTCGTCGCGATCACGACCTTCCCGCGCACTTTCGCCGCGGGCAATTCGGTCGGCCGCAGCGTCGTCTGGCTCGGCCACGCCGAATCCGGCTGCGTGGCGACCGCCTGCGGACCTTGCGGCAGCGTCGCGGAGCCGCCGGTCTGCGGTCCGCCGGATTGGAACAGCAACCACGAGCATGCGAGGAGCATCGTTTTCATGGCTTACCTCGCACAGCAGTCGTCGAAGGTGTCGGTCGCCGCGGCGCGCGCGCCGCTCATCGCGAAGTGACCCGCCGGACAGAGCGTCGGGCTGCAGCCCGAATCCTCTTGATACGCGTGGCTCGCGCCGACGACGAGGTCGAGCTCGACCATCTCGCACGGTCCCTTCGATTCGGACACCGGCCAGCCGCAGATCATCTCGAGGATCGCGCTCGCTTGCGCGAAGTGCATCGACGCGTGATTGCACGGGCCGCAGAGCGGATCATTGGTCGTCGGATCCTCGTGACCGCCGCCATGGGTGCGCCGGTTCTGAACGTGCTCGTATTCGTGCGCGACGATCATCGCGGCTTCGAATTCCGAGAGCTGTTGCTCGCCGTCGACGTCCTTGGAGTTGACCAGGATCGTGTCGAGGTCGCTGACGCCGTGCGCGTCGGGCGGCGTGAAGAGCTCTCCATAGCCGACCGAGCCCCCCGGACCGAGATCCGCGACGATCGCGTCGGCGTGCACGTCGCCGTAGACCGAGGCGATCTCGTCGTGGAGCGCCGCGATGTCGAATTGGGGCGGACAGGCCTGTTCACCGATCTGGAAGCCCATCGGGCCGCCGATCTTCAGATCCCCGGCCGATTGGGTCGGCGCGGATGCGGATGAAGTAGCCAACAACATGACCATCGAGGGCCAGCGTGCGAGCGCGAGCATCTTTGGAATTTCACCGAGCAGCCGGGGCAAGTCGACTGCTGGGGTTTTCGACGGACGCTAGCCGCGGTCTGGAGCCCAGTCAATTCGACCCGCCCCAGTAGGCGCGAGCACGGGATCGAGCTCTCGTTTTCACCGCTTCGCACCACGGTGTCGCCAGCCGATTCCCACGGACGAGCACCCAGAAACCCTGAACGGACTCGCTCCGCGCGCGGATCGGCGCGACAGCGTGCCGCGTGCTCTTCAGGCGTCGAGGCGAGTCAGCGCGAACGTGCGCAGCATGTCGCGGCCCTTGAGCGTCCGGCCGTCGCGCTCGGTGATCTGGATCGTCAGCGTGTCGCCCGATTGGATGCCGAACGTGTTCTGCATCATGTGCACGACGAGCACTTCGTTCGCCATGTCGTAGCCCCACGTGCCCGCGATCTGCGACGTGACGCCCCACACCGTCGAACCGCCGACGACCGCACCGTTCGGCGCGAAGTCGAGCGTGTACTTGGCGCCCGGGATACCGAGCGCCTTGAGCTCGATCACCCAACGACCCGGTTGGAACTTCGGGTCGGCGAGGTGCGGAGGAAGGCCGAAGTTCGCGGGGCCAGAGCTCGGCGTCGAGCTCGTCCCCGAATTCGCCACGGTGTTTGCCGCCGAACTCGCCGCCGAATTCGTCGGCGCATGCGCGACCGGCGCGGGCGTCTTCGCCGCGACGACGCGCGCTCGCACTTCGATCCGCGCGTCGCCGACGTTCGAGCGGAGCTGCAACCAGCCTTGCTTCGAGCCCGGATCGGTGTCGACCAAAGTCACCAAGAGCCCTTCGGCGTTGCGATCGACCTCGAAGAAGTCGCCCTCGGTCTCGACGCTCCAATCGAACCGGCCGGGGACGTCGCTCCAGATCTTGAGTTGCTCTTGCGGCTCTTGGCCGCGCGTGCGTCGACCGAAATCGATGCACTTGTCGGGCCAGGTCGAGAGTTTGTTGCCGAGCGTCGTCGCGACCTCGGGCGTCGGCTCGTCGCACGGTTGCGGCAGCGCCGAGGGCGGGGCCGAAGTCGCGGACTCGGAGTCCGGCGCGGCGGCGACCTTCATCCACGCCATCACGAACGCGGTCGGCTTCGTGCGCTCGGCACCGAACTCCTCGAGCAGCTTCGCTTGCAGCTTCTGCCTCGCCGTGCGCTCCTTCGGCTCGACGTTGAGGCAATCGAGCGCGTCCGAGACGACCTCGTCGGGCAGATCTTGCGTCGCCGCGAGCCCGAGGATCCGCGAGCGGGCCTTCTGCTTCGCCGCCTCCCACGCGTCGCGTCCGGTGCGCGCGATCAGGAGCTCGCCCTCCGCCTGGAAAGCCCACTTTTGAGGCCGTTGGTGACCTTCCGCGCTGACGCTCTGATTGACGTAGTCGTAGAGCTCGTCAAACGTGACCAATCCGTCGCCGTCGACGTCGGCCGCGCCGGTGCGGATGCCTTCGATCACGTTGCGCGTGAAGACGCCGAGACCGGCTTCGGGCGTTTCGAGCGCGGTCTGCACCGAGCTCGACGCGCTCATGATGCAGATGCCGGCGCCCTGCGCGGCGACTTGGAGCTGATCGTCGACCGAGCTGCGCGTGAAGGACTTCCCGACCGCGCCGCTGTAGCAGCAATCGAGCAAGAGCATCACGTTCTTGCAGCGCGACACGTCGAGGAAGTCCTTGAGCTCGCCGATGCGAACCGCGCTCGATTCGAGCGCGTCGAGCACCGTGTCGGTCATCGTCAGACAGAGGCGCCCGGTCGGATCGAGCTTGCCGTGGCCGGAGAAGTAGATCAGCACCTGATCGTCCTTCGCCGCGGTGCGCAGCGAGCGATTGAGCTGCACGCGCACTTTTTGGCTCGGCTGGTTCTTCAGCACGAGCACCTCGTCGAACACGCCGCCTTGGTCGCCGGCGAGCACCTTGCGGAGCTCGTCGACATCCCGCTCGGGCGCGTCGAGCGTCGCGAGCCCGGGCTCGTCCGGGTAGCGACTCGAAGCGATCAGGATTGCGACGCGGCGGCTCATCGGACCCTCGCGCTCAGCGCTTCTTCGCGATCGACTTCTCGAGGATCCCGAGCGCGCGTCGCGTGTTCTCGTCGTTCAGCCGCTTCGCGTCGAGCTCGACTTCCTCGCCGTCGGCACCCTTGAACTTCAACTTCAACGCGGGCTCGCGCTGGAAGTAGGTCTTGAGCACGTTGATCGCCGCGACCGCCGCGCCGCTCGAGATGAACGTGATCAGGATGTTGCCGAGCGAGATCGCGTCGCCGCGCGAACCCTTGGGCGCCGCGACTTGCTCGACGCGCACGTCGGCGCCTTGGAGCTGGTTCAGCTCGCTCGTCAGCTCGTCGACGAGACCCTGCAGATCTTCCGGCGTGCGCTCGGCGCACGCGACGGTCATTCGAACGCCCATGTTTGCTCCTCCTCCGGCCGCGCCGCGCGGCCGGCGCGGATCCTAGCACTCCGCAAGGCCAGGGCGGACGCACGCCGAAGCGAAGGCGCGCCGTCGAAATCACGAGCCGGGGAGTCGCGACGTCATTCGACGGTCAATCGAAGCGTGCGGCTCGCGCGCCAACGCTGGCGACGCGCCGCTTCCGGGCAACGCGGCTCGCCGAGCGCGCTCCAGAGCTCGACCACCCACAGCTCGACGCCGACGGTGACCTGGAATTCGCCCGGTCGTTCGAACGAGAAGGGTCGGTCGAGCGCGTCGAGACTCCGATAGGGCACGCCGGGCGCGAGCTCGACCGTGTGGCGGACGTGGCGTTGGCTCGGGTCGGCCGCCCGCGCGCTCGGTCGACGCTCGACACCAGCGCGCTCTCTAGTCGCGCGTCGAACTCGGTTGTGAGCTCCGTCGACGAAACAGACGTCGTCGCACGCTCGCGCGCGGTCCGACGCCCAGGATCATCGCTGTGCGCTGACGGCCGCGCGCTAGCGACCGCGCGTTGACGGCCGCACGCGCACGGTGGCGCGCCGCGATCGGCGCGCTGGCGGCTCAGATCGCGCCCTTGCCCTTCAGGAACGGCGCGTACTTCTTGTCGGTGCCGAGGATGTGGTTGTTCAGCCAGTCGCGCAGGAAGTTCATCACCGCGGCCGACAGCTTGGTCTTGCCCGTCTTGACCTGCGCTTGGAACTCGAGCACTTGCTTGGCGAGCTTGTCGTGCTCGGCCTTGTGGGCGACCGCTTCCGCGTAGCCGTGCGTCGCGAAGAGCTTCTCCTCGTGCGCGAAGTGCGTGACCGTGTACTGCACCAACCCATCGAGGATCTTCGCGATCGCATCGTTGCCTTGGCCGGCGAGCATCGCGTCCTGGAGGCTGTTGAGCATGTCGATCAGCTTCTTGTGCTGATTGTCGATCGACGCGATTCCGGTCGCGTACTTCTCGGTCCACGTCATCAAGGCCATTGGGATCGTCCTTTCGTCTGCTCTGGGATCACGGCGCAGCGAGCACGGAGCCGTGCTCACCGCCGAACTCACTCGCGCGCTCGACGCGCAGTCGCGCACCGATCGCGCGCAAGTCGTCGACGCTCTTCGAGAGCTCCTCGGCGGCCGTGCGCACACGCGCGGCGCTGCCGCCGGTCTGGTCCGCGGCCTGATTGGCGGCGGAGATGCTCTCGGCGACGCGCCGGCTGCCGGAGGCGGCGACGCGCACGTTCGAGCTGATCTGCGTGGTCGACTGCGCTTGTTCCGCGAACGACTGCGACACGGTGTTGGAGATCGCGTGGAGCTTGCGAATCGTCCCGCCGATGCCGTCGATCGCGTGCACGCACTGCGAGGCGACCGTTTGGATCGCTTCGTTCTGCGCGTCGATCTTCTCGGTCGCGCTCGCGGCTTCCTGCGCGAGTCGCTTGACCTCCGCGGCGACGACGGCGAAGCCGCGGCCGACTTCGCCGGCGCGCTCGGCCTCGATCGTCGCGTTGAGCGCGAGCAAGCGCGTCTGCCGCGCGATCTGCGAGATCAGCTTGACGACCGGCGCGATTTGCAGGGAGATCTTGGTCAGGTCGGCGACGGCGGCGTTCGTGCGCTCGACCTCGGCGACCGCTTCGTTGGCGAGGCGTGTCGACTCGTCGACTTGGCGCCCGACCTCGGCGGCGGAATTCGAGAGCCCGTCGGTCGCGTCCGCGACGAACTCGAAGCTCATCGCGATCTGCTCGGCGGTGTCGGCGGCGCCGGACGCGCTCTCGACGGTCGTTCCCGTGCTGCTCGCGACTTCTTCTGCCGCCTCGCGGACCCGAGTCGCGGCGGCGGCGACCGCGTCGATCACCGCGTCGAGCGCGCCATCGACGTCCTCGATCGCGGCGGCGGCAAGCGACGCCAGCGGACTCGTCGCCTCAGGCGTCATGCGCACGCCTCGTTGCCGGTCGCGAAGCGCGCGCGGCGCCGGGGCATCGAACTCAGGGACGGAGCGAACATGCGTCGACCTATCGGGTCGTCCCGACGCGCGCTTGAGCGAGTCCCGCGAGCACGCGACGCTCCGCGGAGAGCGAGCGCCCGGTTGCTCCCGCGTCCGACTCAGCTCGCCGCACGCCGAGCTCCCCTCGCTCGCGCGAAGGCCCGCTGCGAGTCCGGCGGACGTGCCACGGTGCTGCCAAGGGCGTACGCACCGCTCCACAGCCCCCGTGTCCGCGGGCGCCGCCCGGTCGGTTTCGGCGCGGCGCGTGGGTCGAGGGCCGAGCGACGCGCTGGTAACGTGTTAGCTTCCTACGGCGCGCTGACTTGCTCGACGATTGGCGTCGGGCGGAGCGGCGCGAACCCCTGCGACAGATCGATCCACTGCAATGAGCTTCAAGCTGGTTCACGTCGTGGCTGCGCGCCCTCTGGGTGGGCATCGGGTGTGGCTGCGTTTCGACGACGGCGTCGAGAGCGAGATCGACTTGAGCGACGAGCTCGACGGCGAGATCTTCGAGCCGTTGCGCGACCCGCGCACCTTCGCGGGCTTCGTCGTCGACGACACGCTCTCCTGGCCCAACGGCGCCGACTTCGCGCCCGAGTTCCTGCACGACCGCGTGCTCGAGTCGCGCTAGGCGGCCACCGCTCCGAGGGCGCCGCGCGAGCTTCCGCTCGACCGACCCAGCGAGTCTTCAGCGCGTCGGCGGGAGCCGGTCGCGGGGGGACAGCGAATCACCGGCATCGTCGAGCGTCGCGACATCGCCGGCCTCGCCCGGACCCCCGAGTCCCCCGGGACCACCGACGCCGCCGACTCGTCGGACATCGACCGGCCGACTCGACTCGTCGAGCGTCCTCAGCCGCAGGATCACCGTCAAGCCGATCGCCGCGAGCCCGACCGTCGCCAACTGCACCGGCAGCGACCGGTCCGCGAACACCAGCGTCGCCGTCACCGCGATCAACATCGTCGCCGCCGCAGCCCACTTCACCTCGCGGCGCACCGCTCGTCGTTCCTCCCAGTCGCGCAGCAACGGGCCGAACAGCTTCGAGTTCCGAAGCTTCGCGTGCAGTCGCGGCGACGAGCGCACGAGGCACGCGCTCGTCAGCAACAGGAACGGCGTCATCGGCAACACCGGCAGCACCGCGCCGGCGATCGCCAACGCGAAGAACAGGCCCGCGAGGATCAGATAGAGGGGGCGCACGGCGTCAGCGGCGGATTGTCCTGCGCACCGTACGCACAAGGAAGGGCCGTTCGTATTCCTCGTGACGGAGGCGTCTACGGCCCCGGCAGCGCGCCGAGCCGCAGGGTTGCGCAGTCTGAGTACGCACCGAGCGCGACTTCCCCGCCCAACGGCTACGCACCAACTGCGCAGAGGTGCCTGGGCTGTTGCGCCGCTCGGCGTATCGGCGTTCCGGAGGTTGCCGTCGACCATGTGCGCATCGCCCGCGGTCCCTCGCGGGCGCTCCATCGAGTCGAGGAGACAAACCATGGTGCAGACCGCGCAGAAGATTCAGGGTTGGCGTTGGGAGATGCGCGCCGCGAACGCCGAGCTCGTGCGCACGAAGGTCGACGCCTTCGAAGCGAACGACGAGCAGGCGGTGGTGCGGGTGATCGGTTGCGGTGTGTGTCACACCGACCTCGGTTACTTGTTCGACGGGGTTCGGACGCGCCATGCGTTGCCTCTCGCGCTCGGACACGAGATCGCGGGCGAGGTCGTCGCCGTGGGCTCGCGCTACTCCCACCTCATCGGCAAAGCGGTGATCGTCCCTGCGGTCACGCCCTGCGGAACGTGCGAGGACTGCACCGAAGGTCGCGCGGCCGTCTGCAAGAAGCAGGTGATGCCCGGCAACGACGTGCAAGGCGGCTTCGCGAGCCACGTCGTCGTCCCCGCGCGCGGACTGTGCGTCGTCGACGCGCCGGGCGCGCTCGAAGGGCGCGAGCTCGGCGCTTCCGGCGCGACGCTCGCCGAGCTCTCGGTGATCGCCGACGCCGTCAGCACTCCCTACCAAGCGATCTGCCGCTCCGGGCTCTCCGATGGCGACTTCGCGATCGTGATCGGGCTCGGCGGCGTCGGCGGATACGCCGCGCAGATCGCGCACTCGCTCGGCGCGACGGTCGTCGGCGTCGACGTCGATCCCGCGAAGCTCGAGACGATGGCCCAGCACGGTGTCGACCTCGCGGTCGATGCGAAGGCGGGCGAGCAAGCCGCCGTCGAGGCGATCAAGAAGTTCGCGGCCGAGCGCGGCATCCGCTCGACCGGCTGGCGCATCTTCGAATGCAGCGGCTCGAAAGCCGGACAGGCGCTCGCGTGGCGGCTGCTCGGCCCGGCGGGCTGGCTGTCGGTCGTCGGGTTCACGCTCGAGAAGTTCGAGCTGCGCCTCTCCAACCTGATGGCGTTCGACGCCGTCGCCGCGGGGAACTGGGGCTGCGTGCCCGAGCTCTACCCCGACGTGTTGAAGCTCGTGCTCGAAGGCCGCGTCAAGGTCAAGCCCTTCGTGCAGCAGTTCCCGATGGACCAAGTGTGGAGCGTCTTGAACGGCGTCCACGAGAAGAAGATCCGCCAACGTCCCGTGCTCGTCCCGTGAGGTCATCCATGGAAACCGGTCGTTCGTCGTTCGAGTTCAAGCACTTCGATCTCTGCCCCGAGGACGCGTCCTTCGAGGGCGTCCGTTACGAGAAGAAGCCGCTGCGCGATCGCGCCGGCAAAGTGATCGACGGGCTCTTCACGATCTGGATCACGCTCGACAATCAGAAGCAGCTCAACTCCTACACCACCGAGATGATCCAAGGCGTGATCCACGCCTTCCGCCGCGCGTCGAACGCGCGCGATGCGGTCGCGGTCGTGTTCACGGGCTCGGGCGAGCGCGCGTTCTGCACCGGCGGCAACACCGCCGAGTACGCCGAGTACTACTCCGGCAAGCCGGACGAGTACCTGCGCTACATGCGCCTCTTCAACGACATGGTCACCGGCATCCTGCACTGCGACAAGCCGGTGATCTGTCGCGTCAACGGCATGCGCATCGCCGGCGGTCAAGAGATCGGCATGGCGTGCGACTTCACGGTCGCGAGCGACTTGGCGGTGTTCGGTCAGGCCGGCCCGAAGCACGGTTCCGCGCCGGACGGCGGTTCGACGGACTTCTTGCCGCTGTTCGTCGGCGCCGAGCGCGCGATGCAGTCGTGCACGCTCTGCGAGACATGGACGGCGTACCAAGCGCTCCAGTACGGCTTGATCACCGACGTCGCGCCGGTGCTGAAGATCGGCGAGCGCTTCGTGCCGAACCCGTTGGTCGTCACCGAGCGTTGGATGGACGACATGGGCCGCGTCGTGCACGGCAAGCCGAAGCAAGGTGACGAGCTCGCGCGCGCGAAGGAGCTCCTGAAGAGCGGCAAGCTCGACCTCTCCGAGCTCGATCGCAAGGTCGACGAGCTGGTCGCCAAGCTCGCCGCGACGATGCCGGGCTGCCTGCGCAAGACGGTCGAGTCGGTGCGCAAGCACAAGCTCGTGCACTGGGACAAGAACCGCGAGACCAATCGCTCGTGGCTCGGGCTGAACATGCTCGGCGAAGCCGCGCTCGGCTTCCGCGCCTTCCACGAAGGGCCGAAGGACAAGCGCGAGGTCGACTTCTTCGACCTGCGCCGCCGGCTCGCGCACGGCGACGGTTGGACGCCGGAGTTCATCGACGAGCTCGTCCCGCGCGAAGGCGCCGTGCACGGAGGCTGAACCGTGGTCGAGACCCAACAAACCACCGTGCGGACCGAGCTCGCCGACGCGGGCCGAGTCGCCGTGCTCACGCTCGACGCCGGTCGCGGCAACGTGATCGATTCGCGGGTGCTCGAGCACCTCGGGAACGCGCTCGCGCCGCTGTCGCGCGAGCCGTCGCTCGCCGCGCTGGTGCTCGACCACGCCGGGCCGGACTTCTCGTTCGGCGCGAGCGTCCCCGAGCACGCGCCCGACAAGGTCCGCGCGATGCTGCCGAAGCTGCACGCGGTCGCGTTGCAGTTGCTGCGCTTCCCCGCGCCGACCTTCGCGTGCGTGCGCGGCCGCTGCCTCGGCGGCGGGCTCGAGGTCGCGCTCTGCGCGTCGCAGATCTACGCGTCGCGCACCGCGAGCTTCGCCCAGCCCGAGCCCAAGCTCGGCGTGTTCGCGCCGCTCGGCTCGGTGCTGCTGCCGAAAGCGATCGGCCAGAACCGCGCGTGCGAGCTGCTGCTCTCCGGCCGCACCGTCAACGCGGAGGAAGCCGAGCGCATCGGGCTCGTCGCGCACGTCTCCGAGGATCCGCGCGCCGCGGTCCTCGCGTGGGTGCGCGAGCACCTGCTGCCGAAGAGCTCCGAGACTCTGCGCTACGCATTGAGCGCGGCGCGGCACTCGACGTTCGCCGAGCTCCAAAACGAGATCGCCGCGCTGGAGCGCATGTACCTCGACCGCCTCATGCGCACGCACGACGCGCAAGAGGGCATCCAATCCTTCCTGGAGAAGAGGACGCCGCAATGGAATCACGCTTGACGCCTCCCACCGCGATCGGAGCCCTGACCGCGCGCTGCGAGGAGCTGATCGCCGACCTCGACCTCGGCAACGTTCGCGCGTGGCGCGCGGCGCACCCTGGTCGCGTGGTGATCGGTTACCTGCCGATCTACGCGCCGCGCGAGCTCGTGCACGCAGCCGGCGGACTCGCCGTCGGCATCGTGGGCGCGGGCGAGGAGCTCGAGATCGTGCGCGGCGACGCGTGCTTTCAAAGCTACATCTGCCACTTGCCGCGCTCGGTGATCGAGCTCGGCCTCTCCGGCAAGCTCGATTCGCTCGACGGCATGATCTTCCCGTCGACGTGCGACGTTATCCGCAACCTGTCGGGGATCTGGTCGCTGTCGTTCCCGAAGAAGTGGGTGCGCTATCTCGACCTGCCGCAGAACTTCGACGCCTCGATGGGCGGCGTGTTCTATCGCGGGATGCTCGAAGGGATGCTGCGCGAGCTCTGCGAGCTCTCCGGTGTCGATCCGAAGCAAGCGGACCTGCGCGGAGCGATCCGCGCGTTCAACGCGAACCGTCGGGCGCTGCGCGAGCTCTACGCGCTGCGCGCCACCGAGCCCTGGCTGACGCCGACGTCGGAGGTCTACGTGCTCGTTCGCGCCGGCCTGTTGTTGCCGGTCGAGGAACACACCGCGATGATCGAGCGCTACCTCGGCCTCGCAAAGGCTCGCGAAGCCCGTCCTGTCGACAACGCGCGCGTCGCGCTGCGCGGCGCGTTCTGCGAGCAGCCGCCGATCGAGCTCGTGAAGACGCTCGAACGCGCCGGTTGCTACGTCGTCGACGACGACTTCCTGCCGATGCTGCGCTGGCCGGAGCGCGACGTCGACGAGAGCGGTGATCCGCTCGACGCGCTGGTCGCCGCGTGGTTGGACACTCCGCTCGAAGCGCCGTCGCGCTACACGCGCTGCAACGCCGAGAAGGGCCAGGTCCTGATCGACACGGTGCGCTCGACGCGCGCCGAAGGCGTGATCTTCGCCGCGCCGAGCTTCTGCGATCCCGCGTTGCTCGACCGACCGCTGCTGCTCGGTGCGCTCGATCGCGCGAAGATCGTGCACACGTCCTTCAAGTACGCCGAGAACACCGGCCAGATGCAACCGATCCGCGAGCAAGCGGGCACGTTCGCCGACTCGATCAAACTGTGGGGTGAAGCATGACGAACTCGGTCGTGAAGGAGCCCTCGATGCTCCTGCAGAAGGACATGATCTCCGGCCACTACTCGAAGCTCGCGCGAGCCGAGGAGACCGGGAACACCGTCGCGTACACGTTCGTGCCGGGCAATCTGACCGAGCTGATGCTCGCGTTCGACATGCTGCCGGTGCACCCGGAGATCAACGCGCTGCAGAACGGGATGCGCAAGCTCTCGGGCGAGTACATCGCCGAAGCCGAGCGCGCCGGTCACTCGGAGGACGTCTGCACGTACGTCAAGTGCGACATCGGCATGTCGCTCAAGGGCAACATCGGGCCGACCGGCGAGAAGATGCCGCCTCCGAACTTGCTGCTGCTCTCGTACACCGGCTGCTTCACGTTCATGAAGTGGTTCGAGCTCCTGCGCGAGCGGTACGACTGCGCGACGACGATGCTGCACGTGCCCTACCAGGCCGAGGGACACATCACCAAGGACGCGCGAGACTACGTCGTCAAGCAACTGCGCGAGGTGACGATCCCGGCGCTCGAGAAAGCGAGCGGCAAGCGCTACGACGAAGACCGGCTGCGCGAGTACCTCGCGCGCTCCGCGAAGGCCGAGGACGATCTCGTCTGGGTGCTCGAATCCGCGAAGCACACGCCGTCGCCGATCGACGCGTACTTCGGCGGCGTGTACTACATCGGGCCGCTCTTCACCGCGTTCCGCGGCACCGAAGCGGCCGTCGAGTACTACCAAGCGCTGCGCAAGGAAGTGCAGTCGCGGATCGAGAACGGCGAGGGTCCGTTGACGCCCGAAGGCCAAATGCGCGACCAGCGCTTCCGTCTCGTCGTCGAAGGTCCGCCCAATTGGACGCACTTCCGCGAGTTCTGGAAGATGTTCTACGACGAGGGCGCGGTCGTCGTCGCGAGCTCGTACACGAAGGTCGGCGGCCTGTACGACCGCGGCTTCCGCCACGATCCCGATCGGCCGCTCGAATCGCTCGCCGAGTATTGCCTCGGCTGCTACACGAACCTCAACCTGCCGTCGCGCGTCGACTTGCTGGTCGACTACGTCAACGACTACCAGGCCGACGGCTTCCTGGTGAACTCGGTCAAGAGCTGCGACTCCTTCTCGTCGGGCCAGCTCGTGATGCTGCGCGAGATCGAGAAGCGCACCGGCCTGCCCGGCGCGTTCATCGAGACCGACCTGGTCGATCCGCGCTACTTCTCCGCCGCGAACGTCAGGAACCGCCTCGAGTCTTACTTCCAGATGCTGTCGCAGAAGCGCGCGACCGCGGTCACGTCATGAAGTGCTACACCGGCATCGATCTCGGCTCGACGACGACGAAAGCCGTCGTGCTCGACGCCGACGGGCACGTCCTCGGCCGCGGCATCACGAACTCGCGCTCGAACTATGACGTCGCCTGTGACGTCGCTCGGGCCGAGGCGTTGACCGACGCGCGCTTCAACCTCTTCGGGCACGAACTCGGCGACAGCCCGCGCCTCGCCGAGCGCCGCGACGATTTCCTCGCGCTCTTGCGGCGCAACTTCCGCCTCGAGCAGTACCTCGTCCAGCTCGGGCATCTCGGCGAGCGCTGCGTGATGCTCGCGGAGCGCATGGAGATGGAAGGCGCGCGCATGCGCCCCGTCGACGCCGTGAAGAAGATCTTCGAGGACATGCACACCGAGGCGGCGAACCTGTTCGCGCCCGGCGCCAAGCTGCGCTCCGACTTCTTCCGCGACCTCGCGGGCTCGCGCTACGCGGCGCTGGCGAAGTACCTCGCCCGTCAGAAGAACCTCGACTTCGAAGCGCTGATCGGCGTCTACGACAAGTCGATCATCCCGGTCGAGAACACGATCGGCGGCAGCTCGTTCCAGACGATGCTCGACGCCGCGGTGCGCCGCACGCTCTCCGACGGCCTGGTCAGCGGGATGGAGTCGGAGCTCGAGCACGCGCTCAGCCGCACGCTCGCCACCAATCTGATCGAAGCGGTCAGCGTCGGCACCGGCTACGGTCGCGCGCGCTTGCCGTTCCCGAAGGAGCGCATCCGCTCGGAGATCCTCTGCCACGGTCTCGGCGCGCACGCGACGTTCCCCGACACGCGCACGGTGCTCGACATCGGCGGCCAGGACACCAAGGCGATCCAAGTCGACGAGCACGGCGTCGTCACCAGCTTCCAGATGAACGATCGCTGCGCCGCGGGCTGCGGTCGCTACCTCGGTTACATCGCGGAAGAGATGAACCTCGGCCTGCACGAGCTCGGCCCGATGGCGATGCAATCGAAGCGCACGGTGCGCATCAACTCGACCTGCACGGTGTTCGCCGGCGCGGAGCTACGCGATCGCCTTTCGAGCGGCCAGCGCCGCGAGGACATCCTCGACGGCTTGCACCGCGCGATCATGTTGCGCGCGATGTCGCTGCTCGCCCGATCGGGCGGCGTGGCGAACGAGTTCAGCTTCACCGGCGGCGTCGCCAAGAACCCTGCGGCGGTGCGCGCACTGCGCGGGCTCGTCCAGGAGAGCTACGGCGACCGCACGATCAACATCTCGCCGGAATCGATCTACATGGGCGCGCTCGGAGCCGCGATCTTCGCGCTGCGCGAGCACACCCCGGGGAAGGAAGTCCTGTTGACGACGAGCGGAGGCACGCAATGGTCCTGAGCGCAGGTCTGGACGTCGGTTCGAACGCGGTCAAAGCCGTCGTCATCGAGGACTCGGGCGATTCGGCGCGCGTGCTCGGTCGCGGCAAGCTCAAAGTGCGCGGCGCGGACGTCTCCGACGTCGTGCGCGGCGCGTTCGAGAGCGCGCTCACCTCCGCGGGGCTCGCCGAGGGCGACCTCGACTACATCGCGACCACCGGAGAAGGCGAGAACGTTCCGTTCCGCACCGGGCACTTCTACTCGATGACGTGCCACTCGCGCGGCGGGCTCTATCTCGTCGACGGCGCGACCGCGGCGCTCGACATCGGCGCGCTGCACGGCAAGGTCATCCGCATGGATCCGCGCGGCAAAGTGCTCGGCTATCGGATGACCAGCCAATGCGCGTCGGGCTCCGGCCAGTTCCTGGAGAACATCAGTCGCTACCTCGGCATCACGCTCGAGGAGATCGGACCGCTCTCGCAGCGCGCGGACAAGCCCGAAGTCGTGTCGAGCATCTGCGCGGTGCTCGCCGAGACCGACGTGATCAACATGGTCAGTCGCGGCATCTCCGCGTCGAACATCCTGAAGGGCATCCACCTCTCGATGGCGGGGCGCCTGCTCAAGCTCGTCCGCTCCGCGGGCGTCGACGGCAAGATCGCGATGACCGGCGGGCTCGCGGCCGATACCGGGCTCGTCGCGGCGATGACCGAGCTCGCCAGCGACCAGGATTTCTCGATCGAGCTCGTCGCGCACCCCGATTCGCTGTACGCGGGCGCGATCGGCGCGGGTCTCTGGGGCGCGTTCCGCCACAAGAAGCTCGCCATGCAAGCCAAGGGAGCTTGAGCGGTGGCCCGCTGGCGCGCTGACTTCGCCGGCGAGGTCGCCGTCGTCACCGGAGGCGCGGCGGGCATCGGACTCGCGATCGCCGACGCGCTGTCGGACGCGGGGGCGCGCGTGCACGTGCTCGATCGCCAAGCGGGCACGAGCAACGGCGGCGTGCGCTTCCACACCGTCGATCTGCGCTCGACGCGCGAGGTCGAGGAAGCGATCGCCGCGATCGACGGCGCGGAGGGGCGCATCGATTTCCTCGTCAACAACGCGGGGCTGACGCGCGATGCCGTGCTCTGGAAGCTCGACGACTCAGCGTGGGAGGACGTGCTCGACGTCAACCTGACCGGCGCGTTCCGTTGCTTGCGCGCGGTCGTTCCAGCTATGCGCCGCCGCAACGCCGGGCGCGTCGTGCAGATCGCCTCGATCAACGGACTGCGCGGCAAGTTCGGTCAAGCGAACTACAGCGCGTCGAAGGCCGGCTTGATCGGACTGACGCGCACGGCGGCGCGCGAGCTCGGTCGCTTCGGCATCACCGTCAACGCGCTCGCGCCCGGCATGATCGAAACCAAGATGACCACGACGCTGCCCGAAGAAGTGCGCGCGCGAGCCCTCCAAGAGACCGCGGTCGGCCGCCTCGGAACGCCCGAGGACGTCGCCGCAGCGGTGCTTTTCCTGCTCTCCGACGCCGCGAAGCACGTCACCGGTCAGGTGCTGTGCGTCGACGGCGGCCAAATGGCCTGAGGTGCCGACATGAAGACCATCATCGAGCCTTTCCGCATCAAGAGCGTCGAGCCGATCCGCATGACCAACCGCGGCGAGCGCGAGATCGCGCTCGAAACCGCCGGTTGGAACCTGTTCGCGGTCCAATCGCGCGACGTCGTCATCGACTTGCTCACCGACAGCGGCACCGGCGCGATGTCGTCCGAGCAATGGGCCGCGATCATGCGCGGCGACGAGTCGTACGCGGGCGCGCCGAGCTTCGCGCGCTTCGAGTCGGCCGTGCGCGAGTTGACGGGCCTCGAGCAGGTGATCCCGACGCACCAGGGCCGCGCGGCGGAGCATCTGCTCTTCCCCGTGCTCGCGAAAGCGGGCGAGCTCGTGCCGAGCAACACGCACTTCGACACGACGCGCGCGAACATCGAGCTCGGCGGAGCGATCGCGCTCGATCTGCCGTGCGCCGCATCGCACGATCCCGCGCACATCGCGCCGTTCAAGGGCGACATCGATCTGGCGGGGCTCGAACGGTGCCTCATCGAGAACAAGGGACGCGTTCCGTTGATCATGGTCACGGTGACCAACAACGCCGGCGGCGGCCAGCCCGTCAGCCTCGCCAACCTGCGCGGCGTGCGTGCGCTCGCCGATCGTTTCCGCGTGCCGTTCTTCCTCGACGCGTGTCGTTTCGCCGAGAACGCGTACCTGATCCAGCAACGCGAAGCGGGCCAACGCAACCACTCGATCGCCGCGATCGCGCGGATGATGTTCGAACTGGTCGACGGCTGCACGATGAGCGCCAAGAAGGACGGGCTCGCCAACATCGGCGGCTTCATCGCGTGTCGCGACGCGGCGCTCGCCGACGAACTGCGCACGCGCTTGGTGGTCACCGAAGGCTTCCCGACGTACGGCGGACTCGCCGGTCGCGACCTCGAAGCGATCGCGCAGGGTCTGCGCGAGGTCGTCGAGCAGGACTACCAGGAATACCGCCACGCCAGCATCCGCTACGTCGTCGAGCGCCTCGCCGCGCGCGGAGTGCCGGTGATGCAGCCCGCCGGCGGCCACGCGATCTTCCTCGACGCGGCGAAGTTCCTGCCGCACCTCTCGTGGCGCGAGTATCCGGGCCAAGCGCTCGCGATCGAGCTCTATCTCGCCGGCGGCATCCGCGCGTGCGAGATCGGCACCGTGATGCTCGGCCATGTCGATGCGACGACGGGCGAGGAGACGCCGGCGGAGCACGAGCTCGTCCGCCTCGCCGTGCCGCGCCGCACCTACACCCAGAGCCACATGGACTACGTCATCGAAGTCGTCGAGGACGTGTGGCAACGCCGCGCGTCGATCCCGGGCGTCAAGATCGAACGCTCGCCGCGCGTGTTGCGCCACTTCCGCGCGCGTTTCGCCCGCTTGTCGCTCGCAGCCGCTGCTCCCATCGGCGCCGCCCGTTGAGTTCCACCATGATGCAGCAAACCCCGCTCGCCCGTCTCCGCGATTGTTGGGCGCTCGTCGGTGACACGCCGATGCTCGCCGTCCGCGTGCGCGTCGACGGGCGCGAGCTCTCGATCTACGCGAAGCTCGAGTCCGAGAACTTCACCGGTAGCATCAAGGACCGCATGGCGCTGCACATGCTCGAGCATGCGTACGCGCGCGGCTCGATCGAGTCCGGCGACACGATCGTCGAGGTGTCCAGCGGCAACACCGGCATCTCGTTCGCCGCGCTCGGCCGCGCGCTCGGCCATCCGGTGCGCATCTACATGCCGAGCTGGATGAGTCCCGAGCGCCGCGCGTTGATCGCGAGCTTCGGCGCGGAGATCATCGACGTCACCAAGGAAGAAGGCGGCTTCGTCGGCGCGATCGCGCTCGCCGATGACTTCGAGCGCGCGAACGACTCCGCGTTCCGGCCGCAGCAGTTCGCCAACCGCTGGAACAGCGACGCGCACCGCTTGACCACCGGTCGCGAGATCCTGACGCAGCTCGCGTCGCGCGGGCTCGTCCCCGACGCGTTCGTCGCGGGCGTCGGCACCGGCGGAACCGTGATGGGCGTCGGCGCGGCGCTGCGCGCGCATGCGAGGCACTGCGCGATCCACCCGCTCGAACCCGCGAACTCGCCGACGCTGCGCACCGGCTCGAAGGACGGCCAACACCGCATCCAAGGCATCAGCGACGAGTTCATCCCGCCGATCGTCGACCTCGCGTCGCTGGATTCGATCGTCGACGTCTGGGACGGCGACGCGATCTTGATGGCGCAGAGGCTCGCGACTTCGCTCGGCCTCGCCGTCGGGATCAGCTCGGGCGCGAACTTCCTCGGCGCGCTGCAGCTCGCGCTCGCGCGCGACGGCGAGCCGGTGGTCGTCACGGTCTTCCCGGACTCCAACAAGAAGTACCTGTCGACCGATCTGCTGCGCAAGGAGCCCGAGCGCGACGGCTACCTCGCCCCGCGGGTCGAGCTGCTCGAGTTTCGGGCGATCCCGCGCGCGGCGAGCTCCCACCTGGAGCTCTGCGCCGATCCGCGCCTCTGAGCGACAACTTTGCCGGGCACATCCACCGGCACGACGCTTCCAAGGAACCCGCAAATTGGGCGGGCCGACTAGAATCGGGGTCCCCACCCGATTCCCGTGCTCGACCTCTGCCTCCCCTTCCTGCTCGCGCTGACCGGCGCACAAGCGAGTCCCGTCGCCGTCGCGACCTCGCCGTGTCCTCGGTTGCTCGCCGGCACTGCGCGCTGGTCGGACCCGACGACCTGGCCCGGCGGTGCGGTACCGAGCGTCGGCGAGTGCGTCGTGATCCCCGCCGGCAAGACCGTGTGGCTCGATGTGACTCCGCCGCCGCTCGGTGGGCTCTCGATCGACGGAGAGCTGATCTTCGCGTGCACGGATCTCGAGCTCCGAGCCGATCGCATCGCGGTGGCGGGCAAGCTCGAGGTCGGCTCCGAGCAGCACCCTTTCCACCGTCGCGCGACGCTGACGCTGACCGACGACTTTGCGTGCGGCGCGGAGCACCAGGCGCTGACCGTCGACGACGGCGGCGTGCTGCGTTTGATCGGCGAAGCGCGCCCGTGGAGTTGGATGCAGCTCGAGCAACACGCCGCGCCGGGTTCGAGCCAGCTCGTGCTCGAGCGCCCGAGCGGTTGGCGCGCCGGCGATCGCGTCGTCGTCGCGTCGAGCGACTTCGACGCGCACCAAGCCGAGGCGCGCACGGTGACCGTCGCGTCGGGCGCGGTGCTGTTGCTCGATCAACCGCTCGTCCACCAGCACTTCGGCGAGCACGTCGGCAGGAACGTCGACGGCATCGGTGTCGACGAGCGCACGGAGGTCGGTCTGCTCACGCGCTCCATCGTCGTGCGCGGCACGCCCGTGGCCGACGCGCAGGGTCGCGTGCACGGCGGCTGGGTCGCCGCGCGGCGCACGACCGCGACGCCGCGCGTCGAGATCGCGTGGACTGCGTTCGAGGACCTCGGCGTCGAGGGGCTCGAGGATCGCTA
>JACRIN010000055.1 GCA_016220085.1 Planctomycetota bacterium
ATCCGCGCCGCTCGCCAGGTACGTGTTGAAGTCCTCGCTGAACACGCCGTTGCACGTCCCGCCGGTGCCGCCCGAGCTCTGCACCGCATGCCGCTTCAACGGCGGCTTCACGCACAGGATCCCGCCGTGGAACGACGAGCCGTTGGCGGAGACCGTGCTGTGGAAGAAGAGCCCGTTCTTGTTGCCGATCACGCTCGTCGTGCTGAGCGTGCAACCGAAGCCCGCGCTCGCGCTCGGCGTGCCGCTGATCGCGATCGACGGCGTGCATCCGAGCGAGTTGACCTTCGCCGTGCAGTACACCGTCGCCGGCGTGCACAGATCGAGCGGCGCCGTCGTGCTGACGGAGATCACGCCCGCGCCACCGCCCGCGTGGAACGGATTGAGGCTCGCCGCGGACGCGAGCGGGCCCGCGTCGCAGTCGAAGCCGAAGTTGTAGAGCGTCCCCCACTCGAGCGGATTCAGCGCCGTCGTGAAGACGAGCTCGTTGGAGAGCTGCGCGAACTGCCAGTCGTTGCCGACGTTGGTGTCGAGGTCGCGGAAGGTCACGTTGCTGACCGTCGCGCCCGCCGCGAGCGGGATGTGCAACGCGCCGGCCGCGCGGAAGTTGTCGCGGTTGTAGACGACGTACTCGAAGTGCCAGACGCCGGCGCTCGGACCGGTGACCTTGACACCGACGTACAGACGTCCGTCGTCGACTCCGTTGGTGTTCGAGTTGACCGTCGCGCCGGTCCAACGATCGAGGATCGTGCCGCTGAACTGCGCGCCGGTCGGCGAGACGACCCACGAGGTGCCGTTCCACGTCGGCGTGAATTGCTTCACCGCGGTGTTGTTGCCGCGGTTCGCCTCGGCCTCGCCGCGCACCGTGTACATGCCTTGGTACCAGTACGTCGCCGCGGGATGGTTCAAGTCCGCGTCGGTCAGGTTGATGCGGTGCGCGGTGACCGGCAGCGCGTTCGCCATCGTCATCGACAGGCTGCGCACGTTGTCGCAATCCTGCGGCGGCGCGACCGCGGGGTCGCCGCGGTCGAAGTACGAGCACTGCGAAGTCCAGTCGCCGCGCCACGGATCGATCTCGTCCGCGGGGCCGAGGTAGAAGCGATTGCCGTTGTTGCCGGTCGAGTACGTGTCCGAGCAACCGACCTTGAGCAACGACGGGCTGCCGCCGACGCTGCCGCAGGTTCCGCAGCTGTTCTGGTTGGTCGAGAGGAACCCGTGCTTCACGTACGAGCGATCGGAGACCTGCTCGAAGCGACCATTCTCCTCGCGCGCGACGACGAACGAGATCATCGGATGGTCGGGGTTCATCGGCTGGTTCCAGCCGACGGTCACCGAACCGTCGTTGCAGACGGTGGTCGCCATCGAAACGCCGGAGACGCCGTTCGGGAACGCGCCGCTGCGACCCCAGTTCTGGAGTCCGCCGAGCGTGGAGAGCCGGATGTCGAGACCCGGGATCGTGTTGGACTGCGCGGAGGCCGTCGCCGCGAACGCGACGAAGACGAAACCGCACAGCGACGAAAGTCGGAGCATGTTGAGGATCCTGAAAAGGGGGGCGGGACGAGAGAGCGCACTACTCTACTCAGAGCGTCGCGATCGGTGACCCTTTACAGTGACGGGATCGATCTCCGATGGCTTGCGGCCCCCACACCCCCACCGAGCGCCCGCGTCCGACTCCTGGAGCGTGGCCGCGCGTCGAGCTGCTGGCGCCGCGCGGCGAACCGCGGACGTCGAAGATGGGCAAGCGGCGAGCATGCGTGCTCGTGCTCGTCCACCTCGCGGTGCTCGCGCACGTCGCACACTGGAAGCTCGGCGGCACGACGCTGACGCCGGTCGAGCCGTCGGAGGCGATGCAGACGCTGGAGCTCGGTTGGATCAACGCGGGGTTCGTGCTGTTCGCGCTCGCGATCGTGCTGACGCTGGTGGTCGGAAGGTTTTTCTGCGGGTGGGTGTGCCACCTCGTCGCGTACCAGGATCTTTGCGCGTGGCTGCTCGCGCGCGTCGGACTGAAGCCGCGGCCGGTTCGCTCGCGCCTGCTCGTGTGGGTGCCGCTCGGCGCCGCGGTGTACATGTTCGCGTGGCCGAGCATCGCGCGCGCGCTCGCGGGCGAGGCGTCGCCGAGTTGGATCGCGCGCTTCACCACCGACGATCTCTGGGCGACGTTTCCGGGGCCCGGCATCGCGGTGCTGACGCTGGTCGTCGACGGCTTCCTGATCGTCTGGCTGCTCGGCGCGAAGGGGTTTTGCACGTACGGCTGTCCGTACGGCGCGGTGTTCGGCGCGGTCGAGCGCGTCGCGCCCGGCCGCATCCGCGTCACCGACGCGTGTTCGGGTTGCGGACAGTGCACCGCGCACTGCACGAGCAACGTCCGCGTGCACGAAGAGGTCGCGCGGCATCGCCAAGTCGTCGATCCGGGCTGCATGAAATGCCTCGATTGCGTCAGCGTGTGTCCCGAGGACGCGCTCTACTTCGGCTTCGGCGCGAAGAACGAGAAGAAGCCGTCGAGCGCGAAGCCGAAGCGCGTCTACGACTTCACGTGGGGCGAGGAGCTGTTCGGCGCCGCGGTGTTCGCGCTCACGCTCGCGTCGATGCGCGGGCTGTACGAGCTGGTGCCCTTCCTGCTCGCGATCGGCGTGTCGGTGATCGCCGCCGCGGTCCCGGTCGCGGCCTGGCGCGCGTTGCGCTCGCGCGAGTTCGCGTTCCAGACGCTCGCGCTGCGCCGCGGCGGCCGCGTCACCGGCGCGGGCGTCGGAGCGGCGAGTTGCGCGCTCGCGGGCTTCGCGTTCGTCGGTCACAGCGGCTTCGTGCAGTGGCACGAGCTCGCGGGCGAGCGCGTGCTCGTCGCCGCCGGCGAGATGCGCGGACCCGAGCGCACGGAACGCATCGTCGAGGCGCGCGAGCACCTCGAGCTCGCGGCTCGGATCGGACTGACGACGTCGCCGAGCCTCGAGCTGCAGCTCGCTTCGATCCTGCGCGAGCAGAACGATCTCGACGGCGCGTGGCGTCACTTCGAGCGCGCGCACGAGCTCTCTCCGAAGCGCACGTCGCCACTCTTGGGCCTCGCGAGCCTGGCGATCGCGCGCCGCGAGCTCGACCGTGCGGAACCGCTGCTCGTCGAAGTGCTCGCGCTCGACCCGAACGACGCGACGGCGCAGGCCTGGCTCGAACGCGTCCGAGCGGAACTCGGTCGCTGAAGCGGCTCGACGGCGATCGGCGTTGCCGGCGTCGCTCCGCGTCGCGCCGCGTCGCCTGGGCGCGAGTTCGTGTGCGGCGGCGCTC